>CAWFNG010000016.1:0-376125 GCA_963817135.1 uncultured Alphaproteobacteria bacterium | reverse complement strand
AAGGTGCACTAGCCTGGATTTCCACGGAACGGGATTTCACCTAACCTATCAACCCCACTTCAAGCGCCAGCTTTTTTCGTCCGAGAACCCGCAAGTTCGGTTATCCATTTTGGTGCGCTGATAGCCATGTAACTTTTGCTCTCGTTGCGCGTTTTTTTCGTCCTCTGGATCGCAAAGTAGCAGCGCGCAGGCATGCTTATCAGAGCACCCTTTCACCTAATGGCGGAACGAAAATTCTTAAGTCCGATAAATCCCTTGACCATCTCCAATGTTAGGGGAATTGGCTTCCGTGGAAATCCAGCCTAGACGCGTCACCGGCCCCTTACGCGCAAGTGCCATCAGTCGCCTCGAGACCCAGTCATCCCATTGGCGTCCATCGAAACAGCGTTCTCTCCCTATAGCCGCGTTGATCACCGGCCTGTTGCCGGCTCGATCTTGAGCTGACGTGTCCGGGCAGACTGCAGGTTTGTGATGGCCGGCCTTGTTGTGTCGAGTTGGCCATCCGCGCGCGTGTGTTGCCATAGCCTGAGCGCAACTGGGAGCGGATCGATATTGAGACTTGGCGAAGGACCATGACAGCAACTTGCCTGCCAAAAGCAGTCGCAAGGGCAGCCAGATAATCCGAGGCGGGCGGGTGCCGATTTCCGATCGAAGCTTATTTGCGCTTTGCGCGCTGATGAGGCTTCCGTAAGCGAACTCCAGGCCCGCCGCCGTTTTCATCGATAAATTCGACCCCGGCCCTCCTGAGAACGGATTCTATTAAGTCTAGGGATTTTTGATCCCCGGCATATCGTCCGACCTCGATATTGGTGATCGTATTGCGATGAAGGCCTGTAGCCTTCGCAAGGTCCCGGACCGTCCAATTCAGGGCTGCCCGTGCCATGCGCAATTGTGCGCTTGTCACAGGCAGGTGCTTGTGCTATTGTCACATGTGCCGTGAGCACAGGCGACGTCACTACTGAAAAGGAAGGAAGCCATGTTTCCTATTTCGGCATTGCAGGACCAGAAAAAACTCACAGGGTTGGGTCGGCGACAATTCATCGGCGGTTCTGACGCTCGGGTCATCATGGGCAACGATGAAGCCGGCTTGGTCCGCCTTTGGCGAGAAAAACGGGGCGAGCTTGAGCCGGAGGATCTATCCGGCAACCTCATAGTGCAGCTTGGAACGGCGACCGAGCAGCTCAATCGAGACTGGTACGAGCGCAACACAGGCCAGCGCGTCCGGGATGTGCAGCGGAGGGTCAAACATGCGGCCATCCCCTGGATGGCTGCCACCCTCGACGGGATCGTAGATGGGACCGAGGCTGTTTTCGAGGCCAAGTTCATGCTGCCCTGGTCTTTTTCCGAAGAAGCCGCCGCGGAAAAGCATATGGCCCAGCTTCAGCATAATATGTGGGTCGCCCACTGCGCTACTTCGGTGCTGTCGATCATCACCGGCGGCGGCAAATGGGTCGAGATGATGATTCCCATGGACCCACTGTACCTCAGTGTGTTGGTCTCAGCCAAAAGAAATTCTGGCGCTGTGTACAATCCGGGGAGCCGCCTCACCTGATTAATGCCAGCCGCCCCGTGCGCGGATCGAAGCCATCCGCGTTGTGGACATGAGCGCCTCGAATTCATGGTCCGAATTCGCAGCGCTCTTTCGCAATACGCGGCAGGCCTTCCTCGACCACGAGCGGGCGAAAAGCGAGCTCAAATCCTTGATGCCCGAGGACGCCAAAGAGGCGATTGGACATGGGGTGCGAGGTAAGCGTTCGAGATCGGGCGCAGTGAGCTTTGATGTCCTTGAGACGGAGGCCGCCCATGCACCGGTCCAGTGAATCGGTCGCAGCTTTGGCTTCCGCCCTGGCCAAGGCGCAGGCCGAACTGGTCAACCCGGAAAAGTCGCTGACTGCTATCATCCGGAGCGGCCGGGCAGGGGAGGGGGACCGCAGCTTTCGGTATGCGCCTCTCTCGGCTGGTCTCGATATCGTGCGCAAGGCTCTCGGCCAGCATGAAATAGCAACAGTTCAGACTACCGCCATCGACAAGGACATCGGGGTAGTCAACCTCACGACCATGCTCGCCCATGCCTCCGGTGAGTGGATTGCTTCCGATTGGCCGGTCTGTCCGGTTGCAGATACCGCAAACCCGCAGCGCATGGGCGCAGCACTTACGTACGCTCGCCGCTATGCCCTGTTCACGTTGGTCGGAATCGCCGGTGAGGATGATCTCGACGCGCCCGATATTTGTGCGTCAGCGCCCGCGACAGGGCCAGGAGCTAATTGCATGGTCAAATCTGCCGTTCCAACCGGTGGATGGCAGTTTCCCGGGCCGCCGCGAGGAAATGGCCAACCACGCGGAGTAGCAAGGACCGCGAGCACAATGGTGCTTTCGCTCAATAAATCGGCTGCGTTGCGGGACAGCCTATTAGCCGGAATCGTCGGGCTCCAAACGCACCAGAGCGCGACCTGTTGGGCGCGCGACGCGCTCGCTATCAAGAACAGGCTCATCGCCGCCGATGCAAAGCTTCTGGAAGATGCCTTTGAACAGAAACTATCCGAGCTTCCGTCTGCCGAATCCCATGAACCCCCGGCTCATTCCCAGACTTCATCTGCTGATCCGCATGTAGTCGGCTCAAACGAAAGCGCCGTCGGCGATCCGCCTCGGGGGATCGACAAGAGTACGCTCGCAATCGCTGCGCCACGCCGCCATCGTAACCGGGACCATCTCCGATTTATAAGCAAACAACCGTGTCTCCTGTGCGCCCGTAAACCTTCGGATGCGCATCACATCAAATTCGTGCAGCCGCGGGCGCTCGGTCGCAAAGCCAGCGACGAATTTGCCGTCCCGCTCTGCCGTATGCATCACCGGGCCGTTCATCGCGCCGGCAACGAGGAGGCGTGGTGGAAGCAAGCCGGCATCGACCCGCTCAAGGTGGCGCGGAAGCTTTGGAAACACACCCGCATTGATGAGGGACGCATTGAGCCCGACCCGCCGGCGCAAGGCGCCGCTGCCGATGGAGCCTCAGAATCTGGCGGCCATGCCGCGGACAGTTCAACGCCGGCTTAACAGCAGCCGACATGCTCACCGAGGTGCCGTTGTGTGAGGAGCTGTTTCACACAGCGACCGGCGCCACATTCGCCGATATCATAATCGACAACCACCGAGAAACCTGGGCCATTCGCAGCAAGCGATTTCGCACCTGGCTGCGGCGCTGCTATTACCGCGCGACCGGGGCCGCCCCGAGCGCGGCGGAGATCCGGACTACGCTCGACCTGCTCGAAGCACGGGCGCAATTTGATGCTCCCGAGCGGGTGGTGAATATCCGCGTCGGCGAGCATGCCGGCCGCCTCTATCTCGATCTCGCCGACGAGCACTGGCGTGCCGTCGAGATTGGACCTGATGGTTGGCGAGTGCTCGGCTGCCCCCCAGTGCGGTTCCGTCGGTCCCCCGGTATGTTGCCGCTGCCCGTGCCAGAGCACGGTGGATCGATCGAACCCCTCCGCTTCTTCCTCAATCTTTCGAACCAGAACGACTTTGTGTTGATCCTCGCATGGCTGCTGGCGGCGTTGCGATCCGGCGGTCCCTATCCGCTGCTGGCGATCTCCGGCGAACAGGGGTCGGCAAAAACAGTCCTGTCAAAGCTCCTCAGGGCGCTGATCGACCCCAATACAGCGGCGGTCCGAGCACTCCCCCGCGAGGAACGGGAGCTGATGATTGCCGCCAATAACGGCCATCTCCTTGCCTTCGATAATCTATCCGGTTTGCCAGCCTGGCTCTCCGATGCACTCTGCCGGCTCGCGAGCGGTGGCAGTTTCGCAGTCCGCAAACTCTACAGCGACGATGATGAGGTGCTGTTCCAAGCGGCGCGCCCCACGCTTCTGAATGGCATTGAGGATATCATCGGCCGACCGGATTTGGCCGACCGCGCGATTTTTCTGACCCTGGCGCCAATTAGAGAGCAGCGGCGCTCCGAGACCGAGCTTTGGCGCGACTTCGAGATTGAGCGGCCGCGGATCCTGGGCGCACTGCTTGATGCCGCAGCGCACGGCTTAGGGGCCCTGGGTCGCGTTCACCTCGACCGGCTTCCGCGGATGGCCGACTTCGCGCTCTGGGCCACGGCTTGCGAAACAGCTCTCTGGCCGGCCGGCACTTTCACTCGTGCCTACGCCACCAACCGCAGGGCGGTGCTCGAGGGTATCATCGATGCAGACCCGGTCGCCGCTTGCGTGCGAGAGCTCATGAGCGAGCGCAGCTCGTGGTCGGGCAGCGCCGCCGACCTCCTGCGGCTCAGTGCCGATTATTCCGGCTGCGAGCGTATTTCCAGGGACAGCAGCGGCTGGCCTAAAAATCCCCGCGCGCTTTCCGGCCACTTACGTCGCGCGCAGACGTTTCTTCGGGCGCTCGGCATCGACATTACCTTCAGTCGCGAAGGCCAAGCCGGCAGTAGGGTAATCCGGATACGTACGTCTTTCGAAAATGCCGTCAGCACCGTCAGCAGCGTCCGCGACAGTCTCCGCCGGGTCCAGGCGGTTGACAGCCGTTAACTCGCCCAACCGCCTAGCGGGCAGGTGCCCGTCACCTACTGACGGTGCTGACGCAAAGAGCGACCCTCTCACGCCTACTGTCCAACTATGAAGAACATCACCGTCTCTGTGGACGACGAGACATATCGGCGGGCTCGAATTAAGGCCGCATCCTTACGCGGCCCGCGCTTCTGCATGACATCGCTCGGATTGGCTAGCTTTTGCTGTTAACCCAGCTTGACAGGTTAGCTCGCGTACATATATCCGTACAGCGAAAGCTTTTTCGGCCAACGAGGGTTGCCGTGAGCCACGTTTCTTATACCGCATTCCGTCAGCACCTGGCCAAATACATGGACGAAGTGTGCGACAGCCATGCCGCTCTTCATGTCACGCGTCAGAACGCTCGGACGGTCGTTTTGCTGTCTGAGGAGGAATACGAAGGCATGATGGAAACTCTGCACCTATTGCGCAGCCCGGCCAATGCAAGGCGCCTACTGCGGTCCATCAACAACGCCAGGACAGGAAAGCTGATCAAACGTGAGATCGACTGAGCGCTCGAAATGAGGCTCGTTTGGGCTCGCGAGGCACTAGAAGATTACGAGTATTGGCAAAGGAATGATCCGAAGGTGATTATCACGATCAACGATCTGATCAAGGACATTCAGCAGGGTAACCCCTTCAAGGGCCTTGGTAAGCCTGAGCCGCTCAAGCACTCTCTCAAAGGATGGTGGTCCCGCCGCATCACCAGAGAGCATCGATTGGTGTATCGTGTGACCGGCATAGGAGCAGCACGGCAACTCGAAATTGCGGCCTGTCGCTACCATTATTAGACGGACGCCCCGCGAATGCCGAGCAGCGCAAGCTTGGACGCTTCATCCTACCGGGTGGAGGGTCTCCCGTGACTCTCGCCTTGGATAATTCGGCGACTCTTGCGTGGATCTACAGCGACGAAACGACGAATCGACGGAACCGGTCCAACAATCTTTCAACCCGGGGCCGCCGAGTAGATGCGCTCGACGAGGTAATGCCCTTGCAGTGATCGGGGTCAGCAGCGCGCGAAAGCGGGCTATCAAGCACTTGAATTTCAGCGCCCTGCTTAATTCCGCTATCCAAGTGGCCGGCCGAATTGGCGCCGCTCCCGAGTTCCAAACTCCGGCCCCGAGCCTCGGAAAGGCACACTTTCCACTGACAATTGCCAGCGGGTGCACTGATCGGGAATTTCGCCGCGCAAAAAAAGCCGGTCACGCCGATTTCACCGTGAATTACAGGAAGTTATAGCGACAAAGGTGGGTTTGGGTGACATATTACACACGTGACATCTTTCACACTACTTTATTCTAGGTGATAACGAACCTTAACTGAGCCCTGATGGCCCTCCGACCCAAAAAGATAATCACGCTCGATCGCTCCGAGCTTGCCGCCGCGCTCGCCTCCTGCCGTGGCGCTTTCGTGGCCACCGCGCTTCTCAGCGGCATGAGCAATGTCCTCATGCTCACCGGCGCCATGTTCATGCTGGAAATCTACGACCGCGTGCTGCCGAGCCGCAGCGTGCCGACCCTCCTCGGCCTCGCGATCCTGGCAGGCGGGCTCTATGTCGCGCTCGGTCTCCTCGACCTCATTCGCGGGCGCATCCTCTCACGCATCGGCATTTCGCTCGACGAGGCGCTATCGGGCCGCATCTACCAAACCATTGTGCGGCTCCCTTGCATCGTCGGCCTGCGCAACGATGGCGCCGCGCCCATGCGCGACCTCGACACCGTGCGCGCCTTTCTCGGCGGCGTCGGCCCGGTCGCGCTGTTCGATCTGCCCTGGATGCCGATCTATCTCGGCATCTGTTTTGCCTTCCATTTCCTGATCGGGATGACCGCGGCGGTCGGCGCCTTGATCCTGGTGATCGTGACGCTGCTGACCGAATGGCTCACGCTCAAGCCCACGCGCACGGCCGCGCAGCTCGCCCAGTCGCGCACGGTCATGCTGGAAACGAGCCGCCGCAATTCCGAAGCCCTGGTCGCCATGGGCATGCTGGGCCATCTCACCGGGCGCTGGAACAAGGTCAATACCGATTATCTCGCGAGCAACCGCCATGCCAGCGACGCCGCCGGCGGCTTCGGCGCCATCTCCAAGGTGCTGCGCATGATGCTGCAATCGGCGGTGCTCGGCGTCGGCGCCTACCTGGTGATCCATCAGGAGGCTTCCGCCGGCATCATCATTGCGGGTTCGATTCTCAGCGCGCGCGCGCTTGCGCCCATCGATGTGGCGATCGCCCACTGGCGCGGCTGGGTTGGGGCGCGGCAGAGCTGGGAGCGGCTGCGCACGCTCCTGGCCAGGATTCCCGCCGACACCGACCCCATGCCGCTTGAGCCGCCGCACAAGAGCGTCGTCGTCGAGAACGCGACCGTCATTCCGCCCGGCGGACAGAAGCCGGTGGTGCGCGACATCTCCTTGAAGCTCCAGCGCGGCAACGCGCTCGGCGTGATCGGGCCGAGCGCATCCGGGAAATCCTCGTTCGCCCGCATGCTGGTGGGCTATTGGGCGGCAAACCACGGCAAGGTGACGCTTGATGGCGCCGCCTTGGATCAATGGGCGCCGCATCTCCTCGGCCGTTACATCGGCTATCTGCCGCAGCATGTGGAGCTTCTGACCGGAACGGTGGCGCAGAACATTTCCCGCTTCGAGCCCGACCCTGACCCGCAAGCCATCCGCACGGCGGCGGCCGCCGCCGGCGTGCATGACATGATCGTGGCGCTCGAGGGCGGATACGACACCCAGATCGGGGAGGGCGGGACCGCACTTTCGGCCGGACAGGCGCAGCGCATAGCGCTTGCCCGCGCGCTCTATCGCAATCCGTTCCTCGTAGTGCTGGACGAGCCGAACTCCAACCTCGATGCGGAAGGCGACGCCGCCTTGACCCAGGCCATTCTCGCCATTCGCGCCCGCGGCGGCATTGCGGTCGTGATTGCGCACCGCCCGAGCGCCATTGCCGGCGTCGACCAGTTGCTCGCCTTGAAGGAGGGCCGCATGGTGGCGTTCGGTCCGAAGGACGAAGTGCTCGCCAAGGTGCTCCACCGCGAGCCACCGGCAGCAGCACCCGTGCGCCCGCTCAAAGTCGTGCCTGAGGTTGGGGGCGGATAGCGTGAGATGCAGCACCGGCGAATTTCATTCAGTGCGAGCCGCAAACTCGGCCTGCTCCCTCCGCGCGTCTTCGCAACAACACGGACCTTGAGCAAACCAATGCCCACCAAATCCTCCCCCACCCGACGCTCCATCCGGCGCAATGTCCTTGCCGGCCTGACGGTATTTGCCGTGCTCATAGGCGGCGTCGGCGGCTGGGCCGGCACCACCAAGCTCTCCGGCGCATTGATCGCCGCGGGTCAGATCGTCGTCGATTCCAACGTCAAGAAGGTGCAGCACCCGACCGGCGGCGTCATTGGCGAACTGCGCGTGCACGACGGCGATCGGGTGCGGGTAGGGGACGTGGTGGCGCGGCTCGACCCGACCGTCACCCAGGCCAATCTCGCCATCATCACCAAGGGCCTCGACGAGCTGTGGGCGCGCAAGGCGCGCCTCGCGGCCGAACGCGACGGCGCCAACGCCATCGTCTATCCCCCCGAGCTTACCAAGCGCGCAAAGCAGCCCGACGTAGCCCAGATCATGGACGGCGAGCGCAAGCTGTTCGAGTTGCGCCGCACGTCGCGGCTCGGGCAGAAGGCGCAGCTCAAGCAGCAGTCGGGGCAGCTCCAGGAGGAGATCGTCGGGCTTACCGGCCAGCAGGCTGCCAAGCGCAAGGAGGTCGAGCTGATCTCCCGCGAGCTCGAGGGGGTGCGCGAGCTCTATAAAAAGAACCTGGTTCAGCTTACGCGCCTCACCCAGCTGGAGCGGGAAGCCGCCCGCCTCGAGGGCGAGCAGGCGCAGCTCGTCGCCGCCGTTGCCCAGGCCAAGGGCAAGATCGCCGAGATCGAGCTCAAGATCATCGCCATCGACCAGGACCTCAGCAGCGAGGTCGCCAAGGAGATGCGCGAGATTGACGCCAAGATCGGCGAGTTCGTGGAGCGCCGGATCACCGCCGAGGACCAGCTGCAGCGGATCGACATTCGCGCGCCCCAGGACGGCACCGTTTTCCAGCTCACCGTTCACACCATCGGCGGCGTGATCTCTCCCGGCGAAGCGATGATGCTGATCGTCCCTGACACCGACAGCCTTACCGTCGAAGCGAAGGTCAACCCGCAGGACATCGAGCAGGTGCAGCTGCACCAAAGCGCGGTGCTGCGTTTCCCGGCCTTCAATGCCGCGACCACCCCGGAAATCAACGGCGAGGTCTCCAGGATCTCCGCCGATATCACCTCCGATCAGCGCACCGGGCAGAGCTATTACCTCATCCGCATCTCGATTCACCCCGAGGAGCTGGCGCGGCTGGGGAGCGGGAAGCTCGTGCCCGGAATGCCCGTCGAAGCATTCATTCAGACCGGCGAGCGGACCGTGATCTCCTATCTGTTCAAGCCGCTGCGCGATCAGCTGATGCGCACCTTCCGCGAGCGCGGGTGATGAAATAGCGCTTGCAATGAAAAACCTGCTGCTTGCAATTGCGCGTGCGCTTGCTTCGCGCAGGACCTTGGGCGTTGTGCTCCTCGCGCTCCTCTTGCCGCTTCGCATCTGGGACCCGCATCCCCTTGAGGAGCTGCGCCTGCGCGGCTTCGACCTTTATCAGAACCTCGAGCCGCGCACTTCCACCGAGCGCCCCGTCGTCATTGTCGACATCGACGAGGAGAGCGTCGCCGCCCTTGGCCAATGGCCGTGGCCGCGCACGCTCATCGCCGACATGCTCAGGCGACTCTATGCCTGGGACGCGGCCGCGGTGGCCTTCGACGTGGTGTTTGCCGAGCCCGATCGCGCGTCGCCCAACGAGGCGGTGAAGAATTTCCGCAACCTCGACGAAGGCACGCGTGAGGTGCTTGCGCATCTGCCGAGCAATGACGCGATCTTTGCCCAGGCGATCGGCGAAGGCAGGGTGGTCCTCGGCCAATCCGGTACGCACACGGCAAGTCAGCGCGCCGCCGCAAATTACCCGGAGACTGGTTTTGCCAGCATGGGCCCGGATCCGCGTCGCTACCTCGTCGGCTTTCCCCATCTCCTGCGCAATCTTCCCGAGCTCGAACAAGCGGCAGCAGGGCGCGGGCTGTTCAGCATCGTCCCCGAGCGCGACGGCATCGTGCGCCGCGTGCCCATGGTCATGCGGGCCGAGGACAAGATGGTGCCGGCGCTCACGCTCGATCTCCTGCGGGTGGTGACGGGATCGGGCGCCATCCTGATCCGCACCGACGAGGCGGGGGTAAGCTCCGTGGCAGTGCCCGGTCTCGAACTGCCGACCGATCGCAACGGGCGCATCTGGGTTCACTACAACGCCCACGACAAGACGCGCTACGTCTCGGCAAAGGACGTGATTGACGGCACCGCTCCCCCGGAAAAATTTGCCGGCAAGCTCGTTCTCCTCGGCACTTCGGCAATCGGCTTGCTCGACATAAAGACGACGCCGGTATCGGCGGCAATGCCCGGGGTCGAAGTGCATGCGCAACTCCTCGAAGCGGCATTGACCGACTCTCTGCTGGGCTCTCCCGCTTACGCGGTCGCCGTCGAAATGACCGCCGCGGTGGTCGCCGGTGCCGTGCTTTCGTTCCTCGCGCCGATTGCAAGCGCGCTCACGCTGTTTGCCATCGCCGTGGTTGCCGCGGCGGCAATGGTGGCGGCTTCCTGGATTGCGTTCAGCCGCTACCAGATGCTGTTCGACGTGACGTTCCCGTTACTCGCCATGCTCACCGTCTACATGAGCGTGGTGCTGGTCGGCTATTTCCGCGAACAGCTCGATCGCCGCCGCATCCGCTCCGCCTTCGCCCAATACTTGTCTCCCACGCTGGTCGAGCGGCTGGCCAAATCGCCCAAACAGCTGGTCCTCGGCGGCGAGGACCGCATGATGACCGTGTTGTTCAGCGATGTGCGCGGCTTCACCACCATTTCCGAGAGCTTCAAGGACAATCCGCACGGCCTGACCACCTTGATGAATCGTTTTCTTACTCCGCTCACCAACGCGATCATCGCGCACAACGGCACCATCGACAAATACATGGGCGACGCGGTGATGGCGTTCTGGAATGCGCCGCTCGATGATGCCACCCAGGAGATCGATGCCTGCCACGCGGCACTCGACATGCTGGCGCGCGTCGATGCGCTCAATGCCGAGCGCGAGCGGGAGGCTGCGGCAGCCTCGGTGAAGTTTGTCCCCATCAAGGTCGGCATCGGCATCAATACCGGACGCTGCACCGTCGGCAATATGGGTTCCGACCTGCGCTTCCAGTACACCGTCATGGGCGACACCGTGAACCTTGCCTCGCGGCTTGAAGGGCAGACCAAGGCCTACGGTATTTCCATCATCATCGGCTCACGCACCGCGGCCGCGGTGGCGGAGGAATTCGCCTTGCTGGAAATCGATTCGATTCGCGTCAAAGGAAAGACCGAGCCGGAGGTCATCTATACCGTTGTCGGCCGCCGCGACATCGGTCAGGCGCAGGAATTGCGCACCCTGCAGGAGGCCTGGGCGGCGGTTGCTCGTCTGTTACCGCAAGCAGGACTGGGCAGGGGCGCTCAAGAACATCGCCGTCTGTCGGCCCAATTTCGAGCCTTTCGGATTGGCTGGGCTCCTCGACGCCTATGCCGAACGAATCCGCGGCCTCGAGCAAAGCCCGCCCGGCGCTGACTGGGACGGCGTCTACACCGCAGAGACGAAGTAATCCGCCTCGGTCTGAGGAGGGCGTGCACGTCTAGCCACGAACGGATTCTCGCGCCCGTCTCGAAGACTGAGGCGGCCCGCATGGTTCGAGACGCGTCGCAGCGCAGGGGCGCCGCACCGCTCCTCACCATGAGGGGCATATCAGGCCTGCCGCGCAGGCCCGGCGGCCGCCAGCAGAGCCGCATTCTTTTGTCGCTCCGCTGCCAGCATATCCTCTACGCGTTTGAGGTTTTGCAGAAGCCGCTCGCCGACCAGCCGCAGGAAGTAAAACCCGAACTCCGGGTTCTCGAAATAAAGTTCGCGCACCTTGTCGTAGCTGATCGACAACAGGTGGCCGCCTTCAATGCATTCGATCGACTGGGTCCTTTGCGAGCCGGATGTTATGAGCCCCATCTCTCCGAAGACCTGACCCGGGCGAAGCTCGATGTTGAGTTCCGATACCAGGTATTTGCCTTTTGTGGCGACGTACATGCTATCGGCGAGTTCGCCCTTACGGAAGATAACCTCGCCTTTCTTGCATTTGCGCTTGGTCATGAACGGTTCGAGCCAATCCATCGAGAGATCGCTGCCGGCTGCGGCGCGAACTTTCTTGATCAGTTCCGTCATCTGATAGAGCCGATAGGAGTTGAGCGGCAGCAGCATGGCATAGAGGAAAATCGCAGGAAAATTGCGCGCGAGAATGCCGGACAACAGGAAAAACAACGCGCTCGCAATCGCCGCGACGCGTAACGGAATGACGGTTTTCATGGAGATCGATGCAACGTAACATAATCCGCCGACCGCACCCAGGACATTCGAGAGCGTGATGAAGCTCAGCAAAAATTCGATGCTGAATAGTGTTCTGAGATCCATCTCTTTTCTCCAGACTGCAAACGCGCCTGACCCGCGCGTGCAGCGAATTCGAGGTGCTCCCGCCGCTCTCGAACTGCAATTTGAGGCGAGGGTAGTGGTTAAATGCTCGTCAATCCGACGACTGGAACGCCAGATCCGAGGTAAAGAACGGCTTGAACGAGCCCTTGGGTCGGACCTTGACGATCCCCGGCCCTTTGCCTTTCCCCTCGGTAAATACGGTCATGCCGGATTTCAGAGCAACACACGTTTCGGCAAGGAGCGCACCGGTAGTAAATGCCTTGAGCGCCTTTTCATCGCCCGACTTGCGGATTATCTCCGACCGATCGAATATCCGTTCGGGAGTGCAGGCGAGGTAATTCGTCTTCACTATGGCTTCGGCGGCTTGCAGCGGCGATGCGATCGTTCCTGCCAGCATGACCGCGCAAATGATCCTCATGGTCTCCTCCCAAGTCTCGGAAAAGTCTCGGAACGGCTAAAGGGGCAGAATTCGCTCCGCAGAGAACGGTATCACCGCCGCAGTCCGCCAGCCAGAACACTCCCGCCACCTCGTTATCGAATCAAATCGCGCTATTCGGTTGACGTCCCGGCAACCCTAACGGTGCTGTTTTCTCCGGGGTAAACCACTGCGGAACGCTTATGGCGCTAGACTGCCGCGCTTTCGACGGGTGGTCGGCTTCATGCAGCTCGACATTGGGACGCTTACGGTCGTAACCGTCTTTGTTACCGCGCTTCTCGGCGCGCTCCTGGTCTTTGCCGGCGTGCAGAACCGGAGCATTCGCGCCCCCATGTGGTGGGGCGGAGCGCAGATCGTTTGCGCGCTTGGCCTCGCCTGCGCGGTTCCCAAGGCGACCATATCGGAATTCGTGACGGTCGATGTCGCCAACGCGCTGGTGCTGCTTGCCTATGGGCTGACCTGGGCGGGCGCACGCGTTTTCGACGGACGCAAAGTTCTGCCGCTCGTCGTTGTTTTTGCCCCGACGGTATGGCTGCTCGCGTGCCGAATTCCGGTATTTGCCGCCGATCCCAACCTGCGCGTCGCGGTGGTGTCGGCAATGACCGCTATGCTGGCTGCGGCTACCGCCGAGGAATTCTGGCGCGGGCGCGCCGAGCCGTTGCTGTCACGCTGGCCGACGGTGATCGTTCTCCTCGCCTATGCGGCAGTCCTGCTTGCGCAAATTCCCGCAACTTCGCTGATGCCGTTCCTCGACCGCGGATCGCTCATGAGTGGGCTTTCCTTTGCGCTGGTCGCCTTCGGCACGCTCCTGTTCACGGTCGTAATGTCGTTCTTGCTCCTCAACATGACCAAGGAGCGCACCGAACTGCAGCACAAGATCAATTCCCTGGTCGACCCGCTAAGCGGGGTCGCCAACCGTCGCGCTTTCCTCGATGGTGCAATCGCCGCCTTTGCGCAACAAGCGATCGACCATGAGCCGCTTGCCGTCATCTTGTTCGATCTCGACAGGTTCAAGGATATCAATGATCGATTGGGACATGCCGTCGGCGATAGGGTGCTGCAGATGTTCGCTGCGACCGCCGCGGCGACGCTCGGGTCCGATATTCTGTTCGGCCGGATCGGCGGCGAAGAATTTGCCGCTGTTCTGCCCGTCGGCGACCTCGGCGAGGCCTTTGCGGTAGCCGACCGCGTGCGGCGAAACTTCATTGAAACTGCCGCGCGCTTTCGCGAAGGCGATCTCATTCCAACGGTGAGCGTCGGCCTCACCGTATCTGGCGAATTCAAGCGAACGCGTGAAAAGGCGATGGAGCCCAAGGCCGATGTCGAGGAAATGCTGGAGATCGCAGATCGGGCTCTTTACCGCGCCAAGTCGAACGGCCGCAATCGGGTGGAGGCGACGGCGCCCCTCGAAGAAATTGCCGCGCCCGGAATATGTGCGCCATCGATCGTGCCGCTCATCAAGCCGGAGGGTATGTCGGGCGTCTGGCGTCGGCGCGTCGCGCTCTAGTCTTAGTCTTAGCTAGTGCGGTGAATTTGAGTTCCTATCATAACTGGCCGCAAGTTCGTTCAGGAACTTCAAATTCAAAACCGCACTAAAAATCATAGAGTTGCTAGTGGTCCATAGATTCCGAAGTTCGCATCTGAACGTGCCGCGAGTGGTGGCGAACTTCGGAATCGGACCACTAGCTTCTCAATGGGCACATTGCGCCGTCAGCTTGGCAAGGTTCTCGGCTAAGCCGGTGCGCCCGACACGTATCAAGGTCCGCACCTGCGTTGTCGTTGCCGTAGCCACCAGTAGCTGTGCCTCGCCTGTTGCGCCCAGAGAATTCATGAATTTTGCCGACACCTGGCCGCGCGCAATCGAAAGCAGTTCACCGCCTGCCGAGCTTGCTTGCGAACTCTCCACCTTGAGGATTGCCTTCTCGCGTTCGATGGCAATGCCGACTGCATCGAGCCTGATATCGGAGCCGGCAGGCGCAGCGCGTTTCTCCGCATAATCGACGCGGTAGCTCTCCGGCGCGTCGCCGCAGCGGAACGCAATCTCGAAACTGCCGATCGGTTGCCCTTCGGTGGTCAAGGGATGACGGCGGAACAGACTTTGTTGATCGGCCGCAAAAGTCCACCCGAGCGCCGGGGGTTGCAGGGATCTTTCGGAGCCAGGCGGTGCGGCTGCGTCCAGGCTGGGATCCACGAAGGGCAAACCAATCTCCTCGGCGGTATGAACATGCAGCCGGCGCAACTCGTCGGGGGAGAGGGGGCGCAGGTTCTCCCAAGGCGGGACGCGGGTTGCAATCCGAAAAAGTTCGATGTCCGCCCCCATCTCGACCACGTATTGGGCGATCTCGCCCAGGATTTGCTGGGTCACTACCATTGTTTCGGCCGAGTAGGTGGCGGCGGTGGCATCGGCGCGGCTGCTCGCTGGCCAGATTTGATGAACCAGAATACGAGCATTCTGTGGGACGTGCCGTTGCACGCCCGCCAGCAGCAAAAATACGCACATCGAATTGCAGACGGCGCGCGATGATATTTTCGGATCGGGCTTCAGCGTAATTCCGACGGCAGTGTTCAGACCAAGCCGGCGGAATTCCCGGCCGAGCGCAAGCCCCTTCGCGACCGAGCCGCCCGTCGAATTGAGAACGACGAAGACGTCGCGCAAGTCGCGGTCTTTAACAAACGCTGCAAAGTCGTTCGGGGTGGTATCGACGATCATGCCGGTGGCTGAAATCCACCGCCTACACCTTTGTCCACAGGCATCCTCGGAACCCTCCTGAATCCATTCGAACTGCATCGGCGAGGATGCCGGCGCGGCAGGTCGCGTTTGCGTCTGCGCGAGGGCAACGGCAGACCAAAAACACATCGCCAAGCCGAGCAGGAATCGCCAGAGTCATGGCCTAGCTCTCGTCTCCGGCGCGCCAGTGCGAATTTCAGGTCCGCAACAGCGGAGCATCATGAATCATAATCATACCGTCTTCCGCGGCAAAGCAGAAGTCGATGTGTTGCAAGTTTTTGCCGGCGGCAAAGGCGTGTCCCCGGCGCAGTGACCTGTAGCCATAAACTCCGTCGCGCGACGCAATAAAGTCCGCCGACTTTTGGTGGTCGCGAAAGTTCCCGGAAACGGCTTGCCAACGGTTCCTTTCAACTGTTGATATTGTTTTCTGTTTTTTTCCGAGCAAAGCGACGTGATTAGTGAACGAGGCGCAAAGGCTCGAATCAGAGTTCTCGCGCGTTAATGCATGTCCGGTGCTATGCAGGGCTCACCATACTTGCAGAATGGGAAGCCCGTTATGGACGCATCAATTGTCAACGCTCCGGTAGTGCTCGATGTCACGACACTGATCGTGATCGCAACCTGTATTACCGCGCTGCTTGGTCTGTTTCTATTGTCCACCTGGGTACAGGAGCGTATTCGGGCGCTTGCATGGTGGGGTGCGGCTTATCTTCTTGGCGGGTTCTCGGTGGCGATCTGGAGCATCGAGAACCTGATTTCGCCCCCCCTTCCGGCAGGGGCAGGGAATGCGCTCTTGTTCCTGGCCTGCGGAATGATATGGGGCGCCGCGCGCATCTTTCACGGCCGCAGCGTGCCTTGGCTGTCCATGACAGCTGGTGCAGCGGTGTGGCTTACAGCTTCCATGCTGGCTGCATTCGAGCAGTCGCTGCTGGCGCGCATTGCATTGAGCTCGATGATAGTCTCGACCTACACTTTCTTGGCTGCCGCCGAATTATGGCGCGAGCGCCGCAAGACGGTGCTGCGGCGCTGGCCGGCCATTTTTGTCCCGTTGTTGCACGCGGCCGTCTTCCTCCTGCCCATCCCGCTTGCAAGCCTGCTGCCGGGCGAGCGAGGGCTCGTCAGCCTCGCCGCCGGCTGGATTGCCCTGTTTGTCCTGGAAGCGATGCTTTACGTCGTCGGTACCGCTTTTATCGTGCTGGTCCTGGCCAAGGAGCGCGCGCTCCGCATCCAGACCGACGCTGCATTGACCGACGATCTCACCGGTGTTCTCAACCGTCGCGGCTTCTTTGCCGCGGCCCAGGAGCTGATAGCCCGCCATGCCAGACAGCGCGAACCCGTCAGTCTTCTGGTCTTCGACCTCGACCGATTCAAGTCCATCAATGACCGGTTTGGACATCGAGTCGGCGATGAAGCGCTCAAATTATTCGCGACAACTGCCGCCGATACGCTGCGTGCGACCGATATCTTCGCACGTTTTGGCGGCGAAGAATTCGTTGCCATGCTGCCGGGCTCGCTTGCAGACGCCAGCGCAGCTGCCGAGCGGGTACGCGCCGCCTTTGCGGTTGCGGGGGAAAGCATAGCTGATTGTCCATGCAACGCGACGGTAAGCGTCGGCGCGACCAGCGCTCCGTCATGCGCAGATATCGCGGCCCTGCTTGCGATGGCAGACAACGCGCTCTATCGCGCAAAGGCGAATGGCCGCAATCGTGTCGAAAAAATCGAGCAAGATTTGCCCGCCGGTTTCAAAACACCCTCGGCGCCGGGCTATTGTCCGGATGAAGCCGTGCTGTGGCATTTTCCCCCGCGGCGAGCGGCTGCCTAAAGAGCAAAGGCGCCTTGCGGCGCCTCTGCGATGCAACGGGCGTTTTGCTATCAGGCCGAATAGTACATTTCAAATTCGACCGGGTGCGGGGTGTGCTCGAAGCGGATCACCTCTCCCATCTTCAGCTCGATATAGCTGTCGATGAAGTCATCATCGAACACCCCGCCGGCCTTCAGGAAGTCGCGATCTTTGTCGAGATATCCGATCGCTTCCCGCAATGAACCGCACACAGTCGGAATTTGCTTCAACTCGGCGGGCGGCAGATCATAGAGGTCCTTGTCGATTGGCGCCCCCGGGTTGAGCTTGTTCTTGATCCCGTCGAGGCCTGCCATCAACATCGCCGCAAACCCCAAATAGGGATTGGCAAGCGGATCGGGGAAACGCACTTCCACGCGACGGCCCTTCGGCGAGGAGGCCAGCGGAATGCGGCACGAAGCGGACCGATTGCGCACCGAATAAGCGAGCAGGACCGGCGCTTCGAAACCGGGCACCAGGCGCTTGTAGGAATTGGTCGTCGGGTTGGTGAACGCGTTGATGGTTCGCGCGTGCTTGATGACGCCGGCGATGTAATGCAATGCGGTCTCCGAGAGGTCGGCGTATTTGTTGCCCGCAAAAATAGGCTTGCCGTCCTTCCAGATCGATTGGTGACAATGCATGCCAGAGCCGTTGTCGCCATAGACCGGCTTGGGCATGAAGGTGACAGTTTTTCCGTAGATCTGAGCAACCTGGTGAATGCAATATTTGTAGATCTGCGTCTGGTCGGCCATGCGCACCATTGGCGCAAACTTCATCCCAAGCTCGTGCTGCGCCGAGCCCACTTCATGATGATGCTTCTCGACTTTGACGCCCATGCGCGCCATGGCGCCAAGCATCTCGGATCGCATGTCCTGTGCCGTGTCCAGAGGCGGCACCGGGAAGTAACCCTTCTTGGTCCCGATATGATGCCCGAGGTTGCCGCCTTCATAGTCGGTATCGGAATTCGTCGGTAGTTCGATCGAATCGAGCTTGAACCCGGTATTGTACGGTGTCGCCGCGTATTTCACGTCATCGAAGATGAAAAACTCTGCTTCCGGACCGAAAAATATTGTGTCGCCCACACTCATGGATTTCACCAGCCCCTCGGCTTTCTTGGCGATCGAGCGGGGGTCGCGGTTGTACGGCTCGCCCGTGAGCGGCTCGAGCGTATCGCACACCAGGACGAGTGTCGTTTCCGCATAGAAAGGATCGATACAAGCGCTCTCCGGGTCCGGCATGAGTTGCATGTCGGACTCATGGATCGCCTTCCAGCCGGAGATCGAGGAACCGTCGAACATCACGCCTTCGCTGAATGTGTCCTCGTCAATCGTCGAGATATCCATCGTAACGTGTTGCCATTTGCCGCGCGGATCGGTGAAGCGCAGATCGGCATATTTGACGTCGTTGTCTTTGATCATTTTCATCACGTCTTTAGGCGTGCTCATGGAATGAATACCCTTTCGTGTCACTCTGTTCGCCGTTAAGCCGGAGGAAGACTGAGGAATCAGATCGCGTCCAAGCCGGATTCCCCGGTTCTGATCCGGATGGCTTCTTCGATGCTGGAGACGAAGATCTTGCCGTCGCCAATGCGCCCGGTCTGAGCAGCACGACGGATCGCCTCGACCGCTTTCTCGACCATGTCGTCGCCAAGCACAATCTCGATCTTCACCTTGGGAAGAAAATCCACGACGTATTCGGCCCCCCGATAAAGTTCGGTATGCCCCTTCTGACGGCCAAAGCCTTTGGCTTCGGTCACGGTAATTCCCAGCAAGCCGACCTCCTGCAGGGCCTCTTTCACCTCGTCGAGCTTAAAAGGCTTGATCACCGCCTCGATCTTCTTCATTGCGTTCCCTTCCCGTCGGCTTGCCCATGCCTAATGGGCATTCCCCATGCCAACTGAATTAGCAGGCTCCGTGCCAAGGCGTTCCAGGTAAGAAAGCCACTGCGCGCCAGATATTTACTATGCGGCCAGGGGTGTGGGCGAGAGGTAGCGGAGTAAATCTTGGGCAATATGCCCATTTTGTGATCAGGCGGGTGCGCGGGCGCCCCAATTCAGAAGATTTGGCGACCCCCGGCATTGTGTTACGGGTTTTAAGGAATGGTCGAACTCCTTAGCACGGCGGAGATGGCAGAGGCCGATCGACTGACGGTGGCGTCAGGGTTCCCCGGTCGTGCGCTCATGGAAAACGCGGGACGTGCCGTTGCAGAAGGGGTTATGCGCCGTACCCCCCCCGGCAGCCGGATTTCAGTCATTGCCGGCCCGGGCAACAACGGAGGGGATGGCTTCGTCGCAGCGCGCCTGATGAGCGAGCGCGGCTACCGCGTGCGGGTGCTTCTGCTCGGCGAGCGAGACCGGCTCAAAGGCGATGCGGCCTTGGCGGCGCGGGATTGGAAGGGAAACTGTGAACCAGCGACGCCTGGGTCATTGAGGGCTGACGAGGTCGTCATTGACGCACTATTCGGGGCCGGGCTCGATCGGCCGGTGGAGGGAAGCGCCCGGGCCTTGATCGAAGCAATGAACGGCATACCCAACGTACATGCGGTAGACCTGCCGAGCGGCATCAATGGGACGACCGGAGCTGTCATGGGCGTCGCAGTCAGGGCCACTCAAACCGTCACCTTTTTTCGCAAAAAGCTTGGCCATGTGCTTATGCCGGGGCGGGCTTTTTGCGGAACCACAACCGTTGCGGACATCGGGATAGCAGCAAGCGTGCTCGCAACTATCCGGCCGCAGACGTGGCTCAATGCCCCCGACCTTTGGGCCGATGATTTTCCGACGCCGAGCCTGCTTGGACACAAATATAGCCGCGGCCACGCGGTCGTTGTGTCGGGTGGATTTTCCTCGACAGGGGCTGCCCGGCTTGCGGCGCGGGGAGCGCTGCGGGCCGGGGCAGGCCTGGTTACCACTGCCAGCCCTCGGGATGCGCTTGCGGTCAATGCGACTTGCAGCTTGGCGGTGATGGTCCGTGCCGTGGATGGAGCAGGCGAACTCGCAGAATTTCTAAGCGATCCCCGCCGCAATGTTGTGGTGGTGGGGCCAGGGGGCGGAGTGGGACGCGACATGCGCGAACTTGTATTTGCCGCCCTCGCCGGCGAACGCTCAGTTGTGCTCGATGCCGATGCGCTTACCAGCTTTGCGGCCGACCCGAATGCCTTAATCGCCGCCATTAGGCGCGGCAAAGCAACTGCAATACTGACACCCCACGAAGGAGAATTTTCCCGTTTTTTCAATTCTTTCGACGAGATTTCAAAAGCCTCGTCGAAAGTGGAAAGGGCGCGCCAGGCGGCCGCCCTGAGCGGCGCCATCTGCCTGCTCAAGGGCCCGGACACTGTGATTGCGTCTCCCGACCGACGCTGCGTCATCAATGGCGACGCTCCACCCTTTCTCGCGACCGCCGGTTCGGGCGACGTGTTGGCGGGCATCGTTGCTGGGCTTCTCGCCCAAGGCATGCCCTGCTTCGAGGCAGGGTGTGCCGGTGTATGGCTGCACGGCCAAGCCGGTTCGCTCGCGGGCCCCGGACTGATCGCTGAAGACCTGCCCGAGTGTCTGCCGCGGGTTTATTCGCAAATCTATGAACAGGTGGGCGCACGCCAGCCGAAGTGGGGCATCACGTCACAGCGAACCACACAGCCGTAGGAGCAGCGCGGGCATCCAGCATCCGGGCTTCCAGGAGCCATTTTCCGGGATTGTCAGCAACGAAAGCGATGCGCTCGACCTGTTCGCCAATTGCGAGGGTGTCGAGCCAAAAAGGCTTCCACCCGTCATCGAGCCGATCGAGCAGACGGAAATGATGTCCGTGCAGGTGCACGACGTGGGGGTGGCCGCTTCCATTGCTGACAGCAAGGCTCACGGCGCGACCCCGGGCGACGGTAAACAGCGGGTCCCGAGGAACGAGTCCAGGCGAGTTTGCCCCTATGCGCCATTCCACTCGCAACGCAGTTTTCAAATCGATACGAGCGGGGAGAGAATTTGAGGGCAGCGGTGCCGGTGATGAGCGAAGCTTCGATGAAGGGCGTTTGTCGCCCGCGTAGACAATCCGTGCAATTGGAAATTCGTCGCGATTGCCGGCCAGGATCGGTGCGGTTGCTCCCACGTCGAGGGTCGCATCCACGAACATATCCAGCCGGCTGCCCGGTGCGAGCCCGACCCGACCGTCGCGCGCGACGAAAGGCTCCGCCGGCTGGCCATCCACGGCCATTACCCATGGGGCATGGCGGTCTGTTCTGAGATTAAGCCCGCTCGTTCCGCTCGCATTTATCAAGCGCAGGCGAAGGCGTTCTCCCGATGTTACTCTGATGTCCGGTTGCAAGGAGCCGTTGACCAGCACCGACTTGCCGGTTTGTCTGCTGTCGGTGGGGACAAGGATGAGGGTCACATCGCGGTCAACAGCGATGCCATCAAGCTCCTCGACAACAAGGGCGCCATATAAGCCATCATCGAGCTGCGCGGATGATTGTGCGTGATACCAAAATGTGCCGGCGTCTGGGCAGCGAAAACGGTAGTCGAAGCTGGAATTTGGCATCACGGCGGGTTGGGTGAGCGCCGGCACGCCATCCATGGCATTCGGCAACCGCACGCCGTGCCAGTGGATCGTAGTCGGCTCGGAAAGCCCGTTGAACAGCCGGATGCGCAACTCCTCGCCGCGTTTCACCCGCAGCGTCGGACCTGGGACGGTTCCCTCATAGCTGACCGCGGGGCCCGATGGTGTGCTGCCGAGGGTGCGCAGCAACCGGAACTCCGTCATCGGCAAAGGCTGCGCAAGCGCCTCCAGGCTCTTGCCGGCAGCACAGACGCTCGCACCTGCAAGGATTTCGCGCCGCGATAGCATCGCGTGTTTTATCCCGAGCAAGGCAAGAGCAAAATCCAGGCGGTGCCTCGGGCAGGCGATCTATTGTGTTTCGTGGGGGATTAGCATGATATAACCGCGCCGCCCGGCCGCAACGCCAATCGGCTCTCCGCCGGTTTGCCAGCCCCTTGACCGATCTCGTATAGACCGAAATCGGCTTCGGTGCCGAGCGTGCCCTTGCGGGCGTGGCGGAACTGGTAGACGCGCGGGATTTAGGTTCCCGTGACGAAAGTCGTGGGGGTTCAAATCCCTCCGCCCGCACCAGCTCCATGTGCAACGTGAATGCGGGAACGGGTATCCGAGATCAACTGAGACACGTAAAACTCCATGGAAATCACAGAGATAGTCTCCGAAGGGCTGAGGCGCGAATTTCAGGTCCAGGTGCCGGCTGCGGATATCGAGGCACGAGTGTCGCAGCGCCTCGGCGAGCTTAAGGATCGCGTGCAGTTGCGCGGCTTTCGCCCCGGCAAGGTGCCCGTCTCCCATCTGAAGAAAATCTACGGCAGAGCGGTGATTGCGGAAACCATCGATGCCGTAATTCGTGAGCTCAATGGCAAGATCGTAAGCGAGCGCGGTCTTAAGCTTGCAACTGAGCCCAAGGTCACGATTCCAAACGAGGAAAAGGAGGTCGAGAAGCTCATCGGAGGCCAGGCCGACCTGGCCTATACGCTCGCCGTGGAGATCCTCCCCAAGATCGATCTTGCCGATTTTCAGAACATCAAACTCGATCGCCTGGTGGCGGAAGTTACCGACGAACAGGTCAACGAGGCATTGGGAAAGATTGCCGAGCAGAACAGGCCCTATGCCGCCAAGGGGGAGAGCGCACAAGCGGAAAAGGGTGACCGCATAGTGATTGATTTCTCCGGCAGCATTGAGGGCAAGCCCTTCGAGGGCGGTAGCGGGGGCGATGTCGGTGTCAATATCGGATCCGGTACCTTCCTGCCGGGCTTCGAGGATCAGCTCATCGGAATCAAAACCGGCGAAAAACGCCTGGTCAAAATCACGTTCCCCGCCAACTACGCAAGCGATGCGCTTGCGGGAAAAGACGCGGAATTTGAAGTGACGGCAAAATCCCTGGAAGCCCCGGGTGAGACTGCGATCGACGACGCCTTCGCGAAATCGCTCGGCATGGAGTCGCTGGACAAGCTCAAAGACGCCGTCAAAGCTCGTCTGCTACAGGAGCATGCCGCAGTGAGTCGGCAGCGTCTCAAGCGCCAGCTCCTGGATAAACTCGATGAGTCACACAAGTTTGCGCTTCCGCCGACGCTGGCGGAACAGGAGTTCAATAACGTGTGGACTGCGGTAGAGGGGGATCTCAAGGCGCAGGGCCGCACCTTTGCCGACGAAGGAACCACGGAGGAGAAGGCACGCGAAGAATATCGCGCCATCGCCGACCGCAGGGTGCGCCTCGGTCTGGTGCTTGCCGAGATCGGGGAGAAGAACGGGATAAATGTCACCGAAGATGAAGTGAGGCGGGCCATTATTGAACGTGTGCGTCAAGTACCCGGCCGCGAAAAGGAACTCTACGACTATTACGCCAAGCATCCCGAGGCGGTTGCCGCTGTGCGGGCGCCGATCTTCGAGGACAAGGTTGTCGATTTCCTGATCGAGCTTGCCAACGTGACCGACAAGCAGGTTTCGCGGGAGGATCTGTTCAAGGACGATGAAGACGAAAAGCCGGCTAACTAATCGGCACGCGCTTGTGACGCGGTGCCCTATATATATTTAAGTGGCAGGTGATGTTGCGTCCAAGCTTTCCAAAGTGACCTTCGGAGGGAGCTAGCCAGATATGCGTGACCCTTGCGAGACCTATATGAACACTCTCGTGCCGATGGTGGTCGAGCAGACCAATCGGGGCGAACGTGCATACGACATCTTCTCGCGCCTGCTGAAGGAGAAAATCATCTTTATCAGCGGCGCAATAGAGGACGTGACTTCGACCCTGGTCGTCGCTCAACTTTTGTTTTTGGAGGCGGACAACCCGAAAAAGGAAATCGCCATGTACATCAACTCGCCCGGGGGAGTGGTGACGTCTGGACTGGCGATCTATGACACCATGCAATTCGTTCGGCCGGCGGTTTCCACCCTGTGTATCGGTCAGGCTGCCTCGATGGGGTCGTTGCTTCTCGCGGCCGGGCAGAAGGATATGCGTTTTGCACTTCCCAATTCGCGCATCATGTTGCACCAGCCCTCGGGTGGCTTCCAGGGTCAGGCCACCGACATCATGCTGCACGCTCAGGAAATTCTAAACCTCAAGAAACGCCTCAATGAGATCTATGTGAAGCACACCGGCCAGCCCCTGAAGAAAATCGAGGACGCGCTCGAGCGTGACTACTTCCTCACCGGGGAAATGGCGGTGGAATGGGGCGTTGTCGATAAGGTCCTCGCCAAACGGCCGGAGGACCAATCAAAGGCAGCGTAGCAAAGGATCTGCCCTACCGCCCGGCTACTGCAGAAAGGTCGCCTTAATGACGGGCCGGCAAGCCATCCAAAGGCCAAAAAGTCGCCATGAGAGTGAATTTTTATCATTAACAGATTGTTGATTACCGCGGCGCTACCCTGGTCCCATAATAGGGGGCTTCGAGGGAGCATGGGAGCAAAAGCGGACCGAAAAGCCCGGAGATATGTGACATTGCTGCTACGAACTCTTAAAAACCCCCCTGTTATGCTTAGCTGCAATTCAGCGGCTTGTCCGGGCGGTATAGGGCCGACGGAGAAATGGAATGAGCAAGGTCGGCGGTAGCGATTCCAAGAATACGCTCTACTGCTCGTTCTGCGGCAAGAGCCAGCACGAGGTCCGCAAGCTTATTGCGGGTCCGACGGTTTTCATCTGCGACGAATGCGTCGAACTGTGCATGGATATCATCCGCGAGGAGAACAAATCCTCGCTGGTGAAATCACGCGATGGTATCCCGACGCCGAAAGAGATCAGGAAGGTTCTGGACGACTACGTCATCGGCCAGGAACATGCCAAGAAGGTCCTGTCGGTTGCGGTCCATAACCATTACAAGCGGCTCAACCATCAGACCAAGCACAATGACGTCGAGCTTGCCAAATCCAATATCCTGCTGATCGGTCCCACCGGATCGGGCAAGACCCTGCTGGCGCAGACCCTTGCCCGCATTCTCGATGTGCCCTTCACCATGGCGGACGCGACCACGCTCACTGAAGCGGGGTATGTCGGCGAGGACGTCGAGAACATTATCCTGAAGCTCCTGCAGTCGGCGGATTACAATGTCGAGCGCGCCCAGCGCGGCATTGTCTATATTGACGAGATCGACAAGATCAGCCGCAAGTCCGACAATCCGTCGATTACGCGCGACGTCTCCGGCGAAGGCGTTCAGCAGGCGCTGCTGAAGATCATGGAGGGCACCATCGCCTCGGTGCCGCCGCAGGGCGGGCGCAAGCACCCGCAGCAAGAGTTCCTGCAGGTCGACACCACAAATATCCTGTTCGTATGCGGGGGTGCCTTTGCTGGCCTCGAGAAGATCATTTCCGCTCGTGGACGCGCAACGTCGATCGGGTTTCGTGCTCCCGTCATGGCGCCCGAGGACCGCAAAGCGGGTGAAATCTTCCGTGACGTGGAACCAGAGGACCTTCTCAAGTACGGGTTGATTCCCGAGTTCGTAGGACGGCTTCCAGTCGTTGCCACGCTGGAGGACCTCGATGAGGCATCGCTGAAATTGATTCTGACGCAGCCGAAGAACGCGCTGGTGAAGCAATACCAGCGCTTGTTCGAAATGGAATCAATCGATCTCACATTGGCGGAAGAGGCGTTGGGCGCCATCGCGCGCAAAGCAATCGACCGCAAAACTGGCGCGCGTGGCCTGCGATCCATAATGGAGGGCATCCTGCTCGATACCATGTTCGACCTGCCGAGCTTGGAAGGGGTCGAGGAAGTGGTGATCTCGCGCGAAGTGGTCGAAGGCGTTGCCAGACCGCTCTATATTTACACTGATCGGGCCGATCGAGTGAGTGACGCCAGCGCCTAAGGCGCTCCGGTCCGATTCGCCAAGAGTGTCTCCTGGGCGTCGCGTCGCGGCCTTCTATTTGCTTGAATTTTCTTGCTTACTTGAACTCGCGGGGCGGCCGTCGCCACCTATTGGGCGAGAAAGGACCGACATTATCGGGTAGGGGCCTTCGAAACTGTACGGTGGCCCTCGCAGGGGCTCCCGCCGGCACCTTCCCGGCCTAGCTCTGCACTCGACCGTGGTGCCGCTCCTTGCGGATCAAGGGCGAGGGGTACAACAATATAAGGACCTCGGGCCATGACCACCGCCAAACCCAAGCCGCCACTTGTTCCGGGCGAGACCCGCGCTTATCCCGTCTTGCCGCTGCGCGACATCGTCGTCTTCCCGCACATGATCGTTCCCCTATTCGTGGGACGTGAGAAGTCGATCAAGGCGCTCGAAGAGGTCATGCGCTCGGACACGTTTATCCTGCTTGCCACGCAGAAGAACGCCTCCGACGACGATCCTGCGCCAGGGGCGATTTACGAAGTTGGAACGCTGGCGAGCGTGCTGCAGCTTCTCAAGCTGCCGGACGGTACGGTCAAGGTGCTGGTCGAAGGGGCAGCGCGCGCCAAGGTCCAGCGCTATACCGAACGGACGGAGTACTACGAGGCGGCCGCACTGGTGCTTGCCGATTCATCCGGCGAGCAGGTCGAGGCCGAGGCACTGGCGCGCTCGGTGATCAATGAGTTCGAGAACTACGTAAAGCTCAACAAGAAGGTCTCTCCGGAAGTCGTCGGCGTTGTCCAGCAGATTGAGGACTACGCCAAGCTCGCCGACACGGTGGCTTCGCACCTGGCGGTGAAAATTCCCGACAAGCAGATCATTCTCGAAACGCCTTCCGTTACCGAGCGGCTGGAGAAGGTGCTCGGCATGATGGAGAGCGAAATCTCGGTGCTGCAGGTCGAGAAACGCATTCGCACGCGGGTCAAGCGGCAGATGGAGAAGACCCAGCGCGAGTACTACCTCAACGAGCAGATGAAGGCGATCCAGAAAGAGCTGGGCGACGAGGAGGGCAAGGACGAGCTTGCGGAGATTGAAGAGAAGATCAAACGCACCAAGCTGTCGAAGGAAGCGCGCGAAAAAGCGCAGCATGAGCTGAAGAAGCTGCGGCAGATGTCGCCCATGTCGGCGGAAGCGACTGTGGTGCGCAACTACCTTGACTGGCTGCTTTCGATCCCATGGAACAAGAAAACCAAGGTGAAGAAGGATCTCAAGCTCGCGCAAGAGATCCTCGACAACGACCATTACGGCTTGGAGAAGGTGAAGGAGCGGATCGTTGAGTATCTCGCGGTCCAGCAGCGAGCGAACAAGCTCACCGGTCCGATTCTGTGCCTGGTAGGGCCGCCCGGCGTGGGTAAGACTTCCCTCGGAAAGTCGATCGCGCGCGCAACGGGACGCGATTTCGTACGCGTATCGCTCGGCGGCGTGCGCGATGAGGCGGAAATTCGCGGTCACCGGCGGACCTATATCGGCTCTATGCCGGGCAAAGTCATCCAGTCGATGCGCAAGGCGAAATCGTCGAACCCGCTGTTCCTGCTCGACGAGGTCGACAAGATGGGCGCCGATTTCCGCGGTGATCCATCCTCGGCCTTGTTGGAGGTGCTCGATCCCGAGCAGAATCACACCTTCAATGACCACTATCTCGAAGTCGACTACGATCTCTCAAGCGTGATGTTCATCACGACCGCAAACACGCTCAACATTCCGCCCCCCTTGATGGACCGGATGGAGATCATCCGTATCGCCGGCTATACCGAGGATGAGAAGGTGGAAATCGCACGCAAACATCTGATTCCGCATGCGATCGCAAAACATGGTCTCACGCCGAGCGAATGGGCAATCGACGAGGAGGCGCTTCTTCTCCTCATTCGCCGCTATACGCGCGAGGCCGGCGTGCGCAATCTCGAGCGCGAACTATCGACGCTGATCCGCAAAGCGGTGAAGGAACTGACGCTGTCCAAGGCGGAATTGGTCACCGTGCAGGCAGGCAACGTCGCGGATTATCTCGGCGTGCCGAAGTTCCGCTACGGCGAGGTCGAGGACGAGGACCAAGTCGGTGTAGTCACCGGATTGGCATGGACGGATGTCGGGGGCGAGCTTCTCACCATCGAAGCTGCCATGATGCCCGGAAAGGGCAAAATGACCGTTACCGGCAATCTCCGCGATGTCATGAAAGAGTCGATCTCGGCAGCGGCGTCCTACGTTCGCATGCGGGCGATTGCCTTCGGCATCGAGCCGCCGTCGTTCGACAAGAAGGACATTCACGTGCACGTTCCAGAAGGGGCGACCCCGAAGGACGGGCCGTCGGCCGGCGTGGCCATGGTAAGCGCCATCGTATCTGTCATGACCGGCATTCCGGTGCGCCGCGACGTCGCAATGACCGGCGAAATCACTTTGCGCGGCCGGGTTCTGCCAATTGGTGGATTGAAGGAAAAACTGCTGGCTGCTTCGCGCGGCGGAATGAAAACGGTCCTTATCCCGGAGGAAAATGCGAAGGATCTCGTCGAGATCAATGAAAGCATCAAAAAGAATCTCGACATCTTTCCGGTTTCCCGCATGGACGAAGTGCTTGCGCGGGCGCTTGTCCGCAAGCCAGAGCCCATCGAGTGGGACGAGGATAAGGCAAAGCCGACGGAAACCTCGGTGACGACAGAGCCGGCGGTCGAGGAGGACTCCTCAAGCCTTACGGCGCACTAGCTATAGCTAGAGCAAAAGAACCGTCGCAGCGTGTTGCCTGCGTGGGCCCACCCACGGAGGCTACGTGCGCGGTTTTTTCCATTGACTTTTGCAGAACAAAGAGTGAACATAAGCGGGTCGGCTTGCGGACTTCTTGGAGTCAGCAGAAGCCAGGAGCGAAATCGGCCCGCGAACCCGGTGCACCTTGGCCCGGCACAGGGGCCAAAAGAATTGGGAGAGGACGAATGAAAGTATTCACCATCAGCGGGTGTGTTGCACTGCTTGCTCTGTCAGCGTGGTCGCCTGTGGCGTTCGCTCAGCAGAAAACAGTCAAGGAATGCCGCGCCGAATGGTCGGCGCATAGGGCGGAGATTGCGGCGAGTGGAAAAACGCAACGAATATTTGTGGCGGAGTGCCGCGGAGTTCCCCTGGCGGCGACCGGCACTAGGATTGCGCAGCTTGCGCAAGGACAATACGCAAGCGAGACCGAGGCCAAGGCGAGTTGTCCAAGCGAAGCGATCGTTTGGGTAAATTTCAACTCCGGAGTTTACCATTCGATCGGTAGCAAGAGTTACGGAATGACCAGGAACGGCGCATTCATGTGTGAGAAGGCGTCGATCGCAGCCGGATTTCGTGCGCCCAAAGCACCCTTTGCCAAACCCACAACCACGTAGCCGTCCTGCAGAAAAGTGCGGCGGTACCGTGTCAAGTGCCGCCGACCGGGTTGCACCAATTCAACGCACGAGCATAGAGCGGGATGATTTTGTTCGAGTTCGCCATCCCGCTCTATTTCTTTGTTTGAGTATGATCTTTCCGGAAAGTTGTTTCCACCCCGGATCAAGTCCGGGGCCGGCTTTTTCGGCATCATGTTCTGGCGCTTGCCTCTTGTGCTGAGACAACGATAAACATCGTGAGGGGCGGTTAGCTCAGCTGGCAGAGCGCCTGCTTTACACGCAGGAAGTCGGCGGTTCGAGTCCGTCACCGCCCACCAGAAGAAGAGTACGACGGAGGACGGATTAAGTCCTCTGTCCTCTGTCGTCCGACTTCAGACGGCCTCTTTGAGTTCCTTGGCTGGGCGGAAGGCAACCTTTTTGCTTGCCTTGATTTGAATGGGCTCGCCGGTTGCCGGATTGCGGCCCATGCGAGCAGCGCGCTTGCGCACCACAAGGATGCCAAGTCCGCCAATGCGGATGCGGTCGCCTTTCTTGAGATGCTTGGTCACTAAGCCGACCAAATCTCCGAGAACCGCCTCGGTCTGCTTCTTTGACATCTCATGGGATTCCGAGAGATTCGCGGCGAGATGCTTCAGGGTCACGGTTGCGGGTGTACCGGGTTTCTTCGCTGCCATGGCTGGCCCTCCTCGTTGAACGTGGCCGCAAGAGCCACTCATCACCTGTCTGCCTTAGACGATTCGGATAGCTTGTGACACGACTTATTCGCTAAAAACCTAGGTTTTTTCAATGTCGCTGTGAAGAAAGAGGCTATTGGCGGGCGTTGCCAGGGGTGCGGTTCCGAGCAAATTGCCTTTTAGGCCCGTAAGATAAGGCCTTTCGCGGGGTTGTTCGTTCGTTGCTTGACTTGCACAGGGTGCAGATTTAACTCCCCACAGCGCCCGCGGGGGCGTAGCTCAGTTGGTTAGAGCGTCGGCCTGTCACGCCGAAGGTCGCGGGTTCGAGCCCCGTCGCTCCCGCCAGACTATCCTGAGCTTCGGCGCCCCCTTCTCCCTCCATTACGATGCCGCTGCTTTCAGCCCCAGAATCTGTCGCGCATCGGAGGGTGAGGCAACAATATCGCCCAGGATCTCGACAATCTTGACTGCCTTTTCGACCAGTGCCGCATTGCTGGGCGCAAGCTTGCCTTTCTCCAAGTAGATGTTGTCCTCGAGGCCCACGCGTGGATGGCCGCCGAGCAGCACCGCCTGTGCAACCATCGGAAACTGATGAAGCGATATGCCGAAGGCGAACCAGGGAGAGTTTTGCGGGAGCAAGCTGCGCATGTAGCTCATGGCCTCCGGCGTTGCCGGCTGTGCCCATGCAATTCCCAGGCAAATCTGAAACATGCCGGGCGGATTGATATGGCCGCTTTCAATCATGCGCTTGGCCAGCAGCAGGTGTCCGGTTTCGAATACTTCGAGTTCCGGTAGCACACCCGCGTCGCGGATAGCGCTTGCCATGATTTCGAGGTGCGAGGGCGTATTGATGAATACCTGTGGGCCCATATTCATGCTGCCCATATCGAGGCTGCAGATGTCCGGCTTGAGTTCCATCACATGCCGCACGCGTTCGCCCGGTGGCTTGAGAGTGGTGCCTGCTCCAGGCTTTTGCGGATCGTCGGTGCCAGGAACGAAACGCGCGCCGGGCCCGGTGGTAAGATTGATGAGCACGTCGCGACCGCTATTCCTGATTCGCTCGACCACTTCGCGATATAGCGCCGCATCCATGCTGGGACGCGTGGTGGTCGGGTCGCGCACGTGAATATGCACGATAGCCGCTCCCGCCGCTGCTGCCTCGATGGCCGATTGGGCGATCTGTTTTGGTGTAACCGGCACGGCGGGATTGCGGCCCGGGGTATCTGCCGACCCTGTGACCGCGCAGGAGATCATCACTTTGCGTTGCATTTGACCCCTCGAAGTATCCGCTGAAAATCTGCCTCCATAGACGATCTTGATGTATGTCAACGGCTGCGCCGTGATGGCACGCCTTGCCACCCATAATGCCCTGCGCTAAGCCGTAAATCGCTCTCTCGATAAGGGGTTACGCCCTCCTCGGCAAGCATAGCGTCTGACGAAGCAGCGGCCCCGGGGTCCTTGTCCCGGCCACGCGACGGAGAGTGCCATGAATGAGGTGTTGCTCAACACCTACCTTCCGCTTGTGATCTTCATCGCGGTTGCACTCGCGATCTGTGCTGCGATCCTCCTGGTACCCTTCCTGGTCGCTTACAAGCAGCCGGACGCCGAGAAGCTTTCCGCGTACGAATGCGGTTTCAATGCCTTCGATGACGCGCGCATGAAGTTCGATGTGCGGTATTACCTGGTGGCAATTCTGTTCATCATATTCGACCTTGAAGTGAGCTTCCTCTTTCCCTGGGCTGTGGCCTTCGGTGGCCTCGGCATCTTCGGCTATTGGTCGATGATGGTCTTTCTTGGCGTTCTGACTGTTGGCTTCATATATGAATGGCGCAAAGGAGCACTGGAATGGGATTAGTGCCGGGCGCCCTCGTGCCTCCATCGGCCGCCATACTGGACCCGCGCACGGGCAATCCGGGACCCGGGGATGACAGGTTTTTTGCCGGACTAAACGAGCAACTCTCCGATAAGGGGTTCCTCGTGACCACCGCTGAGGATCTCGTCATCTGGGCGCGTACCGGCTCCTTGATGTGGATGACCTTCGGGCTGGCATGCTGTGCAATCGAGATGATGCAGATGTCCATGCCGCGTTACGATGCGGAGCGCTTCGGCTTCGCGCCGCGCGCTTCTCCACGGCAATCCGATGTGATGATCGTTGCCGGGACGCTCACCAACAAGATGGCGCCGGCCTTGCGCAAAGTCTACGACCAGATGCCGGAGCCACGATACGTGATCTCCATGGGTTCGTGCGCCAATGGCGGCGGTTACTACCACTATTCCTACTCGGTGGTGCGCGGCTGCGACCGCATCGTTCCGGTCGACATCTATGTGCCTGGCTGCCCGCCGACGGCTGAAGCCTTGCTGTATGGGGTGCTGCTTCTGCAAAAAAAGATCCGCCGCATCGGCACCATCGAGCGCTGACGGGTTTTCTTCTCAATGGATGAAATGTTGGAGAAACTCGGCGAGACCATCATCGCCGCGCTGCCGGGCTCGGTCCTCGGCTCCTCGGTTGCCTATGGCGAGCTGACCATAAGCGCCAAGGCCGATGACATTGTCACGGTGGCAACCTTCCTGCGCGATGACGAGCGTTGCCAGTTTTGCAGCATCATTGACGTAACGGCGATCGACTGGCCAAACCGCGAGCATCGTTTCGACGTCGTTTATCACTTCCTCTCGCCCAAGCAGAATCTCCGTATTCGGGTCAAGCTGGCGGTCGACGAGAATACGGCGGTGCCGTCGCTGGTAACTGCCTTTCCCGGCGCCAACTGGTTCGAGCGCGAAGTCTATGACCTTTACGGAGTGCTGTTCACCGGACATCCGGACATGCGCCGTTTGCTGACGGATTATGGATTCGAGGGCCATCCGCTGCGCAAGGATTTTCCGCTCACCGGATTCGTCGAGGTGCGCTATGACGACGAAGAAAAGCGCGTCCGCTATGAGCCTGTGCAGTTGACGCAGGAGTTCCGCAATTTCGATTTCCTCTCGCCCTGGGAAGGTCCGGGTTACCCGCTTCCCGGCGACGAGAAAGGAGCTGACGGCAAGGGGTCAGCATGAAGCCGACCCTGCGATGCGGTCTGACGCACCGTTTTCAGTTCGAAGTGCCGCCGACGAAAACCGTGCCGCACCTCTATCCTGAAGTGGCAGATTTTCAGAACATGCCCGCGGTATTCGCCACCGGGTTCATGGTTGGGCTGATGGAATGGACCTGCATGCAGCTATTGGCTCCGCACCTCGATCCCGGCGAGGGAAGCCTCGGCGTGCATATCGACCTCAGTCACACGGCCGCTACGCCGCCGGGCCTTACTGTCACGGTCGACACGGAATGCCTTGCAGTCGATGGTCCGCGTGTGACGTTTGCAGTGAAAGCGCATGACGGGATCGATCCCATCGGCGAGGGCCGTCATCAGCGGTTCATCGTCATTTGGGACAAATTCAATGCCCGGCTTGCGGAGAAATCAATAAAGTTGCGAGCGTGTGATGCCCAGCGCTGAAACGAAGCTGCGCAATTTCACCATCAATTTCGGGCCGCAACACCCAGCGGCACACGGGGTTCTGCGCTTGGTGCTGGAGCTGGACGGCGAGGTGGTGGAGCGAGTTGACCCGCATATCGGCTTGTTGCATCGCGGCACGGAAAAGCTGATCGAGGCGAAAACCTATTTGCAGGCAATTCCCTATTTCGATCGGCTTGACTACGTCGCGCCGATGAATCAGGAGCACGCGTTCTGTCTTGCGGCAGAAAAGCTGCTGCGTATTGCGGTCCCCAGGCGCGCGCAGCTCATTCGCGTGCTTTATTGCGAGATCGGGCGTCTGCTGTCGCATCTCCTTAACGTGACGACGCAGGCAATGGATGTCGGCGCGCTTACCCCGCCGCTTTGGGGTTTTGAGGAACGCGAAAAGCTGATGGTGTTCTACGAGCGAGCTTCCGGCAGCCGCATGCACGCCAACTATTTTCGCGTCGGCGGGGTGCATGGGGATCTGCCGCCAAAGCTGATCGACGATATTTGGGGGTTCTGCGATCCATTTCTGAAAGTCTGCGACGACATTGAAGGGTTGCTCACCGACAATCGCATTTTCAAGCAGCGCAATGTCGACATCGGGGTGGTGACGCTTGCCGATGCCTGGGCCTGGGGTTTTTCGGGTGTAATGGTGCGCGGCTCGGGTGCGGCGTGGGACCTGCGCAAGGCGCAACCATACGAATGTTACGCGGAGTTCGAATTCGATATCCCGGTCGGCAAGAATGGCGACAATTATGACCGTTACTGCATTCGCATGGAGGAAATGCGCCAATCGACCGGTATCATGAAGCAATGCTTGGCGAAGCTTCGCTCTCCGGAAGGGCAGGGACCGATTGCTATCGACGACAATAAGATTGTGCCCCCCAAACGTGGTGAGATGAAACGCTCCATGGAGGCGCTCATCCACCACTTCAAGCTCTATACTGAAGGTTTCCATGTTCCCGCGGGCGAGGTTTATGCCGCGGTCGAGGCGCCGAAGGGCGAGTTTGGGGTCTATCTCGTCTCCGATGGCAGCAATAAGCCCTACAAGTGCAAAATCCGCCCTCCCGGATTCGCCCACTTGCAGGCCATGGATTTTCTCTGCCGCGGCTACATGCTGGCCGATGTCTCGGCTATTCTTGGCTCCCTCGACATCGTGTTCGGGGAGGTCGATCGATAATGGCTGTGCGCCGTCTCGCCGACGAATCGGTCCAGCCCGCAAGCTTCGCCTTCACGGCGGAGAACCTCGAATGGGCCAAGCGCGAGATCACCAAATATCCGCCAGGTCGCCAGCAATCGGCAATCATACCGCTGCTCTGGCGCGCGCAGGAGCAAGCGGGCGGATGGCTGCCGCGCAAGGCGATCGAGCACGTCGCCGGCATCCTTGGCATGGCCAAGATGCGTGCGCTCGAAGTCGCTACCTTTTACACCATGTTCAATCTTGCGCCGGTCGGAAAATTTCACGTTCAGGTCTGCGGCACCACTCCATGCGTCCTGCGCGGCGCGGACAAGCTTCTCACGCTGTGCCGCGATCGCATTGGCGAGCAGCAGCACGTGACCAGCGACGGCATGCTTTCCTGGATTGAGGTGGAATGTCTTGGCGCCTGCGTCAACGCACCGGCAGCGCAAATCAATTACGACTATTTCGAGGATCTCACGGCTTCGAGCTTGAGTACCATCCTCGATGATCTCGTCTCCGGCAAAGCGGTTCGCCCTGGTCCGCAAGTCGAGCGTCAGCTCTCGGCACCAGTCGGTGGACCAACGACCCTCATCGATTCCGCCGACTCCTCCGCAAAAAGGCAATCATGATTCTCCACGACCGCGACCGCATTTTCAGAAACCTGTATGGCCTGCATGATTGGGGGCTGGCGAGTGCGCGTGCCCGCGGGGCATGGGACGGTACCGCTGCAATCCTGCAAAAGGGACGCGATTGGATAGTCAACGAAGTGAAAGCATCGGGACTTCGCGGAAGGGGTGGTGCCGGCTTTCCCACCGGACTGAAGTGGTCGTTCATGCCTAAAAAGTCCGATGGACGGCCACATTATCTCGTCGTTAACGCCGACGAATCTGAGCCTGGCACCTGCAAGGATCGCGAGATCATGCGGCACGACCCGCATCTTTTGATCGAAGGCAGCTTAATCGCAGGCTTCGCCATGGATGCGGAGGTCGCCTACATCTACATCCGCGGCGAGTTCGTGCGCGAGCGCGAGCACCTGCAGGCTGCCGTGGACCAAGCCTACGAGGCAAGGCTGATCGGCAAGGACAATATCCACGGTTTTCCTTTCGAGCTTTATATTCACCACGGTGCAGGTGCCTATATCTGCGGCGAAGAGACTGCATTGCTTGAGAGCCTGGAAGGCAAGAAGGGTCAGCCCCGGCTCAAGCCCCCGTTTCCGGCCAATGTCGGCCTCTATGGCTGTCCAACGACGGTCAACAACGTGGAATCGATCGCGGTTGTACCGGATATCGTCAAACGCGGTGCCGCCTGGTTCGCCGGCATAGGACGTCCGAACAATACCGGCACGAAGCTGTTCTGCATTTCCGGGCATGTGGAAAAGCCCTGCAACGTGGAAGAGGCAATGGGCATTCCGCTGCGGGAGCTTTTGGAAACGCATGCCGGTGGCGTACGCGGCGGCTGGGACAACTTGCTTGCGGTTATTCCAGGCGGCTCCTCAATGCCGCTCATCCCGGCGCATCAATGCGACGCCTTGCTGATGGATTTCGACGGCTGCCGGGAGTTCAAATCGGCCCTCGGCACCGCCGCCGTCATCGTGATGGACAAGTCAACCGACATTGTCGCCGCCATGGCCCGCATCTCCTATTTCTACAAGCACGAGAGCTGCGGTCAGTGCACGCCCTGCCGCGAAGGCATGGGCTGGATGTGGCGGGTACTCATGCGCATGGCCGAAGGACGCGCCCATAAACGTGAGATCGATATGCTGATGGAAGTCACCACTCAGATCGAAGGTCACACCATTTGCGCCTTCGGTGATGGTGCGGCCTGGCCGGTGCAGGGGCTCATTCGCCATTTCCGTCACGAGATTGAACGGCGCATCGATGCTTACTCGGCGAACCCGCATCCCGAGCCCGTCCGGGTGGCGGCAGAGTAGGAGTTGGCGGTGACCAAGCTCATTGTCGACGGCAAAGAAATTGATGTCCCGGCGGACTACACGCTGCTGCAGGCGTGCGAGGCCGCCGGCGCGGAGATTCCCCGCTTCTGTTTCCACGAGCGGCTCTCGATCGCCGGCAATTGCCGCATGTGTCTGGTCGAGCTCAAAGGCTCCCCGAAACCTATCGCCAGCTGCGCATGGGCGGTGCGCGATTGCCGTCCGGGGCCGAAAGGTGAGTTGCCGGAAGTCGCTTCCAGGACGCCGATGGTGCGCAAGGCCCGGGAAGGGGTGATGGAATTCCTTCTCATCAATCACCCGCTCGACTGCCCGATCTGCGACCAGGGCGGCGAATGCGACCTGCAGGATCAAGCGATGGCCTACGGCATCGATGCCAGCCGTTATCACGAGAACAAGCGCGCGGTCGAAGACAAATATGTGGGCGTGCTGGTCAAGACCGTTATGAACCGCTGCATTCATTGCACGCGTTGCGTTCGCTTCATGACGGAAGTTGCCGGCGTGCCTGAGCTTGGCGCCATCGGACGCGGCGAGGACATGGAAATCACCACCTATCTCGAACAGGCGATGACATCCGAGCTGCAGGGCAACGTGGTCGACCTCTGCCCGGTCGGCGCGTTGACCTCCAAACCTTACGCATTCGCCGCACGGCCCTGGGAGTTGAATAAGACCGAATTGGTCGACGTAATGGACGCCATCGGCTCGGCCATTCGTATTGATACGCGCGGCCGCGAGGTCATGCGAATTCTGCCGCGCGTCAATGAGGACGTGAACGAGGAGTGGATTTCCGATAAAACTCGCCACATTGTGGATGGGCTGCGTTTGCAGCGCCTGGACCAGCCTTACATTCGCGAGAATGGCCGCCTGCGTGGAACGACCTGGCGCGCGGCTTTCGATGCCATTGCCGCGCAGGTCAAAGCCACACCAGCCGAACGCATAGGCGCCATCGTCGGCGACCTCGCCGCAGTCGAAGAAATCTTTGCTCTGAAGGATTTGCTCACGCGTCTCAACGTAGCGAATCTCGACTGTCGGCAGGACGGAGCGGCGCTTGACCCGAGCTGGGGCAGAGCGACTTATCTGTTCAATGCCTGCATCGCAGGTATTGAAAGCGCCGACGCCCTGCTGCTGGTCGGATCAAATCCGCGCTGGGAAGCGGCCGTCCTCAATGCGCGCATTCGCAAACGCTGGCGCATGGGCAATTTTCCGATCGGCCTTATCGGCGAGCGTGCCGATCTGACCTATCCGTATCAGCATCTCGGTACCGGACCGCAGACGCTTGCCGAGGTGGCAGCAGGTACGAATGATTTTGGCCAGCTCTTGCAAAGAGCCGAGCGTCCGCTGGTTGTCGTCGGCATGGGAGCGCTGGCGCGGCCGGACGGCAGCGCGATTGCCGCCCTCGCCGCGAAGGCAGCACTCGGAGCGCGAAGCGAAGGCTGGAATGGGTACTGTGTGCTGCACACGGCGGCTGCGCGGGTTGGCGCGCTCGATGTGGGCTTCACACCCGGGGCTAGCGGTCGTAATGCGCAGCAAATGGCATCGCCCGATGCAATTGACTTGATCTTTCTCCTTGGCGCTGACGAGATCGACATCGCCCCCGCAGCTTTTGCCATTTATATCGGAAGCCATGGCGATCGCGGCGCTGAGCGCGCCGACATTGTCCTGCCGGGCGCGGCTTACCCGGAAAAATCAAGCCTCTACGTCAATACCGAGGGCCGTGTGCAGATTGCCGGCCGGGCTTCCTTCCCGCCCGGTGAAGCGCGTGAGGATTGGGCAATCATCCGCGCCTTGTCCGATGTGCTGGGCTGCCGGCTTCCCTACGACTCGCTGGCGGGCTTGCGTCAGGCCTTGTTCAAGGCTCATCCGCACCTTGCCGGGACTGACCAGATTGCGCGGGGCTTGCCTGCCGACATCGCCGCGCTTGCCGAACGCGGCGGCGCGTTCGACAAGGCTCCCTTCGCCTCGGCCATCGAGGATTTCTATTTCACCAACCCCATCGCCCGCGCTTCACCTATCATGGCCGAATGTTCGCTGGTTGCCGAGGGGAGCGCCGCGCTGCGCGCGGCGGAATAGCGGCACGCGAATGGCTGAATTCTTTCTCACATACATCTGGCCGCTGATTATCATCGTGGCGGAAAGCGTTCTGCTGCTCGTCCTGTTGCTGATCGTGATCGCCTATGTGCTCTATGCCGATCGCAAAATCTGGGCAGCAGTCCAGATCAGACGCGGTCCGAATGTGGTTGGACCCTGGGGCCTGCTGCAGTCGTTTGCCGATCTGCTCAAATTCGTCGTCAAGGAGCCGGTCATTCCGTCCGGTGCCAACAAAGGCGTGTTTTTGCTTGCTCCCCTTGTCACCGGCGTGCTCGCGCTTTCCGCCTGGGCGGTTATTCCAGTCAGCGCCGACTGGGCGATCGCCGATCTCAACGTCGGCGTGCTGTATATCTTCGCCATCTCCTCGTTGATGGTCTACGGCGTGATCATGGCCGGATGGTCGTCGAATTCCAAGTACCCGTTTCTCTCGGCGCTGCGATCCGCAGCGCAAATGGTCTCCTATGAAGTCTCGATTGGATTTGTCATCATTACGGTGCTTCTTTGCGCCGGTTCGCTCAATCTTTCGGCAATCGTCGACGCCCAGATCGGAAAATGGGGAATGTTCAATTGGTTTTGGCTGCCGCTATTGCCGATGTTCGTGGTGTTTCTGGTTTCCGCGCTGGCGGAAACGAACCGTCCCCCGTTTGACCTGGTGGAGGCGGAATCCGAACTGGTCGCGGGCTTTGCTGTCGAATACTCGGCGACCGCATTCTTGCTGTTTTTTCTCGGCGAATACGTTGCCATCGCAACCATGTGCGCCATGGCGACCATCTTGTTCCTTGGCGGTTGGCTGCCGCCGTTTCCAGTGGCGCCATTCACCTGGATACCGGGAGTGATCTGGTTCGTCCTCAAATGCTTCTTCATGTTTTTCCTGTTTGCCATGGTGAAGGCCATCGTCCCGCGCTATCGCTATGACCAACTGATGCGCCTGGGTTGGAAAGTATTTCTTCCGCTGTCGCTTGCCATGGTCGCAATTGTCGGCGGCGTGCTCCAATATGGAGGTCTCGCGCCGAAATGACGCTGATTGATCAGGATGGTCGCTCTTTCTCTGGTTGGGCTCATCGGAGCCTTCATTGGGATCGCGGTTGCCGCACTTGCCTATGCACCGCTGGTTGCAGCAATCGAGCGGGGCTTGCGCGCCCGCTGCGACACCGGCGAGCAGGCCGGCCTGCTCGGGAGCGAAATGTCGCTGCTGCGGCGTGCCGTCCTTGCAGCGGATATCGCAGCCTTCGCAGGCTTGGGATATTGGCTGGCAGGGCTGATCGCAGGGTGAAATTCAAGAAGCGGCAGCATCACGATCGTCTGCCCCAGGGGATTACGTCATGAGGCTCGATCGCGCTGCCCGCTCCGTGTTCCTGAGCGAGTTTGTAACGGCTTTCGTTCTCGGCCTGCGATACTTCTTCAAACCGAAGCCGACCCTCAATTATCCGTTCGAGAAGGGAGCGCTGTCGCCGCGCTTTCGCGGCGAGCACGCGCTGCGACGTTATCCGAATGGCGAAGAGCGCTGCATTGCCTGCAAATTGTGCGAGGCGATATGCCCCGCGCAGGCAATCACCATCGAGGCGGGGCCGCGCCGCAACGACGGCACGCGCCGTACCACGCGATACGACATCGATATGGTCAAATGCATCTATTGCGGGCTTTGCCAGGAGGCTTGCCCGGTCGATGCCATCGTGGAGGGCCCAAATTTCGAATTTTCAACCGAGACGCGGGAAGAACTGCTGTTCGACAAGGAACGGCTGCTTGCCAACGGCGACCGTTGGGAGCGAGAGATCGCCAAGAATATCGCTCTCGACGCACCCTATCGATGAGTGACCAGGATGATCCTGCCTGCCATCTTCTTCTACCTTTTTGCCGGCACGTGTGCAGCAGCAGCGTTCATGGTGATCGCCGCGCGCAATCCGGTCCATTCCGTTTTGTTTCTCATCCTCGCTTTCGTCAACGCTGCCGGGTTGTTCGTGCTCCTGGGCGCCGAGTTCCTGGCGATGATCCTCATCATCGTCTATGTGGGCGCGGTATTGGTGTTGTTCCTGTTTGTGGTGATGATGCTCGATGTCGATTTCGCCGAGTTGCGTCACGGATTGCTGCAATACCTGCCGGTCGGCGCGGCTATCGGCATCGTTTTGCTGATCGAACTCGTCCTCGTCGTCTTCACCTGGGCGCTTGGGCCGACTGCACAGCACGCCATCGCGGCACCTGTTCCGTCGATTACCAACACCGAAGCGCTCGGCCAGATCCTTTATACCCGCTATATCTATTTCTTTCAGGCCGCAGGCATCGTGCTCCTTGTGGCGATGATCGGTGCAATCGTCCTTACATTGCATCATAAGCCGCGCGTCAAACGGCAAAGTATCCCTGAACAGGTTGCGCGCACGAAGCGGACATCGATCGAGATCGTGAAGGTGCGTTCCGGCCAAGGGCTTATAGAAGAGCGTCAGGACTTCAGGACTCAGGCATGATCATCGGCCTTGGACACTATCTCACGCTCGGTGCCTTCCTGTTCACCATCGGCATATTCGGAATTTTCCTCAATCGCAGGAACGTCATCATCATCCTGATGTCGATCGAGCTGATTCTTCTTGCAGTCAACGTCAATTTGGTCGCGTTCTCGAGTTTCCTTGGCGATCTGGTCGGGCAGGTATTCGCACTCCTGGTCCTGACCGTCGCTGCGGCGGAAGCCGCGATCGGCTTGGCCATCCTGGTCGCCTATTTTCGCAACCGCGGCTCCATTGCTGTCGAAGACATCAATATGATGAAGGGTTGAGGAGGCCATGTATCAGGCCATCGTTTTTCTGCCGCTTCTCGGCGCCGTCATCGCAGCCTTGATTACACTCGCAGGGGCGCACGCGCGCCACCCCGGAGGAACGCCCTCTGCCGGCGCCGAAGATCATGCGCACGGACCGGTCGAGGAAGATATTCCGCGCGCTTCTCCACTCGCCGATGCGGCGCATGCTGCGCTCGATCCTTCTGCGGCAGAGCCGGAATCCCATGCGGCTCCGGCAGGCGGCTCCCGCGCCGCCGAGCTGACGACAACCGTATTCCTTTTCGCATCCATGCTGCTGTCCTGGTTTGCCTTTGTTGACGTAGGTCTGCGCCATCACGACAGCCGGGTCATGCTGTTTAACTGGATGGCGGTGGGCGATCTAAATGTCGACTGGTCGCTGCATATCGACAGTCTCACCGCCGTGATGCTCGTCGTGGTCACGACCATCTCTGCCTTCGTGCATCTTTATTCCATCGGTTACATGCAGGAGGATCCCTACCGGCCGCGTTTTTTTTCCTATCTCTCACTGTTCACCTTCGCCATGTTGATGCTGGTCACTGCCGACAACCTCGCGCAGTTATTCTTCGGTTGGGAGGGGGTCGGGCTCATGAGCTACCTGCTCATCGGGTTCTGGTTCCATAAGCCGGAAGCCAACGCGGCAGCGATAAAAGCTTTCATCGTCAATCGCATCGGCGATTTCGGATTTTCGCTCGGCATTTTTGCGCTCTTCATGCTGACCGGCGCGATCGATTTCGACACCGTCTTTGCGCAAGCGCCATCCCTTGTCGGAAAGTCCATTCATTTCTTCGGTTGGGACGTCGATGCTCTTACGCTGATTTGTCTGCTGCTTTTCATGGGGGCCATGGGCAAGTCGGCGCAATTCCTGCTGCACACCTGGCTTCCTGACGCAATGGAAGGTCCGACACCGGTATCTGCGCTGATCCACGCCGCTACCATGGTCACCGCCGGGGTTTTCATGGTAGCGCGGCTCTCGCCCCTCTTCGAACTCGCGCCTGCTGCGCAGACATTCGTCACCTTCATCGGGGCGACGACTGCGCTGTTTGCCGCGACGGTGGCTCTCGTACAAAGCGATATCAAACGCATCATTGCTTACTCCACTTGCTCTCAGCTCGGCTACATGTTCGTCGCGATGGGCGTCGGCGCTTATTCGGTCGGCATGTTTCATTTGTTCACACACGCCTTTTTCAAGGCGTTGCTATTCCTCGGCTCCGGCTCGGTCATCCTGGCGATGCACCACGAGCAGGACATCTGGCGCATGGGCGGCCTCAAGGAGAAGATCCCGTTCACGTATTGGACGATGCTGATCGGAACGCTTGCGCTCACCGGATTTCCGCTGACCGCGGGCTATTTTTCCAAGGATGCCATCATCGAGGCGGCCTATGCGGGGCACAATCCGATGGCGCTCTATGCATTCGGAATGACCACCGTCGCCGCCGCGCTCACCGCCTTCTATTCCTGGCGACTGATCTTCGTGACTTTTCACGGCGGACCGCATGATCAGCGCCATTTTGCGCAGGCGCATGAGAGCCCAATGGTGATGCTTATTCCGATCGGCTTTCTTGCCGCTGGCTCGATTTTTTCCGGCTTTCCATTCCAGGAAATGTTCGTGGGCGAAGACGTGAGGGAGTTCTTTCGCGATTCCATTGCATTTGCGCCGGCGAACCACATCCTGGAGGAGATGCATCACGTTTCCTACATTGTTGCCATCGTTCCGACATTGATGATGGCGTTGGGGTTTATCGTAGCCTGGGAGTTCTACATTCGCAGGCCGGAACTACCCGTCGAGCTTGCGCGGCAACATGAGCCGCTTTACCGGTTTTTGCTCAACAAATGGTACTTCGATGAGATTTACGACCTGCTTATCGTGCGGCCGACGCTTTGGCTTGGACGGCTATTGTGGAAGCAGGGCGACGAGCTGCTGATCGACGGGCTCGGTCCCGATGGGGTTTCTGCGCGCGTTCTCGACGTGACGCGCGGAGCGGTGCGGCTGCAGACTGGGTATCTTTATCATTATGCCTTTGCCATGTTGATCGGCGTTGCGGCGCTTATCACCTGGTTCATGTTTGGCGGTCGTTGGATCTGATCGATGAGCTGGCCTGTTCTTTCAGTTGTCACCTTTCTGCCGCTTGCGGGCGCTCTCTTTATCGTGGCGATGCGCGGCAGCGGCGAGGCAGAGCAACGCAATGCCCGCTGGATTGCGCTGTGGGTGACGCTGATCACTTTCGCAATTTCGTTGATTCTTATTTATCGGTTCGATGCCGGCTCGGCCGAGTTTCAGTTCGTGGAAAGGCAGCCCTGGCTGGGCGGAGCCATCACCTATTACATGGGCGTGGACGGCATCTCTTTGCCCTTTGTGATTCTCACCACCGCATTGATGCCGGTCTGCATCATTGCGAGCTGGCAGCCGATCCGTACCCGCGTCAAAGAATACATGGTCGCATTTCTCGTGCTCGAGACGCTCATGGTCGGCACCTTTGCAGCGCTTGATCTGGTGTTGTTCTACCTGTTCTTCGAAGGCGGCCTCATCCCGATGTTCCTGATCATCGGCATTTGGGGAGGACCGCGTCGGGTCTATGCCAGCTTCAAGTTTTTTCTCTATACGTTGCTCGGCTCGGTATTGATGCTGCTCGCCATTATGGCGATGTACTGGAATGCCGGGACAACCGACATTCCGGCGCTGCTCCGCCACGGCTTTCCGCCCGGTCTGCAGACCTGGGCCTGGCTCGCATTCTTTGCATCCTTTGCAGTCAAGCTGCCGATGTGGCCGGTGCACACCTGGCTGCCGGACGCGCATGTGGAAGCGCCAACCGCCGGCTCGGTGATCCTTGCCGCCATTCTGCTGAAGATGGGCGGCTACGGATTCCTGCGATTTTCGCTGCCGATGTTTCCGTCTGCCTCGCATGATCTTGCCCCGCTTGTCTTCGCGCTCTCGGTGGTTGCGGTCATCTACACCTCGTTGGTCGCGTTGGTGCAGGAGGACATGAAGAAGCTCATCGCCTACTCGTCGGTGGCGCATATGGGCTTTGTCACCATGGGAATATTCGCAGCAACGGCGCAGGGCCTTGCCGGCGGGATATTCCAGATGATCTCCCATGGGATGGTGTCGGCAGCTTTGTTCTTGTGCGTGGGCGTGGTTTATGACCGGATGCATACCCGCGAGATCGCCGCCTATGGCGGCCTCGTCAATCGCATGCCGCTCTATGCTGCCGCGTTCATGGTATTCACCCTTGCCAATGTCGCATTGCCGGGTACCTCGGGCTTCATCGGAGAGTTTCTCAGCTTGATTGGGACATTCCGGGTGAATATTGCAGTCGCCACTCTGGCAACTATCGGGACGATCCTGTCGGCTGCCTATGCGCTATGGCTCTACCGCAAGGTTATTTTCGGTACGCTGACCAAGCCAGCTCTTGCCGCAATCAAGGACCTTGATTACCGGGAGATCATCACGCTTGGTCCTCTGGTAGCCCTAACCATTCTGTTCGGCATCTATCCAAAACCGGTCCTCGACATGTCTGCCGCTTCGATAGCCCACCTTCTTGATAGTTACCACCACGCGCTCGGCACCAACCAGACCGCCGCCTTGCTGAAATGATCGAGCAATTCGAGCTTTCCGCGCTCACCCCGGCATTGCCGGAAATGCTGCTTGCCGTTGGCGCCATGGTGCTGCTGCTCGCCGGCACCTTGCGCGCTACGCGAAACACAACTGCCATTGACGTTGCCGCAATCGTCTTGCTGATTGCCGCCGGATGCATTGTCGTTCTGCTGCCAGGCGGCAAGCTCATCACTTTTGGCAGCAGTTTCGTCCTCGATGATTTCGCCCGTTTCTTGAAGCTTCTGGCGCTTGCCGGATCGGCGACAGCGATACTGATGTCCTTTGGCTATCTGGCGGTGGAGAACCAGGCAAGGTTCGAATATTCCGTCCTGATTCTCCTTTCCACGACCGGCATGATGATGCTGATCTCGGCTAACGACCTTATCGCGTTGTACCTCGGGCTCGAGCTGATGTCGCTTTCCCTCTATGTGGTTGCAGCGATCAATCGCAATTCCGTGCGCTCGACCGAAGCAGGGCTCAAATATTTCGTGCTGGGCGCCTTGTCCTCCGGCATGCTGCTTTACGGCGCCTCCCTGGTCTATGGCTTCACGGGCACGATTTCGTTTGCGGATATCGCCAAGGCGGCGAGGGAGCCCAGTCTGGGACTGCTTTTCGGCTTGGTTTTTCTCTGCGCCGGCTTCTGTTTCAAGGTCTCGGCGGTGCCGTTTCACATGTGGACGCCCGATGTCTATGAGGGCGCGCCGACGCCGATCACGGCGTTCTTCGCCGCCGCTCCGAAAGTCGCGGGCATGGCGATGTTCGTGCGCACGACCACCGTCGCCTTCCCCGGCATTGTGATGCAGTGGCAGCAGATCGTAGTGTTCGTGGCGATCGCCTCCATGGCTTTGGGCGCATTCGCCGCAATCGGACAGCGCAACATCAAGCGGCTGATGGCCTATTCCTCCATCGGTCACATGGGCTTTGCCCTGATCGGCTTGGCGGCGGGCACCCCGGAGGGTGTTGAGGGGGTGCTCGTATACATGGCCATCTACCTCACGATGACGCTTGGGACTTTTGCCTGCATTTTGTCGATGCGGCGAGACGGTCAGATGGTCGAGAACATCGCCGATCTCGCCGGTCTCGCGCGCACCAAGCCGACAATGGCGTTTTTTCTTGCCATGCTGTTGTTCTCGCTGGCCGGAATTCCGCCATTGGCGGGATTTTTCGCCAAGTTCTATGTGTTTCTTGCGGCCATCAAATCCGGTCTGTTCACGCTTGCCGTGATTGGCGTCGTCACCAGTGTGGTCGGCGCCTACTACTACCTCGCGATAGTCAAGATCATGTATTTCGACGAGCCGGCCCCTCGCTTCGAGCCCATGCCGCATGAACTGCGGGCGGTGCTAGCAGTAACCGGACTGTTCAATCTGTTGTTCTTCGTCTATCCCGCTCCCGTAGTGGAGGCGGCGAATACAGCGGCGCGATCGCTGTTCTAGTTCTTGCCATGATGTTGCATCCGAGCGTCAGCGCAGCCGGCGTGCGGCTCGCCGCACATGAAGTGTTGGAATCGACCAACGCACATGCTCTTCTGCTCGCTCGCAAGGGCGAGCGCGGCCCGCTTTGGATCACCGCGCGGCGCCAGACTGCAGGACGCGGCCGGCGTGGCCGGGCATGGGTATCGCGCCCGGGCAACCTGTTTGCCAGCCTTCTCCTCGCGGCGCCATCGATCCCGAAAGAGTGGCCGCAACTGTCGTTCGTTGCGGCGCTGGCGGTCTACGACGCGGTATTGGAGAGCGCGGCAAAGCTCAAGCCGCTGATTGCCATCAAGTGGCCCAACGATATTTTGCTGGGCAGCGCAAAACTGGCCGGCGTTCTCGTCGAAGGGGAGGGCAGCGGCGATGCTGTTGTTGCAATTGGAATTGGCGTGAACTGCACGTCGCATCCGGATGAAACCGATTATCCGGCGATCGACCTTGCCGCTGCCGGTGCGTTCGTGACCGCGGAGGCGCTGTTTTCCGCGCTGTCACTTGCAATGTTTCGACGCCTTGTCCAGTGGGATTGCGGCCGGGGATTTGCCAGCGTGCGCGCGGATTGGCTCGCGCAGGCGGCATTTGTCGGGCAAAGGATCGGCGTGCGTCTCGCGGATCGGACAATCGGAGGACTTTTCAATTCCGTTGATGAGAACGGCAACCTGATGCTGCGCCTCGATGACGATAAAACGGAAACCATTTCCGCGGGAGACGTGTTTATGCCGACGCGCTCTGCGGTGAACACGTCTTGAGCGAAACATGTCGGGCCCTTCCGATGAGTTCGTTTTTGCGCCGCTTGGCGGTGTCGGCGAAATCGGCATGAATCTGGCCCTTTACGGGATTGGGGATGAACGGCACCGACAATGGATCGCAATCGATCTCGGCATTGCATTCGCCGGCGACGATCTCCCGGGTATCGATATCATCATGCCGGACATCCGGTATCTCGTCGCAGAACGGCATAATCTGCTTGGCCTCGTCCTGACCCATGCTCATGAGGATCATTACGGTGCCCTGATCGATCTGTGGCCACGGCTGCGACTGCCGGTCTATGCGACCCCATTCACGGCGGCTCTGATTGAATCGAAGCTGCAAGGCGAGCCCGGCGCACCGAAGATTCCGGTTACCGTCATTCCCCTCGGCGGACGTTTTGCATTGGGGCCGTTCGATCTCGAATTCGTTTCCATGGCTCATTCGATCCCTGAATCCAATGGGCTGATCATTCGCACTTCCCATGGCGCGCTGCTGCATACCGGTGATTGGAAAATCGATCCCACGCCGGTCATTCCTCCCGCGACCGATGAGGCGAAACTGCGCGCGCTCGGCAACGAAGGCTGCCTTGCGCTGGTGAGCGATTCCACGAATGCGTTCCGCGAGGGTTGTTCCCCGTCGGAAGCCGAGGTTGCAAAAACGCTCGCCCGGCTCATTGGCGAGGCGCCCCGGCGGGTTGCCGTCACCACGTTTGCCTCGAATGTTGCGCGGCTGCGCGCCGTCGCGGATGCAGCGGCGGCCTGTGAACGCGAAGTTGTTCTCGTTGGCCGCGCCATGGAACGCATTGCGCAGGTTGCGAGGGAAACCGGCTATCTCGACGGGATCAAGGAATTCCGCTCGGTCGACGTCTACGGTCACCTCCCGCCGGACAAGGTGTTGGCGCTCTGCACCGGGAGCCAGGGAGAGCCGCGCGCGGCGCTTTCGCGCATCGCTCAGGACGAACATCCCGACGTGGCATTTTCCCGCGGTGACCGCGTGATCTTTTCCTCACGCGCCATACCCGGCAATGAAAAGGCCGTTATGCGGGTGATCAACGGATTGGTCAGCCAGGGCATCGATGTCATCACCGATCGCACCCATCTCGTTCACGTTTCTGGCCATCCGCGCGTGGACGAACTCAAGGCTATGATCGAATGGGTTCGCCCCGAGATTCTCATTCCGGTGCATGGCGAGCCCCTGCATATGGCCGAACATGCAGCGCTGGCACGTGGCGCAGGTGTGAGCAAGGTGATGACATGCCGCGACGGTGAACTCATTCGGCTTGCGCCAAACGGTCCGACCAAGATCGACGAAATTCCGGCTGGAAGGCTCTATAAGGATGGTGCGCTTTTGGTGAGTGCAGAAGAGCGCACGGTTGCAGACCGTCGGAGGCTGGGATTTGCGGGAGTGGTGTCCATTTCCCTTGCGCTGAGCGACAGAGGAGAGCTGTTGGCCGATCCTGAGGTAACGCTTACGGGTATTCCAGAGACCGATGCGCAAGGACGCAGCCTCGCCGAGATCGCCTATGACGCTGCCATGGAGGCCTTCAACTCTCTGCCGCGCGCACGGCGGCGTGACCCTGAAATAGTTGCCGAGGCCTTGCGCCGTGCCACCCGTGCTGCCTTGAGCACGGCGTGGAACAAGAAGCCCACCTGCCATGTCCATGTGCTCGAACTGTGAGCTATAGTAGTCCGATTGCGAAGTTCTTCAGTACGCGCGGCACGTTCAGGTTGGCCCGGGAATAAACCGCCCATTGCGTCTGAAAATTGCCGCCTTGCCAGGTGTATGATTGAGACCGAGCGGCGGAACCGATTTTTGGAGAAGAATGTTTGAAACCCATCGCGTCTGCTCCGATCATGTCTTTTGCATTTGTCATGGCCTTGCATGTGCAGGCATCAGAAATGCAAAGGCCGATCCCGGTACAAGCGTCGCCGCCTGAAGTGTGTACCGAAATCTATCAACCGGTCTGCGCAACCGACACCAATGGAAACCGGGTAACCTATCCCAATGCCTGTTTTGCGCGCGTCGCCAAAGCGACGAATGTGACAGCTGGTGAATGCCCGAAATGATTGGACGCCTCAACCATGTGGCAATTGCTGTGCGTAACATCGGCAAAGCGGCCGATGTTTACCGTCACATTCTGGGAGCCCGCGTTTCCGAAGCGATACCGCAGCCGGATCACGGCGTTACCACTGTGTTCATCACTTTGCCGAACACCAAAATCGAGCTGCTCGAGCCCCTCGGCGAGGCCTCGCCGATCGCCAGGTTCCTTGAGCGAAATCCCGAGGGCGGCATCCATCATGTCTGCTATGAGGTCGACAATATCGATGCGGCGCTCGACATGCTGAAGAAGCAGGGTGCGCGGGTACTCGGAGACGGCAAGCCGAAAGCGGGCGCGCACGGCAAACCGGTGCTGTTTCTTCACCCCAAGGACTTTCTCGGAACGCTGGTAGAACTTGAGCAGGCTTGAGCGCAAAACTCATCTCTTTCGCTGTGGAGGACATCATGAACGCTTCTGTCGCAAAGAGGGTGCGGTTTTTTTCCACATGCGCAGCGGTTATCGTTGCTCCAACCTTGCTCGGCGGACTTCCCCTCGCCGAAGAGAAGCCAGGTATTGGCAAAGTTGGGCCCACCGCAGCAAAGGCGGCATCGGGCGATGTTGCTGTCGCTCCCCTGCTAAGCGGTTCAGATTTTCCCATATGTCACACGCCGGCTTTCAGCAAGAACACGCGTGCGCTGATTTGCCTTGCTCAGATGCGGACCGAGGTGCCGCCGGCGGAAATGAAAGCCGCAACGCCAGCGCCGGATTTTGCTGATGTCGACCCGCCGCTGTGGGGCGGACTCGGCCCGATAACTTACATGATTACCACGTCCAATCCGGCAGCGCAGGCCTACTTTGATCAGGGCCTGCGGCTCACCTATGCGTTCAATCACGGGGAAGCCCAGCGTGCGTTCCGCAAAGCGCAGAAACTCGATCCAGCATGCGCCATGTGCTTCTGGGGAGAAGCCCTGGTGCTTGGTCCCAATATCAATCTTCCAATGCAGGATGAGGCGGTGGCGCCTGCATTCGCCGCCGCGCAAAAGGCACGCGCACTCGCCGGCGGCGCCACGCCCAGAGAGCAGGGGCTGATTGTTGCATTGGGGGAGCGTTACTCGCCGGAGGCGAAGGCCGATCGCACGCAGCTTGACAGCGCCTATGCCGCAGCCATGAGCAAAGTCGCGGCGCAGTTTCCGGACGATGATGAGATTGCGGTTCTCTATGCAGAATCAGTGATGGATATCACTCCCTGGAATTATTGGCAGCCGGGTGGACGCGAACCCAATCCTCAGAGTACTCCCATCGTGCCGACGTTGGAGCGCGTTCTTGTCAGGAACCCCGACCACCCCGGCGCAATTCATTATTACATCCATGCGGTCGAGGCGTCTGAGCGCCCCGAGCGCGCAGAGCCTTATGCCGACCGGCTGCGCGGCGCTATCCCCGGTGCCGGTCATCTCGTGCATATGCCAAGCCATATTTACTACCGCGTGGGCCGATATCTCGACGCACTTTCCGACAACAAGACAGCGATCGGCGTCGATGAAAAATATCTTGCCGAGACCGGTGCCCCCATGGGCGTCTATCGGCTCGGCTATTACCCGCACAATGTGCATTTCGTGATGGCCTCAGCCCAGATGGCGGGGGATGGAATTGCCGTCATTGCCGCCGCGGAAAAACTTCGCGGGCTCATTCCCGACGAGGTCGCCCGCGGCATCGCCATGGTACAGCCGGTGAAGGCGGCGCCGTATTTCGCGCACGCGCAATTCAGCACGCCTGAAACCATCCTGGCTTTACCCGATCCAGGCGATGCGATTCCTTACGTCAAAGCGATCTGGCACTACGCCCGCGGCGCGGCACTTGCGGCGCGAAATGAATTTGCCGCAGCCATGGCCGAAGCAAGCGCTATCGAGAAGATCGAAACGACAGCAGACTTCTCGCTCCTCAATGCTTCCGGTGTGCCGGCGCAGCAGGTGCTGAAGCTTGCGCGTACCGTTGATCCAGGGCCGCATCGCCCAGATGCAGGGGGACTACAAAGCGGCAGTCGAGCGGTTTGCGCAGGCGGCAGTGATTCAGGACGAACTACCCTATACCGAGCCACCTTACTGGTATTATCCGGTGCGCCAATCGCTCGCGGCTGCCCTGCTGCAAGCGGGTCGATTAGCCGAGGCGGAGGAGCAGTTCCTGAGGGCGCTCAACCGCGCTCCCGCGAATGGCTGGTCCTATTTTGGGCTCGTCCAACTCTACAAAGCCCGCGGGGACGCCGCAGCGGCTGCTAGAGCCGAGGCAGATCTCGCAAGGACGTGGGTCGGGGATCGTAACCTGCTGCAAATATCCAAGTTGTGACGATCCCGCGCTTATGCGATCGCAGGATTATCGTTCCGCAATTCGTTAGGCAGAACGAGCAAGCCGCATCGCGGCTCACTCGTCGCGTCATCGGCAAGAAGAGTTAATCGCGCTTACCAGTAGCGCCAACGGGGATAATACCGCGGCCGATAATATCGAGGCGCTACTACGACGGGCGCATCATAGGCATCATATTCGGCAGCGTAAGCTCCATATGCTCCATATGCCTATAAGGGTATCCATAAGCGTAGCCGGCGGAACCACCACAGCCGCAACAGGAGCACGACTGGTAAGCATAGGGCTGCACGACGACTGGAGCTCCTCCGCAGCCCCACCCGCAGCCCGCGGCGGCCGGTGTCGCCGCGGAGAAAGCTCCAAGCAGGAGCAGCGCCGCAACCGGGCTGAAATTGACGAGACGCAACTTCATGATTCTTTCTCCCTAAAAGCGTGGTTGAAATCCATAACACTGCAACGAGCATTCAGGTACTAACGGGCATGATCCGATTGTTTTTTACCTTAATCGCCTGATTTTAAATTTTTGCGGTAACCGATCGATGTCGCTGGCAACCGCGATTGCGACCTATTTCATCATCTGGTGGACCGTGCTGTTCGCGGTTCTGCCGTGGGGAGTGCGCAGCCAACGCGAGAGCGGAGCCGTTACCCAGGGCACCGATCCCGGCGCTCCCGCCATTCATCATCTCGGTCGCAAGCTGCTTTGGACGAGCGTCGTCGCCGCTGTCGTATTTGCGCTCTGGTATGCTATCTACACTTACCGGCTGATTGCGCTTGACGATCTCGCCGCACTCATCGGGATGCGGCGGCATTAGTTCGCAGAAAAAAAATCGAGCAGGGCCGAGACCCTGCTCCCAATAACGCAATTTACTGAAACCTACGCTACTCTGACGCCTCGAAGTCTCTCTTTGGAGCGAGACGGTTGCGGCTTGGCGCCGGCTTTTTCCTCCCGACTTATGAATCCAAACCCAAGACTTTTCCTCCAAAGACTTGGACCGCTGGCCAAAGCGTCTCGACGCCTTGACCTTGGGTGACAAACACTACCCAATCCGGCCGGTTTTGTCACTGAAAACTGGTAATCGCCCGCGCCGACAGCTATCCACGGCTTGTGCACTGCGGCATATGTGCCACGGACCGGCCGCCGTGACCATCAAGCCTTTGGCAGCGCTTACGTTTCGGGAAGCTATCGTATCTGTTAAACCTCGTCAGATGCCGGCGCCGGGCTTCCGCCAGCGGAACCGGAAGGAGAAAACATGCGGTTGTCGCGATATTTCCTGCCGATTCTGCGCGAAAACCCCAAGGAGGCGGAGATCGTGTCGCATCGGCTCATGTTGCGCGCCGCCCTCATCCGCCAGGAGGCGGCTGGGATTTACGCCTTCCTGCCGCTCGGATTACGGGTCTTGCGCAAGGTTTGTCAGATCGTGCGGGAGGAACAGGATCGCTCGGGAGCGATCGAATTGCTGATGCCGGTAATCCAGTCGGCCGAGCTTTGGCGCGAGAGCGGCCGCTACGACGACTATGGCAAGGAGATGCTGCGCATCAAGGACCGCCACGAGCGGGATATGCTTTACGGGCCCACGAATGAGGAAATGATCACCGAGATATTTCGTGCCTATGTGCGCTCCTACAGGGATCTGCCGCTGAATCTTTATCACATCCAGTGGAAATTTCGCGATGAGGTCCGGCCGCGGTTCGGGGTTATGCGCGCGCGCGAGTTCCTGATGAAGGACGCTTACTCCTTCGATCTTGATTATGCCGGGGCCAAACACGCCTACAACAAGATGTTCGTTGCTTACCTGCGCACTTTTGCGCGGCTCGGCTTGCAGTCCATTCCCATGATGGCGGAGAGCGGCCCCATCGGCGGCAGTCTGTCGCACGAGTTCATCATCCTGGCTTCCACCGGCGAGAGCGAAGTCTATTGCCATCGCGACTATCTTGGCTTTGCGGTGCCAGGCGAGGATGTGAATTTCGACGACGTTGTCGGGTTACAGCGAATAGTCGACAAATGGACTTCGCTATACGCCGCGACATCGGAAAAGCACGATCCAGCGGCGTTCGTTCAGTTGTCGGTCGAGCAGCAGGTCTCGGCACGCGGCATTGAGGTCGGGCACATTTTTTATTTCGGAACCAAATATTCCGAGCCGATGCGGGCGCTGGTTGCCGGCCCTGACGGCGTCGAGCGTCCGGTTCATATGGGCTCCTATGGGATTGGCCCAAGCCGGCTGGTCGCCGCCATTATCGAGGCATTCCATGACGAGGCCGGCATTAAATGGCCGGAGCCGGTAGCGCCTTTCAAGGTCATCATCCTCAACCTGAAGCAGGGCGGCGCTGATACCGACGGCGCCTGTGAGCGGCTTTACGGTGCGCTGCGCGCTAAAGGCGTCGAGGTCCTTTATGACGATCTCGACCAGCGTCCAGGTGCCAAATTTGCCGCTGCCGACCTGATCGGCATTCCGTGGCAGGTGCTGATCGGCCCGAAAGGGTTGGCCGCCGGCAAGGTTGAACTCAAGAAACGCGCTGATGACAGCCGCGAGCTTGTCCCTCTGCAAGATGCTATCGAGCGGCTGACCGTAATAACTTCGCAGGGGAAACTAGCCTTCCTCCGGATTGTCGGGGTCAATCGGAATCGTGAAACGGCCAGAATCATGCGAAAGTGAGTGGACGGGAAATATTTCAATGACCGAGCCGAGCAGCACCCATCCTTTTGCACCATTCGAATGGTTGATTTCGCTGCGCTATTTGCGGGCTCGGCGACAGGAAGGATTTATTTCCGTCAATGCCATCTTCTCGTTTCTGGGCATTATGCTCGGTGTCGCGACGCTGATCATCGTAATGGCGGTGATGAACGGGTTCCGCAAGGAGCTTCTGGACAAGATTTTGGGTCTCAACGGTCATCTGCTGATTCAGCCCCTCGAGTTGCCGCTCACCGATTGGAATGAGGTCGCGGACCGAGTGTCAAAGGTGGAGGGTATCAAGCTTGCTGCGCCCATTGTGGAAGGCCAGGCGCTTGCCTCGTCACCGTTCAGCGCCGCTGGCGTGCTCGTGCGCGGTGTGCGGGCCAGCGATCTGATGAAGCTTCCTTCCATTGCGAATAATATTCGGCAAGGCACGCTCGAAGGCTTCGATGAAGGGCAGGGAGTTGCGATCGGGCGCAGGCTTGCCGACCAGCTGTCGTTGCATGCCGGCGACAACGTGACGCTGGTCGCGCCGCGCGGCGCGATCACCCCGATGGGAACGACCCCGCGGATAAAATCCTACAAGATTGCGGCGGTGTTCGAGATCGGCATGTCGGAATACGACGCCGCCTTCGTCTTCATGCCGTTGCCGGAGGCGCAGGCATATTTCAACCGCTCGGGCGACGTTACCGCAATCGAAGTTTACACCGACAATCCTGATCGCATCGATCGTTACCGCAAGCTCATCACCGAGGCCGCCAATCGGCCGATCTTCATGGTCGACTGGCGGCAGCGCAACGCCACGTTCTTCAACGCGCTGCAGGTCGAGCGCAATGTAATGTTCCTCATCCTCACCATCATCGTGATCGTTGCCGCCTTCAACATAACTTCCGGGCTGATCATGTTGGTCAAGGACAAGGGACGCGATATCGGCATCCTGCGCACCATGGGGGTGACGCAAGGCGGCGTCATGCGCGTTTTCATGGTGACCGGTGCCTCGGTCGGCATCGTCGGCACGTTCGTCGGATTTCTGCTGGCGCTGCTGGTGTGCCTCAATATCGAATCGATCCGCCGCTTCGTATCGTGGCTGACCAATACCGAGCTGTTCTCGCCCGAGCTTTATTTTCTTTCCAAGCTGCCCGCCGATCTCGACGCCGGTGAGACCACGGCGGTGGTGGTAATGGCGCTGGCACTGTCGCTCCTGGCGACGCTCTATCCGGCTTGGCGCGCGGCACGCCTCGATCCGGTCGAGGCGCTGCGCTATGAGTAGCACCGTCAACGATCGCCAGCGGTCCAGTCGGGCAGAAGAAGGTTCGGCCAGTGGCCGTCCTGAACAGCCGCCAATCCTCTACCTGCACGCAGTGGACCGGCATTATCGGCAAGGCGATGTCACGCTGGAGATTCTCAAAGGCGCCGAGCTTGCAGTCTGGCCCGGGCAGTCGGTTGCACTGATCGCGCCCTCCGGCGCGGGCAAGTCGACGCTTCTGCATATTGCCGGCCTGCTGGAGCATCCCGACGCCGGCGAGGTTTATGTGGATCAGATCGCCACATCTGTGCTTTCGGATGCCGAGCGCACGCGCATCCGCCGTACCGAGATCGGGTTCGTTTATCAGTTCCATCATTTGTTGATGGAGTTCTCGGCACTTGAAAACGTCGTCCTTCCGCAAATGATCCGCGGATTATCGCGTCGCGAGGCGACCAAGCGCGCAACCGATCTGCTTTCCTATCTCGGATTGAAGGACCGTATCACCCATCGCCCGGCGGAACTTTCCGGTGGCGAGCAGCAACGGGTCGCCATCGCCCGGGCGGTCGCCAACGCTCCGCGTATTCTGCTTGCCGACGAGCCTACGGGTAATCTCGACCCACGCACGTCCGAGCACGTTTTCTCCGCGCTCACTCAGCTGGTGGAAGCTTCCGGGCTTGCGGTCGTGGTTGCAACCCACAACATGGACATCGCCGCGCGCATGCACCGCCGCGTCACGCTGCGGGATGGTCTGGTGGCGGAAGTCAGATGACGGATGTCAAAAAGTGAGAGCGCTAATTCTGTCCTTCTGATCTCTGACGTCTAACCTCTGACATCTGTTCCTCACCAGCCGCCCCGGCATTGCGCCGGTATGCTCGCCCTGCTCGAAAATGGGTGTTCCGGCCACGAACGTCGCTCGATAGCCGTCGACACGCTGCACGAAGCGCCGGCCTCCCGCTGGAAGGTCGTTGACCAGCTCCGGCTGATGCAGCCGCAGGCGGTCGAATTCGATCAGGTTCAGATCGGCCCGCAACCCCGGCGCTATGCGGCCGCGATCCGGCAAGCCGAAGAAATCCGCTGTCTCGCTGGTCTGGCGTTTGACCAGGAGTTCAAGCGGCAGACGCGGTCCGCGCCGCCGGTCGCGCCCCCAATGCAGCAGCATGTAGGTTGGAACGCTCGCATCGATGATCGAGGCGCAGTGTGCGCCGCCATCGCTCAAACCGAGAAGCGTTGCCGAATCGTTGAGCATTTCATGGATCGGCCCGTGGTCGCCGCAGACATAGTTCACCACCGGGAAAAACAGGAAGCGGTTGGCAGCGCCGGTGAGGTAGTCGTAAGCCACTTCGTCGGGCGTGCGGCCCTCGCGGGCGGCGATTGCGGCAATGCTCAGCTCTTCGTCCGGCTCATAGTCCGGCGGGTCGCCCATGACAAAAAACTTGTCCCAGCGGCTGGTGATGAGCTGGCGGAATTGAGGGAGCCGACTGACTTCCTCCGGCGGCGGCTTTTCATCGAGAATTTTGCGTCGCAGCGCCGGATCGCGAAGCCGCTCAAGCTGCTGAGCGATGCTCAGACCGGTGAGCTGCCGGTAGCTCGGCCGTATTGAGAATGGGTTGAGCGCCGTGCCGATGCCCAGAATAACCCCAATTGGGCGTCCGGCGATCTGCGCGGTAAGGTGCGCGCCGTCGGCCCGCGCGGCATGCACGGCAGCGAGCAGCCGTCGCCAGCGCGCCGGATCCTCGTAGCGATCGGTCAGCAGGAACCAGACCGGGCGGCCAGTATCTTTGGCGAGCTGCGTGAGCCAGGCGAGTTCTGCGGCTTCGTCATCGAAATCGCTGTTCATACCGAACGCGCCCGCCTTGACCTCGCCCAGTGCGGAGCCGATCCCGAGCAGTTCTTCGCTTGCGGCATAGCGCGACGGGACCATGTCGCCGGCCGGTGTCTTGTGCAAATCGGTGCGCGAGGTGGTGAAACCGAAGGCCCCCGCGCGCAACGCCTCGACCGTGAGGCGGCGCATCTCGGCGATATCGTCCGGCGTGGCCTGTTCGAAGCGCACAGCCCGGTCGCCCATGACATAGACGCGCAGCGGAAGGTGCGCGATCTGGGCCGCGATATCGACCGCGAGCGGCCGTCGCTCGAGGGCATCGAGGAAATCGGGGAAGCTCTCCCAATCCCACGCCAATCCGTCGCTCAGGACCACGCCGGGGATCTCCTCGACGCCTTCCATCAAGTCCATGAGCGCTGTGCGGTGCTGCGGGCGCACCGGGGCAAAGCCAACGCCACAATTGCCGAACATTGCGGTGGTTACGCCATGCCAAGAGGACGGCGAGAGCAGCGGGTCCCACATCGCCTGGCCATCGTAGTGGGTGTGCACATCGACCCAGCCGGGGGTGACCAATAGCCCAGCAGCATCGATCTCTCGCCGAGCGGGGCCAAGCTTGCCGCCCGCTGCCGCTATTCGGCTATCGTCGATCGCCACATCGCCCGTGAAAGCAGCCTTGCCGCTGCCGTCGATGATCGTGCCTCCGCGAATGACAATGTCATGCATCGAAGCTGCCTCCTCGGCGTGAATGCGCAAAATCATGCGCCCGCATTGAGGACGATGCAACAGGCTGGAAACGGCGATTTCCACACGCTCGATCTTCCGAGCGTGCAGTGCTCAGCAAATGAAAACCCGCCGAGGATTTCTCCTGGCGGGCCCATGTCGTCGGCGCCATCACCGCTACCAGTACATCCGTGGTTAGCAGGTCTGTCGCAATCGACAGCAGATATATAGGCGCGAACTGTGAAGATTCAATGACGGTCCATCAGAAGCAAGCTTCAAGTCCACCGGCCGTTAACCTTGGATCGCGATGCCTCCTACCGACACAGTTCCGCCACAGCTGTCTTTGCTATTTGATGGCCGAAAGGGGAACGGTAGAATGGGTCCTAGGGGTCCCTGCCAATTCTTGAGGAGGCGGCTTTGTATTCGCGCCTGCGTTCCGCCACCTGCGCCGCGTTGATTGTATTCGCGACCATCATTGCGATTGGATCGCCCGTGGCGCTCAGGCTCGCTCTCGACCAGCCGCGGGTCTCCGCAGACGATGGCTCGGAGCCAGGGTCGGCCCCTCGACGCGGCCTGCCGTGGATCACGCGGCATGCTTCGAATTCCGGGCCGATTGAGATGTTGCCTGCCCCGGAGATGCCGACCACAACTATAGAGCCTGTGCGCAAAGCGGACCTGTTCGCACCATCAGGCGAGCCTGAGCCCCTTGCCATGGCAATTCCTGCGGAAGAGGAGCGAACCGCCGTTGCCCCACCTGAGCCCGCAGTCCTGGAGCCGGCGCCGCAGATCACGAGCCCGCAGCGCGGCAAGCCCGCGGTCGAGCGAAAAATCGCCCCTAAAATTGCAACCAGGAGTCCCGCCAAGCCGCATCTCGCAGCTGACCGGCAACCACCTCAGAGGACGCGCACGGCAAGACAGTCGACGCGGGAAGCCCTGGGCGTGATGCGAAGATTCGACGAACGGCCCAACATTCCAGTCGACGCCTTCTCCGCCGATGGTGCACCGCGCCAAATCATCATCCGGCCGACGTCGATACAGGACGTCTATTATTATTCGAATCGTCGCTAAGCCACTGCACGTTGCCGCAGTTACGGCGTATGCGCGGGCAATCGGTGCAGGACTTCCAGGCTCCACCAAACAAAATAAGCGCCGATCGCCAGACCCAGCACTACTTTGATCAGCTGAATAATCAGTTCGCTTCTGGACATGCGACAGCATTCAGCCGGGCATGAAGCGTTCGCGCGTGGGAAAATTTGCAAACGTGCTTTCCGGCACGCGGAAATTGGTTGCCAGGAGCAGATGCGGGTTTGCCGCCATCCAGGCGGTGAGCGAAATCAATTCGTAGCGCCCGTTGTTCAACACGATCAGCAGTTCAAGGTCCTCGCTGCCGGCATTCTCGATATAGTGGCCATAGCCCTGCGGCGCGTAGCCCACGTCGCCGGCGCTGAACTCCTCCGTGCGCACACGTCCGTGCGACCCGAATACGCTCATGCGGGCACGCCCTGAAATGTAGTACTGCCACTCGTCGGCATTGGGATGCCAATGCAGCTCGCGCAAGCCGCCCGGCTTGATGCGCATCAGCGCGCCGGTCATGGTCGTTGAAATCGGGAACTCGCGTTCGGAGACAAGACGAATCGTGCCGCCGGGATAGCTTTCTGCGCGCTGTGCCAGCAGCCGATAGCGATGGGTGAGTGCGCCGCTGTTGAGGGTTCCCGGCGCGGGGTCGGCGGGAAGTGCCGGCGGAACCGCTCCCTTCGCAATGTAGACTTCGCTTTTCGGAAAATTCGCGAAGGTTTGCGCCGGCACCCCGAAATTTTTCGCCAATACTTCAGGCGGAGTGTGCCCGATCCAATCGCTGATGCTGAACGTGCCGAATTCGGAGAAATAGCCGTTGTCGAATACCAGCACGAACAGGCAATCCTCCGTGCCGATGCCCTCTATGGAATGGCCGAAGCCACGGGGGAAGTACCAGACGTCCCCGGGGGCGAAATCAGCGATCTGGGACCGGCTTTGCGGATTGATGGTGGTAACGCGGCAGTGGCCTTTGATCACATAGGCCCATTCCGCCGCGTTTGCGTGCCAATGCAGTTCGCGCAGCGCGCCGGGGGCAAGCGACATCAACACGCCGGCGAGCTTTTCCGAGACCGGGAATTCGGCAACGGTCGCCTCCTTTGCCCAGCCGCCCTCCCAGGACTTGGGAGTCACCGCTCCCAGCGCGAATCGGAACGCCGGCAGGGTTGCCCCGGCGAGCGGCGCCGGTGTCGGTCCGAACGGAGGCTGGCCGTCGGCGGACGCTTGCATGCTTGCCGCGGAGGCAATCATGCCGCCGGTTGCGGCACCCAGCATGTTTCGACGCGTGAATTCCGACATGGTAGGCCTCCTGACGCTAGGATCATGCTAACGCCGCACAAAATCTCCTTGCAGCAAATAGCAAAAGGGGTCAAACGGCTGCAAAAATCTTGCGAACAATCGCTGGCGTTCTGATCCGCGAGCCTGGGCACAAGTTGAATGACAACCCGCGTAAACATGGGAGAGAAACCGATGAAATGTTTGATACTTGTATTGGCGCTCATCGGCGCTGCGGCGACGGCTGCGCTTGCGCAGGACGCAATTCCTGATCTCAAGGGCGTTTGGTCGGGGAGGGGCAAAGCAATCGTTCTCGGCAACAACCCCTACCATCCCGATACGCAAACCGCCGGCGCGCCCCGCGTGCGCGACATCGAAGCGACCCACAATGTGGAAGGTCAAGACGGCCGTGTCGTTTGGGGTCGCTCTTCATCCACCGTTGCGGACACCAAAGAGCCGTTCGTCTGGGCAATTTCAAGCGATAACAAGTCGATCGTCGGTGCCGATATGGACGGTTATTTTCGGATTACGCTCCTTTCGCCCGACCGCATGGAGAAGTGCTACGTGCATAACGGCGCAGGTCCGACGCGGTCGGTGGTGGCTGCGTGTTACACCATGGATCGTGTGAAACGGTAGACACGGTTGCGGTTCTCCGACAACCGCGCCGAAGCGCAACTGCAGGCTGCGCCGCGGCGCCAGGGGGTCGAACCTGCGTTACCACACCGGCGGGAGAGTTTCCCGGTGCGCCGGCGCATGCTTCATGGGTGAGCTGGCTGGCCAGCAGCCAAGGCCGATGCACGGTTCTGTCGTTACCGCAGGCTGGTGCGGGCGGATGGTCCGCGCGGCGGCTGTTCCGGCAGCGACTGCAAGGATCAGCGAAACGGCGAGGATGACCTTCTTCATGGTAACCTCCTGGATTGCCCCGATTATGGCTCAGCCGTTGCCAAAAGATGTGATGGCCATCACGAAAAGCTGCTTTTACGAGACTGTCAGGTTAGAGCCATCCCAGCCAATCAAGCATGCGGTTTGGACAGCAGTGGAGCGAGGCTACCGATTGATCTGAGTCAATTTGGAAAAATTGCTATCGGCTTAATATCAGCTTCGCGGAAGCCGGTTTCCATTGGCCTTCGCGCATGGTGCCGGCTTCCGAGGCAAACCATGCTCATGGAGGTGTCCGATGGCGACACATGTCAGCAGCGGGACACAGCAAGCAGTATGGATGACTATAGGACTCATCATCCTAGTAGCCATCGCGCTGTGGTTCGTTGTGTAAACCTCAGCGCTTGCCGGCACACTGAAGAGTGCCAGCCCCGCCCGAAGAGTGCCATCTTCAAAATTTGGCACTCTTCGGCACTTTTGGCACTCTTCGAAGAGTGCCAACACACCCCACGAATGCCGCAAAACTAGGGGAAAAAAGCGCGCTGGCGACTCGCGCGTGCATAGCAGCCTTGTTGGACAAATTGCCCCAGCGACTGAGCTTTCTGAGGGGTCAATATTGGCCGACCGGACCGCAGTCCTCGGCTTCGTAGGGCGGTCCGGTCGGGGGCCCTGGCCAGAAATGGCTGGGGCCTTTCCATTTAAGTCGGCGCTCCGGCCGTCGATCAGCGTTAGACCGGAGCGCCGTGGTCTGTCGGGCTGTGGAACGGGGGCCCGAGCAATTGTTAGGCTAAAGCCGCCGCCGGGCTCGGGAAGTGATGGCCATCACAAAAAGACGATTTCAAGCGGTGCCGACGTTCGGGCCAAGTGAGCCCCGGGCAGGGTCCTGGCGCCTGCCCGGGGCAAATTCCCCGACAACTCCCTAGGGTCTCCCGTAACAAGGGGGGCAAGTTAGACGGGAGCCCCACGGGAGGCGATTAGGCTAGTCCAGGTGGAATTCCACCACAAGACGTTCGGTGCGTTGCGGCTGCGGGCGGCATCCGTACGGAAACATGAGTTTTTACACAGCCAGGGTCACGAACAGATCAATCTGGCTCGGTTCAGCCGGGCTCCATGCCCCTCTTCTTGAAGGCCGCCGCGGCTGCCGGCGCAGTGATGAACTTGACCAATGCCTTTGCCGCGTCAACCTCCTTCGCCCCAACCAGGATGCCGCTGGAGAAAACGGTCATTTGCTGGATGTCCGCCGGCAACGGACCGACATAGTCGACGCCGGGGGCGGCTATCAGTTCGCTCACCTGCTGAAAGCCGACCTCGGCTTCGCCACTGGCGATGAGGCTTGCGACGAACACACCGGTTGGGGTCTGCTTGAGCTTCGGCTTGATCTCGTCGGCGATGCCCATGCGCTGGAACATGCCGATGACATAGTTGCCGCTCGGTCCGGTGGAATAGCCGACTGACTTGGCAGCCAGGAGCGTCTTCTTCAGTGCTTCGGTCGTGCTGATGTCGGGCTTCGGCGCGCCGGCGCGCACGGCGACGGCCACACCCGATTTGGCGAGATCAACGCGGCTGCCGGGCATGACCTTGCCGCCCTTAATATGCTCGTCGATCGACGCGCTGGACATGATAAGGAGGTCGTAGGTCTCGCCGGCCGCCAACCTCTTGTTCGCGTCGAGCGTTCCCGTGAAAATCGTCGTGACCTTGTGCCCGGACGCCTGTTCGAATTGCGGCACTAGTTCGCGATACGTCTGCTCGGTGGCCTGCGTGGAGAGAACCTTGATTTCAGCAGCGTTGGCGACGCCAGAAAATAGCAGCGCACTCGTTGCAGCGGTGATGATGCCGGATTTCATGATGGTCCTCCCGTGAGGCAATTTATTATTTGAGGCAGTATAGCGGATTACCACGACTGACGACAGGCGCCGGGGTGCGTCGCGAGATCGGCACGAACTGGTGATCAACCTTAAGACCGCGAAGGGGCTGGGCCTCAACGTGCCGCCCACGTTACACGCGCGCGCCGACGAGGTGATTGAGTAAGAGTTCGCCGGGTCAAAACCTGAATCGCTGTTGAGCCCTTGTATGTCCGCTCCCGCCGGGTGCAACCATGACGAAGGCGGGCGCGCTATACTGATGGCATGCCGCCACGCCTCTCTCTCCGTCCGACCGGACTATCGCCCCCCGTTCTACCGCGAGCAGCTCGATTACGAAGTGATCGAAGACGGCCGCTCGATCGGCCGCATGTATGAGGACTGGCACGCGCTCCCCCGAGCTTCGCTGTTTCTGGTCTATCACTGTATTTATTGGCTACAGGCCGGGCGTGACGACACACGGCCGGGTGCCGGCCCTAGCTAGACGAAGCCAAAGCACGGTTTCCGAGGCGGAAGGATTGTTTGGCATCGGTGTGAAGCTCGCCGCGCTCGAAACGATAACAGCGGGCGCATAGCATCTGAATTGCGCGGGGCGGCTGCTCGGCTGCTCCGCGTTTTCTTTTACGGGAAGCGTCAAATGAGCAAATGCGCGGCAGCGATCACAATACCGGTGACAAACGCGAACATGCATGAAAATAGCACGACATCGATGATGAGCTTGGTCATGGCACGCTCCCCTAAGTCCCTTACGCCGAGTGTGTAGGCCACGCCGATAATTTGACCAAAACGTGACGGGGCAATCGTGCTCGTTGTGTCCGGGCAAGCGCAGTTGCGTAGAATCGTGAAAAGCCATGATGCTGTTATTGAACTGTGTCATTGGCGACACAGTTCAACAATCTTTTAATTGCCCCGGTTCTGACGCGGCGCAGGAAGTAGGGTTATTCCGTTCCTGCTGGAACCTACTAGGAGGCCCTCGTTGGGATCAGGGGGAAATAGAAGCGCACCGGGGGCCTCCTAGACCATTTTGCGCGGTGCGGTGCCCAGGCGGGCAAATAAATCAGACTCTCTCCTGCACCAACCACGAGCCGCTTACGCTGCTCATCGCTGCGATTGAATTTGGCGACAGCGAGAGCTTCGGCAGAATGCTGATCGCGAAACAAGGCGCAGGGCGACCTTGCCGAAGTGCCGAATTATGAACTCCCGGCCGGATTGGCGCGGCAGAACGAGGAATACGTCAAGGAAAGCACGGCCATCCAGCAGACGCAGTTGGACCGGCAGATTTACCAGACCATCGGCGGACAGCAGGCGGGAACGGCCGGGGCGGGGCTGGCGGCATCCGGGTCGGCGCTCGATCTTTTGGCTGACAGTGCCGCGCAGGGGGCATTGGCAAAGGACGTTCTGGCGAAGCAGGGGCTCATCACCGAGGCCGGCTATGAGGAGCAGGCTCAGTCCTATGACACCATGGCCGCGGCCGGACGCATGGCCTACGCGGGCGAGATGGGGATAGCGGCGCAGACCGATGTGCTGGCGAGCGAGACACAGCAGGCCGGCAAGGTAGCGGCGACCGGCGATTTCATCAGTTCGGCAATCAAGGGGGTGGCTGCGGTAGCAAGTCTTTTCGATCCCGTTCCGACGCCGATCAGTTCATCGACGAGCGATCCAACCAGGGCGGGCGCGCTATACTGACGGCATGCCACCGCGCCTCTCTCCGCGGCCAACCGGCCTTTCGCCACCGATCTACCGGGAGTGACAACGAGCGGCCGGGCGCCAACCCTACAGGAAGCCAAGGCGCGGCTTCTGGAGAACTGGCAAAAGTGCCGCGCAGACTCAACTCGTGCCGACAGCCCTTCTATTTAGCCGCGCATTATGCCGTTGCATTTGCGTGACCTGCCGGCCGGTTTCATAGAGCCCTGCCTTCCCACATCATCGCCGCGCCCGCCCTCTGGGGAGTTTCACGTCCATGAGATCAAGCATGACGGCTTCCGGGTTATTGCCCGCAAAATTGGCGCTCAGGTGAAGCTCTACGGTCGGTCAGGTACCGATCTGACGAAGCGCTTCCCGCTGATTGTCGAGACTATGGCCGCGTTGGGCGCGCGCTCTTGCATTATCGATGGGGAGGCAGTGGCTTGCGGAGATGACGGGATTGCCTGTTTCGAGCTGATCCGGCGATCGGACACTAATGACAGTGTGTTCATGTGGGCATTCGATCTAATCGAGGTAAACGGCCAAGACATGCGTCATGATCGTCTCGAAAAGCGGAAGGATGCCCTTCGGGTGTTACTTGGTCGCGCGTCAACCGGCGTGTCCTTCAATGAGCATATCGAAGGGGATGGTGCGATCCTGTTTAAGCACGCATGCAAGCTGGGTCTCGAGGGCATCGTGTCGAAGCGAAAGGACTCACGCTACATCTCAGGACGATCACTACACTGGATCAAGAGCAAGAACCCGAATGCGCCGGCAGTGAAGCGAGAAGCGGAAGAGGATCAGAGGGAATGGCGGGTTCGAATCGTCGATGGCGACGAATACGAATTTTTCATTCCTGTATAACAGCGGCATCTTGACAACTCGGGATAATTGCACATCCCGCCAAGCGCCCCAACCCGCCGCCGCGCGGCAAGCACAACAGAAGCAAGAGATCCAACTAGTCCAAGAGAGGTTACCCGATGACACGCCGATCCGGCTCGCTCCGGTGCCCGCATCCTCAACAGGCGACAATGTTGGTTGTTAATGGGAAGCCGGCCGCGGGGACAACTGAGACCGTCCCTTAAGAAGATTTAGGTTTATTTAGCTTCGCATTTCACGTCGTCAGAGCCAGACCAGGTCGCCACTGCATAGGTTGTCGCAGGAGTCGTAGCTGGAGTGACCTTTGCTCCCTTTGCGCGACATGTCAAAGATCGACCTTGAGCATAAAGGAGGGGGCTGCAAATTATTGAGCCTGCCGAAAATACGTTTCCGTCGAAAATACAAAAGTTTTCAACCTCAGTGCCGGTAATTTGGACACTTGTGGTTTCCGCCATGCTGGGACTCAGGATTGCCATCGTTGCAAATAGCGTAACGGGAACAGCCATTTTGAGCATTGAATACTCCCAAGGTTGTACAAACGGCGGGATCATTCCCGCAGGGTTGACCGGAACGCGATAGCGCCGCGTTTGGGTCAAACTGTCCTTTGACAGAACTCGCCCTTGAGCGCATCCTGCCAAGCGCCCCGACCCGCCGCGGAAACGACGGGCCGGGACTTGCCACCAGCACACGTGCCGATGACCAACTCAGCAAATAGCATAAATCTGCGCGGCTTCCCGCCTTGTCGTGTCATCCACACACAAGGCGATCGAAGTCCAAGTCGAAAAACCTGGACCCTAGCATCCTAAGAGAGACCCCCCGACTCTGCCGGGGTGGCAGTAGAAGTTTGACAATTAGGGCAGTAGTCCATCGATGAGGCTTCCAATTCGTGAGCCACCACGCGCACGAAAGGGAGTTTCACGATGGACTGAGTCGAAAGGGTAGGGCGGTGAGATGAAATACGCAATAACTGAGTGGAATGCAGCTAAGTGATGCTCTATCAGAAGCGTCTGTTTGAGGCAGTCGGCAAAGGTGATGCGCAGAAGGCGAGGCACGGTGGAGCTTCCTTAAACAGCCGCTTTGAGCGGCTCACTAATTAAAGCCCCCGGCTCTGCCGGGGGATACTTACTCAGCCCGAGAGCATAGCGGATTAGAAAGCATCAAGTCAGGGGCTCGCCGCAGTGCGGGATTTCGGACCGGCTAATGATCGGTTGGGGTCATAACCAGTAAAGCTCAGAACGAGTAGGTATTTTTCGATCCCCAATAGCAGACATTAGACGGATCGCTGGAGGCCAAAGGCGGATTGACGTGCTGGAATTGTTGCGGATTGTTGTGGCCTTGAATGGCAATCCGCGTCGGGTGTTTGCGGATATTCTTAAGCGACGGGGCGGGCTGAGTTAACAACAGCCCGGATCATGTCTACTATCCGGGATTACACCAGCACACTAACCAGAGTTTCTCCCTCCCACGAGGCAAGCAGATAATGGCGACACGACGCACGTTTCTGGGGTTGGCCGTCTCGGTACTGGCTTCACAGGCTTATGCCGATCAGCGGATTGTGGTCACCGGCCATCTCGGCAATATCGGACAGCGCATCGCCGACAAGCTCGGCACGCCGTTCGTCGGTATCGACAAGAAAAACGGCCGATTACAAGACCTTTCATACCGCGATCGCGACAGCGAATGGCCAGTGATGCTGAATGGTGCAAGGGCCGTCGTTCACCTTGCCGCAACGGCAAACCCATTCGCCGACAAGGACGACATTTACCGCAACAACATCGTCGCGACCCGGAACCTGCTACAGGAGTGCATCGCGAGAGGGGTGCCGCGCTTCGTGTTCGCGAGTTCGACCTGGGCAGATTGGCAGCACTATGGGAACCCAAAAGGAAGCTGGACGCCGTATGCGCGATCAAAGCAGCAGAATGAGAGCCTGTTAAAAGATTTGGCGCTTACGGGCTTCCTTGATCTGGCAGTGCTGCGCATCGGCGTGGCACCGCCTGACAATGTTGTTCTGAATGACGATTGGCTGGAAAGCGTCCGCAACACCACCGCCGAGCTGATCCGGGAATTTCGCAGCGCGCTGCTCGATGGGCGCCGTGGTTACACGCTGATCGAACTCGCGCCGCCTCGTCACCGGCTGCACGTCCCGCAGGACTGATACATGACCGACAGCGACCTCGACAGCGAACCGCCCGATTTTAGCAAATACGGCCCATAGGCCGCTTTTGCCCGCATCCTGGCGGACGCTCGACCAGCTGACCAAGCTGCCGCCAGAGATTGTTAGCGCAAAAATTCAGGATCAGACCATTAACCCCAAGTTTGATCTGCCCTAGGTTCCGCCGTCGTTGATCGCCGTCGCCGACGAGGTGATCCAATTAGTTGAAGAAGTAATGGCAATCGCTGACGACTTGGAAGACGGGACGACAGGCTATCTGATCGAGCGGGCGTTAGACGAAGCGAGGTCCCGGTTATTTCGGCTTCCGAGCACCGGCTGACCTTGTTATACGGGAGCGTCATGCAGAGCTGGTTTGCCTACCTAGAAGAGCACTTTCCCGGGCATCGTCGAAATTTCCAGCGGCGCTCTGCTGGCTCTGCTCGTTATAATTCTCATTCACCTCGCCTACCAATAGCGAGGCAACCAACAGAAGCTCAAAAAAAATAAGTCGGGAAGCCCCGAGTTTGCAATGCACAATTCACAGAGATTTCTTTAAGCCATTGATCGATCAGCAAGTTAACATGTTGCCAAGACATTTCGAATTGACCAACACCTTGCTGCATTGATCGGCGATTGCTTAATTGGATCAATATTTTCAAAGACTGGGGTAAGCTTGGTTACAAACAACAGAACGATCAGACATGTTAACTTGCTAATCGATCAATGGCTTAACTGCGCAAAATCAACCCCAATTTACGCAATTTGACAGATCGGCCCGTTGGGTGTTTGAAACGTACCGTCCTCCCCACGCGATTTTGCGCGTTATAGGAGGACGTAAAGTGCAGACACAATTTGAGTTGTTTCCGAACCTTCCAACAGCTCGTAATCCAGCGACCTTTTGGGCAAGGTACAGGACCTATTTGAAATCGGTTAAGTGGAAAGAGGTTTCAGAAGCGACCAAAAGGCTTGCTAATTACGAATGCGAATACTTTGGTCCTACCTGTGAGTGGCAGAGCAATCTCCAGGCTCATCATCGCAGCTACAACAATGTCTTTAGGGAAACCCCTGGCATTGATACGATGTGCGTTTGTCGGAACTGTCACATCTACATTCACAGTCATCCGATTATGAAGGCCGACAACGACAACATTCCGCAACCCGCCAACGACAACAAGCGAATACCCAAAGCACAACAGGAATGATCGAGTTCGAGGAGGGAGTTGCCCATTTCCGGCACTCTCGTTTGAGGGGGAGCGGCGGACGCTGGCTCAGTTAGTTGCATGGAATTTTTAAGGTATGGGCTTTATCGCTAAAGCGATTTCGCAAAAGGAAAATTGTGTGTGGGGGAATTTGAGAGTATGGGCCTTAGCGAAGATCAGTCTCACCAACCCCTCAGCAGGCAGAGTGAAAGGGAAGCCACCTGTGATATAACACACTCTGTCGAGATGAAGACGTTGCAACCGTGATAGGGGGTTTTCAATGACAATGATGCTGGACGCGCTTGGCAACCACGTTGCTAGTCTTATCGTGGCAGCCGTCGGCGGTCTCATCGTGACAGCCTTGGGCATCATGGCTGTAATTTACTTTCAGAGCCTAGGTCGGAACGTTACGCGGATTGCCGACGAGGCTGCCGCCATCCGCAAAATGCTGGAAACCTACAAGCGCGGCGACGATGGCCCGCAGGCGCGAGCCCAAACGGCTACACCGAAGCTTCGGTAGGTTAGTGAGACTGCGGTGACCTAGTGAAGAGGATTTTTCCTTGGGCCACTCATGGACACCAACTAACAGAAGAACGGCTTGCCAGGGAGCAGGGCTCCAATGATCAGCATCGATTAAGAGCTAGGGGCTGCAAGGGGGCGAAGCAGCGAAGCAATCCTCTTTGGACTTGCAAATCACTCGCGACGCCTTGTCTCAATTCCAAGTGCTGCGCAGGATAGACAAATAGCGCCTTATCGATCTTTCGTAAGGAGGGGACCTGACCCGCAGGCGCTACCTGCAAGCCCAAGCTTAAGCCAATTGGGCTTCTTACACTATGATTTTGCATAGATGAGCCAGATTAGAATGAGGGCGCCCAGAACGAGCACCCAATTGGGAATTTGAACGCCCGCTATAGATGTTTTTTTGTAAAACCATTCCATGACTTTCCTCCCGAGATAGGCCTCGCCATTTATACAGAACTACAATGTTAGCTAGGCGGTCAATTGGTCGTGCAGGGCCAAGCGTCATGGATAGCCTCTATGGCCAGTGTTCTAAAATTCTCATGCATCCGCTCTGGTCGCGCCTCGATGTACCTCACGACCACTCTTACAATTTGCTCAAGCTTCACCTTGCTTGGTGGGCAGCTGTTCTTTTCTTTTTCTTCCGGGGGAAATTCGCTCATCATGAAACCAATTGCATCAATGATGCCAACACACATCCCTTCCATAGCTGCATCTGCGGGGCGAGCAAGAGCTTCGTTGTTCACTGCGGCGCGGCAATACCGCAGCATATAGTTCGCGCTATCCTTATCTTCTTGTGCCAGCGCGGATGTTCCAACCACCAATCCCATTGCGATTATTCCAAGGACCAGTGCTCGCATAGTGTGTCTGACCTCCCGCGACGGAGTGGATAGACCAGCTTTAAGTGGATTGCCGAAGGCTTCGTGAGCGAGGCTAACCCCCTTCCGTTGTTAGGCTAGCCCCGCTCCAACGTGCCGCACTGGCAAGATGCGGCTGAAGACAACTCCATTGCTGCTGCTGAGGTTCCGCCGATGATCTTTTGGAAGCACAGGAAATTCGAGCGCAGGAATTCGGATCATGGGCCTATGGGGGGATTAGGGATGCTCCCCCTTGGCTATGGCGGGTGGCGGAATTCGGATCAGCGCCTACTCGAATGTCCTAGCGTAAGACCGAAAGCGACGAACATGACGATGCCGATCATTATTCCTACGTCGAGCGCTGTCGTGATCATATCAATCATATCAAGCGCTCCCTCTCGACAAACAATGGGGCGCCCCGACCTGATCAGTCTGCACTATATTTTTGCGGGGATGTGCGAGCTACTTCACACTCGCGCCCGAGCCCCCGTCGCGACGCTGGAATAGCAGCAATCTTCAAAGGCAAAATCAAATTGGAAATCGCCCCCTGTACCTATGCCGTACCTATGCCAAGATCGCTGCTTAACTATTTCCTCATAACTCCTTGATTTTATTGGTGAGCCCGGCGGGACTCGAACCCGCGACCCCATGATTAAAAGTCACGTGCTCTACCGGCTGAGCTACGGGCTCTCCTGAAATGCGTGCGGCCAATCCGGGCCAGGCGCATGGCGGCGTGTGTAGGGGCAGCCGCTACGCTCGGTCAATAGCGGGCCCCGCCAGAGGCAGCGCCACTACTGCGGTGAATTTGAAGTTCCTATCATTCAGGCCGCAAGCTTGTTTAGGAACTTCAAATTCAAAACCGCACCAGAATCATAACGTTGCTAGTGATCCTTAGATTCCGAAGTTCGCACCCGAACGTGCCGCGAGCACTGGCGAACTTCGGAACCACTAGTGCGCATTGTCCACGCGCAAGTAAACCGACATATTCCACCCTAAACGCGGCAGCTGCGCGGCGGCATCGAAAACGAATGCCGGACAAGCCTGCCGAGGGAGGTGCACGCATGCCCATCGTCAACCGGATTGCGGAGTTTCACGAGGACATAAAGGCATGGCGGCGCGATATCCATGCCCATCCGGAACTCCTCTACGATGTGCATCGCACGGCAGCATCGGTTGCCGAAAAGCTCAAGAGCTTCGGCTGCGACGATGTTGTGACCGGCATCGGCCGCACCGGCGTGGTCGGGGTCATTCGCGGGCACAAGAGCGGCGGCAGCCGGCGGGTGATTGGCTTGCGCGCCGATATGGATGGCTTGCCGATCGCGGAGACGAGCGAGCTTCCTTACAAGTCTACCGTCTCAGGACGGATGCATGCCTGTGGTCACGATGGCCACACCGCGATGCTGCTCGGCGCGGCGCGCTATCTTGCGGAAACCCGCAATTTCGCCGGCACCGCGGTAGTGATCTTCCAACCGGCCGAAGAGGGGGGCGGGGGAGGCCGGGCCATGGTGCAGGACGGCCTGATGGACCGCTTTGGCATCGAAGAAGTCTACGGGATGCATAATTATCCCGGCCTTGCCCTCGGCGAGTTTGCGCTGCGGTCCGGACCGCTGATGGCGTGTGCCGATCGCATCAACATCGAGGTTGAAGGCCGTGGCGGACACGCAGCCCGCCCGCATTTTTCCGTGGATCCGATTCTGGTGGGTGCACAGATCATCAACCAGATCCAATCGATCGTGGCACGCAACATCGACCCTCTGGAGTCCGCGGTCATTTCGATCTGCGTTTTTCAAGCGGGCTCCGCCGATAACGTCATTCCGCAGACGGCGCTGTTGCGCGGCACCGCACGCAGCCTGACGCCGGCGGTACGCGATCAGCTGGAAAGACGTCTTAATGAGGTAGTGACCGGAACAGCTGCGCTTCATGGTGCGCGCGCCAAGCTCACCTATCGGCGCGATTACCCGGTGACTCGCAACCATGAAAGGGAAGCGGCTTTTGCGGCCAAAGTCGCAGCGCAGGTCGTGGGCGATGAGCGGGTCGACAGCAATGTGGCGCCGGTCATGGGAGCAGAAGATTTTTCCTTCATGCTGGAAGCGCGCCCTGGCGCTTTCATTTTCGTCGGCAACGGGGACAGCGCCGGTCTTCATCACCCCGCTTACGATTTCAACGATGAAGTAATCCCGGTCGGAGTCTCATATTGGGTCAAGCTGGTGGAGACGGCTATGCCGGCCTGATCTCCTGCGTCGCATCTCCGCCATTCACGAGCGCAGCGCTTGCTGCGACATCTCGATTGCAGGAAGCTTGAGCGCCGCAAGTTCGCGCGGCGGTGCAATCTCCTCCGGCAGACAACAGAGCCCGCCAAAGACCAAGGCGGTGCCGAATCGCGCCGAGGCGGTAACGACTGCCAGCGGAATGGACACGAGCGGCCCTGCTGCAATGAGGAGCGCATAGGGGAGGGCGGAAGGGGCGAAGAGCGCAAGCCAGACCACCGGCACAAGCCCGATCAAGGTCTGCAGCCAGAACCCCTTGGCCGCCAGGGACCATGACACGGCATGGTCGTAACGCGCTTGCGCGCGCCACTCGATGGTGCGGCCGAACAGCAGGCGCGCGAGAAAAATCGTGTGACTTGCCCACATGATCGGAGCAAGCAGCATCATGAATATGATGCTTGCAGCGAAGCTGATGGTAAAGCGGACGCCGCCGCCGAATAATGCCCGTGTTTTACGATGCGCGAGGACCTCGATGCCGGTGGCGATATTGGGGGCAAACCACATCGTGAGAACCAGCAGAAGAAGAATGGTTCCGGCGCGCCAGTCCATGAATTCGGAGAGCGCCGGCGCGAACGAGACCGTCGCGGCGCCGATCAGCAGCATGGCGATCCACGCCGGCGAGCCGATAAACATCAAAATGGCAAGCACGAGTTGATACCGGCTCACCGGGCGCAGGCCCGGAAGACCCAGGAAATGCCAGTACTGCATGTTGCCTTGGCACCACCGCAAGTCGCGGCGGATGAATTCGACGAGTGTCGGGGGATTCTGCTCGAAGCTTGCGCCTTCCTCCGTCAGCACGCGCACCTCGTAGCCGGCCTTGCGCATCAGCACTGCCTCGATCTGATCGTGGCTCAGCACGTGACCTTTGATGAGCGCGCTCTCGCCGAGGACCGGCAGGTCGCAATAGGCTGAAAATGGCGCAAGGCGAACGATCGCATTGTGCCCCCAGTAAGGTCCGCAATCGCCTTGCCACCAGGCGGTGCCAATCGTGTACGAGCGCATGCTTAATCGCATGCTGAACTGGAAAATTCTGGCAAAAGCGCTGACCGACGGCATTCCAACCACCAAGCTTTGCAGAATACCGATGCGGGCATCGACTTGCATGATACGCACGAGCTTGAGGATGAGTTCGACCGTCATCACGCTGTCGGCATCAAGCATGACCGCGAAGTCGTGCTGCTTGCCCCAGCGCTTGCAAAAGTCGGCAATGTTGCCGGCCTTGTAGCCGGTATTCTGCTCGCGGCGCCGGTAGGTCAGGGCAATCCTGCCGCGCCAGGCGGCCGCAAGCGCTGCAAAACGGCTCTCCTCTGCTGCGGCGATGTCGCTCCGGCTGGTGTCGCTCAGCACGTAAACATGAAACCTGTCGCTCGCATCCGACGCAGCGAGACCGGACAGCATCGGCTCGAGCAGGTGGACAATATGCTCGGGAGATTTGTTGCGGATGCACAGGAGGATTGCCGTCGAGGCGGTGATCGGCGCATCGCGCGCGACGCGCCCGACGACCGGAGTCACCGCCCTGACCGGATCGCGGGAAAACCGCATGATCAGCAGCCCGATGGCGGCGTTCCAGAAACCGATGACGTACCAGGGCAAGGTGACGGCAAACAACATCACCAGGATCAGGTCGACGGCACCAAATCCGCCGGCGGAGAGGGTGTTGGCCGCAAGCCAAATGAGCCCGGCAATGGTCAGTCCCACTGCCAGGAAGAACAGGCCCGCTCGCCACTCGCTGCCCACTAGTGGTCCGATTCCGAAGTTCGCCACCACTCGCGGCACGTTCAGATGCGAACTTCGGAATCTAAGGACCACTAGCAACTCTATGATTTCTAGTGCGGTTTTGAATTTGAAGTTCCTAAACGAGCTTGCGGCCAGTTATGATAGGAACTTCAAATTCACCGCACTGCCCTGCGACGGATGTCAATGTTTTGTGGTGAAGGACGCTCAAGCATGGCAACAGGCTTTCGCGATACTTTTGGGCAAATTGAAGATAAAAACCCGCAATGCCAACGCCGTGTGAAGCCTGTTACAATGGCAATCATATCGCAGGCGTACGCATATAGCATCTGATGGCAAAGGCCCTCTGGTACGGCGGCCCCGGGCAGGCGGAGCTGCGGGGAGAAGAGGTTGCCGCGCTCAAGCCGGGTGAGGTCCGGGTGCGCGCGCTCTTTGGCGCGATAAGCCGCGGCACCGAACGGCTTGTTCATCAGGGTCGCGTGCCGCCAGGCGAGTACGAGCGCATGCGTGCGCCGTTCATGGGCGGGACTTTTCCTTTCCCGGTGAAATATGGCTATGCGACTGTCGGGCAGGTCGAGAGCGGGCCTCGCGACTTGCAGCAGCGGATTGTCTTCACGCTGCATCCGCATCAGGACGTCTTCAATATCCCGGCAGACGCTGCCTTTCCGGTCCCTGCGGCTGTTCCCGCCGCCCGCGCCGTGCTTGCCGCCAACATGGAGACGGCGCTCAACGGGGTGTGGGACGGTGCACCCGGCCCCTCCGACCGTATTGCTGTGATCGGCGGCGGAATTGTCGGGCTATTGATCGCGTATCTATGCGCTCGCCTGCCGGGCGCGGAAGTCACCGTCGTGGACGTCGCGCCCTCGCGCGCCGTGCTTGTCCGCGCGCTCGGCGCGCGCTTTGCAGAAGCGCCCGACGCGCCCGCGAATTGCGACATTGTCTTCCACGCAAGCGGAACGCCGGCGGGGCTTGCGACCGCACTGCGGCTCGCCGGCGAAGAAGCCACGATCGTCGAGATGAGTTGGTACGGTCAGGGCGATGTCGCTGCTCCCTTGGGGGAAGCGTTCCACAGCCGCCGGCTGCGCCTCCTGTCAAGTCAGGTCGGCCGGGTTGCTCCGTCGCACCGGCCCCGCTGGACGCCTGGGCGCCGAATTGCGGCGGCGATCTCGCTGCTCGATGACCCCGCCCTCGATGAATTGATTGCTCCGCCTGTTCGTTTCGAGGAGCTACCAGGCAAGCTGGACGTGATTTTTGCACGCGATGGCGACGCGCTTTGTCCGCTTGTGCGCTATCCTGCGGCCGCCGATACGAACTGATGATCCGTAGGGTGGGCAAATTCGCCTGTCGAACGTGTCCACGTGGGCATAGCCCGCGAAGACGGGCGTTAAAACGCCCTTACGGCACCGCACGAATTTGCCCACGCGGAACACCCAGTGCATGGTGCCTTTGCCACCCTACGACTTTTGGCAACGACCTGACCGATGAAGGAGATGGGCTCGCGTGTATACGGTGGAAGTTTCTGATCAGATCATGATCGCGCATTCCTTTCACGGGGAAATCTTTGGCCCGGCGCAGCGTTTGCACGGGGCGACTTTCGTGATCCGCGTGGCCTTTCTTGCGGAGACTCTCGATCGGCACGGCATCGTGATCGATATCGCCCGGGCGCACGAAGTCCTCAAAGCGGCGATCGCGCCGCTCAATTACCGCAATCTGGATGAGCTTGCGCAATTCAAGGGCGTCAACACGACGACGGAAGTTTTGACCAGGCATGTTTTCGATTGCGTTGCCGAGGCGGCGCGCAAAGGAAAGCTTGGGCGTGACGGCCGCGAGATCCATGCCATCCGCGTAACCATTGCGGAGTCGCCGCTTGCGAGCGCCTCTTACGAAGCGCCTTTGTGGTGAGCGCTTTTGGCGTGCCAGATGGGCGTGCGGTGATCGCTGAGGTCGCAGTCCAGCAGAACATCGGAGCCGAGCCCATGAACGCGCAGGGGCGCGCGCGTGGCATCGCCGACGTGCTGCAGCGGTGGAAGCGTCAGGCTTGACCGTCCCGAGCCGAGGATGATGGGAGCAATGATGATATGCAGGCGATCCAGGCAATGGGCTGCGAGAAAACGTGACACCGTTTCGGCCCCGCCTTCAACAAGAATTCGGCGGAAGCCGCGCTCGGCCAGTGCCAAGGCGATCTCTGCCGGCGAAATGCAGTCCTTGTCGGCCGCGAGCGCGATCCTTTCGACGTCCCCTGGAAGGGCAGTCGTGCAGCCGGCGCGCGTGAACACGATTTTGCGAACCCGGTCCGCCGTGAGCACGCGCGCATTCGGCGACAGCCGGCCGTTTGGATCGATTACGACCCGGGCAGGGTTGGGTCCTTCGACCCGTCGCACTGTCAGTTGCGGGTCGTCGATGCTGGCAGTCGATACCCCGATCACCACTGCATCCACGAGGGCGCGCAGCCGATGCAGATGATCGAGCCCGGCGCTGCCGTTGATGTAGTGCGAGTGGCCGCTCGGCGTAGCAATGCGGGCGTCGATCGACTGACCGCATTGCCCAATCAAGACGAGGTCGTCAACGCCGCCCCGGCGCAGCGGGCCAAAAAGGTCGCTCCAGGGCTCGGGCAGGGGGCAATCGCCCGTGCGAAAGATATCCGGTACCGGGGCCCAGGAGGAAGCATCGAGCGGGGCGCAAGGAAGGTCTTTTTGGATACTCGGCGGCCGAAGGCGCCTACCAGCCATGTTTGATTTCCTGCTTTCGCAGCCGCTTGCGGCATGCCATGATAGTTTTGCTGGAGAGTGACTGCAAATGGCAGCCGCACAGCGCTGGCCTGGAAATAAGATCCGCAAACCGCGTTGTCATTCATGACGCATTCATGATGAATGCGTCTCTTTGTTCATTGTGATCTGAGTATGTAAATTGCAGGGTGATATGAGCGGGAGTGGAAATGCCTTGTTTGGTGATGCCAAACAGATTGCTTCTGAGCGGGGGCTCGCCGAATTGCGGGCAGGACGGCCGGTCATCGTCCAATCTGCTTCCGAGTCCGTCGTTGTTATCGGAGTAGACGGACTATCTAATTCAACATTGATCGCATTCCGACACTTGTGCGTTCCCGAGCGCCCTTTCCTGCTTCTCACCGGCCGGCGCGCCCGTGCGCTGGGCATTGAATTGGAAGGGCCGATCGGATTGGCCATTGGCGATCTCCTGGACGCGGGCGCCATTTTCGCGCTTGCCGCCGATCGCGAAATAACGCGCCGCTTCGAGGTGATGCCGCCCCCGGAATCCGCGAGCGCCGTCATAGTGTTAGCGAAGCTTGCTCAACAATTACCTGCGCTCCTGGTTGCGCCGGTTAGCGAAGCGGCACAAAAAAGCGATCCGCCGCTGATGGTGGTCGAAGCAGGCGCGGTATTGGAATTCCGTCGTCGGGCGGTTGAATCGCTGAGCGTTGCAGCAGAGGTGAGCATCCCGCTGCATGCGGGCTTCCCGGCCCGTTTCGTGGCGTTCCGGGATGGCCTGGGCGGGACGCCGCTCGCGGTGGTCGTCGGTCAACCGGATTTGGCGCAGCCCGTTGCCGTCCGGCTGCACTCGGCTTGCCTGACCGGCGATGTATTCGGCTCCCGTCGCTGCGATTGCGGGGATCAGCTGCGGATCGCGCTTCCCCAACTGAAGCAGCATGGCGGAGGGATTATTCTTTATCTCGAACAGGAAGGTCGCGGGCTCGGCCTGGTGAACAAAATTCGCACCTATCAGCTGCAAGATGCAGGCCTCGACACAGTCGATGCCAATACGGTCTTGGGGTTCGATGATGATGAGCGAGATTATGCAATTGCCGTGCGCATGCTGCAGGCGCTGGGGTGCACCCGGGTGCGGCTTTTGACGAACAATCCCGCCAAGCTCGATGGACTGTCCGATGCGGGGATCGACGTGTCCGCCCGCGTACCCTTGCATGGAGCAATCACCGCCGACAATCGCCGTTACCTTGCTGCGAAGGCGACCCGCGCAGGACATAAACTCGAACACCTGCTTGGCGCGCTTATCGAGCCGGCGGACGGATCGCTCAAGAATCCTCCGTGAAATCTTAAGTCGAGCGAACTGAACCATGGCTCGATCCGAGCGCTCGATAGGAGAGCTCACGTTTGCCGAAGTTTCCCAATACTTGAAGGAAACCTCCATCCTGTGCCTGCCGATCGGCGCGATCGAGCAGCATGGACGTCATCTGCCGCTCAATACCGACGTGGTGATTGCGGAGGAATTCACTCGGCGGATGGTTGCGCAATGGGGCGATGAATTCGATCTTTGGATTCTGCCGACGCTCTCCATCAGTCTTTCGCGTGAGCATGACTGGGCATCGGGAACGCTCGCGCTGGGGATTGGCACCTTCGTCGCATTGCTCAAGGAGCTCGGCCGAGAGATTGGACGCTCGCTGCCGGCCCGCAATCTGCTCATCGTCAATGGGCACGGCGGTAATCGGGGCATCCTGGAAAATCTGATGCATGAACTCTTCTCCGACTTTGGCCTCAATGCCTGCGCGATTCATCCTTTCGAGCTTGCGAAAGCGCATACCACCGGCACGGATGTTCATGGCGGAAAGAACGAGACCTCGGTGATGCTGGCGATTGCACCGCATCTCGTGCGCCGCGAGAACATCGCGTCCTCATCGAAGCCAGCCGATAACGACGCGATCGCCGCGTTGGTCTTCGACCCCGGCGCGCGCTTTCCATGGCGTAGCGATGATGCGCGACTTGCGGTGAACGGGGTCATTGGTGAGCCATCCGCCGCCTCGGCGGATATCGGCCATGCGATCATGGAAGACGTGGTTTCACGAACGGGAAACGTTCTCCGGCGCCTGCTGGAAAACCAGCGGCTGGCATCGCGGCGACCGGGCTAGTTTTGCTGCCGAAACGGCAATCCCACCGCTAAGCACCGCCAGCACGCACCAATAGGCATAACGGAAATCGGCAGCGACGCCGACAACGAAGAAGCTCATGACGTAGATTACCGCGCAGGACGTCACCGCAATGGCAAAGGCTCCCGCCGGCTGTTTCCGTTGCGGCCATGACAATCCGGCAATCGCGACGGCAAGAACGAGCCAAAGGCCGGGCCGGAACAGGATGGTGGGCGCCAGCACCGCGTGCAGGCGCAACATCGCCTGGAAGGCACGTCCTTGCCCATAGGTGGCGCCAGGCTTTTCCCAATCCAGATACGGCAGCACGAGATTGGAGCGGGCGAGGAATTGCCACATGAAGGTCGAGCGATGCGCAAGGTAGGCGAGTGGATGAGCGGTCAATGCATGCCACCAGGCCTGCACAAGAAGGAGGCTGCCGAAGAGCACGTCGTCGGGCCGCTCGAGCCGCTGCATGACGAACGGGCAGGGCGGGACATGCCAGTAGGAGTCCCAGCGCGCGGGGTCATAACAGGTGCTGGTGAGCATCGCGGTTTGTTGTGCACTCCATGACACCGGGAATTGATTCTCCCCGGTGAAATAGGTGATGCCGCCGAGATCGAATACCAGAATGGAGTGCAGCGGGTTTTGTTTCTTGGCTCCGAGCATGCCGTAGTAAACGAGCGGCACCAGCGCGACGAAGAGAAACATGGTGGGAATGAAGGCGACGGCGCTTCGCCGGAGGTCGAACCGCGCCGGCCAAATCGCGTAGGTCGCGAGCACAGGCGCGGCGAGGATCGCATTGGGTCGTAGCAGCACCCCGAAGACGACCATGAGCAGTGCAATGAGCTGGACAGGAAGGCGTATAGGCGTCCGGCACGGCTCAACAGAAAAGGCCAGCACGCCGGCGGTGAGCCAGACGATCCCGAACAACACATCGCGCCAGATCAATCCAAGGAAGAAAAATGCCGGTGGAGCAAGCGCCACAAATGACGTCAGGAGGCCGAGCCAAACGGAGCGCCGCAATGCAATGAACGCCAGCATTGCGAAGCTCGACCAGTAGAGGACGATTGTGAGCAGGAACATGCTCGCGGAGCCTGGCGCCATAGGGTCGATCAACAGCCACAGCACCCCCATGGCCGGCGATTGCCAGTCGCCGAGGCGCCCGGCCTTGGCGTCGTCATAGACATATTGCGCATCGACCGTGATGTAGCCCGGATAGAACACCACGATGGTGAGGGCAAAACCCGCTGCGAGGAGCAGCGTCTGGAGCACACGCGATGCCCCGGCAGGTCGCGCTCTGGCGCTTTGCCACGTCAAGGAATACCCCCCTCGGAGCGGGTGATGATGCGGCAATTCGTGGCTCGGCTGCAACAGTGCGTATAATAGTGCCGATGCGCGAGTCATCAAACCGACAGGGCAACGCCCTCAAACAAAATTCCGCCACCCGCTACCCTCACCCGTTTGCGGCGATTGCCCTGGCTATTGGGCCAGCAGGCATAACGCCGAGGGGGCGTGGCAAGCGATGCGTAGGTGGAGCGTAGTCCGCGTTCTGCTCGGCGCCGCGATGGCCATTCTCGTCGGTGTTGGTGACGTTGCCGCGCAATCATCAAATAATCTCAGGCCTTCAGTCACGCCTCCGCCCATCACGCTGCCGCCCACAATTCCTTTGCCGCCGCCGCAGTCGCCAAACAACAGCGGTTTGTATGCGATTATCGGCAGCGTCGGCCTGGTCATCGGGATCAGCATCCTAAGAATCCCTTTTTCGCCCGATCAATCGGGTTCATCCGATCAATCGGGGCCTCGGCCGGGCAATCTCCGTATTACGCCAAGTACCACTCAGCTGCCCGGCACGCCAAATATAACCCAGCTGCCAGGCACGCCCCAGCTTCCCGGCAATCCTCCCACCTTGTCTGGGCCGTCCGGCCCAGCCGGCGGGACCGGTGGTCCCGGCACCACGGGGCAGGCGCTGCGCAGCGGGTTTAATCTGCCCCCGGCCGACCCAACGCTCTTCGTGTCCAATCACGTTATCGTCGACATACCCGCGAACGTGCAAACCGACGTGCGCAATACTATTGCTGCCGGTCTTTCCATGACTCCGCTCGACAGCTTTACGAGCGTACTGACCGGACGCACATTGCATCTCTGGCGCATCGACAGCGGCATCCCCGTCGCCGAGGCGATCGGCAATGCGGCGGGGATAACGCAAATCGCCGGCGCTCAGGCCGATTTCTACTATCACGGGGGGCAGAGCACCCAGGCGCCTGCCGGTCCCGAACAATATGTGCCCAAGAAGCTGAATCTTACGGAGGCTCACCGCCTCGCGCGCGGCAATCGCGTGCTGGTCGCGGTCATCGACTCCGAAGTCGATGCGGAGCATCCCGAGCTGGCAGGCGCCGTCACCGCAAATTTTGAAAGCTCGGGGGACACCGAGCGGCCGCACTCGCACGGCACCGGCATGGCCGGCGCCATTGCGGCGCACCGCAACCTGGTGGGTGTTGCTCCGGAGGTCGGGCTCCTCACGGTGCGGGCGTTCGGCACGCACGCCAACGATGTCGAAGGCACCACATTCAACATCCTCAAGGGTCTCGATTGGGCGGCGGCGCAAAAGGCGCGTGTCGTCAACATGAGCTTCGCCGGACCGTCCGACCCGCGCCTGCGCGATGCGCTGCAGAAAGCCTATGCCAGAGGCATGGTGCTGATAGCGGCTGCCGGCAATGCCGGTCCGCGGTCACCGCCGCTGTTTCCCGCAGCCTATCCGGATGTGATTGCGGTCACTGCGACGAATTCCGACGACGGATTGTTTGCCGGCGCCAATCGCGGCAAATACATCGCGGTTGCCGCCCCCGGGGTGGAAGTCCTCGCCCCGGCCCCGGATGGGGGCTACCAGTTCACCACCGGCACGTCCGTTGCCGCTGCGGAAGTGAGCGGGGTGGCGGCACTGCTGCTCGATCGCAATCCTTCGCTCACGCCCGCCGAGGTCCGGCGTATCCTCATGTCGACCGCAAAAGACCTCGGCCCGAAAGGGCGCGATCCCGAGTTCGGGGCTGGGCTCGTCGACGCGCTGGCGGCAGTCAACGCTGTCAAGCCGCGATAAACGAACTCCGAACGGCATAGATATCTCCCGAATTGGCGGAATCCGGCAGGTCGGCGAGCCACCGGGCGATGTCCTTCTGCCCGATCCAGTCATCGTGAACGAATGCCTTGATGTCCCTCAGCGCTGCGTTGAACCGGTTTAATCCCAATGCACTGCAGCGCTCGATAGCGGCATGGCCAACCTCCCGCTGGATGGTCGTAAATTCGAAGGAGAGCGCGGGGACCGGCTGCGTCAGGCCTGCAAGCGCTTCCGCCTCGAAACCTTCGACATCGATCTTGATGAAGCTTGGAACCCCATGTCGAGCGATCAGCGCATCGAGCGTCGTTACCGGGACGACGATCGGTTTTGTCCAGGCCTCGCCTTCCCAGCCGCGCGCGCGATGGGCGGCGCGAATGAAATCGTCCGATACCGTTGAGATCGTCGGATTGTCGATGTTGATCATCAGTCTCGTTGTGCCGGGCGCGCGTCCAATCGCTGTTTGCTCGATGACGACATTGCGATCGCGTCCATAAAAGATTTTCAGGGTACGCGCGACGGCAGGCTGCGGCTCGACCGCAACCACCCGTGACCCGAGCCTTCTGAATGTGGCTATATGATCGCCGACATGCGCTCCGATATCGAATACGAGGTCGCCCGACTGTGCAAAGCGGCGATAAAACTCAACCATCGCAGCTGATCGTTTTGGATTGCCATGATAGATGCGCACGGACCGCATAATGCCGAGCGCAGTTCGCAGGGTGCGGATCATGGCGGGATGCAATAGCAAGAATGGCGACAACTTCTAAAGAGCTTCCGACGGCTCACGAGGTACCGCTGTGTTGAGGCGGTTTGCATTCGCGGTACCGGGGGATCTTGCAACCCCGACCGGCGGCTATGCCTATGACCGGCGCATGATTGCCGAACTCTCGCAGCTGGGCTGGAGCGTCGACGTCATCAATCTCGGCGATGGATACCCGGATGTAGACGCGCAAAGGCGCGCGGCGGCTGGAAAGCTGCTCGCGGCCACGCCCGCTGGGGTACCCATTGTCATCGACGGGCTTGCCTTCGGCACCTTGCCGGAGGCCGCAGCTTCATTGCAGAGCCGCAATCCTCTGATCGGTCTCGTGCACCTTCCGCTGGCGCTCGAATGGGGATTGCCGCGTGCAAAGGCCGAAACTTATCGCGCAACCGAACGAATGGCGCTTGCCTGTGCGCGCAGAGTGATCGTTACCAGCGCGCCCATGGGACGACTATTGACTGCGGACTATGCGGTTTCTGCCGAGCGCATCACCATTGCCCGCCCTGGCACCGATCCGGCGCTTCCGGCAAAAGGCAGCAGCGATGGGATTGTCCGCCTTCTCTCGGTGGGCTCCCTGGTAGAAGGCAAGGGTTACGATGTGTTGGTCGCGGCGCTCGCGAGCCTTGCCGAATTTCCCTGGCAGCTCACCATTGCCGGCGACGCAGGCCGTGACCCGCGCTACGCGGCCATGCTCCGCACCGAGATCACCTCGCAAGGCCTCCTCGACCGTATCGCAATCCTCGGCGCCGTAACGCCCGAACGCTTGGGGAAGCTTTATCGCGCCTCCGACCTGTTCGTCCTCGCATCGCATTTTGAGAGCTACGGCATGGCCTTCGCGCAAGCCATTGCCCATGGCCTGCCGGTAATTGGCACGAATGCCGGGGCAATTCCAGAAACTGTCCCGGAAAACGCCGGGATCCTTGTATCGCCGGGCGATACCGCAGCACTCGCCCGCGCGCTGCGCCGGCTCATCGAGCATCGCGAGACACGGCTGCGTTATGCGCAGGGTGCGCGCGCGGCGGCTACGCGCCTTCCCTCCTGGGGCGACTCGGCTGCGGTGTTTGCCGCCGCGATCGAGGCGGCGGCGTGAGCGTTTTTACCGCCGATTGGCTCGCCATGCGCGAGCCATACGATATGCGCGCACGTAACTCGCGGGTGTTTGAAGCAGCAGTCGCAGCTTTTGCCGGCAGAAGTTCGGTCAAAGTGACCGATCTTGCCTGCGGAACCGGTTCCACCCTGCGCGCAGTTGCCCCGCGCTTGCCCGGCAAGCAGGAATGGAAAATGCTCGACAAGGATCGTGCTCTGCTCGCTCGAGCCGCGGAGTGCCGGCATCCCGGCACAACCGTCACCACATGTGCCGTTGACCTTGCCTGCGATCTCGAGAAGATGCTCGCCGAACCTGCCGATTTCATCGTCACCTCGGCGCTGCTCGATCTCGTCTCCGGCGACTGGCTGCAACGGCTGGTCTCCCTGACGGTCGCACGGCAAATTCCGTTCTATGCGGCGTTTACGTATGACGGCCGCGTTGTGCTCGATCCCGATGATCCTCTGGACGCGGCTATCATCGACGCTGCGAATGAACACCAGCTTCGCGACAAAGGATTTGGTCCGGCACTCGGACCGGGCGCGCCACGCGAGACCATCGCTCTCTATGAACGGTTCGGGTATTCGGTCGTGCACGGCAGGGCGGACTGGATATTCGGGCCTGAAGACCGCGCCATTCAATTGAGCATCCTCGATGGCTGGGCCGATGTAGCGCATGAACTCGGTCGTCTGCCGCCGCCAAATATCCAGGCCTGGCGCATGCGCCGGCGCAATTTCGTCAAGGCCGGCCAATCGTCGATGCTGGTCGGTCATGTCGACCTCTTTGCCGCTCTCGGTTTGACCGCAGCTGTCACAGCTTTCCCGGCTGGATCGTCGCTCAGGGTAAAATCGAGCGGTCCTGCGCTGCACCTGGAAAGCATTTTGGTTTGGGAATATCATCCAGCTCGCCGCCCAGCAGCAGCGAGGAGCGGCGGCTTCTGCAATCCAAGGGTGCTCAACCCGGTCGAGAGCGAGCAAATACCATGCAGTGCTTGGCATGCGGTGCAGAGATGTCACTGGAGCAGATAACCGGGGACGATGCTGCTCCGGTCTCCGGCTTCGAGCGCCGTACTTTTGTGTGTTCTGCCTGCGGAGACACTGAGCAGCGTCTTGCTTTTGTCAAACAAGTCGAACCCGGCCTGGCCGCTGCCGTGCCGATGGGTACAGCACCCTCCATCGCACCTTCGTCTTTCGAGCACGAGGACGCGGCCCCAAGGGGCATCATCAAGCGCATCTTCGCAAATCTATCGGCGGTCCGCGGTGCGCTTGAACGCCGGCTGGTTTCGGTCAGTCAAGGCAAGGCGGCAGGCTCTCCGGCGCCGGTGACCACCGCAGCCCCGAGCCCTGTCGAATCTCAACCGTTTCTGAACACTGCGAACATTGAGCCGGTAGCGGTGCAAACCGAAGCGCCTGGCTTGGTCGTTGCTGAAAGCGAGAACGACATCGAGGAATGCGAGGCTCTCCTCAAACGCGCGATTGAGATCGTCCAAACACCTGTCCGGTCTCATGGGAACCCAGGAAGTGATCTTGAAACACAGCCAGGGTCTCCAGCCATGTCTGCCAATCTGCCTGAAGCAGAGGTCGAAGCGCCGCCCTTAAGCGGCGGCTTCTCCGAAACAGAAACGGCAGTTCCGGTCGCAAATAACAACACCGCTGAAAGTGAGCTGGTAATGCCCGCGCCGGCAAGGGACGTAGCGCCCGAACGGCCATCGGCGAGCCCGGTCGTTGTAGAAATTCAGTACGATGCTGAAAAAACGCGATATATCGCAAAGGACATCAAGACGGGTTTGAGCATTCTACGGATGGCAGATCTTGAGCGGCTGCGGCACATGTGCGAGCGGTTGGGCTGGCAGGTAATCACAAGAGTGCCGGGCACGGCCAGGGAAAGTGAGATTCACGGGAGCCCGAACTGCCACTGACGATTCCTTGAAATTTCTGGTAGACAACGCGCTGTCGCCGTCCGTGGCGGAGCGGCTTCGGCAGAGCGGTTACGACGCCGTTCATCTGCGTGAATATGCCATGCAGACATCCGACGACGCGGCGGTTTTCGCGCGTGCACCTCTTCCCCGCGCCCACGAGGACGCCTAGTCTGTGCAAACCTGCCGTCGTCGCAGGCTAGGCGTTCCGTGGTGGTGAAGGCAATGCTGCTTAGGCAAAGAGAACCGTCATGACTACCGCATACAAAGGCATTTTTCCCGCGATGCAGTGCCCATTTGACCAAAAGCTGAATATCGACGAGCCCGAGCTTCGCAAGCTGGCAAGCTGGCTTGCTGGCCACAATGGGATTGGTGGCCTCGTTACCAATGGCCACACCGGCGAGGTCTTTTCGCTAGGGGCGAAACAGCGTGCTGAAGTCACTCGCATTGTGGCGGACGAGATCAAAGGTAGTCTGCCGGTAGTGTCCGGGATCTGCTGCGAAGGTATCGCCGATGCCGTTGAGCAGGCGCAGCTGGCTCGTCGGGCTGGAGCGACTGCACTCCTCGTCATGCCGCCGCATCAATGGTTGCGCTTCGGCATGAAGCAGCCGTCGAACGTGGTCGATTATTTCACGGCGATCGGAAAGGGTTCCGGTCTCGACCTCGTCGTACACGTCTATCCGGCCTGGACGCGCGCCTCCTACAATTTTGAGACGCTGCGTCAGCTCGCCAAGCTTCCTTGGGTGAAGTGCATGAAGCTCGGCACGCGCGAGATGAACAAGTATGCGCGTGACGTGCGCACGATCAGGCAGGCAAGCCCAGAAGTCAGCGTGCTCACCTGTCATGACGAGTATTTGCTTGCTTCGATGGTGCAAGGTGTCGACGGAGCCCTGGTCGGGTTTGCATCCTTCATTCCGCAGATGATCATCGATCTCTATGCCGCTGTCTGCGCGGGCGACCTGAAGGAAGCGATGGGGTTACAGGCCCGCATCAACCCGCTCAAGGACGCGGTCTATGGGGAAGGTGAGCCGACAGGCGATGCCCATGCTCGCATGAAGATGGCGATGTACCTCGCTGGTATTCTGCAGTCGCCAACCGTGCAGCCGCCGACCCAGCTGCCGACTGGCACGGAGCTCGAGGCCATCGAACGAGCGTTGCGCAACGCTGGCATGCTCCAGCGCGCCGCCGCCTAGCTTGCTTTCCCGATATCCCGGCGACCACATCGGGGGAATCCCCTTTATCGCGGATCCGCACTTGGCGATACCCCGTCGGCTTGAGAGAAATGCGGACTTGTCGAGAAATTACGTCCGCGCGGAACGGGACGTTACGGAATGTTCGGCGTGCCATCGCGAGGGTTCCTGGATTCATTCCGGTTTGGCGCCTGAGTACTTGACGACCTTACCCCATTTCTCGATCTCTTCCGCGACGAGCTTTCCGAAATCGGCGGGCGAACCAGGGGTTACGGCCCCGCCCAAGTCGGCGAGCCGTGCTTTTGTTTTGGGATCGGCCAAGCCCGCATTAATCTCATTGTTGAGCTTCTGGACAATTTCGCTTGGCGTATTCCTGGGCGCGGCGACGCCGTACCAGGCAGTTGCCTCATAGCCCGGCAGGAAATCGCCCAAGGTCGGCAGGTCCGGCAGCACCTCCGAACGCGTCGCGCTGGTCACAGCCAGCGCGCGCAGCGCGCCGGCTCGAATGTGTTGAAGCGAGCTCGGCAAAATATCGAACATCACGTGCACCTGACCACCAATCATGTCGGTAAGCGCAGGCGCTGAGCCACGATAGGGCACATGAACCAGATTGACGCCGGCCAGCATCTTGAAGAACTCGCCGGCGATATGGGTTGAGGTTCCGATACCGCCAGACGCCATGTTGATTTTGCCCGGATTTGCCTTTGCATAAGCGATGAACTCGGGGACGGTCTTGGCTGGAATCGATGGGTTGATCTCCATCACGAACGGCACGCGGATGATGCCTGCGACCGGGGCGATGTCGCTCATCAAATTGAAGTTGAGCTTTTCGTAGAACGTTGCATTGACGGCGTTGCTCGACGTGACCTGCAGAAGCGTGTAACCGTCAGGAGGTGCCCTTAAGGCTGTCTCGGTGCCGATATTGCTGGCAGCACCAGGCCGGTTCTCGACAACGAATTCCTGACCCAGACGCTCCGACAGCCATTGTGCCATGACGCGCGCAACAATGTCGGTCGGCCCGCCAGCGGGAAAGCCAACGATGATGCGCACGGGACGGGTCGGGTAGGTTTGCGCCCGCGCGCTCGACGACATGGCAGAGAAGGCGACGGCACCGGTCGCCAGATGCAGAAATTGACGCCGCGGAAGTGTCATCGTCTTTCCCTTCCCAATGCCTGATGAAAGTTTCGGCCGCGATCGGGGTCGCTCTGCCCCAGTCTAACGCCGCCAAAACATTGGCGGCTTGCGACGTGTCACCGCAGCTTCGATACGGGCCAATGCTATTGCGAGTGCTGGCGTGCGACCGGTGAACTCGTTTCTGGCGCAATCTATGATCACGCTGGAAGATTGCATCGACCTATGCGGCTTGAGCGAACGGACCCATTAAAAAGTGGCGACCCCGGCTGGATTCGAACCAGCGACCTTCAGCTTAGAAGGCTGTTGCTCTATCCCCTGAGCTACGGGGCCGCGGCGCAAGCTTCTAGCCCAGGATCGGGCGAACTGGCCAGCGCGGCCTGACCATCATTCAGCGGTTGGATTGCTAATTTTTTTCCAACCAGGTGCCGGATCAGCATACACATAGGAGCAGGGCTGCGGCATTGAAACAGGCAAGCCTGGCATTTGAGCCACCGATCGTGCGAGCAGGAGCCGGCACGTGATCAATGTGCGACGGTTGGGACACGCCACCCTGAGCACCCCTGATCTTGCTCGGCAGGTCGCGTATTACACCGAGACCATCGGCCTCTCGCTCATCGAACGCGACGCCCGGCGCGCCGTCTTGTCTACCAGGCAGGGGCTCGAGGCTATCGTCCTTGAACCCGGTGAGCCAAACGCGCTCACGCGCATCGCCTTTCAGGTCGCTCCCGGCAGCGACCTCGTCGAGCTTTCTCGCCATCTCGCAACGCTCGGCATCAGCAGCGAGCGCCGCAGCAATATCTCCCCGGGTGTGAGCGAGGCGGTTGTCTTCAAGGATCCCAAGGGAACATTGGTCGAAATCTATTCCGAATATGCCTTCGCGAACGAGGACAGGACCGAGATCGGCGTCATGCCAATCAAGCTCGGCCATGTCGCCTATCGCGTCAACGACGTGCAGAAGGTGGTGAGCTTCTATACCGGCGTGCTCGGTTTTCGGGTCTCCGACTGGTACGCGCAAACCTTCGCGTTTCTGCGCTGTGGGCCGGACCATCACACGGTCAATTTCGTCTACGACGCGGCGCCGCAGCTCCATCACATCGCCTTCGAGGTCAAGGACTGGGCGGAAATACAAAGGGCTTGCGAAGTGCTCGCCAAGAAGGACATTCGCCTGGTCTGGGGCCCCGGGCGGCACATCATCGGTCACAATATCGCGATCTATCATCGCAACGCCGACAAGGTGCGTGTCGAGTTTTTTTGCGAGATGGATCAGATGAAGGACGAAGCGCTGGGCTATTTCGACCCGCGGCCCTGGCACCAGGATCGGCCGCAGCGCCCCAAAGTCTGGGGGCCGGAAACCCTGCGCAATTACTGGGGATTTGGCTCGGAACGCAATATTCGCGGTTACGATACGGTGGAGTGAGCATTCACCGCGACAAAGAAGCAGCCTTCGAGACGGGCGCGCGCACGGCAGGTGTTACTGGATATTTCTGTCCCTGCGCCCTCCTTTAGGACGAGGCAGATGCCCGCCCGGCGCTGCTCAGCCGCCCGCTTTGGCCACGACCTCGACATGTTTTCGCGATGATCTCGCCGGCCCGTTCGGGTTTTCCCCCGCCCGACGGGAACCGGAGGTTACCCCATGCTCGCGTTCGTTCGCGCTGCCGGTGCAGCCGCGCTCGTCCTGCTATTATTCGCCTTCCCCAGCTTCGCCGCCGACAAGTCCTTCAAACGCAACGATCTCGCCGACGCTGCCATCAAGCTCGAAGCGCAGATCAAGGCCGAGGCGGGGCATGTCACCAAATCGGCCGCGGCACTGCGGCGGGAAGCGGACGCCGCCTTCCAGCGTAACGATTTTCGCACCGGCATGCAGATTTTGGGACAGATTGTCGCGATTGCGCCTGACGACAGCGCCAACTGGCTGCGCCTTGCCAAGACCGTTCTTCAATTGCGACCCGGTAACGAACGCGAGCGCAGCCTCTTGCTCGAGCGCGCCGCCACCGCCGCCTATATCGCCTACCAACGTTCGAGCGATGCCTCCGAAGAGGCGGAAAGTCTGGTCGTTATCGCGCGCACTTATGTCGACCGCTCGGTGTGGCGGCCCGCGCTCGACGCGTTGCGCATCTCGCTTGAATTGCGCGAAGTGGCGGACGTGCGTCAGCAATACGAGCGGCTGCGCGAAGAGTATGGTTTCCGCCTCGTCGACTACACGGTCGATTCCGATTCCGCCTCGCCGCGAGTGTGCTTTCAATTCTCCGAGGATCTGCCGTCGCGACGCATGGACTTCTCGCCATTCGTCGCTGTTGCCGGAGTGGACAAGCCGGCCGTCTCGGTACAGGACCGACAGCTTTGTGTGGAAGGCCTCAAGCACGGCGAAAGCTATGTCGTCACCATTCGTGCCGGCATTCCTTCGGTGGTGCGCGAGACATTGGCGAAATCGACAGATTTCACCGTTTACGTCCGCGATCGAAAGCCGCTGGTGCGCTTTACCGGCAAGGCCTATGTGCTGCCGCGCACTGGCCAACGCGGCATTCCGCTGGTCAGCGTCAACACTGCCACCGTCGCGCTCGAAATTTATCGCATCGGCGATCGCAATCTTCTCGACACGGTAATCGGGCGCGAGTTCCAGGGAACGCTCGATCGCTACGATCTCAATCGATTGAAGGAGCGGCGCGGCAACCAGGTCTGGAAAGGGGAAATGAGCGTCGAGCAGACGCTCAACACCGACGTCGTCACCGCATTTCCGGTCGAACAGGTGATCGGGACGCTGTCGCCTGGCGTCTACGTCATGGTGGCGGAAGCGCCCGGTACGCCTAGCGATGAATTCGACGCGCTGGCGACGCAATGGTTCATCGTTTCGGACCTCGGACTGAGTGCGTTCTCCGGCAACGACGGCGTACATGCCTTCGCGCATTCCCTTGAAACCGCGCAACCGAAGGGCGCTGTCGAAGTGCGCCTGCTTTCGCGCGGCAACGAAGTGCTTGCGCGCAAGCGCACCGGCGACAGCGGTCACGTGCAATTCGAAGCAAGTCTTACCCGCGGCGAAGGCGCCATGGCGCCCGCCATGCTGATTACCTCCGACGCCAAGGGGGACTACGCGTTCTTGAGCCTCAAAGCACCCGCTTTCGACCTCAGCGATCGCGGCGTCGCCGGCCGTGCGGTTGCTGCTGGCCTCGACGCCTTCGTGTTCACCGAGCGCGGCGTCTACCGCTCCGGGGAGACGGTGCAGGTGACCGCGCTGTTGCGCGACGGCCTGGGTGTGGCCGCAGCAAATGTCCCGCTTACGCTCGTGGTCGAGCGCCCGGACGGAGTGGAATACCGCCGCGCGGTTGTTGCAGACCAGGGCATTGGCGGCCGTGCATTCCCCGTGGGTCTCGTGCCTTCGGCGCCGACCGGTACCTGGCGCGTGCGCGCCTTCACCGACCCCAAGCGGTCGCCGGTGGGCGAGGCTACCTTCCTGGTCGAGGACTATGTTGCCGATCGACTCGAATTCGATCTTGCAACGAATGCCAAGGGCATTTCCAAAACTGCGCCGGCCGAAATCATGATCGATGGCCGCTTCCTTTATGGCGCCCCGGCCGCCAAGCTCGAATTGGAAGGAGAAATGATTGTGACGGCCGCACGCGAGCGGGCCGCCTTCGCCGGCTATCAGTTCGGGCTTGGCGATGAGGACGTCGAGACCGCTCGCCAGCCGCTCGAGGGCCTGCCCGAAACCGATGCCAACGGCAAGTCGCGCTTTTCCGTAACTCTCGATCGGCAGCCGGTCACCACGCGTCCCCTCGAGGCGCAGATCATCGTGCGCATGGCGGAGGCCGGCGGCCGCGCGGTCGAGCGCAAACTCACGCTGCCGGTGATCCCGTCTGCACCCATGATCGGCGTCAAGCCGCTTTTCTCCGGCCGTTCGCTCGGCGACGGCAGCAACGCAACGTTCGATGTGGTGTTCGCCGCTCCCGACGGCGCGGCCCTTGCGCGCAAGGGTCTGCGCTACGAACTGCTCAAGACCGACACCAAATACCAGTGGTACCGTCGCGAGGGCGTGTGGGAATTCGAGCCGGTCAAGACCACCCAGCGCATCGCTGACGGCAGTATCGACATCGCCGGCGACAAGCCCGGTCGCATCTCCATGCCTGTGCAATGGGGCCGGTATCGCCTGGAAGTTACGACCGGCGACCGCAATGGGCCGGTCACTTCCGTTGCCTTCGATGCCGGCTGGTACGCCGAGGCGAGGGCCGACACGCCGGACCTTCTGGAAATCGCGCTCGATAAGCCGGAATACCTGCCGGGCGAAAGCATGACGGTTGCGGTCACTGCGCGCACTGCCGGCACGGTCATGCTCAACGTGATCGGCGATCGGCTGATAACGACGGTGAGCCAGGACGTGACGCAGGGCACCGCGCGGCTGCGGCTTCCGGTCGGCAATGACTGGGGCAGCGGCGCCTACGTCGTCGCTACGCTGCGGCGCCCGCTTGACGCACGGGCCGAGCGCATGCCCGGGCGATCCATCGGCGTGCAGTGGTTCTCGATCAATCGCAAAGCGCGCACGCTGACGCTCGATATGGCGTTACCGCCTCTGCTGCGTCCTGACAGTGCATTGCGCGTGCCGGTGAAGGTAAAAGGACTTGCGCCGGGCGAGGAGGCGCGCATGGTGGTGGCTGCCGTCGATGTCGGCATCCTCAATCTGACCGGCTACAAGCCGCCGGCCCCGGATGATTACTACCTCGGTCAGCGTCGGCTCAGCGCCGAGCTTCGCGACCTTTACGGACAACTGATCGACGGCATGCAGGGTGCTCGCGGTCAGGTCAGGACGGGCGGCGACGGCGCGGCGGAATTGCAAGGCTCGCCTCCAACCCAAAAGCCGCTCGCGCTCTATTCCGGTATCGTCACGGTTAAACCCGACGGCACCGCCGAGGCGATCTTTGACATCCCTGATTTTTCCGGCACCGCTCGGGTCATGGCGGTGGCCTGGTCGAAGGACAAGGTTGGCCGCGCCGCCGGCGATGTCATCGTGCGTGAGCCGGTCGTGCTCACGGCGACGTTGCCGCGCTTTCTCCTCAATGGCGATCGCGCCAGCATGCGATTGGAGCTTGATAACGTGGAGGGTCAACCCGGCGACTACCGCATTGAGGTGAAAAACGAAGGCCTCGACGTGACTGGCAACGCCCCATCGCAGACCCTGAAACTTGCCGCCACGCAGCGGGATTCCGTCACGCTGCCGCTCGCAGCATCAGGCGCCGGAACTGCGGGGCTGGCAGTGCGCGTCAGCGGCCCAGGCGGCTTTTCGATGGAGCGGCAATACGCACTGACCGTGCGGCCGGGGAGCCAGATTCTCGCCCGCCGCACGGTCAAGACGCTCGCGAAAGGCGAAAGCCTTACGCTTTCCAACGACATGTTTGCCGATTTGGTCACGGGAAGCGGATCGGTCGCGCTGTCGGTTGGCATCTCCACGCTCGATCCTGCCGCCTTGTTGGCTGCGCTCGACCGCTACCCATTCGGATGTTCGGAGCAGATCGCAAGCCGCGCATTGCCTCTGCTTTACGTCAATGATCTCGCCGGTGCGGCGCATCTTGCTCTCGATAGCAGCGTTGATCAGCGCATCCGCGATTCGATCGACCGGCTGCTTGCCCGCCAAGGTTCCAATGGTTCGTTCGGGCTCTGGTCGGCCGGCGGAGATGACGCGTGGCTTGATTCCTACGTCACCGATTTCCTTACGCGGGCGCGCGAGCGCGGCTTTGCGGTTCGCGATCTTGGAATGAAGCTCGCGCTCGATCGGCTGCGCAATTTTGTGGGCAATGCGCCCGATCCTTCCAAGGACGGGGGTAGCAATCTCGCCTATGCGCTTTATGTGCTGGCGAGGAACGCCGCCGCGCCACTCGGTGATTTGCGTTATTACGCCGACACCAAACTCGACGTGATCGCCACTCCCATCGCAAAGGCACAGATTGCTGCCGCTCTTTCCATGTTGGGCGACCGCGTCCGTGCCGAGCGCGTTTACGCCGCGGCGCTCGCCTCTATTGTGCCGCAGCCCGCGCTCGATTCCGGCCGCAGCGATTACGGCTCGATCTTGCGCGACGCAGCCGCGCTGGTCACGCTTGCGTCCGAATCCGGTGCTCCGGCTGCAACCGTCGCCGGTGCCCTCGAACGCGTGGAGGCGGCGCGCAATCGCAGCCCCAGCACGTCGACCCAGGAGAACGCCTGGTTGGTGCTCGCCGCCCGCGCGCTCGCCAAGGATCAGCAGGGAATCTCCCTCGACATTGGCGGCGAGAGTTTGCAAGGGCCGCTCAATCGAACGCTGCGTCCGGGCGATCTGCAGGCGCCATTGAAGATCACGAATGTAGGGGAGGGGACGCTACAGGCTGTCGTCACCGTCTCGGGCGCACCGTTGGTGCCCGAGCCCCCTGCTGAAAAGGGTTTCAAGATCGAGCGGAAATATTTCACCGTGGCCGGAAAAGCCGCCGATCCAACCAAAGCCAAACAGAATGACCGCTTCGTCGTGGTGCTTAAAATGACCGAGCCGCAGCCGCAGTTCGGACGCATCATAGTTGCCGACTATCTGCCGGCAGGATTTGAGATCGACAACCCACGGCTGGTGTCATCAGGCGATACCGGCAGGCTCGCTTGGATCGAGGACGCACAGGAGCCGGTGTACTCCGAATTTCGCGACGACCGCTTCACCGCGGCCTTCGATCGCAAGAGCGATGATGCTGCGGTGTTCACCATTGCCTATGTCGTGCGCGCCGTCTCCCCGGGTCGCTACGTCCATCCGCAAGCCTATGTGGAAGACATGTACCGGCCCGATCGATTTGGGCGCACCGCGACCGGTTCAATCGAGGTCAACGCCGCGAACTAGCAACACACGTGACGCCTATGTTTCAGCGGCTCGGCAAACTCGGAATGGAGTGCGGGAAACGCGGCGCTCGTAAATGCGCCCTCTCCCCTTGCGGGAGAGGGCTCCTCGGCGGTTCACCAAAAAGAATGTGTGAGGGGGTTTCTTTTTGAATGCAAAATCCCCCTCACCCATTCTTGCTGTGGCGAATCCTGCGCGGCCCTCTCCCGCAAGGGGAGAGGGCACCTGCGGCTTTGCTCGCCCTTGCGGCACGCTCCAACCTACGTCCCGGTATTGCCACGACCAAACGGCTATGGCTGGGATTAGGGGCTGCAACAGTTTCAACTCTCATCCTTCTGTCAGTCGTCGCCTGGTGGATCGTCTCGCTCGGGCCGGCGCCGCTGGGGGATGCGCTTGCATTTTCGCCCCTCGTTGTCGATCGCGACGGCACGCTGCTGCGGCCCTATACCACCCCTGAAGGTCGCTGGCGCCTGCCTGCCACCAGAGCGGACGTGGATGCGCGCTTCCTCGACCTGCTGATTGCCTACGAGGACAAGCGCTTCCGTAGCCATGTCGGCGTTGACCCGCTCGCGCTGGGGCGTGCCATGGCGCAGCTCCTGATGCAGCGCCGCATCGTGTCCGGCGGATCGACACTCACCATGCAGGTGGCGCGCCTGCTTGAGCCGAGAAAGGAGCGCTCGTTGCACGCCAAGCTCCGGCAAATCGTGCGGGCCGTAGAGCTTGAGCGCAGCCTGTCCAAGGATCAGATCCTGTCGCTCTATCTCAGTCTCGCTCCCTATGGCGGTAATCTCGAGGGCGTGCGGGCTGCTTCCCTTGCCTATTTCGGCAAGGAGCCGCGCCGCCTGACGCTGGGCGAAGCGGCCATGCTGGTTGCATTGCCGCAATCGCCGGAGCAGCGTCGGCCCGATCGCTCGGTTCCGGCAGCCCGACACGCTCGCGACCGCGTGCTCGATCGCATAGCGGCCGCCGGGATCGTACCGGTCGAGGAGATCGCGCATGCCCGGAAGGAAGCGGTACCCAATGGACGCACGCCCATGCCAATGCTTGCGCCGCATTCCGCCGATGCCGCAGTCGCCGCCGCTCCCGGGCAAAATTTCTACCGGCTGACCGTCGAGGCGCAGCTGCAGAAAAATCTGCAGGAGCTTGCACGCGAGCGGGCGCAAACGCTCGGCCCCGATGTATCAGTCGCAATCCTCGCCGTTGACAATGCAACCGGCGAGGTCCTCGCCCGCGTCGCTTCAGCCGATTATTTCGATGTGCGCCGTGCCGGGCATGTCGATATGACTGTGGCGATGCGGTCGCCGGGTTCGGCGCTGAAGCCTTTCATTTATGGATTGGGCTTCGAGGACGGCGTGGTGCATCCGGAGAGCCTGATCGAGGATCGTCCCGTTCGATTCGGCGGCTACGCGCCGGAGAACTTCGATCTCACGTTCCAAGGTACGGTACGCGTACGGCGCGCTTTGCAGCTGTCGCTGAATGTGCCGGCGGTGATGGTGCTCGACCGCGTCGGCCCAAGTCGCTTCGCGGCACGATTGCAGCAGGCGGGCGCATCATTCGCCTTGCCGCGCGGAGAAACTCCTGGGCTTGCCATGGCACTGGGAGGCCTCGGCGTGAAGCTTGCCGACCTGGTCACCCTTTATGCGGGACTCTGCGCGGCTCGGAACCACGATGCCCCTGATCGAGCAGAGACAAGATGCTCAAGCGAGTGCTACGCCGCTGCGGCTGCTCGATCCTGTCGCTGCGTGGTACGTCGGCAATATCCTCATTGGAACGCCGCCGCCCGAGAATGCTGGCGGTGGTCGCATCGCTTACAAGACCGGAACTTCCTACGGCTATCGTGATGCCTGGGCGGTTGGATTCGACGGCAGGCGCACCATAGGCGTGTGGGTGGGCCGGCCCGACGGTGCTCCGGTGCCCGGCCTGATGGGCCGGCTTGCGGCGGCGCCCATTCTTTTCGATGCTTTTGCCCGAACCGGAAAACCGCCGACAGCGTTGCCCGCTGCGCCGCAAGGCGCCCTGATCGCGATGAATGGAAAACTGCCGCCGCCGCTGCAGCACTTGCGTGCCGAGGGAGCGCCGGGGGAGAGCGCAGAGCCGCAGCTGCGCATCATGTTCCCACCCAATGGTGCAAGGCTTGAGCTTGCAAGCGACGGCGCTGGCAAGCTCGATCCAATTGCGCTCAAAGTAAGCGGCGGTTCCGGACCGGTCACGGTCCTGGTCAACGGCATGCCACTCCCCGATGAATTGTCCCGGCGCACGTTCTTCTTTCAGCCCGAAGGGCCGGGGTTCGTGCGCCTCACGGTCATGGATGCGCGCGGGGCAACCGACAGCGTGATGGTGCGCTTGCAGTAAGCGCGGCAGAATTTGATCTTTCGGCGTGAATTTCGCCAATCATTTGCCCCTGCTGCAAACTTTGCTAGACGATAACGGGGCAGCAAGCACATTCTCGGGGACATGGATATTTCCGTCATTCAGCACAAGCGTCGAGCGGTTTCCGCGCGCAGCCTCATCGGCGCCCTCGATTTCGCGGCAACGTCGCATGCGCGTGCCATTGGAGCGCTGCTGCTCGTTTCCCTGTTGGTCTTTCTGCCGGGTTTCTTCGCCATCCCGCCCATCGATCGCGATGAGGCGCGCTTTGCGCAAGCGACCAAACAGATGATCGAGACTGGCGACTATGTCGACATTCGTTTCCAGGATGAGGTGCGCTACAAAAAGCCGGTCGGTATCTATTGGCTTCAGGCCGGCGCGGTGAAGGCCGCGCACGCATTGGGATTTGCGCGCGCGCTCACCACCATCTGGCTCTATCGGATTCCTTCGTTGGTGGGCGCAATCGGCGCCGTTCTGTTGACCTATTGGGCGGCGCTCGCCTTTGTGTCTCGGCGGGCTGCGCTGGTTGCAGCTTTGATGATGGCAAGCTGCGTGCTTCTCGGCATCGAGCGGCTGCTAGCGACCACCGACGCCGTCTTGCTGATGACCGTGGTGGCCGCCATGGGTGCGATGGCGCGCGCTTATCTTCCGCCACAAGACGACAGGGTCTCTGCATGGGTCCTGGCGGGGGTGTTTTGGACGGCCTTGGCAGCGGGCGTTCTCATCAAGGGGCCGATGATCGCCATGGTGGTTGGCCTTGCGGCCATAACGCTCGTTGCAGTCGATCGCTCCGGCCACTGGTTGCTTGGGCTCAAACCGGCAGTCGGCGTGATCTGGTTCGCGGCTATCGTATTGCCCTGGTTTGTTGCGATCATTGGACGCAGCGGCGACGCGTTTCTGGTTGAATCCGTTGGGCAGGATCTGCTCAGCAAGGTTTTCTCTGCGCAGGAAGCCCACGGCGCGCCGCCCGGCTACTATTTCCTTCTGTTCTGGGTCACGTTTTTTCCGGGAGCGATGCTGGCGGCATTATCCGCGCCAGCGGTCTGGGCCAGCCGCCGCGAGGCCCCGACCAAGTTTTTGTTGGCTTGGCTCATACCTTCCTGGCTCTTGCTTGAGCTGATCGTCACCAAGCTGCCGCATTATGTGCTGCCGCTCTATCCTGCGGTTGCCATCCTCATTGCCGGCGCTGTCGAGCGCCGCGCGCTGGCGCGCACGCGCTGGCTGATATGGGGCACGATGTGGTGGTTTGTGATGCCGGTGGTCGGTGGCGCTGGCGCTATTGTGGCGCTCGCCGTGATCGGCCGGCAATTCGGCCCGTTGGCGTGGCCCTTTGTCGGAGGGGCGGCGATCCTCGGTCTGTTGGCGTGGCGGCTCTACGAAGCTGACGGCGCGGAGCACTCGCTGCTGCGCGCGGCGGCTGCATCCGTGCTCACTTCGATCGCGGTTTTCAGTCTGGTTGTTCCGGCGCTTGGCTATCTGTTTCCCGCTCCTGCGCTAGCTCGCGTTTTGCGCCAAAGCGGGTGCGCACAGCCGGTCGCCGCTGCAGCCGGATATCAAGAGCCCAGCCTGGTATTTCTCGCCGGAACGGCGACGCAACTGACTGATAGTGCAGGCGCCGCCGAGTTCTTGCGCGGCGGTGACTGTCGGTTTGCGTTCATCGAATTGCACCACGAGAAAGGCTTCGCGCAGCGCGCCGAAGCGATCGGTTTGCGCTATACGGCAGGGCCGCGTATCGAGGGTCTCAATGTCAGCACCGGGCAACCCGTAACAATCGCGGTCTATCGCTCGCGGGACGGCTCATGAGCGCGACCGCACAGTCAAAGCAGACGGCCTGTGCTGGCGGCCCGCATGCGCTGCGCGAGAATGTTGCTCGTTATATCGCGCTGCTCGGACGAAAACCCAAGCGGGCTGCCGCCAAAAAGAAGCGCGCCCCGATGCGTGTCGGCATATACGCGATCACCGCTGCTGCTGCGGTGGTGCTCACCATGTTTCTGCTCGATGCCTTGGCCGTCGGCATCGCGCAGCATCTTCCACTTTGGCTTATCGCACGATTCGATCAGATCACCGATTTCGGCAATAGCGGCTGGCTGCTGGTTCCGATCGCGGTTCTGCTCATCGTTCTCGCAGTCGCTGCGTCCAGGCTGCCGCCCTCTTCCCAACGCGTGCTGACAACAATCGCGGTTCGGCTCGCATTTCTCTTCTCGACCATTGCGCTTCCCGGTCTCATTTTCACGGTCGTAAAGCGATTGATCGGACGCGCGCGACCGCTTGTTGGGGGCAGTGCCGATCCGTTTCTCTATCTGCCGTTCGGTTGGAACGTTGAATATGCAAGCTTGCCGTCCGGCCATGCCACGAACGCCTTTGCCGCCGCAATGGCATTCGGCGCCCTTTATCCCTGGGCGCGGCCGCTATTATGGACCTACGCCGTCCTTATTGCCCTCAGCCGGGTCGTGCTCACTGCGCATTTTCCGAGCGACGTGCTGGCGGGAGCCATTATCGGGGTGGCGAGTGCTTTTCTGGTACGAGAATGGTTTGCCGCGCGGCGGCTTGCCTTTGCGATCGCTTTTGACGGAAGCACTCGGCCGTTGCCCGGCCCCTCCTTTTCCCGCATCAAAAAGGTTGTCGGACAGCTTCTCGCCTCATAAGAAGCTCGCGTCATTTCCGCTGCGCGGCTCATATGTTCGCGCGGCTCCATCACCCGCGGGCCGATTGCGCCCGTCCTTGACGGCAGAGCAAAAAAATGAGTACCGCGTCCCCCTCAATTTCAATCGTCGTTCCGGTTCGCAACGAAGCCGGGAACATCGCCCCGCTGATTTCCGAAATTGTTGCTTGCCTGGACAAGGGCGTGAGCTTCGAACTGGTCTACGTCAATGACGGCTCCAGCGACCGTACTGAATCGGAACTGACACTGTTGATGGCAAGCCGGCCGTGGCTTCGCCATGTCAAGCATGAAACCTCATGCGGCCAATCGGCCGCCGTCGCCACCGGTGTGCGCCACGCGCGTGCACCGATCGTCGTCACATTGGACGGCGATGGCCAGAATGATCCGGCCTTCATTCCCGCGCTGCTTAAGACGCTCAACAATTCCCCGCGCATCGGACTCGTCGCCGGGCAACGAGTCCAGCGGCGCGCAAGTGCATATAAGAGGCTGCAATCGCGCATTGCGAACAGCGTGCGCCATGCCGTTCTGCGCGATGGCACCCGCGACACCGGTTGCGGGCTCAAGGCGTTCCGTCGGCACGTTTTCCTGATGCTGCCTTATTTCGACGGGCTGCATCGCTTTCTGCCGGCGCTGGTGCGACGGGAAGGCTATGAGATCGGCTACGTGGACGTGGTCGATCGTCCACGCGGGGCAGGCAGGTCGAATTACGGCATGTGGGATCGGCTGTGGGTGGGGATTCTCGATCTTCTCGGCGTGTGGTGGCTCATCCGCCGGCGCCGGTTGCCGCAAGTGTTGGAGGTGAAGCGCAATGCTGGTTGATCTCTCCCAATCGGTCGGCAATTACCTTCACGAAGTATTCGTCGCCAAATTCCAGTGGTGGGTGCTTCTCGGCTATGTGGCGCAATTCATGTTCAGCATGCGCTTTGCGATACAGTGGATCGCCTCGGAGCGGGCGGGAAGAATGGTAGTGCCCATCGCATTCTGGTTTTTTTCCATCGGCGGCGGCGTACTGCTCTTTGTCTATGCTCTCTATATTCGTGACCCGGTTTTCATCCTGGGCCAGGGATTCGGCGTGTTCATTTACGCGCGCAACCTCTATTTCGAATTGCGTGATCGACGGGCGGTTATGGGATAGGCTTATTCAAAGAGGGGCAAGGCGCTCGAAATCGCAAGCGGGGCGCGCCCCCCGTGCTTTTTGCCGGCTCAGCCGCGAATCGCAGCCGGATCGTTATAGCTCGCTACATTTGTTCCACGGTACAGGATACGCGCATTGCGTTCGGCGATCTTCTTGTGCAGCGCGAGCAACTCGGGCGCGAGCTCCCGGTCAGGTTGGGCCTCCAGCTCGAAATGATGGAAATGGTCTTCACCTCTGACCAATGTCGCGCTGTCCTCGCCCGCAGTCTGGCTCACGCGAGTCGGAATGTAGCGGATCGCAAAGCCGATGCGCCTGTCATCCGACGGGTTTGCCGGTGAGCCGTGCACCAGACGAACATGGTGAAGCGACATCTCCCCAGGCTGCAGCGCTAAAATCACTGCTTTGGTGGGATCGACTTCGACCTCGATTTCCTGTCCGCGGGTAAGCAGGTTGTACTTATGAAAAGTATCACGATGCGGCAGTTGGTCCATCGTATGGGTGCCCGGCATCACTTGCATCGCGCCGTTGGCTTCATTGCTTGGCGTCAATGCCACCCAGGCGGTCACCACATCGGGCGCGCTCAACCCCCAGTAAGTCGAATCCTGATGCCAGGACACAAAGGCTGGGTTGCAAGTTTCCTTGATGAAAAAGTTCGAAGTCCAACACAGCAGATCGGGGCCGTAAAGATCCTCGACCGCATCGAGGATCTTTGGGTTGCGAACAAGGTCGGCAAGCCAGGGGAAAAGCAGATGCGTCTTGTGACGGAGATCTCCGCGAAGCGGACCTCCTGTACGCGATTCAAATTCCTCAAGCCGTGCACGGATACCGGCCGCCTCGTCTTCCGACATGATGCGAACCGGTGAGAGGTAGCCTTCCGTGTGGTAGCGCTCGATCTGCGTGAGCGACAGGAGCTTTGGCATCACACTCTCCTCTACGTTCTCGCCAGGCTATCGTTCGCCAATGCAGCCAGCTCTTTGCACTGCATGCTAATCGAGACATCATCCTGCCGCTAGTACGGATCCTACCGCTAGTCCGGGCAGCAGCTTCGAGACGGCGTGCGGGCTCGGCTGGGAACTGGCACCGACGATCATTCACGACCTGGTACTGTTTGCCGGACGGGGAGGGTGTTAGCACTAAATTTAGCCTACTCCCGGTACGGCAGGCATGGCCGTACGAACCAATCAAGAGGTTTGCGCTGTGTTGAAACGGAACGAATTCTGGTCACGGGTCTTCACATTCGTGCCAACCGCCACCAAGGCGGACGGCGAGGAGATCGACGAAAAAGCGTTCCGTTCCGCGATTGACTACCAGATTGAAAGCGGCGTGCACGGTGTTTGCATTTTTGGCAGCACTGGCGGCAACGGATCGTTCAGTGACGAGGAGATGAGACAGGCGACCGCGATTGCCGCCAAGCATATCGATGGCCGCATATCGCTGGTTGCCGGCACCGGTGCACGAACCACTACGGCTTGTATCGCTCTTTCCAAGCACGCCGAGGATGTCGGCTGCGACGGCATCATGGTCCTGCCGGTTTCATATTGGCCGCTCACGACCGACGAGGTGCTGGAGCATTACGAGCGGGTATCCAGGGCCGTCAAAATACCGATCTGCGTCTACAACAATCCGTGGACGACGGGCGTCGACATGAAACCCGAGCTTTTGGCCAAGTTGACCAAGCTGGACAATTGCAATTGCATCAAGGAAAGCACCGGCGATCTCACTCGCATCACGGCCATTCGATTATTGACCAACGATCAGGTCACGCTGATTGCGGGATGGGAGTCAAGCAGTCTGCAGGCCTTCATGGCCGGCGCGACCGGATGGGCGCCGGTTTGCACGAACTTCGTCCCAAATATTGCGATGAAGTTCTTTGGATCGGCAGTGGAGCGGCGAGACGCATCAGCCGCCCAGGCCATCTGGGACAAACTATTTCCCATTTGCGACATCATCTGCTCCAAGTCGCATATCCGGGTCGCTCATTCGGGACTCGATATTCTTGGGAGGCCGGTCGGCCCGCCGCGCCGTCCGCTTCGCATGCTGAACGCGCAGGACCGCGCGCAGCTCAAGACCGTATTGACCCAAGCCGGTGCCCTTGCTGCCTGATGTGGCGCCGAATCTTGCTAGACCGTTACGCCGATAATGCGGCGCACTGCAGGGTCGCGGCCCGCGTCGTTGAGGCTGCCGCTGAAGACGATCTCGCCACGCTCCATGACGTAGATCCGGCTGGCATAATCGGGGACGTGCTGCAGTTCTGATTCGGCGATCAGCACGGCATGACCGAGCTGCACGATTTTATGAACTGAGCTCCGAATTCCTGGAATGATTGTTGGCGATAGTCCTTCGAACGGTTCATCCAGCAGCAGGAGCTTTGCATCGAGCGCCAGCGCCCGCGCGATCGAGAGCATCTTGCGCTCGCCACCGGACAAATGCGTGCCCGGTCGCGCCGCATAACGGCGCAGATTAGGAAAGACCTCATAAGCAATTTCGATACGCTCGCTGGCGGATTTTTTCGTTCGCCGCGTCCAAGTCGGCAAGGCCACATTTTCGGCAACCGTCAGCTCGCCGAGAACTTCGCTGTCTTCTGGCGAATAGCCGATGCCTAAGCGCGCGCGTTCAAGCGTGGATTTTCCAGCCAGGTCAGCCCCGGCAAGGCGGATTACTCCCTTGCGCGGCGCAATATAGCCCATGATCGTGCGCAGTGTCGTCGTTTTGCCGGCTCCATTGCGCCCCACCAGACAAACGAGCTCGCCCGCGGCAATGCGGAAGTTGATGCCGCGAAGAATTTCGCTGTTTTGAATTTCCACCTCCAGATCGGCAACTTCCAGCACTGCGTCACAGCTTTCCGACCACGGTCGCCATGACCTCCGCGCGCGCTCGGATCATCTCCGGCGTCCCATCGGCGAGAACTTTCCCGTTATGTACTGCGATAATGCGACTGGAATACCCAAACACGATATCCATATCGTGCTCGACCTGAATTATCGCTTTTATTCCTGTCTCCTTGGCGGCGCGCACCAATACCTGCATGATGGTCGACTTCTCCGCAGTGCTTACGCCACTGGTCGGCTCGTCCAAGAGAATTATGTCGGGATTGAGCGCAAAGGCGCTGGCGACGTCGAGCAGCTTCTTATCGCCTTGCGATAAATTTCTCGCCGGCTGTTCCAATTTGCTGGAAAAGCCAAACAGGCCGGAAACGCGCTCCACGATTTCCCAAACCGCCTCGTTGCTCCGCAGTCGAGCAAAAATACGCCCGCCCTGGCCGAGCCTCGAAATAGCCGCGAGGGCAATGGTTTCCCGGACGCTGAGTTGGGGAAAGATATTGATCAGCTGGAAGGAGCGAGCCATTCCGAGGCGCGACAATCGCACGGAATTGAGATGGCCGATTTCATGTCCTTTGAATAGGACCATGCCAGAACTCGGGGGCACTACGCCGGTGAGCACGTTCACCAGAGTGGTCTTGCCGGCGCCGTTTGGTCCGATGATTGAGACGTGCTCGCCTTCGCTGATGGCCAAACTCACGCCGTCGAGGGCGCAGAATGCCCCATAGAATTTTTTTACTTCGGTGGCTTGCAAAATTGTCATGTAGACCACCGTCGGCGCGGATCAGCAACGCCCATGATGCCGTTAGGGAAGAAGATCACGATGACAGCCAGCAGGGCGCCGAAGGTCAAGCGCCAATATTCAGTGTAGGACATCAACTGGTCTTGAAAGAATATGAATATCATTGCGCCCAGGATGGGCCCGAAGAAATTCGTGTAGCCGCCGAGCAGCAGCATGAACACCAGATTGCCCGATTGCACCCAATAGGCGAGGCTGGGTTCGGCAAGGCCGACTGGAATTGCCACAATAACCCCACCGATCGCGCCATAAGCACCTGCGACGACAAATGCGATCAACCGGTTGCGCTGGACATTTACACCGAGATATTCCGCTTTTTGTTGGTTTTCACGGATCGCGCGAAGTCCAAGGCCAAACGCGGAAGAGGTGATGCGCCACATCAAAAACGTAAGCACGATCAGCATTGCAAAAACATAATAGTACATGGGTCCGGTAAGGATGGCGACGGTGTCAAGCTTGGATAGATCGATCAGCATCGGCGTTGGCAGCTTGATGCGAATGCCCTCGTCGCCCCCGGTGATTGTGTAGAATTTGAAAAGGAATGAATAAAGCAGCATGCTGAACGCCAGCGTCAGCATACTGAAATATATTTTGACATATCTAATACACAGCAACCCGATTGGGATAGCAACGAGAACGGCAGTAACGACTGCCGTCAGGAGAATCAGTTCGAGAGCAGTGATCTTCGCCGTTGTCAGATACGCAGCTGCATAAGCACCAATCGCCAAAAACATGGCGTGCCCGAAACTCAACAGTCCGGTAAATCCAAGAAGAAGATTGAGCCCCAACAGTGCGATCGCAAAGCCCATCGCGGAAAACATCAATATCGCGTAGTGCGGGCCCGCAACATAGGGAAAAACGGCGACTGTCAGGAATCCGGCAACGGGCACGGCGTAGGCCAATTTTGCCCGGTGCGCGTTGGGCATCACAATTAAAGGTTTAGCGCTGGCGACCGTCATGCGCTCTTGCCGAGCAATCCGCTTGGCCGGAGAATTAATATGGCAATAACGATGATATAGATCGCAAGCATTTCAAATTCGGGATAGAGCCAGATCGCTGCTGCGCGGGCGAGGCCGACAATCAACGCGCCGATCAAGGCGCCGGGCATGCTGCCCAAACCGCCGATAATGACCACAGCGAAAGCGTCGACAATCAGCTCGACGCCCATGTCGAGCGAAGCCGCAGTCGCGGGAACGACCAGCGCTCCGCCAATAGTTCCAAGGCTGACACCCAATGTGAACACCGCCATGTAGACCTTTGGCAGGTCGATGCAGAGCGCCTCGCACATCGCGGCGTTTTCGGCGGTGGCGCGGACTATCTTGCCGAACCGGGTGGATTTCAGAAGCCAGCCAAATCCCAGGCTGATAGCTATCGCCACCGCGATTACAATAAGATTGTAATTGGGCACCATGAGATTTTGCGCCAGGCGCCACTCTCCGAATGCCAGATAGACGTTGTTGATCTGCAGCGGCGAGGCTCCCCAAAGGATTCGAATAACATCCTCGAAAACCAAGACCAACGCGAACGTAAGGAGAAGCTGAAAGTGCTCGTCGCGATGGTAAATGAGTCTCAGGAGACGCTCGATTGCTGGCCCGAGTATCAGCGCCAACAGCAGGCCGCTTGCGATCAGAATCGGAATAAAAAAGGCAACCGGCAAATGCAACTTGAGCGCCCAGGAAAGCGCAGTGATGCCGAAATAAGCGCCGATGGCATAAAACGAACCACAGGCAAGATTGACGATTTTCTGGACCCCGAACACAATCTGCAAACCAGCAGCGACCAGAAAAAGCACAGCGGCGTTGAACACGCCGCTGATCAAAATGTTGATACTTGATAGCAAATCGCCGACCTTCGGCGCGGATTAGAGGTCCTGGAACTTTTTGCTTTCGATCCACTTATAGAAGTCGGCGCCCGTCGGCTTCTGATACTCGCGCGTATCAAGCGTAAAGATCGGATCGATCGTTACGATGTCATAGGGATTTTTGTGGGTTGTAATGCCCATGTAGTAGTTGCAGTCCGGGATGTGATCCTCTCGCCAGGAAAAGTACCCACCCAGCGATTGTATCGTAAGGCCTTCCATCGCTTTGGCGATTGCTTCCTTTGTCGGCCATTTTCCCCCATTCTGCTTGGCCGCTTTTTCGACGCCTGCCTTCCAGGATTCGGCCGCCGAGTAGGCGCGCTCCGCCTCGAAATGCGGGAACAGCTTTGTTTTGTCCCGGTAGAACTTCACGAATTCCCGGAGCAGCGGGGAGGCATTGGGTTGTTCAAAATACATGGAGTTGTGGCCGAGGATCATGCCCTCTGGTGTGAACTCTTTCTTGAGCTCGTTGAGCTGGAAACCAGCCGCGGGCATCACAAGTTTGGAGTTCTTCGTTAGACCTGCTGCATGCGCCTGCTTCATGAAAATGAACACATCGGTGAATAGCAGCGATGACATGATCAGATCGGGCTTGGCTTGCTGGAGTGACGCGACGAAAGGCGTCAAGTCCGTCGTTCCCACCTTGACCCACATATCCGCAACTGGGGTAACGTTCATGTCGTACTTTTTCATCATGGCCATGAACGTGTCCCACATGTTACGGCCGTAAGAGTAGTCAGTGCCCAGGTTGGCGACCGTCTTTATCTTGCCTTTGAATTCCTTGACCGTGAGCAGCGAAGCCATCAACCCTTCGACTTCATTATCGGTGCTGCGAAAGGCGTATTTCGGATTTGGCAAAGTCTCAACGACATCTTTCTGCGTGGTTGCGTCCCACGACACCCATATCACCTTGAGTTCTTCGGCAATCGGGCCGATCGAGAGGCCATTGCCGGTGGAAATCAAGCCGGTGATCATTTCCACGTTGTCGCGCAGCGCGAGCTTGCGGAAACGCTCAACTGTCTCCTTGGCATTGCCTTCTTCTTCGATGACCAACTCCACCTTGCGGCCGAGTATGCCTCCGGACTGATTGACGCGTTCAGCCCACCACTGAACGGTGATGAGGGCGCATTCGCCAATGCTTGCGAGCACACCCGAGTGGGCCGCCAGGACACCGATCTTGACGGGCGTCGTTTGCGCAATCAAAGGCGTCTCGGCCAACGAACTTGCGGCGAGCGCGCCGCCGGAGATTTTCAGAAAGTCCCTGCGATTTCTCACGGATCGAATCCCCTCTTGGTTGTTTATGGCAGTTACTCGGCCGCCTGCTGAGGCGCGGATTGGCCCAATACACCCAGGTCCTGCAATATCGTTGTCAATTGCGCCCGGTGGTCGGCCTCCAGCATGCGCAACGGCCGGCGCGGGGGACCGATCGAACGGCCCATAAGGTCGAGGGCGGTATGCACGACCCGGATGTATCCCGTGTCGCCCATGAGTTTACAGACCGGGAACATCCGGTCGAACAGCGCTTGTGCTCCGCGAAGATCCTTTTTTTCCACGCACAGATCGAACAGCTCGACACATTCCCGCGGTAAAAAGTTCGGTAGGCCCGGACACCAGCCTTCGGCCCCAGCGCAAAATCCTTGCAGCGTAATCGGCTCCCAACCATGAAACACGGTCATCTTGCCCTTGGTGAGCATACGGATTTGCGTGATCCGCGACAAATCGCCGGAGCTTTCTTTCACCCCCTGGATGTTGTCGATCTCGGCCAAGCGTGCGAGCAGAGGCGGCTTGATATCGACGCCCGTCGTGCCCGGATTGTTGTAAATCACGACCGGGATTTTGATTGCCTTGGCAATACGACTGTAATGCTCATACACCTCGTTGTCCGTCAGCGGCCAATAGGTAATGGGAACAACGATCACGGCGTCGGCTCCGACGTCTTCGGCAAATCGCGACATACGAACTGCTTCGTCTGTGGTGATGGACCCGGTCCCCGCCATGAGGGGAACGCGCCCGTTGATGTGCTTGGTTGCAGCCTTAATCAGTTCCTCGCGCTCCTTTTCGGTGAAGGAGCCATTCGAGCCGGTGCTGCCGAGTACGGCAATCCCGTGCACACCGTTTTCGATCTGCCAATCTAAATGTGGGCGCAGCCGGTCGAGATCGATCGTTGCACCGTCGTCGCGCGTCGGTGTCGCGGTGAAGGAAAAAACACCGCGGAGTTGTTTTTTGAGCATCGCCTTCTCCTGATTTCCACATCGGTATTGGAGCCAGTAGTGCGGCAATTACACCGCCGACAGGGCCGGTTGGCACCAGTTGCCATGTTGCCATTCTCGACATTAAGCAGATAATAGGAGCGGGTGTGCCGAAAGGACCGGAGGGTGAAAAAAAGACGGTACCAGTAGGGGCGGCACTGCTGCCGCATGCCAACGATGGATCATGCAGAATTGGAAGTGTCGCATTTTCCCCCCTCGTCGGCGATCCGCGGCCCATCCGCAGCCCAGCTTCCTCTCCAGATAGAGGCGGGTTGCGGGCGCCCGTTGCACGAACAGATCGGCGAACAAATTCGCCTGCTCATCGCTGAAGGTAAATTGCGCGCCGGCCACTACATCCCGAGCTCCCGGCAATTGGCTGACCAGCTTGGCGTCTCCAGGAATACGGTGCTCCTCGCGTTCAGCCGTTTGGCGAGCGAAGGCTATATCGATGCCGCCAAGGGTTCGCACACATTTGTCAGCCACTCTTATGCAAATTCAATGCCGCCGCGCGCCTATGCGCGGCCACCCGTAACGCAAAACAAGTCGATCCGCCGTCCGCCCGTCTTATTTCGCGGCGAAGCCCAGCAACTGGTACATCTCGGCAGAAAGCCCATCTTCGATTTCTTCGTTGGTCGGCCTTGTCCACACTGCTTTCCGCGTCGCACCTGGCGACGGCTGCTGCTCAAGCGGCTCGCCTCGGCCGGCTCTGCCCTGTCCGAATATCCGCACCCGGCCGGCTTGCTCGAATTGCGGCATGCCATCGCGGAACACCTGGGCACGGCTCGCGGGATGAATGTGCGCGGGGCACAATTCTCATCGTGAACGGCATTCAGGAAGCGCTCAACATTATCGCGCGCTTGTTCGTGCGACCCGGTACGCCGGTCGCAATCGAAGATCCCTGCTATCGGGGCGCGCTGTCCACTTTCGAGAGCTACGGCGCAGAGATGGTTCCGGTTCCGGTTGATAAGGATGGGCTTTGCGTCAATCTCCTTCCCGAGCGCGCGGTCAGTTTGCTCTATGTAACCCCCTCGCATCAATTTCCCACTGGAGAGACCTTGCGCGCGGACCGGCGGCTTGCAGTGTTGGAGTGGGCGCGCCGGGTAGGCGCCTATGTAGTCGAAGACGACTATGACAGCGATTTCCGGTTCGACGGCCCGCCCCTGACTGCGCTCGCAGGGTTGGATGAAACAGCCAGTGTGATCTACCTTGGTACATTCTCCAAGTCGATAGGCGCCGGATTGCGAGTGGGCTATCTCGCCGTCCCGATGGAGATCGCAGAGACGGCGATTGCGGTCAAAGCCATTCTCAACGCCGGACAAAGCTGGCTCGACCAGGCGGTGCTCGCCGATTTCATCTCCAGCGGCTCATTTGCGCGCCATCTCAACCATGTGCGATTGGTTTACCGCGCCCGCCGGGATTGTCTGCTGAATGTTTTGCGGAGCCATTTCAGCGATATCGATGTGTCCGGCTACCAGGGCGGGATGCATGTGATGTGGCATTTGCCCGATTCGTTGCCCGACGCTTCCGTCGTTCAATCAATTGCTCTCAACCACGGCGTCGGGGTGTATTCACTGCGGTCCGCGGTCGCGTTCGATTTCACCAAAACGCCATATAGCGACCGATCGCTTGTGCTTGGATATGCGTCGTTGACTGAAGAGCAGATCAGTGACGGCATCGCCCGGGTAGCAAGGGCGATGATCTGAGTCTGCGTATCACATGAGCAGTCGGCTTAAAATTTATTCACGAGCCATGGACATTCTCGCATATTGCGACCGGGTGGCACCGTCAAAATTTTACTGACCGGTTCTTTTACCGCCGTCTCTCCAGCCGCAGATTGCAACTTGCTGCGAAGCCATACTTTGCAATTTCTGCGCGCCGTCGGGAGAATGATCATGGCAATCTATCAAAGCATGCAACGGGTTAGATTTCGTACCTCCGGCGACTATGAGCAGTTCAAGCTCGTCTTCGCAGGCGTAAGACACCACCTCAAGAACTTGCCCGGTTTCCTGCATCTCACCTGGTGGACGCACCCTGACGACCCGACATGGCACAACGAGGTCAGCTTCTGGACCAGCTTCGAAGCGCTCAAAGACTGGCATATGAACACCTACCATAAACATGCCAAACAGTGGGCCGTTCGTACCGGCGCCATCATGGAAGACATAATCGTGAATTTTGAACTGAAGAGCACGCGCCTCATTCGAGTTTGCCCTTGTTGCGGACATGCCGAAGACAAGCCGTACGATTTACATCAGGAGCAGGCGCGCCTCGCGCAACCCTGTCCGCAGTGCGGTTTTCATTTCCCGGTCATGCCTGAAACGCCCGATAGCTTTGCCGTGTTCAAGGACGTCAATCCGCCTGCCACGGTTGCGACCGGCGCTCGGCAAACCGTCGACGCCTGATGCGCCATTGTGCGGTAAATTTGAAGTTCCTATCAAAACGTGCCGCGAGCTTGCCCATAGCTGAACTTAACCCTCCTTGACGGAAGAACACCGGCCCGTAATATACGCCTCATATATCACGGCACCCCTGCAAATGGCGCCACCCCTGCAGCTTCGCAAGCCGGCACCCCGAAGATACCTTGCCGCTACACGCCCGGCCTTGGCTCCGCGCCCTCTTAAGCGCAATTCCTTGCCGGCTGCACGAACGCTGACCGAGCAGGCCTATCGCCTGATTGAAGAGCAGATTGTAACGCTGCGGCTCAAACCCGGCGAGATACTCTCAGAACAAATGCTGTCCGCGACCTGTGCAATCGGGCGCACGCCCATTCGCGAGGCGCTGCAACGACTGGCAAGAGAGGGCTTGGTTGTAATTCTGCCGCGCAAAGGCATTCTGGTCTCGGAAATCAATCCGCGGCATCAGCTGCTGCTGCTTGAGGTCCGCCGCGAACTCGAGCGCTTGTTGTGTCGCGTGGGAGCCGAACGAGCGACCGTCGAGCAGCGCGAGAGCCTGAACGAGATTGCCAGGGGAATGGATCTGGCCTCGAGCAGCAATGACGAGATTTCATTCATGCGGCTGGATCGGGAACTGAACCAGCTGATGATAGAAGCCGCGCATAACGAGTTTGCCGCTCGATCCATGAAATTACTGCAGGGCATCTCGCGGCGGTTCTGGTACATGCATTATCGGGAAGCCGCCGATCTGCCGTTGTGCGCGCGGCTGCACGCCAGTCAGGCACGGGCAATCGCAAAGGGGAGCAGCGAAGCCGCGGCGCGCGCGAGCGACAGGTTGATGGACTACGTCGAAACCTTCACGCGCGCAACCGTATCTATGTAGAAATGAAAACTTATGAGGGGAAGCGCACCATTGACGGACTGGTCGTCACTGTCGACGGCGCGCAACTCGACGAGCATTACGACATTCAACGATACACCAAATACGGCTTTGAATGGTCGTATGAAGGCGACAGCCCACGGCAGCTTGCAGTCGCGATTCTGTTCGACTATCTCGGCGATAAACAACGGGCCATCAGCTTGTCGGAAAGCTTCATGCAGGAGATCGTCGCCAATTTCGACAACGATTGGTCGATCTCAGGCGAGCGAATAGACGCCTTTCTGCAAAAAAATGCTGACCGCTCAAGATGACGGGGAACCTCGATTGCATGCGGCCGGGCCGTGTGATAGATTTGTAATATATCACATGAAGGAAACTATGGTCGGTTTCCGCCGGCCCGCAGCCCTAGGCCCCCGCGGCGCCAAGGCGCAACGCGTTTGAAGCGCGCAAGATGTAAACAGGAAAAACCAACATGATCAGTCAGCGGCAAATCGACTTTCGCAAGGAATACCGCTCCCGCATCATGGGATGGTACGACGGCTACTTTCATATCGCCATCATCTACGCCATGGGAGCAGCGGCGTTCTACATCTATGTCGCTCACATTCACAATGTTACGGCGCTCGAATGGCTTACCATCCCGCTCACCTTCGTGTTCACCAACCTGTTCGAGTGGGGCGTGCACAAATTCGTCATGCACCGGCCGGTCAACATCAAGGGCCTGCGCTCGATTTACGAGCGGCACACGCTCAATCATCATCAATTTTTCACCGACAGCGAGATGCGCTTTCGTGACCACAAGGATTGGCGCGTGACGGTGTTCCCGCCCTATGCCCTGGTCGTGTTCATCCTGATGTCTTTGCCGCTGGCCATTCTGGTCGGCCTGATCTTCTCGCCGAATGTCGGGTGGCTGTTCATGTGTGCGACGACGGGCATGTATCTAATCTACGAGTTCATGCATTTCTGCTGCCATGTCGAGGAAAACTGGTTCGTTCGCAATTGCCCGTTCGTGAATTCATTGCGGCGGCATCACACCGCGCATCACAACGCGCGGCTGATGATGGAAGTGAACATGAACCTGACTTTCCCGATTGCCGACTGGCTGTTCCGGACATCCGATCTCAATCGCGGGCTCATCGGCCATCTGTTCAACGGATATGATACGCGCTTCATCAAAAGGAACCTGCGCGATACGCCGCGGCGGCCGGACGAGGCGGCGGCAGTCCCGGTCGGGTCCTACTGAGCGCCGAAATAGCTTCGATGTTGAACCTGCCGAGTCAGCTGTCATGCCCAATGATGTGAAAGCTGTCGTTTCCGCGCTCGTATTGATTGTCGCGGCAATTCTGGCCTATTGGAGGGGTTCGCCCATCCGGCCGGATTTTTCCACTATCGTGGTTGTTACCGCGGTGTGCATGGTCATCTCAATGTGGATTTTCCCCGAAGCGGGAGTGAAGAAGGGGGACGTAAAAAAGCTCAGATGAGTTCATGGAGAGGTTAAAATCGCAGCGCTCGTATTAACATGCAGCTGCAATATAAAGCCGCGGTGCTGCATCAGGCACGCGCCGCACTGACCATTGAACAGGTCACCGCCGCTATACTGAAGCCGCATGACGTTCTCGTTCGCGTGCGCGCCGCCGGGCTTTGTCACACCGACCTCGAAGTGATCGACGGGTCGCTGCGCTACCCCATGCCTATCCTGCTCGGCCATGAGGCCGCCGGCGTCGTCGAGGACATGGGCACGGCGGTGAGCATGGTGCGCAAAGGTGATCACGTCATTCTTTCCTGGAACCCGCATTGCGGCCATTGCTTCTATTGCGATCGAGGATTTCCGATCCTGTGCGAGGATTATCTTGCGCAAGGGCCGCGCGCCGTTGCATTTGACGGACAAAGCAAGGCGCTGCTGGCGGACGGGCGCGAACTCAAGCATCTGATGTTCCTCGGCGCCTTCGGCGAATATTGCATCGTTGCGGAACAGCAGGCCGTCGCTGTCGACAAGGCAATTCCGTTCGATCGCGCCTGTCTGATCGGCTGCGGGGTCATGACAGGCGTCGGCGCTGCATTCAATCTGGCGCGGATTGGGCACGCGGACTGTGTCCTCATCATCGGCTGCGGCGCGGTCGGGCTTTCGGCAGTGCAGGGCGCGCGCCTTGCTGGCGCAGCGCGGATCATTGCCGCCGACATCGATAACGCGAAGCTCGAACTCGCACACAAGATGGGCGCTACCAGTTCCGTCAATGCCAAGAAAGACGACGTCGTCTCGGTAGTGAAGAAGCAAACGCTCGATCGCGGCGCCGATGTGGTGATCGAGGCGGCAGGATCTGCCGCAGGTTTCCGAACAAGTGTCGAGGCGGTGCGTCCCGGCGGTGAGGTGATATGGCTCGGCAAGATCGACGTGCAGGAAGACGTCGCATTTCGCTGGGGCGCTTTGATGCAGGAGAAGGGGATACGTCGCTCGAGCTACGGTGACGCGCGTCCCTCCCGCGACTTTCCCATGTTGGCGCGCGCCTATCTCGATGGGCGGCTGATGCTTGATGAGCTGATCACCCGGCGCATTCGTCTCCACGACATCAACGATGGGTTCTCGGCGCTAAGGAGCGGACAGGCCATCCGCAGCGTGGTGGTTTTCGATTAGTCTCACCTCAACATCTAGTCAGCGGAGATTCTTCATGATTGTTGTCATATTCGAGGTCTGGCCGACGGAAGGCCGCAAGGATGACTATCTGCGGCTTGCCGCCATGTTGCGCGAGGATCTCGATCACGTGGACGGGTTCATCTCCGTCGAGCGCTTCCAGAGCCTGACTGACCCGGCAAAACTCTTGTCGCTGTCGTTCTGGCGCGACGAAGCGTCGGTCAACGCGTGGCGCAACAATCCTCGTCACCGGTCAACGCAAGCCGCCGGCCGCGGCGGCATTTTTGCCGATTACCGGCTCCGCATCGGAGCGATCGTTCGCAATTACGGCTTGACCGATCGCGCCGAAGCACCCGCCGACTCACGCGAGGCGCACGATCGGCAAGCGGCGTTGTGAGGAGACGGGGCACTGACGGGATAGAGGACAGAAAAGGGCCTCTACGTAGCGCGCTCCGTCCTCTGACATCCACAGTCTGTCGTCCGCATCGCGGCGAAGCCACGTTCAAGGTCGCCGATCAGGTCATCGGCGTCCTCGAGCCCGATATGCAGGCGCACCGTGGGTCCGCCGGGGGCCCATTGCGTCGCGGTGCGGACCTTGCTGCAGTTGAACGGAATGGCGAGACTTTCGAAGCCGCCCCACGAAGCGCCGATGCCGAACAGGCTAAGCTCATTGAGAAAGGCGTGCACCGCCTTTTCGGGCACCGGCTTGAAAACAAAGCTGAACAGCCCGCTTGCGCCGGAAAAGTCGCGTCGCCAAAGCGCGTGCCCCGGGCAGCGCTCAAGCGCCGGATGAAGCACCCGCGCGATTTCCGGTCGGCGCTCCAGCCAACACGCCACCTTGAGCCCCGCGCTGTGATGCTGCGCGAGCCGAACCCCCAAGGTGCGCAGGCCGCGCAGGCCAAGATACATGTCGTCCGGGCCGACGCACAGACCGAGAAGATGAACGGTATCGCGCAATCGCTCCCACGCCTCCTTGTTCGCCGACACGGTTCCGAGCATCACGTCGGAATGGCCGCCGATATATTTGGTCGCAGCCTGAATGGAGAGATCAACCCCTTTTTCCAGCGCCCGAAAATACAGAGGGCTGGCCCAGGTATTGTCCATCAGAACCACGGCACCTTTGGCGTGAGCGGCTGCGGCAATTGCAGGCACGTCCTGAATCTCGAATGAGAGCGAGCCCGGCAATTCAATGAACACTGCGCGGGTATTCTGCCGCATGAGTTCAGCGATTCGCGCTCCGATCAGCGGATCATAATACGTTGTGGTAATGCCGTAGCGCGTGAGCACGCCGTTGCAGAATTTGCGTGTAGGCTCATAGACATTGTCGGTGACGAGGAGATGATCGCCGGCATTGAGCAGCGAGAGCAACGCCGTCGAGATTGCTGCAAGGCCGGAAGGCAGGAGCGCGACGCCGGCGCAATTGGGGCCCTCCAATTCGCGCAATGCGTTTTCCAGCGCCTCCGAGGTTGGCGTTCCGCGCCGGCCGTAGACGAAACGGGAGCGGCGGGCGAGAAAATCCTCGGCATTTGGATAAAGCACGGTCGAGGCATGGTAGACTGGCGGATTGACGAACCCGTGGTTGGCAAACGGCCTTCGGCCGCCGGTGACAAGCCGGGTCGCCGGTTTGATTTCCGGAACTGCTGGGTCGGTTTCGGTTTTCTTGCTCATGGTTCGTTCCCTGTCCCTTCTCTTGGCCGTTAAGGCTCGGGATTGCTGATTGAGTTCGCCAGTGTTCTGCCGCCGGAGCCGTCACGATGTTCGACTTGGAGAGCATGGACCTCTTGACCGCGGTACCCGATCGTCCTGAGATGCCGTTGGCATCAAAATGGCGATGCAATGGTGCGTAACAGGGCGACTATAGATCAATTTCGGGGAAGGCTCCCCATGAAACACGCGATCTTTGTGCTTGGAGTGATTGCGTTTGGCTGTTCCGCTGATGCGGCATCTGCCCAGACGCTTAAGGCCGTTAAAGAGCGTGGCTCGCTCATCTGCGGCGTAAGCCAGGGCCTGCCGGGCTTCTCCAACCCCGATGACAAGGGCAACTGGACCGGTTTCGATGTCGATTTCTGCCGCGCCATCGCGGCCGCCATATTCAATGACGCCGGCAAGGTGAAATTCTCGCCACTTTCGGCGAAGGATCGTTTCGAGCCGCTCAAGACCGGCGATATTGACGTGCTGTCGCGCAATACGACATGGACGCTCTCGCGCGACGTCTCCTACGGCAACTTCGTCGCCACCACCTATTACGACGGCCAAGGCTTCATGGTGCGCAAGTCCCTCAAGGTCAATTCAGTGCTTGAACTCAATGGCGCCTCGATCTGCACCCAGACCGGCACCACGAACGAGCTCAACCTTGCCGATTACTTTCGCGCCAACAACATGAAATACGAGGTCATCGCCTTCGGCACGGCCGACGAGACTATAAAGGCTTACGAGTCCGGCCGCTGCGATGCATTCACGACCGATGTCTCGCAGCTGTATGCGGAGAAGCTCAGGCTCACCAATGCCGCCGATCACGTCATTCTGCCGGAGATAATCTCGAAAGAGCCGCTTTCTCCCCTGGTGCGTCACGGCGACGACCAGTGGTTCGATGTCGTCAAATGGACGCACTACGCCATGCTCAATGCCGAGGAACTCGGCGTGTCGTCGAAAACCGCGGATGAGGCGATGAAATCGAACCAGCCCGAGATCAGGCGTCTCCTTGGCGTCGAGGGCAATTTCGGCGAGCAGCTGGGCCTGACCAGGGACTGGGTGGTCCGCATCATCAAGCAGGTCGGAAATTACGGCGAAGTGTTCGACCGCAATCTGGGAGCTGGCTCCAGGCTCGGCATCACGCGCGGGCTTAATCGGCTATGGACCAAGGGCGGAATCCAATATGCGCCCCCGGTAAGGTGAGGCCTCGGCGCCGTCCACGGGTCATATGCAGGAAGCCTCCGCGCCGCCTCGCGTCCCCTGGCAAAATAACCCCAGATATCGCGCTTTATTTTATCAGTTCCTGCTGCTCATCACCGTTGCATGGGTTGGTTACGAATTTGCGCTCAACGCCAGGGCCAATCTTGCGGCGCAGGGAATTGGCAGCGGATTTGGATTTCTCTCGAACACCGCCGGCTTTGGCGTCAATCAGTTGCTTATCGCCTATAACGAATCGGACAGCTATGGACGCGTGTTCCTGGTCGGGCTGCTCAACACGCTGCTTGTCGCCTGCATCGGCATAGTCCTTGCGACCATTCTCGGATTTCTCATTGGCATTGGCCGACTTTCCACGAATTGGCTGCTGGCCCGGCTCTCCGGCGGATATGTCGAGCTGATCCGCAATCTGCCGCTATTGTTCCAGATCCTGTTCTGGTATCTCGCGGTGCTCGGCACCTTGCCCGGGCCGCGGCAAAGCATCTCGTTGTTCGGCGAAGTTTTCCTCAACAATCGCGGACTCATCATTCCGGCACCGGTGGTGGGTAAGGGCGGCGAACTTGTCGGCGTGGCGTTTATTGTTGGTGTTCTGGCGTTCGTTGGGCTGCGCTTCTGGAGCAAACGCCGGCAGGAACTTACCGGGCTGCCTTTCCCGCTTCTGTGGAGCGCAGTGGCGCTTGTCGTAGGGTTGCCGCTCGCCGCGTTGGCCGCAACCGGCTTCCCAATCGGCTTCGAGCGGCCCGAGCTGCGCGGCTTCAACTTTGTCGGCGGAGTGAGGCTTATTCCTGAATTCATTGCATTGCTGCTTGGACTTACCACCTACACCGCCGCCTTCATTGCCGAGATCGTTCGCGGTGGTATCCTGGCGGTCCCACGCGGACAGACCGAAGCGGCGCTGGCGCTCGGTTTGCGCCGTAGATTGATGCTGCGCCTGGTCATCTTGCCTCAGGCGCTGCGCATCATCGTTCCGCCTCTTACCAATCAATATCTCAATCTGACGAAGAACTCCTCGCTTGCCGTCGCCATCGGTTATCCGGACCTGTTCGCAGTTTTTGCCGGCACGGCGCTCAGCCAGACGGGACAGGCAATTGAAATCATCGCCATCACAATGGCGGTGTATCTGTCCATCTCGCTCATCACGAGTGCGCTCATGAATTATTACAATGCCCGCGTCGCGGTGGTGGTGCGCTGATGGCGCTGCTGCAGCCCTCTTATATTCGACGAAGCATGCTGGAACCCGAGCCGCCGCCGCTGGGTCGACTGGGCGTGTCGGCGTGGACGCGCGGACGCCTGTTCGATAGTCCCGGCAATGCGATGCTGACCGTGATCAGCGCGGCTGTGCTCGCGTTGCTGCTCTGGCCGTCCATCAAATTTCTTCTGCTCGATGCGGTGTGGGACGGCGCAAGCCGTATCGATTGCCTGAGGGAGACTGTCGGCCATGAAGTTGGCGCCTGCTGGCCGTTCATCAAAGCGAAGTTTCCGCAGTTGATGTACGGCTTCTACCCGGAAAGCGAACACTGGCGCGTCAATGTCACCTACATCTTGGGTGCGCTCGTTATCGTCCCGCTTCTCATTCCGCAGCTGCCGTATAAACAGTTGAACACGATTGTTCTCGTCGCGGCCTTTCCAATCATCGCATTTTTCCTTCTCGTCGGCGGCGCGTTCGGTTTGCCCCACGTCGAGACACGGTTATGGGGTGGGTTTCTGATTACCTTGGTAATCTCGTTTACCGGTATTGTCTTTTCTCTGCCGATTGGAATTCTGCTGGCGCTCGGCCGGCGTTCCGGGCTGCCCATCATACGAACCCTGAGCATTGCATTCATCGAGCTCTGGCGCGGCGTGCCGCTGATCACCGTATTGTTCTTTGCCACCTACATGCTGCCGTTCTTTCTGCCGGGCAATTGGCGGATTGACGGGCTGCTGCGCGTGCTCATCGGCGTGGTGCTGTTTGCGGGCGCCTATATGGCCGAGGTGGTGCGCGGCGGATTGCAGGCGGTTCCGCGCGGTCAATTTGAAGCCGCCATCGCCTTGGGCCTGGGCTATTGGCGCATGATGGCGCTGGTGATCCTGCCGCAAGCGCTGCGCCTGGTCATTCCCGGGATCGTCAACTCATTCATTTCGCTGTTCAAGGATACGAGCCTCGTGTTGATCGTCGCCATCTTCGATTTGCTTGGACAATTGCGGGCGGCGTTCGCCGATCCGACCTGGGCGACTCCGACGACGCTGTTCACCGGCTTTGCCTTTGCCGGCATGATCTATTTTCTGGTGAGCTTTGCAATCTCGCGCTACGCGCTTTTTGTGGAGCGGCGCTTGAACACCGGCGCGCGCGGCTGAGATCATGACCGACCTCGATCAGATGCAGAGCGCTGGTTCGAATGCGCCCGCCGTGGAGATGATCGGCGTCGACAAATGGTTTGGCAGCTTTCACGTTTTGCGGGGGATCGACCTGACCGTGCAACGCAGGGAGCGCATCGTGATTTGCGGCCCTTCGGGCAGCGGGAAATCGACCCTGCTACGGTGCATCAACCGGCTGGAGGAATGGCAGCGCGGACGCATCGTCGTTGACGGGATCGAATTGGCGGCCGATCTCAAAAGGATCGATGCCGTCCGTCGCGAAGTCGGCATGGTGTTTCAGCAGTTCAATCTGTTTCCGCATTTGACGGTGCTTGAGAACTGCACTCTGGCCCCGATCTGGGTCCGCAAAATGCCGAAGAAGGAGGCCGAGGCGATTGCCTTGCGCCAACTCGAACGCGTGCGCATTCCCGAGCAGGCGAACAAATATCCTGGCCAGCTTTCCGGCGGCCAGCAGCAGCGGGTGGCGATCGCCCGCGCGCTGTGCATGTCGCCGAAGGTCATGCTGTTCGATGAACCCACTTCGGCGCTCGATCCGGAGATGGTCAAGGAGGTACTTGACAGCATGGTCGCGCTCGCGCTCGACGGCATGACCATGCTGGTAGTCAGTCACGAGATGGGGTTTGCGCGTCAGGTAGCCAACCGCATGGTTCTCATGGATGAGGGGCAGATTATCGAGAGCAACGAGCCCGAAGCGTTCTTCAATCGCCCGCAGCACGAGCGCACGAAACTGTTTCTGAGCCAGATACTGCGCTGATCTGTCATTCCGGGGCGCCGCGTAGCGGCGAGACCGGAATCCATAGCCACAGACGGGGGTTATGGATTCCGGGCTCTCGGCCTTCACTTCGTTCCGGCCGCGCCCCGGAATGACACCGATGTAACTCGCTTTTTGAAGCTGGCCTAATGCGCCACCGGGCCGTCGGCCTTTTTCCACGCCGCAAGCCCGCCGGTGATATGGCAGGCATTGTCAATTCCCGCCTGGTGGGCGGCCTCGACTGCCATGGCCGAGCGCTCGCCGAACGCGCAATAGAACAGGATGCGCTTGCCGGTCGCGCGCGCGAGCTCATGCAACATTCCGCCAGGCTCGACGTTTTCTTTGAGGTCGGGGTAGGGGGCATGCAGCGACCCTGGAATGACGCCGTGCTTCTCGCGCTCACCGCGCTCGCGCAAGTCGACGAACGCGACATCGGCACGACTCCGCAGGGCAAGCGCATCGCAGGCACGCAGCGCCCAGCCTTGCTGCTCGATGCGTTCCTGCGCGAGGCCGACATGCATGTTGGCGGGAACCGCCACATCCATCATCTTGGGATTGGGCAGCTTGAGGTTGTTCATCAACTCGACGTACTGGTCGATCGATTTCACCTGCAGTCGCGGATTGTACCGCTTCTCCTCGCCGATGGTAGATACCGTCTCGCCCTTGTAGTCATGGGCGGGGAAAACCATTGTGTCGTCGGGGAGCCGCAGCAGCTTGTTGAAAATCGAATCGTATTGGGCGCGTGCGTCGCCGTTCTGAAAATCGGTGCGGCCGGTGCCGCGGATGAGGAGGGTGTCGCCGGTGAATACGCGATCGGAGAACAGGAAGCTGTATGAATCGTCGGTGTGACCGGGGGTGTACAGCACGTCGAGCGCGACGCCTTCGATGGTGAGCTTGTCGCCCTCGGAAAGCCGCATCGATACCACGTCCACCTTGCTGCGCTCTCCCATCACCGTAATGCAGTGGGTGCGATCGCGCAGGGCGCCAAGCCCGGTGATGTGATCGGCGTGCAGATGGGTGTCGACTGCCTTGACGAGCTTGAGGTCCAGCTCGTTTACCAGCTGGATATAGCGATCCACCTTTTCCACGACGGGATCGATGATCAGCGCTTCGCCGCCCTGCCGGCTGGCAAGGAGATAGGTGTAGGTGCCGGAGACGCTGTCGAAAAGCTGGCGAAAAATCATGGCTGCCTCGGCTGCGCAGGAATGAGAATCTCTTCAGCCGCACCCACCAATATAGCTAGTTCAGGTTGCCGCTAAAAGCGCGGAGACGCTTCAGCCATCGCGACAACTTTGCTTGGAAAATCACCTTCATGTTGCGGCGCGGTAACGGCGGGTTTTGACCCTAAGACATAAGCGGCCATTTTGCTGTGATGCACAGGCTCGCTTTCCGATGATGTGCTAGGGTGTGGTCCTCGACCTGAGGGCTAATCCATGAGACGGCGCGAGTTCATCACGCTGGTCGGCGGCGCGGTGGCATGGCCGCTTGCGGCGCGCGCGCAGCAGCCGGCGATGCCGGTGGCCGGATTTCTCAACAGCACCTCGCCTGATACTGAGCGCCTGCGCAAATTCAGCCAAGGCCTGAAGGAGCAGGGCTTTGTTGAGGGCGAAAACGTGGCGATTGAATACCGCTGGGCAGAAAACCAAATCGATCGGCTACCGGCGCTGGCAACCGACTTGGTTAGCCGACGGGTCGCCGTTATCGCGGCAACCGGAGGTCCCGCTGCGGCGTTCGCAGCCAAAACGGCAACCACGAACATCCCCGTCGTCTTCATCGTCAACGAAGACCCGGTGACTCTTGGTCTTGTCACTAGCCTCGCCCGGCCGGGCGGCAACCTGACAGGGATCAATATCATTATTGGTGAATTGGTGGCAAAGCAGCTGGAGCTGTTGCATGAACTGGTGCCTGCCGCCGAGCGGATAGCCTTGTTCATCAATCCGGAAAATACTGTTATTGCCAACACCACGGTGAGAGACGTGAACTCTGCGGCGCGCCCCCTTGGGTTGCAAATTCAGACCGTCAAAGCCACCACCAGGGGCGAGATCGATGCGGCTTTCACAACCTTCGTGCGCGGGCAGCCGGATGCCCTCTTCGTCAGCCCCGACCCCTATTTTGTTCAATCGCGGCACACAGCTTCGATCCCCGCGATATATGCATCGCGTGAAATCGTCGAAGTCGGCGGTCTGATGAGTTATGGAACGAACATTAGGGATGCGTATCGTCAAGTCGGTGTCTATACCGGCCGGATCCTCAAGGGCGCGAAACCTGCGGACCTGCCAGTCGAGCAGGCGTCGAAGTTCGAGTTGGTCATCAACCATCAGACGGCAAGGATGCTCGGCATTGTCCTGCCGCCGTCGCTGCTCGCCACCGCCGACGAGGTGATCGAGTAAATCGGTATTCTGCACACGCAGATTGCTGCATCTGGTCACGGCAGCAATTGGCACATTGCTGACGACTACCTCAAATCCTGCTTCGGTTCGATCGGCAGGTCGGGGCGCGCTCCCCATTCCGACCAGGAGCCGTCGTAGAGCGCGGCAGGCTCCTTGCCGATAGCATCGAGCGCAAGCCAGAGCGTGGCAGCCGAAACGCCGGATCCGCAGCTGGTGATGATCGGCCGGTCAAGATCGACGCGGCCCAGTTCGAATGCGCGCCTTATCTTGTCGGGAGCGGCGAGCCTTTCGTTTTCGAGGACCGCGCTTGACGGAACGTTCAGTGCGCCGGGCATGTGTCCGGAGCGCACGCCGGGCCGCGGCTCCGGAGCTTGTCCGCGAAAGCGCTCGGCCGAACGAGCATCCACCACCTGCGCCGAATTGTTATGCAAAGCGGCACGGACTGAATCCAACGACGCCACCAATTCCGAGCGTTTGCGGGGACGGAATGTGCGCGGAGCGCGCAGTACCGGTCCTTGCTGGAGGGGCCGAGCCTCCTCCATCCATTTGGCCAAGCCGCCATCGAGGATAAAAACCTTTTCGGCGCCGAACAGACGGAACGTCCACCAGACGCGTGGTGAGGAGAAATATCCGGCACCGTTGTACACGACAATGGTATCGGTATCGGCAATGCCAAGCGCGCCCATGTCCTGCGCGAACGTACCTTCGTTTGGGAGCATGTGGGGGAGCGCGCTCGAACGGTCGGCGATCTCATCGATGTCGAAGCGCACAGCGCCTGGGATGTGGCCCGCCAGATATTCCCTTGCCGCATCGCGCTGCATATCCGGCAGATACCAGGAGCCATCGACCACGCTCAGGTCGACCGCCCCAAGTCGCGCCGCAAGCCAGTCGGTCGAGACCAGCCAACGGCTGTGTGGTGCTGCGCTCATGGCGCGCTTTCCGATGCAAAGGCAATGCGCACACGCCGGTTCTGCCGGCCTTTTTTCTCGATCTGGGTCACCCGAACGTCGCCGATCTCGGCGGTTGTGCGCACATGGGTACCGCCGCACGGTTGGAGATCGTAACCGACGATCTCAATCAAACGAATGCGCCCAGTGCCCATGGGCGGCTTTACCGACATGGTCTTTACCAGAGCAGGTTTGGCTTGCAGCTCCGCATCGGTGATCCAGCGCAGCCGCACCTCGGCGCTCGCCGCGATCATGCTTGCGAGCTTCGCCGTGATCTCCTCCTTGTCGAGACCCGCCTCGGGAATATCGAAGTCGAGCCGGCCATCCCGATCGCCGATCGCTCCGCCGGTGACCGGATAGGGCAGCACCGCGGATAACAAGTGCAGCGCGGTATGCATGCGCATGCGCGCATAACGCAGCTCCCAATCGATGACGGCGTGAACCGGCTCGCCGACCTTCAAACTCAAACCGGTAGCGGCGGCGGGAAGATGGGCGATGGCGCTCTTTTCACTATCGCTATAGTTCGCGCCCTCGATGAGAACGGCGTCCCCGGTGGCGGTGGTGAGCACGCCGCGGTCGGCAGGCTGTCCGCCCGATGCCGCATAGAACACGGTGCGGTCAAGCACGACGCCGCCGACGTCGGTAAAGCCGACCACGGTAGCGCTGCACTCCTTGAGATAAGAATCTTCCCGGAAAAGACAGTCAGTGGACATTTGGAATGCAATGCTGGGCAAAATAACCGACATTCAGGCCTTTGCGTATGGCACCTTAACCTCCGCATGCCGCTCAAGCCAATCCGGCACGGGAAGGTGTTTTGTGCGCAGGAACTGCGGATTGAACAGCTTCGATTGATACCGGCTCCCGTAATCGGCAAGGATAGTGACAATGGTGTGACCCGGCCCCATGTCCCTGGCGAGTTGAATTGCCCCCGCGACGTTGATACCTGTCGAGCCGCCCATGCACAGGCCCTCGTCCTTGATGAGGTCGAACAGGATCGGTATCGCCTCCTCATCGCTGATCAGATAAGGCTTGTCGACTTTGAGGTCCTCGATGATCGCGGTGACCCGCCCAAGCCCGATGCCCTCGGTAACCGAGCCGCCTTCGGACGCCTTCGCTTCTCCATGGGCGAATAGATTGTACATGGCCGCCCCCTTGGGATCGGCGATCCCGATGACGATGTCCCTCTTTTTCTCGCGCAGATAGCTGGACACGCCGGCAACCGTGCCGCCAGTCCCGATGGCACAAATGAATGCGTCGACCTTGCCTTCGGTCTGCGCCCAGATTTCCGGGCCGGTCGAAACGAAGTGAGCCTTGCGGTTGTCAAGGTTATTCCATTGATCGGCAAACAACACGCCGTTTGGCTCGCGCTTGCGCAGCTCCTCCGCCAGCCGCCTGCCGATGTGCTGGTAATTGTTGGGATTGCTGTAGGGTACTGCCGGGACTTCGACGAGTTCTGCGCCGCAAAGGCGCAGCATGTCCTTTTTTTCCTGGCTCTGGGTTTCCGGTATTACGATCAGGGTACGATAGCCGCGCGCATTGGCCACCACGGCAAGCCCAATTCCGGTATTGCCGGCAGTACTTTCGACGACGAGACCGCCGGGCCTGATCTCGCCGCGTTTTTCGGCCTCCAGGATCATCTGCCGAGCGGCACGGTCCTTCACCGACTGACCGGGATTTATGAATTCAGCTTTGCCGAGAATTGTGCACCCGGTCTGCGCCGACGCATGCCTGAGGCGGATGAGAGGAGTGTTGCCGATCGCCTCGACGACACCGTCGCTGGTCTGCATGCCCGCTACTCGCGCCTGAAAGCAACTGCAAGTTAAACTAGGGGAGGCGGGCTCCGACAGGCAAGAGGCAGTGTGGCGGATTTAGCCTTGTTCAAATGCAGGCAAAAATCGAAACTTTGATTAAACCATAAGCGTGCTTTGGAAGCCTCATTCACGCTTCCTTTGCCCCGGGGCGGTATCGATTGGCGGAAATCCTGGCGATCCATAAGCATCCGGCAGTCGCGTGATGAACCTCGACGTCAATACGCTTTTCCTGGTCACCATCTATGTAGAAGCGATCCTCGGATTGCTCCTGCTGTTCGCCTGGATCCAAAATGCGCAAATCTCGGCAGTCGCGTGGTGGGGTTGTGCCCACCTGTTGCGCGCAAGCTCGGTCGTGCTGTTCGGGATGTACGGCAGCGTGAGCGAGGCGATCTCCATTGATCTTGCCAATGCGCTGCTGTTTCTCAGCTTTGCCATCACCTGGAGCGGTGCCCGCGTGTTCGACGGGCGCCCCCCGCTGCCGATGTATGTCGTTGCCGGTCCGGTAGCCTGGGTCATCGTCGTCCACCTGCCGAGCTTTACCGGCGACATGCACCTGCGGGTGCTTCTCTCGTCGGCGATTGTGACTTGCTACACCTGGCTTACCGCCTACGAGTTCTGGCGCGGTCGCAGCGAGCCGCTGGTTTCGCGCTGGCCGGCAATATTCATGCTGTTTGCGCACGGCTCGTTGTTCCTTCTGCGCACGCCCCTGGTCTCCATGCTTCCGTGGTCGCCAGCCAATCAGGTGTTCGAGAGTGTGTGGCTCACGGTGCTGAGCTTCGAGGCCCTGCTGTTCACCATCGCGATCGCCTTCATTCTGCTCGCCATGGCCAAGGAGCGAACCGAATACCGGCACAGGACCGCCGCCATGATCGACCCGCTCACCAGCATCGCCAATCGGCGCTCGTTCCTGCACGACGGCAACGAACTCATCAGGCAACTTGCCTCCGAGCCGGTACCCACTGCCGTGCTGCTGATCGATCTCGACCATTTCAAATCAATCAACGATCGCTTCGGTCATGCCGTCGGCGACCGGGTGCTCCAGGTCTTTGCGCAGGTCGCCAGGGAAACGGTACGTTCTTGCGACCTCATCGGAAGGCTGGGAGGGGAAGAGTTCGCGGCCGTGCTTTACAATGCAGGCCGGGAGAAGGCCATCGCCTTCGCTGAACGCATTCGTTCGTCTTTCGCCGAAGCGGCGAGCGACCTGGAAGGACGCCCGCTCGCTGCGACAGTGAGCATCGGGTTGGTTGCGAACGAGGATCGAGCGCTCGACCTGGCGGCACTGCTCGGTCTGGCGGACCAGGCGCTCTATCATGCGAAAGAGCGCGGCCGCAACCGCGTGGAAGTTGCTTCCCTCGAGCTGGTGCTCCGCCGCGCCGATCCTCCGGCCAGGCTGTCAGAGGCGGTCGCTGCCAAAACGGCCGCGTAATAGCCTAATCCCTAGTCGCTTTTCCACGGAATGATAACGCGCTCGAGCTCGTTGAGCGCGAGCGTGATCAGGAAACCGATGATGGCGATTGCAAACAAACCGACATACATTTGCTCGACGGCAAACGTGCTCCAGGCGCTCCAGATCAGGTATCCCAGTCCGCTTTTTGCACCGACCATCTCGGCGACGGCGATCAGCACCAATCCGATACCTATTCCGAGCTTGAATCCGGTCATGATCACCGGCAGGGCCCCAGGCAGAGCAATGGTCCAGAACGTGTCCCAGCGATTGGCTTTGAAATTGCGACCGACGTCCAGATAAATCTTGTTGATCTCGAGAACACCGGTCGTGGTGTTGATCACCATGGGGAAAAACACCCCAATGGCAACCATGAAGATTTTCGACCCCTCGCCAAGACCGAAGATCAGCAAGGCCAGCGGCAGGATGGCGCTTTTTGGAATTGGATAGGTGGCTGCTATCAACGGGTCGAACAGCGCCCGAATAGGACGGTTCAATCCCATGGCGATACCGAGGATGAGGGCGGGGAGGGCACCAATGACGGTTCCGTAGGCGAGCCGCTGCATGCTGATGGCGGTGTGCGTGACCAGTTCGCCTGAGCGGATCATATCGACCAAGGCGGTCAGCACGTTCGAAGGAGCGGGAAAAAACCGCGTATCGATCAGGCCAAAGCGAGCACAAAGCTCCCACAGCAGCAGGAGCGCCAGCGGCGATAACACATTCAATAGGCGATCGCGCGTGCGCGCCGAAATGGCGGCAGTGCCGGGTGCAGTGTGGGAGATTGCTTCAGCGGTCATGATTTCATCTCCTGCTCGTGACGCCGTGCGCGATCGACCTCCTCGCGCAGGCTCGACCAGATATCCGTGATCAATTCCCCGTATTGCGGCAACTTTTGCAGTTCCATGAGATTGCGCGGCCGCGCCAAGGGCACTGACACGAACGCTTTCAGCTTGCCCGGCTGCGCGGTCATGATCATGATCCGGTCACCCAGCAAGACAGCTTCGTCCACCGAATGGGTGATGAAGACCACCGTCTTCTTGTGTTCTTCCCAGATGCGAAGAAGCTCTTCCTGCAGCAGAAGCTTGTTCTGCGCATCGAGTGCCGAGAACGGCTCATCCATCAACAGGATCTCGGGATCATTGGCAAAGGCGCGCGCGATCGAGACGCGCTGACGCATGCCGCCGGACAATTGGTGCGGATAATAGCCGGCAAAGCGCGCCAACCCGGTACGCGCCAGATAATGGTCGACGACTTCCTTGATGAGAGCCTTCCGCACTCGCCGCATTTTCAGGCCATAGGCGGCATTGTTCCACACCGTCATCCAGGGGAAGATTGAATCGCCCTGAAAGATCATGGAATTTACCGGACGCCCTGAAGGGGGCGTCTCGATATCGATGCTCCCGGACGTAGGTGAGTCCAGTCCTGCGAGGATGCGCAGCAGTGTGGTCTTGCCGCAGCCGCTTGGACCGACGATCATGAAGAACTCGCCATGCGCGATTTCGACCGAGACCCCATCGATGGCAATCAGTCCGCCGAAATTCTTGTGCAGCTCGTGGATACGAATGGCAGGGCGGCGAGGCACTGCTTCGGCGGCAGCAAGTTTCACGCGAGCGCTGGTCATTGCAGCGGACTTTGCCGAGCAGCGCCGCCTTTCACAATCGGTTATTTTGAGCCAATCGGTCGCGGCGCGGAGAGCTGGTCGTGGGCGGCTATCCACGCGATGTAACGCTAGAGATTCTTGATGAAGCACAGCACCGAACGCATCCTCACCAGCCATGTCGGCAGCTTGATCCGGCCGCAGCCGCTGCAGCAGTTCCTGCGGGAAAAGCAAACTGGCCAACCTTTCGATCACTCCGCCTATGAAAAATGCCTCGTCCAATCGGTTGCGGAGGTCGTGCGCCGGCAGGCGGCGGTTGGCATCGACGTGGTCAGCGACGGGGAGTTCGGAAAGTCGATAAGCTGGTCGCAATACGCTCTCGAACGCCTCAGCGGGTTTGAGCGGCGTCCGGTCGAAGCCCGCGATAATCCGTTTGCCCGCGGCGCCGATCGCCAACGCTTTGCAGAATTTTATGCGGAGCTGGACGCACGCGAAGGCGTGGCCACCAGCATGGATTCAGTGTGTGTCGAGCCGATAACCTATACGGGCCAAGCCGAACTTTCCCGCGACATTGCGAATTTCAAGGCGGCATTACAGGCAGTCAATGTCGCGGAAGCGTTCCTTCCCGTTGCCGCGCCGGCAAGCGTCATCCCCGACCGCAAGAACGAATACTACAAGACCGATGAGGAATGCCTCATTGCCATAGCCGAAGCCATGCGGACCGAATATCGCATGATCGTGGAGGCAGGATTCCTGCTGCAACTCGACGATGCCCGTGCGGCAGTGACATACGACCGCATGGTGCCGCCGGCAACCTTCCCGGACTATCGCAAATGGGTGGCAATGCATATGGAGGTGCTCAATCACGCCATAGCCGGGCTTCCCTCGGACCGCATCCGCTATCACGTGTGCTGGGGAAGCTGGCCGGGCCCGCACACGACCGACGTGCCGCTCAAGGATATTGTCGATCTGATCTTGTCGGTACGGGTCGGAGCTTACGTCATCGAAGGCGCCAACCCGCGCCACGAACACGAGTGGAAAGTGTGGCAAAGCGTGAAGCTTCCCGATGGAAAGGTGCTTATTCCGGGCGTCATCAGCCATGCGACCAACGTCGTCGAACATCCCGAACTTGTCGCCGAGCGCATCACCCGCCTGGCGCGGCTCGTAGGCCGCGAGAACATCATTGCCGGGACCGACTGCGGCTTTGCGCAGGGACCGTTCCATCGCCGCGTGCATCCCTCCATCATGTGGGCCAAACTCGATGCGCTGGTAGAGGGAGCGCGGCTGGCGAGCGCCGAGTTGTGGAGCTAGAAGACGCAATCCACACCGGCCGTGCGTATTTTGGAGAGCCAAACGAATGAAGTTCTTCTCCCGTCCTGTTACACCTGCTGCGCTGAGTATCATGGCGGCGGTGGCGTTTACCGTGCCCTGTCCGGCGCAGGATTACCCCGCGCATCCGGTCAAGATCATTGTGCCATTCGGCGCCGGCGGTCCTGCCGATGTGTATTCGCGCGTGCTTGCCCAGCATCTTTCTGAAAGCTTCAAGCAATCGTTTGTCGTCGAGGACCGCCCCGGTGCTGGTTCGATCATCGGCACCGATGCCGTGGCGAAATCGCCGCCTGACGGTTACACGTTGCTCACGATGTCAAATACCCACACCACGAATGAATCCCTGATTGCCAACAAGCCATTCCAGTTGATGCGCGATTTCGTGCCTGTCGCAGCAATAAATTATTCCGACCTTGTAATGGTGATCCATCCTTCCGTGCCGGCAAAGGATCTCAAGGAATTCATTGCCTATGCAAAGTCGCGGCCGGGAGAGCTCAACTATGCCTCCTCTGGTGCCGGCACACCCTATCATATGGCCGGTGAACTGTTCAAAGCGATGAGCGGCACCAATCTTGTGCATGTGCCGCACAAGGCTTCCGGCGAAGCGCGCAGCAGCGTCATCGGCGGTCATGTGCAGATGATGTTCGACGCCATCACCACCATGGCGCCGACGGTGAAAGCAGGCCAGGTGCGGGCGCTTGGCACTTCCGCGCTAAGCCGCTCGACGGTGCTGCCCGAGATTCCGACGATCGCCGAGGCGGGTGTTCCCGGCTACGAGACGACCATCTGGATCGGCATCATGGCGCCGGTCGGCACGCCTCCTGAGATCGTCAACAAGCTCAATGCCGGGATCAACAAGGCAATCGAGCGTGCCGATGTGCGGGAAGCCTGGAGCCAGCAAGGTGCCGTCCCGCTGAAGATGAGCCCGGCCGAATTCGATAAATTTTTACGCGCCGATATCGAGAAATGGGCGCATGTTGTGAAGGTATCGGGCGCTACCGCGCAGTAGGAGGCAGCCATGCTTTCGTCCTTGAGATTCAGCGTCATTCTCTTCGGGCTGGCGCAACTCCTCAAATATGCATCATGGCGCTACCCCGCCTTCCGAGCCCGCCTGAAGGAACGCAACCTGATCGCCCAGTTCAAGGCGCGTGACGAAGAAATCGGCCGGTGGTTTGCCATCAAAGACGGCCGGATTGCCTCCGGATCAGGACTGCGCGAGGACGCGGACGTAACCGTTGCCTTCAAGACCGCCCAGGTGGGCGCCGACTTGCTGATGCCGCCCATCGATTGGCTCGACCAGATCAATGCGCAGAAGGATTTCAAGCTGACCGTCGATGGCCCCGAGCACCTGAGCAACTGGTTTGCGCAAACAGTCATGATGAGCCAGAGCGTGGGAACTCAAGATTGGCACCAGGCTTGCCGACGGCAGCATGCGCTATTGCAACATGACCAATGGCGGTCCGGTGTTCGTCTATGTCAAGGACGGCAAGATCATCCGCATGACGCCCATCGATTTTGCCGATGACGATGCGCCGCCGTGGACGATCGAGGCGCGCGGTCTCAAGCTCACCCCGCCGCGCAAGACGACGCTGGCGCCGCACGGACAAAACGCCAAGTCGATCATCTACTCACCCGACCGGCTTCTCTATCCCATGAAGCGCGTCGACTTCGACCCGGGCGGCGAACGCAAGCCTGAGAACCGCGGCAAGTCAGGCTATGTGCGCATTTCCTGGGAGGAAGCCCTCGACCTGGTCGCCACCGAGATCAAGCGATTGAAGCGCACATATGGCCCGGGCGTGATGGCGGTTTCGCATGGATCGCACCATACCTGGGGGAACATCGGCTACTACCTCTCCGCGCTGTTTCGATTTCGCAATGCAGTGGGCTACACGCAAATCCATCACAATCCGGACAGCTGGGAAGGCTGGTACTGGGGAGCAGTGCACCATTGGGGTTACACGCTGCGCGTGGGGCAGTCGGAAACCTACGGCACGGTTGAGGACTGTCTCAAGAACTGCGACATGATCGTGTTCTGGGCGGCCGATCCGGAATCCACCTCCGGCTCATATGGCGCACAGGAAGGCACTGTGCGCCGGCAATGGCTGAAAAATCCCAAGCTCGGCATCAAGGTCGTCCACATCGACCCTTACTTCAATGCCTCGGCGCAATTTCTTCCCGGCAAGTGGTTTGCGCCAAGGCCCACCACGTCGGTCGCCATGGCAATGGCGATTGCTTATGTCTGGATCAAAGAAGACCTCTACGACAAGGAATATGTCGCCAGCCACACGGTCGGATTCGACAAGTGGAAGGCTTATCTGCTCGGCGAAGAAGACGGTATTGCGAAGACGCCGGAATGGCAGGAGAAGGAGACCGGCGTTCCAGCCAAGGACGTGCGCGCACTGGCGCGCGAATGGGGGAAGAAGCGCGTTTACCTCGCGCCGGGAGGCTGGGGCAATGGTCACGGCGGCGCCTGCCGCAACCAGACCGGCATTCAATGGGCACGCGTGATGGTATGCCTTACCGCCATGCAGGGGCTCGGCAAGCCCGGCGTCAATATGGGCAACCTGCAATGGGGCTGCCCGATCGACTTTCAATTCTACTTCCCCGGCTATGCCGACGGCGGCATGTCAGGCGATCTCGAAAACACCTCGATGCCCGTCTCGCTCTATCAGCGCATGCCGCAGCTTCCGAGCATGACTACGACCTATCAGCGAATTCCGCGGTTGCGCACGCCCGAGGCAATCGCCGACGGCGCGGCGGAAGGCTATCCCTGGGTCGGCAAGTCGATCGAGCATCAATTTGCGAAATTTTCCTATCCCGCGCCCGGCCATGCGCCGGTACGGATGATGTACAAGTATGGCGGCTCCATTCTTTCCACCATGAACAACACGAACCGCTGGGTGAGGATGTATCAATCGCCCAATCTGGAATTCGTGGTAAATCAGTCCATCTGGTTTGAAGGCGAGGCGAAGTTTGCCGACGTTATCCTGCCGGCCTGCACCAATTTCGAACGGGTCGATATCAGCGAATGGGCGGGGCTCGGCGGCTATGGCCATCACGGGCAGCAGCAGCTCAATCATCGTGTCATCATCTTCCAGGCGCCGGCGATTGCCCCGCTTGGCGAGTCGAAACCGGACTTCTGGATTTTCAATGAAATCTGCAAGCGGTTGGGATTGGCGAACTATTTCTCGGAAGGGGTGAACGAGATTGACTGGGTAAAGCGGCTTTATCTCGCCTCCGACATGCCGAAGGTGATGTCGTTTCGGAAATTCATCAAGCGCGGCTACTACGTCGTGCCGGCGGAGAAGGAAAAGCTGCGTGCGCCGGTATCCTTCCGCTGGTTCTGGGAGAACCGAAAGAAGGACGTGCCCGAGGCGCAGCCGCTGCCCTCGGATTATGCGGGTGAATATCTGCACGGCTTGCAGACCCAGTCCGGCAAGCTGGAATTCGAGTGCAGCAGCCTCAAACGCTACAACGATCCGGAGCGGCCGCCGATCGTCAAGTACGAGCCTTCCTGGGAGGGGACGCATTCCGGCGAGATGTATCGGCGTTATCCGCTGCAAATGCTCACGCCGCACTCGAAATATTCATTCCACACGCAAGGAGATGGCAAGGACTCGTTCCTGCTCAACATCGAGGACCATCGGGTCAATGTCGGCGGCTACTATTATTGGATCATGCGGCTCAATGCCGCCGACGCGGCCGAGCGCGGCATAAACAAGCATGACCTCGTGAAGGTCTATAACGATCGCGGTGCGGTGATTTGCGCCGCGCTGCCGACCCAGCGCCTTCCGCGCGGCGTGTGCCACGGCTACGAATCCTCGGCGATATACGATCCCATGGGCGAACCCGGTAAATCGGTTGACCGCGGCGGATGCCTCAACCTCCTCACCCCTGAGCGCACGCAGACCAGGTCCACCCACTCAATTGCCGGATCGAACGCCCTGGTGGAAGTCGAGTTGTGGGATGGTCGCAGCGAGCACATGTCGGAGACGTTCGCGCGCATGGAGAAGGACAAGGAGGTACGCGACACGCTCAAGGCCGCGCATCTGGTGCCGGCAAAATGATGCGGAGCGAAACAATGAAAAAATGGAATATGATCATCGATGTCGCGGAATGCACAAATTGCCAGTTGTGCGCGCTCGCGGCCATGGATGAGTATGTCGGCAACAAATGGCCCGGTTACTCCGCTCCCATGCCGAAGCACGGCCACAAGTGGATCAACATTCTGCAAAAGGAGCGCGGCCAACAGCCCATGATCGACATGGCCTATGTGCCGACCATGTGCAACCATTGCGACGATGCGCCATGCATGAAAGCCTCGCGCGGCGCAGTCACCAAGCGCGACGACGGCATCGTGCTGATCGATCCGGAAAAGGCGGTAGGACGCAAGGATCTGGTGGAGAGCTGTCCGTACGGCCACATCTGGTGGAATGAGGAGCTGCAACTGCCGCAAATCTGGCCGTTCGACGCGCACCTCCTCGACCAGGGATGGCAGCAGACCAGAGGCCAGCAGTCCTGTCCCACCGGGGCAATGCGCGCCATCAAGGTAGAAGACGAGGAGATGGCGCGCATGGCGCGCGAGGAACAGCTTGAAGTGATAAAACCGGAACTGGGTACAAAGCCGCGGGTCTATTACCGCAATCTGTGGCGCTATTCGAAATGCTTCATCGGCGGCACTCTGGCCGCGGAAGCAAACGGCGCGGTCGACTGCGTTGAGGGCGCGAGCGTTGTCCTGCGCAAGGACGCCCGCGCGATCGCGCAGACGACAAGCGATAACTATGGCGATTTCAAATTTGACAAGCTGGAGGAAAACTCGGGTCGCTATACCCTGGAAATCTCCGCGCCGGGACGCGCGATGAAATCAGTCGAAACCACTCTCGGAGCAAGCATCAATATCGGCGAGATTCGCCTTTAGTGCGATCAGTTTTGCAGTGCTAGACGCTCCCGTTCAGGTCGCGCAGCTCGGCCAGCTCGAGCAAATTCTTTCGCCGTGGGCGGAGGCTCTCCTGCGAGTGGTGATTGGGCTGGCGCTGGTGCCGCATGGCTTGCGCATGACCTTCGGCTTCTTTTCCGATACAGGGTTGCCCGTGCGCAACCTCGCCATGTTGTCAGCCCAGCTCGATCGCGATGGCTATCGGCCCGGCAAGGTATGGGCGCCGCTGATCTCCTTAACCCAGCTCATCGGCGGCCCATTGCTGGCGCTGGGATTGTTCACGCGCGTCGCGGCGCTGCCGATCGTTATCTTTCTTGCCGTGTCGAATTACGAACGGTGGCGTGTGGGCGGCTATTTCTGGAACAAGACCGGACTTGAATACACCCTTATGTGGACCATCGGTGCGTTCTATTTTCTGGTGCATGGGGGAGGGGCAATTTCGCTCGATCGGCTGTTCTTTGGACGCTGATGTATATTGAATTCGCTCGCAGTCGCAGTCACTGTTACTCTCCCTGCGGGAAAAGGTGCACAGCCTGGGCACCGCATGAAAGCTGGCAACATCATTGCTGCGGCTGTAGTTGCGTGCACGCTTGCCCTCCAGGCGCAGGCGCAGGACTATCCAACCCGATTGATCAAATTAGTGCACGGTTTTCCGCCCGGCGGAAATGTCGAGCTGGTCGCGCGGCTATTGGCGCATGAAATGTCCAAAACTCTGGGCCAGACCATTATCGTCGAAAGCAAGCCGGGCCAGGCGGGCAGCCTCGCTGCGGAACTGGTCGCCGCTGCCGAGCCGGACGGCTACACACTTCTGCTCGTTTCGGGAGCGCATCCTGCGACCGCCGCCATCTACAAGAAGCTCAAATACGATCCCATCGGCGGATTTTCATGGATTTCCACCGTCAGCTTCTATCCGTTCATCATCTGCGTTAGAAACGAATCCAAGCTGCAGACTTTCACTGACCTCATCGCCAGCGCCCGCGGCAATCCAGGCGGCCTTAGTTCCGGAACCGCAGGGAACGGCTCGATTGCGCATATGACCACCGAGTTGCTGGCCCAGATGACAGGTGTGAAACTCCTCGCCGTTCCTTATCGCGGCGAGGCACTGGCCATCACCGGGCTCCTTAGCGGCGACGTTGATTTTGTTGTCGCTACCGCATCGCTGGCGGTTCCGAATATCCGCTCCGGGACGATGCGGGCGGTCGCTGTCACCGGTAAAACCCGCTGGAAGGATTTGCCTTACATTCCCACCGTCGCTGAGGCAGGGTTCCCCGATTTCGAGGTGATTTCCTGGTCCGGGCTGGCGGCACCGGCAAAGACGCCGAAGCCGATCGTCGAGCGCCTGCATGGCGAATTGACGCGAGCCATCAACGTGCCGGATGTGCGCGCGCGGCTTGAAAACACCGGCAGCGAAGTGCGCGCCACCACTCCTGCGGAAATGCGTGCCCTGGTTGAGCGCCAGATTGCGATGTGGCGCAAGGTGGCTCAAGACGCACACATCGAACTCGAGTAGAATGCCGAGTTAAATTCAAGGAGAGCGCGCCATGAATATCCATGCGAAAGCATCGAGCCCCCCGGCTAAAATTTCACCGCAGGAATGGGAAGCGCGCGTCGACCTTGCTGCCGTCTACCGCCTGGTTGCGCACTACGGGTGGGATGACGTGATCTACAATCACTGCTCCATGCGGGCGCCCGGCGAGCCGCGAAAGTTCCTGATGAAGCGGCACGAGCTTTTGTGGACCGAGGTTACCGCGTCGAACCTGGTCAAGGTCGATATGGACGCCGATCTCGACGAGCGGGCGGGTGTCAATCGGCCAGGCTTCACGCTGCATAGCGCAGTCCTGCGCGGACGTCCCGACGTTAATTGCGCAGTGCACGTCCACACCCGGACCGGAATGGCTATTGCGGGATTAAAGGGAGGACTGCGAATGGTCTCCCAGGAAGCGGTGCGCTTCTATGATTGCGTCGGCTATCATCCCTACGAAGGGATCACCGAGGATTTCGGCGAGCGCGAGCGGATCGTCGCCGACCTTGGCAGCAATCGTGCCATGATCATGCACAATCATGGCGTGCTTACCGTCGGCCGGACTGCCCGTGAGGCCTTTATCCTGATGCGGCACCTCCTCGAGGCAGCCGAGATCCAACTCAGCATGCAGGCCACGGGCGCAGAGATGATCGAGATTGCGCCGGATATTTGCAGGAAAACCGTAACGCAGTACAACAGCCATGATGCCGGCCGCGGGTCAGCCGATTGGCCGGCCTATTTCCGAATGCTCGACCATATCGATCCAAGCTATCGCAACTGATCGCCCGCAATCAGCACGGAGTTCCAGTCATGCTCGATGTGCCCAAGCGCTCCACTATCGCAATCCCGTTCGATGCGGACCGACTCGATCGTTTGATGGAGGAGGCGGGCATCGATCTGCTTTGCGCCAGCTCCAAGCACAATGTGCAGTATCTGCTTGGCGGTCACCGCGCCTTTTTCTTCGAAAGCATGGATGCAATGGGATTGAGCCGCTACCTGCCGGTGCTTGTCTATCCCAAGGGCGCTGCCCACAAGGCAGGTTTTTTCGGCCATCGCATGGAGGGCTATCAGAAGGAAGTCGAGCCGTTCTGGGTTTCCGAGTCGCAGACCAACTCGTCTGCCACGCTCGATACGATGCAGAAAGCCGTCGATTATATCCGCCGCAGCGGCATGAAGAGCACCCGCATCGGCGTCGAACTCGGCTTTTTGCCGCTCGATGCGGGCAATGCGCTGCGCAATGCTTTTCCCAACAGCGACATCGTCGATGCGGTGTTCGTACTCGAGCGTTTGCGCGCGGTGAAAAATGCAGCCGAACTCCAACAGCTGCGAATTGCTTCCGAGCGCGTGATCGATTCCATGCTTGCGGTAATTGCCAAGCACGGACCGGGCGCGAGCAAGCGTGAACTGACCGAAGCGCTACGGCGGGAGGAAACCAGTCGTGGCCTGACCTTCGATTATTGTCTGATCACCGCAGGCTCAAGTCTCAATCGCGCGCCGTCGGAGCAGAAATGGGAAAACGGTGACATTCTCTCCCTTGATTCCGGCGGCAACTATCGCGGCTATATCGGCGATCTGTGCCGGATGGCAATTCAGGGCGAGCCTGATCCCGAGCTTGAAGATCTGCTTGGGGAAATCGAAGCGATTCAGCGCGCGGCCATGAAACCGATCAAGCAAGGTGCGGAGGGGAGCGTCATCTATGCCGCGGCGCAGCCGCTGGTACAAAAGTCGAAGCACCACAATCACATGCATTTTCTTGCGCATGGGATGGGGCTGGTCAGTCATGAAGCGCCCCGCCTGACGGCGACAGGGCCGGTGCCTTACGACGCTTATGATTCGAGCCGGCCGCTCGAAAAAGGCATGGTCATCTCGGTCGAAACAACGCTGCAGCACCCGCAGCGCGGCTTTATCAAGCTGGAAGACACGGTGGTGGTCACCGACAAGGGCTTCGAGATCTATGGCGAAGGCGGTCGCGGCTGGAACCGCGGCGGCACGGCGGTGCGATAGCTTGCTCCAAGCGAGGCTTTACTGAGCGGCGGGGACCGTGCCCGTCGTGTTCCCCGGGCTGCCGGATTGCCGGGGCGGCGCCGAGTAAGAGATGCGCCATATGGTGCCGCCGGTATCATCGGCAACGAGCAACGCGCCATCCTTGGCAACGGCCAGCGCCGCTGGCCGGCCCCAGACTTCGGCAGGACTGCGGCCGGAGGCCCAGAAGCCGACGATGAAGTTCTCGTAATAGCCGAGCGGCCTTGCGTTGTTGAACGGAACCCGCACGACCTTGTAGCCGGTGGGCTCCGACCGGTTCCACGAACCTTTCAGTGCAACAAAGGCATTGCCCCGATATTCGGCGGGAAATTGCTCGCCGGTGTAGAACACGATGTCTAACGTGGAGGAGTGCGCCTCAAACAACAGGTCGGGTGTGATCGAGGCCTTAACCTTGTCGGGGCGCAATTGTGCAAAGCCGGGCTGCGGGTGCGGGCCGATATAGGCGTACGGCCATCCATAGAAACCACCTTTTTCGACATGGGTGAGATAATCGGGCGGAGTTGATCGCCGAGCCCGTCGCGTTCCTGAACCACTGCGAACAATTCGCCGCTGTCGGGATGGAAAGCCAGGGCCGTCGCATTGCGCATGCCTGAAGCATAGGTGGATTGCCCGGAGCCGTCCGCTTCAAAACGCTGAATACTGGCTTTGACCTCGGGCTCCACGCCGAGATTGCCGGATGAGCCGACGCCGACGAACATAGCGCCAGTCTTCGGATCGATCGCGAGGTGTCGGTTGGCGTGGCCCTGAACAACGCCGAATACCCCCTTCTTGGTGATCATTTCCTCGCCGACGACCGACGGCGAGGGTTTGCGCTGTTCCGGTGGGACCTCCGCAGCTTTCGTTTCGACGGCGCCGCGCCCGGGCCGCAAGGCGCCGAGGCGATGTGGCACTTTCCAATTCCGTCCTGATCCGCGACCAGGACATAACCATCGCGCCACGCAAGACCATACGGCGCATTGAATCCTTCGGCATGGCGTTCAATGAAATCGGCTTTGCCATCGCCGTCGTCATCGCGCAGAAGCGTCAAATAGCCGACCTTCTGCTCGGCGACGATTACGTCACCATTTGGCAGCACCAGCAGGCGGCGCGGATGGGCAAGCCCGGTCGCGAAGGCAGTGACTGTGAAACCTTCAGGCGCGCGCGGCTGCTGACCCTGGTAGGGAAGCGTGAGCGAGCGGGCACTGACAACAGGGCCCGTGTTCGGCGCTGGGAGGTCCTCGGGCTTGATGCTGAAGCGCCGGCCCAGTTCCTGATCGGGTAGGCTCGAAGGATCAAACGCGTGGACGGGAGGGGTTGCCGATAGATTCTTGCTGCGTTGCGCAAAGCCTGGCGTCAGGATCAGGGCCGTTCCGAGAAGGAAAAGGCCGGCAGCCGGATAGGAAACGGTCCAATTGGTCATTTGCTCCTCCTTCCGCGATCCGCGATAGCGCCCGGAGCTTGATCCGGGAGGGAGGAGGCGAATAGGTCAGCGCAAATGCCGACCGGGACGCAATTGACTTGAGGGCACCGCGGACCGCAGAGCCGGCGACTACCGCTTCAAAGGCTGAACGCGAGCAGAGCCACAATCCCGATTCCGATCACCAGCACCGCCAGTGCCACGGGATCGTAATCGAGCCAATGCCCACCTTGTACACGCATGACGCGCCTCACCCTACAGAAACGAACGAACCTTGCCCATTCTTGTTCCGGCCATAAAGGGCGGCGCGGCCAATGGGTTATACCTGGTTTAGTCGGTTCGACCCACTAATTGGTTCAAATTTGGTTAAGATCGGCCCAGGTTTTCCGTTTTACCGACATTCTGGGAACCGACCGCGGGCCTTCTGTTCTACCCTTCCTCCATGAACATCGAGGATTGGAAAAGGGCGGCATTTGATTCAAATCAACGGTTTGGACGCATGCCGAAAAAGCTCCTGCGTTTCAAGTTTGTGCCCGCGCGGCACTTTTTCCGAGGGCGTCGCGATCATCGGATGTTCCCGGACGGGAGTATTTTCACTGAATTTTGAATTTTCAACCGTAATCTTCCCGCTCGGGAACATGGTGCCTAGATGGAAACAGACAACGACGAAAGCACTCTCAAGCGCCGAGCTTCGGACGCTGCTTTGGCATTCGCCTTGCTGATCCGTACGCGGCGAAAAGCTATGAAAATGCGCCAGGATGAGCTTGCATTGGCGACCGGTGTCGGCCGCCGTTTTTTAATTGATCTGGAAGCAGGAAAATCGTCCTGCCAGCTTGGACGGAGCCTACTGGTGGCCGAAGGAGTGGGTCTCCAGCTGCTCGACATTCTCGGATCCGATGCCTCGCCTCAAAACGGAAATGCCGCCGAGCTGCCTGAGCTTCCCACTGAGATGGAGGGGCCGGCATGACCGGTCTGCCCGTTTACTTTGAACAGCGGCGCGTTGGCGCAATTGACGTAAATAGCAATGGCCCAGGTTTCACGTATGACGCGAATTGGATCGGATTGAGAGGTGCGTTTCCGGTCTCGATAACGATGCCGTTGAGATCAGGCCGCGTTTCTCCGGACATTTTTCTGCCCTGGGCGGCAAACCTATTGCCAGAAAGCGAGCAGCTGCGAACGCTCGGACAGCTTCTCGGTATGGCGCGCAGCGACGTAGTCGGTCTCCTGTCGGCAATCGGGGGCGACACCGCGGGCGCACTCTCAGTTGGTCAACCGGGGAGAACTGCTTCATTTCAATGGCGCCCAATCGACAAGCCGGAAGACCTCGAGAGATTGATAGAGGAACTGCCGAACAAACCATTTCTCGTCGGGGAGGAGGGTGTCTCGATGTCCCTCGCCGGCGTGCAAACGAAAGTAGCGGTAGCAATCGACAGTAAAGACCGTGTCTGCATTCCGATGAACGGATCTCCGTCGACGCATATCCTCAAGCCCGACTCGCCACGCCTTCCAGGCGGTGTTCAGAATGAGGCGTTCTGCCTGACCTTGGCGCGACGCATAAAAATTCAGACAACCCACGTCACGACGGGCCGAGCCGGCCAGCGAGCATATCTACTTGTCCAGAGATACGATCGAACCAATGTCGAGGATCGGTGGCGTCGATTGCACCAGGAGGATTATTGCCAGGCTCTTGGGAAGCTGCCCTCTGCCAAGTACGAACGGAACCAGACCGGCATTACCGGGGCAACATTGAAGGACATGTTTCATCTAACGCGGCGGCACATGCCTTCGACCGATATTGTGCGGTTGCTCGACATGGTCGTCTTCAATGTATTAGCCTGCAATACGGACGCTCATGCCAAGAACTACTCGATTATGATCCGCGGCAACGGCGTATCGCTTGCGCCGATGTACGATGTAATGTGCGGTGAGATTTGGAAGAACGTCACCAAGAGCCTCGCCCAGAAAATAGCCGGTGAAAGCCGAGGCGACTGCCTCACGGCAGGACATTGGCTGCGATTTGCCCGAGACTGTGGCCTCAATCCTCGCCAGGTTCTCGACCGCGTTGGTACGTTAGCGAAGGCCGTAGTTGCGGAAGCCCAGGCGGCAGCTTTTGAGGTAGCTGCGATGCCTGCGGGGGCGCATGTTATCCTCGACCAAACACGAGAAGCTGTTGAACGAAGGGCTAAAGTGATTTTCGCACAACTCCAGGAGCTGCACGCCGAACCGGAGGTCGGACAAGTTGCCTAAAGCCTTGCCGCGAATCCGGTAGTTATGGCGCGGACGCGATGACGATGGTTTTTCTCATCACGCGAAATTTCCCGTTTCTTGGTCTTTCTCCCTGAGCCGCGTCGCAAATCGAAGAACGCGAATGCGGCGGGCAGTGTTACGCGATGATCCATTGTGCTGTGATGCACCGCAACGCTTCACGGGTGTGGTACTGTGTAGCCTCGGCTTGCGGGCCCCGCGAGGCGACGCGAGTCCATGGTGACATTCGGTGATTACTTGGCGAGGAACGGGGGCGCCCAGTCGAACTGGAGTTGATGCCCGGGCGATAGCCGTACGCAGGTCCTCGTGAGCAGACGGCCGATCAGCGTGGACTTGCCGTCATCGACCGACCCGCATGTCAAAAAGCGCAGAAGCTTTTTTTTTCCTGCGGACGACAGGTCGTCTCGACTAAGGACGGCAGGTTTCGGAACCGTCTGCAGCATCAGAAATAGCCTTCCTGCTTCTTCTTTTCCATGGAAGCAGCCTGATCGTGGTCGATGACGCGGCTGTGGCGCTCGCCGGTTCGCGTCGACAGGATTTCGCCAACGATGTCTTCGACCGTCCGCGCGCCGCTCTCGATCGCGCCGGTGAGAGGGTAGCAGCCGAGTGTGCGAAAGCGCACCGATTTCATTACCGGGCGTTCGCCGGGGAAGAGCGGCATTCGTTCGTCGTCGACCATGATCAACGCGCCGTCGCGCACGACGACCGGACGTTGCTGGGCGAAATAGAGCGGAACGACCGGGATGTTCTCCGCCTGGATGTATTGCCAGACGTCGAGCTCGGTCCAATTCGACAAGGGGAAGACGCGAATGCTCTCCCCTTTGCGGATGCGGCCGTTATAGAGCTTCCACAGCTCAGGCCGCTGGTTCTTCGGATCCCAGCGATGGGTGGCGGTGCGGAACGAGAAGATGCGCTCCTTGGAGCGGCTCTTTTCCTCGTCGCGTCTTGCGCCGCCGAAAGCCGCATCGAAGCCGTGCTTGTCGAGCGCCTGCTTGAGCGCGACGGTCTTCATTACGTCGGTGTGGACGGCGGAGCCGCTGGTGAAGGGCCCAATTCCCGCCCGTAATCCTTCGTCGTTGATATGGACGATCAGATCGAGGCCAAGCTCGGCGGCACGGCGATCGCGGAACGCGATCATCTCCTTGAACTTCCAGGTGGTGTCGACGTGCAGGAGTGGAAATGGCGGCTTGGCGGGCCAGAAGGCCTTCATGGCAAGATGCAGCATGACCGAGCTGTCCTTGCCGATGGAGTACAGCATGACGGGCTTTGCGAACTGCGCGGCCACTTCGCGCATGATGTAGATGCTTTCCGCCTCGAGCGCCTCGATGTGGCTTAGACCAGGGCGCGGCGTGGTCGAACAGGTCATGGGCGGCAAGTAAGCAGGACTAACATGCGGCAAGGGGGCGCTACCCGCCGTTTTACGGGATGTTTTGGCTCAGGGCGAGGCGGCGTGCCAAGTGCGGAGGCTGTGCCGGGCACGCATTCGTTGTCTGCTAGCGGAATTGGTTGAAAATTGAAGGCGGCACCGAAGTACATTGCGATCACATCGCGTAAAGTTCGTCGAACCCACAAAAGATTTTGATCAAACGGTATCCGAGTCCTAGCAAATGATCGGAAATGGCCGAGTCCTGGTAGTTGTTCTCGACCGAGATGACGCGAACGTTGTATGATTTCAGATCAATGCTCTTTAGTATCTTCAATTCGCCGCCTTCGGTATCAACCGACAGGTAATCGATTTTCTGCACGCCATTCTCATCCAATATGGCATCGAGCCGTCGCTGGGGGACCTCGATAACCCGTGCGTCAGTCATATAGGCGTTCAGAACCTGGACGTGGCGTGGGTCATACTCTGCGCGGAGTCCGCTATACATTTTGCCAAAATTCGGCATATCGACATCGACGAATTCACCCTTGCCGTCGCAATCCGCAACGGCGCAGTTGAGGCAAATGGCAGTTCGGCACTCGCGCAGCTTCTGAAAGGCAGCCGGCAATGGTTCGATGCAAATTCCCGACCAGCCCAAATAACGCTCAAAAAACAGGCTGTTCGAGAAGGTCACGCCGTCATAGGCGCCCACATCCACGAAATAGCCCTTGGCATCATCATTTTTGAAAAAGGTCTGATAAACGAATGCGTCCTGACCATGTTGCGAAAACGACTGCATCGATGCACCCAGGTTCTTGCGCAAACGCGACTTGATTGAACCGCATGCCTCTCCCCGGTTCGAGGACCGGCATCGCATCCTACCCAAAATGGCGTATCGCGGTCAGGGGGCTGTGACCTACTTCCGAGCACTGCCTTCATGCGGACAATGTGAAATTCGTTGGAGCGCATTTTTCCGCTTCGCCCATAATTCTGGAACGCGCTCTCGCGCAGCTTTGAGTCCGCGCTCCACTTCCTCGATCTGTTGGGCGAGGGAGATCGGCTTGGTCAAGGCTGGTGCCGTCCCTCGATCGGCCGGGTCGGTAGGGCGAGCCCCTGGCTGGATTGCGCATGTGTCTTCGGCGACACAGTTCGGAAGTCTTTTGATTGCCGCGGTTCTGACGCGATGCAAAAATTAGAGTTGCTCCGTTCCTTCTGGAACCTACTAGGAGGCCCTCGTTGGGATCAGGGGGAAATAGAAGCGCATCGGGGGCCTCCTAGACCAGCTTCGCGATCCAGTCAGCGCCTGACCCGACGCCACAACCAGAGGGGAACGTCGGAACCGGGACACTAGCACTTGACCGCCGCTCGAAAAGATGACCGTTCACGCGTAGCAACTGGTAAGCGCGGGGTTGGCTTTTCGCTTGCCCCGCGCCATGCGTTGAGCAAAAGACCCGCAATCAGTAAATCGGCTTAAATGCGTGGACCGGCAGGTGCGGATTTGGCAGGGACGAGTAAAGCGCTGGTCCAGCAACGCCGGCATCGGTTTCGATCACAGCGGCTGTGAGCCAAAAAGCCATAGCCAAACCCACTATTGTGGCAGCGATTGTAAAACTGATGTGCTTGCGCATTTGGAACCTCCGGTCGGGAGGTATGAAGACTTGCGAAGAACATGAGTGATGCGGTTCACACAAGGCCCCAATAATTGTCCAAGCCCGCGGTGAGGGGTATGCGGGATAGTCCCGGACACCGAATATCGAACCGGCGGCCGTCCTCGCGGCTCGTTTCAGCGCGGCTGTGCCAAAAAGAAAAGCCCCGCGAGGCGAGCGGGGCTAAGGGAGGCTCATCTGTGCGGGCTCGAACTGGAAGGCACGTAATGCGGTCATCTTTGCCACTATCAAGGTGAGGCGGAAAGTCAGCACCATTGCCCCAATTCGCGTGCAGGCGCTCGGTAGTGAAGGGCGGTGACCGGCCGGTGACCGGGCGGTTATGTCCACTCCTGCACGACTTCGGTCGAGACCTGCGGTGCAGCGTGCGGGTGATTTTAACTACGGCCAGCCCGCGGACAGTTCAGGCTGCGTGCGGCTGCCGAAGAACGCGGGACCGCGCCAAGCCAGTTCGCCGGGTTGCTAATAGGCGGACGCTTCTAAGCCAGTCTGTTTCAGGATGTCGGCAAGCGTCCCAGTCACGGTTTTGCTGATCTTCTTCTCGCCGGCGCCCGCGCTGATCCGAGCACCGGAATATACTTTATTCAGAAAAGTCGCGAGTTCCTGCGAGGCAACGTCATCGCAAGTAAACTGGACCTTTTTGGAACTACTCAGCTGGGGCCGGCTTCCGGTCTTGAACACATCGCTTGCCATATCGAGAATGACTTTGTCGCGCATTTTGGCCGCCTGGACATGGCACACGCCGCAATCGTCCTCACAGATAATAATACAGGGAGGGTCTAGCGGTCCGATACCACACAGTTCGCACATCTGAGCTTCCCTTCGCCTTGCATCTTCACCACTACTCAAAACACTAGCTAAGTTGTTGATTTAAATTGGCTCCCCGGGTCGGATTCGAACCAACGACCAACCGGTTAACAGCCGGTTGCTCTACCGCTGAGCTACCGGGGAGCAAGCGCAGACGCGCACCTCGCTATAACAAAAGCAGGGTTTTCTTGCAAAGCACCAACCTGTGCTGCGAGGTAGAAGGCGCCTGCGCCTTCAGCCCGCACCTTGCTGTCAGGGTCGAATGCCTTCTGCGGCGGCGGCAAGCATTTCATTTCTCACTTTTTTCCGCCCATTTGGCTAAACATGCCCAGAAGCTCAGGGAATGACTGATACGCAGCAGCATCGCATTTGCCCTTTGCATCAAAGAAATGAATGATTTCACCGGAAAAGTAGACTGCCATTTTTTCGCTACGCCAGTCCTGACCGACGATGCGCAGGCAGACGGTGTATCGGCTTTCTGCGCCGAACTGTGTCAGGGCTGGTGGCGCAATATAGGCCTCGCGCGCATTCTCCATGTCGCCCGGATGCAGCCGCAAGTAGGCCAGCAAGTCCGCTTTGTAGTCGACCGGAAAAATATTTGGGCCGGCTTTTTCCCGCGATTGTCCGAATTCGATCCCGGAGCAGTTAGCAGTCATGGTGGCGAGAACCAGCGCCAGCAAAACGGCCCAATGCGGGGACTGCTTCATCGACATTGCGCAGAAGGAACGCTCCTCAAGTCTGAGGTACTTTGCCGCCCGGTTCTTATTTGGCTGCGGCAGCAAACAATAGATTGAAAACTAACGGCCGGCGCAGCGACAGCCATAGCGGAAAATGATTGAATCTGCGAGTGGAGGCCACGCCCGGAATTGAACCGGGGTACACGGTTTTGCAGACCGTTGCGTAACCACTCCGCCACGTGGCCTAACCCAAACCCGCCGTTACGGGCGGCAAAGCGTCCTGCTAATATAGGAGCGGATAGCCCCAGGCAACGTGGGTTGCAGCCGCGGCGCGGAACAGGCGCGGTCTCGCTAAGGTTCTTCACCGCACTAGCACCAAACGGAATTATCCCAATGATGGACTTTGTCGCGGCACGGCGCACGATGGTGGATGGCCAGGTACGCACGAGTGACGTAACCGACCTGCGTATCATCGCCGCAATGCTAGAGCTTCCACGCGAACGTTTCGTACCGCAAGCGCAGGCGGCGCTGGCATATCTCGATCGCGACCTCGAACTCATCCCGGGCTCGCAAGGTGCAGCGGCGCGCCGGCTCCTCAAGCCCATGGTCTTGGCCAAGCTTGTTCAGGCCGCTGCTGTTCGCGCGAGCGACCGGGTCCTCGATGTCGGCTGCGCAACGGGGTATTCCTCGGCACTGCTGGCGCGCCTCGCCGCCTCGGTGATCGCACTCGAGGAAGACCCCGCACTTGCGCGGGCAGCAAGCCAAAATCTGCAATCTATTGCGGCAACCAATGTGACCGTCGTGACCGGTCCTCTGACCGAGGGTTGGCCAGGGGCGGCCCCTTTCGACGTTATCTTACTCAACGGCACCGTCGAAGTTATACCGAAAGCCCTGTCCAGCCAGCTCAAGGAGGGGGGGCGCCTCGTTGCCATTGAGGGTCGTGGACCGGCCACACGGGCCATGCTTTACCGCCGGGCAGGTGGGGAAATGAGCGGATGGGCGATTTTTGATGCCGGAGGGCCGATTCTTCCCGGGTTTGCCACGCCCCCGGCCTTTGTTTTCTAGGCATCGCACGCGGGGGGTGTGGCCGGAACAACACCTGACGCTCGGAATCTGCATTTTTCCCGTTTCCTCAAGCAGTTCTGGAGATCCATCGCCCAAATTCGGGATACATTTCTCCTTACGCCAAAAGGCGGTCAAAGCTGCGACCTCGTCAAGACGCCACGAACGAAGCGTCAGCGGGTTTAATAGGCGTCGGTATCGTGCGGGGCAGGGGTATGTACTGGGGTGGTGGTCACGGGGCGTTGGCGCGGGGCTCCTTGCTGTCCGCATGCCTTTTCGCCACCGCCATTTGTCCGCCTCTGTGCAGGGCGGAGCCCGCCGTAGACTATGCCCGCATCGTGGGCGGCGCGGGCGCGGGCACGCTCGAAGGGGCGCTGATCCAGTCGTACCAGAACAACCCCCAGCTCAACGCCCAGCGAGCGGCGACGCGCGCGGTGGATGAGAACGTCACAACTGCCCTTGCCGGCTATCGGCCCCGGGTCACCGGAACTTCGAGCCTGACCGAGCAGTACCTTGATAATGTGATCAAAACCACCTCGCCGACTGGCATTGCGATCTACAGCCAGAACAAGGGGGCAGTGGCGGTGTCGAACTTTGGCCTGACCTCTACCCAGACGCTTTTCAATGGCTTTCAAACCGGCAATCGAACCCGGCAAGCCGAAGGACAGGTGTTCGCCGCGCGAGAGACTTTGCGCGCTACGGAGCAGACCGTGCTCCTCAATGCCGCGACCGCCTACATGAACCTCCTGCGCGATGCCGCCATTCTTGAATTGCAGCGCAGCAACGTGAATGTCCTGGAAGTGACCCTGCGCCAGACCCGCGACCGCTTCGCAGCCGGCGAGGTGACCAGAACCGACGTCGCGCAGGCCGAATCGAGCCTTGCCGCGGGACGCGCACAGCTCGCGGCCGCTGAAATCAAACTACCTCACGTCGCGGGCCAACTACCGGCAGGTTATCGGGGTAGACCCTCCGCCCCGCCTTGCCCCGGCGACGCCGGTCGATCGCTTCTTTCCGCGCACCCTTGAAGGATCATATGGACGCGGCAGTACCGAGCACCCCTCGATCACGACGGCCATGTACAACATTGACGTCGCGGTCCATCAGGTAAAAATAGCCGAGGGCGCGCTTTATCCGGTGCTGGCCGCGGTCGGGAACGTGCAGAAAACATTCGGCTCCTCGGCAGGCTCTTTGGCGGTCCTGGAACAGCTCTCGGCATCCGTTGCTGCCCAGCTCTCGGTCCCGATCTATCAAGGCGGGGCCGAGTACGCGGCCATCCGGCAATCCAAGGAGACACTGGGGCAACGCCGTCTTGATCTCGATACCGCACGGGATCAGGTGCGCGCGGCGATCGCCCAGTCGTGGGGACAGAACGAAGCGGCCAAGGCGCAGATCAATGCCACCCAGGCGCAGGTTACGGCCGCCGAGGTGGCGCTCAATGGGGTGCGGGAAGAGGCGAGGGTAGGCCAGCGAACGACCCTCGATGTTCTCAATGCGCAGCAGGCATTGGTCAATGCCCGGGTCGCATTGGTGACGGCGCAGCATGACCGGGTAGTGGCATCCTATACGGTGCTCACGGCAGTAGGCAGCCTGTCACCACAAATCCTGGGGCTTCGGATCGAGAACTATGATCCATTGGTGCATTATCAGCAGGTTCGTGATGCCTGGGGCGGTGTCCGCATTCCCGACGGGCGATGAGGTGCAACGCCTATTAGTTGCCTTGATTTCGGACATGCCATACTCTTGTGCACGGGTGTTGGTTTTCCGGCACTGATTTTCAATCCGAAATGCTGCCTGGCATGATAGGAACTTCAATTTCACCGCACTAGCCAGGTCCGGGAACGGGGATTATGACGCAGCCTGCGAAGGGCCAAGATCAGACAATGGAGGAGATTCTCGCCTCCATACGCCGGATCATTTCTGACGAGCCGGCAAGATTCCCCGCTGGCGAATCGCGCTTGGAGACTTTGCGCAACGATCGACGAAGCGCCGACAGCAGTCGAGACGACGCGGACTATCAATTGCGCGACGAGCTTCGCACGCGTTTGCTCCGGCAAGAGGGCCATGCAAAGGCGGATGAGCGGCGCACGGAAGAGCCGCCGGTCAAGCCCGCACAAGGAAACCCGGCTCAGGCTTTCCCGCCGATACAATCAAGCCCGTCTGCACTGACATTGGAGGGCATTCCTTCCGCGCTCGAATCAGAGCTGCAGCATTCCGATATCGATGCCATGCTGGCGAAGCTTCATGGGGCACAGCGACTGCAGGCGGAACAGCCTGCGCCGGATGTTTTCGAAGAAAGCATTCCGGCTCCGATACCGGCGTCCCAATTCAACGAGGAGGAGAATCGGTCAGAACAGTTCTACGGAGATTTGGCGGAGGAACGCGTCAACCACGCGGAACCAACGGCACCCGAGCAAGCGGACGAAGAACCCGATCCGCTGGCCTATCCCTCTGATTCGGAGAAGCCACAGCGGGTAAGTCATCCTTCGCCAGAAGCGCGCCCTTTCTCACAACAACCGCGGCATTCAGAACAACAGGCCCTGCTCTCAGATGCGACCAGCGCGGCGGTCGATTCGGCCTTCAATGCGCTTGCCGAAACAGTATTGGTGCAGAACGGTCGCACGCTGGAAGATTTGGTGCGCGAAATGCTCCGGCCGATGCTGAAAAGCTGGCTGGACGATAATTTGCCAAACTTGGTGGAACGCCTGGTACGCGCCGAGATCGAGCGCGTTTCGCGCGGACGTTAGCTACACTTTCGTCGGTTCGCTCGGTTTCACAACGCCGGCTTTCGTCAGCGCGGCTCCGATCTGCTGCATTTTGTTGATGAGTTCCACCGCTGCGCCCGGCGGCAGTACAAGGCGGCAGGCCGGGTACCGCCGGCCGCCGATCGGAGTATTAGGCTTTATCTCATCCACCCGGCTGACCGCGAATTCTATCCGCAACGACTGTCCGTCGAAGAACAAGCCGGTAATCGAATCGGCAAATGTTTCAGGCAGTTCGGGACGATCGACGTATCTGAATGACGCCATTTGCGCGGCTGGAGTCGGCACTCCCGATGGAACAGTCGAGGAAGATGTCGCCGGCTTCGAAGAAGCTGCACCAGAGAGCCCGCGTGGTGGTCTATCTTCCGCAAAAAATTTCTCATCGGTAGTCGCAGTCGGTGACTTCTCACCCGTCTTGCTGAAAATCGCCATTCCTATTCTCCCGTTGCCGAAGGCAGGCCGTATCCGCAGTCCTCATTACCGAGGCGTGTCCCTTCGAAGCAAGAGCAAACCTCAACGTTTGCGCAATTCGCCTGCAAACCAGAGACCGAGCAGTGGAAGCGCGATGGCGGCAAGTATGAACAAGGGTACGGCGCCGAAGCGATCGAAGACCACGGCGCCTGCCGCAACGCCGAGCATCTGACCGAGATAAATAGCCGAGGAAAAGATCGCGACCGCGGTCGCGCGCGCTTCCGGCGTCATCTGGGTCGCATTGGTCTGCAATGTGTTGTGGAGTGCGTAAAAGCCAAGCCCGACCGCGGTGACTGCAATGGGCGCGAGCCACCATGCCGCGCCGATCGCGAGAGTAGCGTAAGCGATGGCTAAAAGCGCCCCGCCAAAGATTGCCAAGCCAGCCTGGCCAAGCAAGTTGACCAGCTGTTGGACGCAAGTGGCGTATATGAGGCCGCCGATTCCGAAGCTGCCGACAATGAGCCCGACCGCAGTGAAACTCAGAGCAAAGCGCAAATGCAGATCGGCGCCGACAAACGCGAACGTGCCCCAGCCGATGCTCGCCTCGATGAATACGGCGGCAATCACAATGCGAGCCCAGGGATTGGAAAAGACCGCAATGTAACTGGCGGCAAAGCCGCGCGGGCTTTCAATCGGCCGGCCGCGAACGCGGGTCAGGGGATTGCTCAGCAGCTCGAACACAAGCCCGGCGGTCGACAGCGCAAACATAGCCGCCAGCACAAAAAAAACATTCCGCCAACCGAGCCAATCGCCGAGTACGCCACCCGCCGCTTGCCCGGACAGTTGTCCCAGGATTTGTCCGGAAAGATATCGACCGAGGATAGGCTGGCGCTGTTCATACGGGGTCACGTCGCCGACAAAGGCCATTGACGTTGGAATGATCCAGCCGGCCGCCGCTCCCGACGCGAAGCGGGCGAGGGCGAGGGCCGGAAGCGACTGTACCAATCCGCAGAGCGCCACAAGCATCGTGGCCAGCGCGCACATGATGGCGACCATGCGATACTTGCCGAAACGGTCGGCGATCGGACCTATGATGAGCTGGACCGACCCGTGACTCACCGAGTAGGCGACGACGACGAGCGAGGCCGCACCCACGGAACTGTCGAAATCCGTCGCGATTTGCGGCAGAAGCGAATCGGTTACCCGTACCATGGCTTGGCTCGCAAACCCTGCTCCCGCAAGGAAGGCGATGGAGCGGACCGGCACCTTTTGAGGTCGCGCCGCGGGGTTCACTCCAACCGTTCCCATCTCCTCAAGGAGGCCATGCGCTTTGCTCCTGGCGGGCTACCACCATACAAGCTAATCGAGCCAGCGTTGACAGGCCGGACTAGTGGTCCGATTTCGAAGTTCGCCCGTATTCGCGGCACGTTCAGGTGATAGGAAACTTCAAATTCACCGCACTAGAGCAAGCTTTTGGGAACTTAGATCGCGGATCAGACGTAAATGATCGACAAATCCTATCAGCCTTCGGTTATCGAAGGACGCATCTCCTCAGTTTGGGAGAACGCCGGCGCATTTCGGTGCGGGCGGCCGGAGCGGATCGCAGCCAAACCCTATTGCATAGTCATCCCGCCGCCGAACGTCACCGGAGCGCTGCATATGGGGCATGCGCTCAACAACACTCTGCAAGACATACTCGCCCGGTTTGAACGCATGCGTGGACGCGATGTGCTGTGGCAGCCGGGCACCGATCACGCCGGTATCGCCACCCAAATGGTTGTCGAGCGACAGTTGATGGAGCGTCAGCAGCCATCGCGCCGTGCGCTAGGCAGGGAAAAATTTCTACAGAAGGTCTGGGAGTGGAAAGCCGAATTGGGCGGAGCGATCATTACCCAACTCAAGCGCCTCGGTGCCTCCTGCGATTGGTCGCGCGAGCGCTTCACCATGGACGAGGGGCTTTCGCGCGCGGTGCTCAGGGTATTCGTCGAGCTTTATCGGGAAGGCCTGATCTACAAGGACAAGCGTCTGGTCAATTGGGACCCGAAGCTGCTCACCGCGATCTCGGATCTCGAAGTGCAGCCGGTCGAGGTCAAGGGGAATCTCTGGTACATTCGCTATCCGCTCGAAGGAAAAGCCTTCGATGTTAACGACCATTCCTCTTTCATAACTGTTGCGACCACGCGACCCGAGACGATGTTGGGCGATGTGGCTGTCGCGGTGCATCCCGACGACGAGCGATACCAGACTATCATTGGAAGGAACGCTATTTTGCCGCTGGTCGGAAGGCGCATTCCGATTATTGCCGACGATTATTCCGATCCGGAGAAAGGCAGCGGCGCCGTCAAGATCACACCGGCGCACGATTTCAATGATTTCGAAGTCGGCCGCAGACATCATCTGCCGCTTGTCAATGTTTTTGACGTTGAAGGCAGATTGAATCTCAGAGGCAATGACAATTTTCTCGCAAAGTTGACGCCTGGGCCCGAACTCGAAGAAACCTTGACGTATCACGGCCGTGATCGCTTCGTCGTGCGCAATGAGCTCGTCGCGCGCGTGGAGGCGGCGAGCCTTCTGGCGAAGACCGAGCCACATGTTCATGTAGTGCCGCACGGCGATCGCTCCGGCGCGCTGATCGAGCCCTATCTGACCGATCAATGGTATGTCGACGCGGGCAAGCTGGTGAAGCCGGCTATTGCGGCGGTGCGCGATGGCCGCACCGTGTTTGTTCCCCGCAATTGGGAGGCAACCTACTTCAACTGGATGGAGAACATTCAGCCCTGGTGCATTTCACGCCAGCTGTGGTGGGGCCACCAAATTCCTGCCTGGTACGGCTTCAAAACCGCGCAACGACGCGACGTCGAACACAACAAGGGTGGAAATTCCAATTCGGAGCTGGAGATATTCGTCGCGCTCTCCGAAGCGGACGCGGTGGAACAAGCACGCAGATATTACCGCTGCAATGACATCCTGGTGGTCGCCGATGAACGCGAGGCGCGCGAAAAAGGCAACGCGCTTCGGTCGGTGTCCTCAAATAAATTCGCAATCTGGCGCGACGAGGATGTGCTCGACACCTGGTTCTCTTCGGCGCTGTGGCCATTCTCGACGCTAGGATGGCCGGAACAAACAAAGGAGCTTGCCCGCTATTACCCGACCGATGCACTGGTAACCGGCTTCGACATCATTTTTTTCTGGGTTGCCCGGATGATGATGATGGGTCTGCATTTCATGCAGGACGTCCCATTTCGCACCGTCTACATCCATGCGCTGGTGCGCGATGAGCGCGGCGCGAAAATGTCGAAGTCAAAGGGCAATGTGATCGATCCTCTGCATCTGATCGATGAGTACGGAGCCGACGCGCTGCGCTTCACCCTCGCCGCGATGGCGGCGCAGGGCCGCGACATCAAGCTCTCAACGCAGCGGGTCGAAGGATACCGAAACTTTGCGACCAAGCTGTGGAATGCGTGTCGCTTTGCCGCCCTGAACGAATGCGCGACTGTGCCGGGCTTTGCTCCGCAAACCGCGAAGGAGATGACCAACCGCTGGATCGCGCACGAGACTGCTCGAACCGTGGATGAGGTCACCGAAACAATCGAGAACTATCGCTTCAATGAGGCTGCCGGAGCAGCCTATCGGTTTGTCTGGAATGTTTTCTGCGACTGGTATCTCGAATTGGCAAAACCGGTGCTGCAAGGGCCGGACGGGGCGGCAAAGATAGAAACCCGCGCCATGACCGCTTGGGTGCGGGACGAAATCCTGCGTTTCCTGCATCCGTTCACGCCATTCGTAACGGAAGAGCTATGGCAGCTGAGCGCAAGTTCGCGAGCACCGCGCACAAGTCTGCTCGCACTGGCGGACTGGCCCAAGCACGAAGGCTTGCACGATCTTGAGGCCGAAGCGGAGATCGGCTGGATCATCGATCTAGTGACCGCCATACGCTCGCTGCGATCGGAGACGAGCATTGTGAATGCGCAAACAATTCCGCTCACGCTGGTTGGCGTTGCCGAACCAACACGAGCCCGGGCTTTACGTTGGGCGGAGACCATTCGCAGGTTGGCGCGCGTCTCGGAGATTTCCTTTGCTGCAGACACGCCGCAAGGCGCGGTACAGCTCATTGTGCGCGGTGAGATTGCCGCGCTGCAGCTTGCCGGCATAATTGATGTGCGGGCCGAGAATGCCCGCCTTGAGAAGGAAATGACACGGGTGAATGCCGACATAGCCCGCATTGATGCCAAGCTCGCCAATGCCGATTTCATTCGCCGCGCGCCCGAGGAAGTGGTGGAAGGCGAACGCGAGAAGCGCCAAGAGGCGACGACCCGCCGCGGCAAGATCAAGGAAGCGATGGAACGGCTCAAAGGCGCCGCGTGAAGCGTCGCTCTCCCAACTCGGATTTCGCTCTCTCGCGAAATCCGGGGCAGTGGCGCCTCTGATTGAGTGAAACTCAATCAGGCACGAGCCAGAATCCAGCGCCCATGATCAAAATCAAACTGCGGCACGAGTTTTGGACAGCGATGATTCTGCTCTGGCTGTCGGGCATTGGACTGCGCCTGACCGTTCTCGCCGTCCCCCCGGTCATTGCGCTCATGCAAGCTGACTTGGGATTATCCGGTATCGCGGTTGGGATACTCTCCGGTCTCTCGATCGTTTTATTCGGGGTCGCGGCGGTGCCGGGATCATTGTTGGTCGCACGATGCGGCGCTCTGGCAACGCTGGTCGGCGGTCTGCTGGTTGCCGCAACTGCTTCGGCATTGCGGGGTACGGTCGCCAATATCGTTGTGCTCTATGCCGCCACGATTGTAATGAGCGCGGGCATTTCAGTCATGCACCCGGCATTGTCCCTGCTTGTTCGCGACTGGGTTCCGCAACGGGTGAGCTTGGCTGCCGCCGTCCTGACCAACGGGCTCCTCGTGGGGGAAACAATACCAGTCATGCTTACCATCCCAATGGTGCTCCCGCTGGTGGATAATTCCTGGCGCGCGGCGCTTGTTGTCTGGAGTCTGCCGCTGCTGCTGATTGCGCTGCTCGTGATGTTGTTTGCTCCAAGGAAGAATGGCTCGAATGCTGCCGCGGCGGCGTTGGGTCAACGGTGGTGGCCGGACTGGCGCGACAAAACAGTCTGGCAGCTTGGAATAGTGTTCGGCAGCGTCAACAGCGTTTATATAGCGAGCAACACCTTCCTGCCGGGCTATCTCACCTATAGCGGCCGTGCTGATCTGATCAGTATCACGCTCACGGCGCTCAATTTCGGACAATTGCCGGCCTCATTCGCGCTGCTGGCAGTGTCGGGCCGAATCGAGCGTCGCGCCTCTCCCTTTATGATCTGTGGTGTGCTTATGCTTGCCTGCCTTGTGGGCATCGTGAATACGGCTAGCGCGTGGACCGTGCTTTATGCAGGATGCCTTGGCTTCCTCGGTGCCATAGTATTCACGCTCGGCTTCGCACTGCCGCCGCTGTTGAGCGCACCTTCGGATGTCGCACGTGTCTCGGCGGCGATGTTTACCATCAGCTACAGCGAAACCTTGCTGGTGGCGGTGCTCAGCGGTGCAGCCTGGGATTTGGGCGGAAATCCTCGCTTAGCATTCATTCCGATTGCAATCAGCGCGTTTCCACTCCTGCTCGTGCCGGCGACGGTTCGTTTTCGGCGCGCCGCACACTCTGCCGGTTCTTAGAGGGCAAAAAGCAAATGAATTGGGCTGCTTTTCAGCTGCTTTACCGCAGTGCAGCGAACGTTTTCCGGCCATGAATCCGGTTATTGTCGGCCACATCGCGGCTCGCTATAAGCTCGCCGCCGAGCAAGGGGGTTTGCTCGAATTCGCAAGGGGTTGCAATGTCTTCGCATAAGAATGGCGTGGCAGTACTGGACAAGAACAAGACCTATCGACCTTCTGACAAAGAGCCATTCATGAATGAGCGCCAGCGGGACTATTTCCGCAAGAAGCTGCTCGCTTGGAAGGAGGAAATCCTCAAGGAGGCGAAGGGAACTCTGGCGCATTTACAGGCGGAGAGTGAAAATCATCCCGATCTTGCCGACCGCGCCTCCTCGGAAACTGATCGCGCCATTGAACTGCGTGCCCGCGATCGTCAGCGCAAATTGATTGCCAAGATTGACTCGGCGCTCACGCGTATTGACGACGGAACTTACGGCTATTGCGAGGAAACCGGCGAGCCAATCGCTCTAAAGCGTCTCGAAGCACGTCCAATCGCCACTTTGTCAGTCGAGGCGCAGGAGCGACACGAGCGACGTGAACGCATCTATCGTGACGAGTAACGAGTTTGCTCTTTGATTTTTTCAGGTAAGGATGCGCTCATCATTTGGTCGAACGACCAAGGAGATTCGCCATTTCCTGTTCGAGACTGTCGTACAGCGATTTTTGCTGAGAAGGCTTGTTTTCGGGGCGGCCGGAACGGCTTTCGCCGGCCGTCGGTTTAGCTTGCTCAATGGGTGCTGACGTGGGCTCAGGTGGGGCTGCCGGGGTAGCTTCCTCGACGTGTTCCACCGACTCCGGTTGGGGTTGCGGCTCGGGTTGCGGAGTTCGCGGAGTTTCAATCTTCCCCGTCGGTCGACGCAACGCCGCCTCCAGCCGTTGCGCCATTTCGGCAAGGTTCTGATCGGGGGGCGAGCTAAATTTTGCACCGCTGGCTGGCGCGGGCGGTTGCGGCACTGGCATTTGCGGTCGCACGCGCGGCTCGCGGCGGGGCGCGGAGCGCGGAGGAGGTTCGACCCGTTGGGGTTCCGACGGTGCCGGCGTGCGGGAAAGCTCTTCCGCCAATCCGGCGAGCGGATCGACACGTGGCCGGCGCTCCCGCGGCGGAGCCGGAGGAGTCGGCAATTCGGGCTCGGGCGGCCACGCTGCCGGTTCTTCGGCCATGGGAGTTGGTGACCGAGGCAGCCGCGGAGGAGGCTCCGCACGGGGCAACGGCTCAACGCGATGCGCTGGTTCCGGCTGCAAGGGCCACGTGTTACCTTCTCCAAGCGGAACGGCGCGCGGCAAAGTATCGCCTGACGGCAATGGGCGCGGGGCGGCAGCCTCCCGTGTTGCAACGGCCCCGCGCAGAACATTGGTTTCGACTACAAGGTCCGTCGGGCCGCCAATCATCAACAGATGTTCCACATTGTCGCGGCGGATGAGAACGAGGCGCCGGCGGCCGTCCACCGCTGCAGATTCCAGGACCGCGAGCCTCGGCTGGCGCCCGCGTACGGTGCCGTTGCGCAATCGCTCGGCACCGAACCGCTTCATCAGCCATAAAGCCAACGCCAGCAAACCGAAAACGACAATGAAGAAGAGCAGCGTCTTAAGGGCATACCCGCCGAACAGGCTGTCGAACATTGTTCCTCCCTGTACTCTAGGGGTGGGGCGCCCGTATCAGAATTGCCGCAATGGTTAACGGCCCAGCATGGGCCTGCAGCCATCAATACTAACAAAGAGTTAAATAGAATAGCCCCGAATTCGGCTTTCTTCGATGGCAAAAGCATTTTTCTTGGTAAACGGGCGGATTAATGGCGGGGGCCAAATGCGCCAATTCTCGGACTGGGAGGAACCATTCTCCCGCGCATATTCGGCAAGCGGGGAATATTCCAACAGATGCAACGATCGGCCCACGCTTCCTCTTGCGCGGACTCATGGGCTGATGCACTGAGACTCCTGATCGAGGCAACTGATTCACGACGGGGATGCAAATGTCAACGGACGTTGCCCCAATGCCGGTCGGCACTTCCACGGCTAATCAGGCGAGCGGCAGCATTGGGCTTATCGTGCTTCTGGCCATCGTGCTGGTGGGCGCGGCAGGAGCACTCCTGTTCATTGGCCGGGCCAATGCGGAGCCCTACATCCTTGTGCTGCTTGCGATAATGGCGACGATCGGCGTTTTTCTGCTGTTCGCTGTGGCGGCCGGTATTCTGCGCACGCCGGGTAGAAACCGCGCAAGCTGGCTACCCAAAGCGGTGATCGACGGCGCGACCGACGGCATTCTCGTGACCGACGAGAGTGGGCGGGTCATTTACGCCAATTCGGCCTATCGCACTCTGGTGGAGACCGCCGATCCTGCTGACGTACGGCCGATCGAACGCGTATTCATCGGGGACCCCGGAGTATCTGAATTGGTCTATCGCCTGCTCAAGGCGGCGCGCGAAGGCCGCCGGGCCCAGGAAGAAGTGCGCCTTGGCGCGCATCGAGGAGAGGAAGGGCGTTGGTTGCGCATCCGCGTACGCCCGCTCGGTGAGAGCAAGCGGGAATTGCGAATGGCGGTTTGGTCGCTGGCGGACGTGACGCGCGAACTCGAGCGCCATGAGAATGTCTTTCAGGAGCTGCAGCACGCGATCGATTATCTCGACCACGCGCCCGCGGGGTTTTTTTCCGCGGATGCCGCGGGGAATATCGTTTATCTCAATGCCACCTTGGCCAATTGGCTCGACCACGATCTTGCGCAGGTCGGTTCCGGCGGTCTCAAGCTCGACGACATTGTGGCGGGTGAGGGGGCCGCTTTGCTCACAAATCTTACCGTGGCACCCGGGGAAGTGAAGACCGAGACATTCGACATCGATCTCAAGACCCGCAGCGGCCGCACCTTGCCCGTACGCTTGTTCCACAAATTGGCTTTTGGCGCCGATGGAGTACCCGGAAGCTCGCGCACCCTGGTTCTTAACCGTGCCCGTGATGACGGCAACGATCCGCAGCGCGCCGCCGAGGTACGCTTCATGCGTTTCTTTCAGAACACGCCAATGGCAATCGCCACCGTCGACAAGGACGGCAGGATCGCCGACTCGAATGCCAGGTTTGCGCGTTTGTTTCATTCCGAGTTCAAGGCCGATGCGGGATCAATTCTCGCGGCAGTGACAGAACGCGAGCGAGGCCTGCTTGAGGCAGCGATTCGGAAGGCGGCCGAGGGGCAGGGCGAGATCGCACCAGTGGACGCCGCACTTGCCGGTACCGAGGAGCGATTTGCCAGGTTTTTCGTGACTGCCATCGAAGAACAGCACGATGCCGATCAGGAGACGGCGATTGTCTACGCGCTTGAGACCACCAAGCAACGGACACTCGAGAATCAGGTCAAGCAGCAGCAGAAAATGGAGACCATCGGCCAACTTGCCGGGGCCATCGCGCACGATTTCAACAATCTGCTTAACGCGATCATGTTGGCAACGGATTTTCTGCTCAATGCGCATCGGGCGACCGACCCTTCGTTTAAGGACATCATGGAGATCAAGCGGAACACGAACCGGGCTGCCAGCCTGGTTCGCCAGCTGCTCGCCTTTTCACGAAAGCAGACCATGCGTCCGCAAGTGCTCGATCTGGGCGAGGCGCTGTCCGATCTGACCGTGCTGCTTCAGCGGCTGATCGGTGAGAATATCACGCTCGACGTTCCGCAGGTGCGGGATCTTTGGCCGGTGAAGGCGGACGTCGGCCAGTTCGAGCAGGTCATCGTCAACTTGGCCGTCAATGCGCGCGATGCCATGCCGCTTGGCGGCAAACTCACATTGCGCACTTTGAACATCCGCGCAGATGAAAGCATGAGTTTTCAGGCCAAGGGCATGCCGATGGGAGAATACGTCCTGGTGGAAATCGAGGACACCGGCACCGGCATTGCGCCGGAGATCGAAGACAAGATCTTTGATCCTTTTTACACGACCAAGGATATCGGCAAGGGTACAGGATTAGGGCTCTCTACCGTTTACGGAATAGTGAAGCAGACCGACGGCTTTATCTATTTCGTCACCGAAGTCGGCAAAGGCACCACCTTCCGCATATTTCTTCCCCGCTATATCCCGGCCGCCGACGATCTCAAAGGGCCGCAATTGCCCGAAACGACTGCGCCGGCGATTGCCGGAGCAATCTCTGCTGCGGACGAAATGCGCACCGCCGCGAGTGATCTCACCGGTCATGGCACCATTCTTCTGGTCGAGGACGAAGAAGGGCTACGCACACTCAATGCGCGCGGCCTCCAGTCGCGCGGCTACAGCGTGCTCCAGGCCGGCAACGGCGTCGAGGCGTTGGAGGAGCTCGAACGCAATGGAGGTAAAGTCGATCTCGTCGTATCCGACGTGGTCATGCCCGAGATGGACGGACCCACCTTGATGAAGGAGCTTCGCAAGCGCAATCTCAACATCAAGATCATTTTTGTATCGGGCTATGCAGAAGACGCCTTCGAGAAGAGTTTTCTCGACCATGATGAGTTCAATTTCTTGCCCAAGCCGTTCACTCTGAAACAGCTGGTTACCGCTGTGAAGGAAAGCATGGCGCGCTAGGTATCGGCCGGAAAGGCCGCTGGCACGATGGACGACCCACCCCCTTCGCCAGACAAAGGAGCGAGCGAAAGCGAACGCGAGCGCCGCCTGGCCAACATCGTTCTCCTGCTTGTATTCGTCGTTTTGATAGGCGCCGGGGTCTGGCTGGCCAATGCCATGTTCGATCAGCGAGTTCTCGAGGACTGCCTGGCCCAAGGTCGCCGCAATTGTGCGCCGATCGAGACGCCCAGCCGTTAATCTATGCTGCCGCTGCCGTTGGCGTAATTATGAGGTCGGTTTCTACTGCGATCGGGTTGCGCAACGTGCTCACTCCGGGGCAACCTTGCACGGCGAGGCGTTCGATCTCTTTCAGCTTGTCCTCGGGTGCGTCGCTTGCGAGTGCGATGCTGATCCTCACCTTGCGGAACGCGGAGGTCGGCGCGTCTTCCATCATGTGGCCGCGCACGTCGAAATCGGCACGCGCTATTGCCTCGAAGCTGTCGTAGCTTACACCGAACTTGGCGGCATAAAAGGCGAATACGGCTGCGTAGCAGCCAACCGCACCGGCTAGAAGAAACTCCAGGGGGGTCGGCGCGCAGTTCTGTCCGCCGACATGCATGGGCTCGCTGATGAGGAATTTGTACCCGCTTTTCTTGCACTCCACTAGCTCATTGAGCTGGCCTATCGATGTGACCCTCACCTCGACAAAGCTCTGCGGGCCCTCGGGTGCAGGTTTGTCGGGATCGGCCCGGTAGCGCCGTTCCCGGGCTTGCGTGATCGTCTTCAATTCAGGAAAACAGTCGCAGACTTTCGCCATCTTTCCCCTCCTTCCGCCCGTTCGCGCTCGTTCAGGATTTGTTAAGCACGCTTATTGCAGCATGTTTGCAACACTTGCGGATACGACCTCGGACAGGAGATGCGCTGCGAGTGAGGCTTGGCACTGTCCGGCCTGCCAGTGCCCCGGTTCTCGCCCGGCAATAAGCGGCCTTTTTCTTCCTTTAGGCTGCCTTGAGCAGCGCACGGCTTATGACTCCTGGGCATGGTAGCCGAAACCGTGCAAAAAATGATCGGTACAGATCAACGCTGACGTGAGCCGTTTGCTTTCGATCTCTGTCGCTTTGCCTGAGCCAAACGATAGGCGCGGCGTGCCTTGGCGCGCTTTTCGCGGCATTTGACGCACTTGCAGCCGCGCTTGGTGATGACATTGAGCAGATAATCGTCGCCATAGTCGTAAGTGATCTCCTCGCCAAGCTTGATTGCGCGGATCGAACGCAGAATGATCTTGCCGTTGAGATAATGCGACTCCGCATTGGGGCGGCACGAATGATTGGCATAGCGGGCAAGGTTCTTGCGGGTTGATCCGTCGATGGTCCAGCGGCTATTGATCTCGTATAAATAGCGATTACCACGCGCCTCCAGCTTTTCCGCTTCCTCGTTGTCGAGGCGGCGGCCCTTGTATTCCGCAATGAAGGTGCGCTTCTTCATGGGCTCGGTGGCGAACAGGCCAAGTCCAGTGCGTGAGCGGCCGATGCGAAATGGTTTTTTGCGTGCCATGTGCAGCGAGAGCTTACGTCGATTCGCGTTTATCAGACACGCCGGCCTTGTGGAATACCCAGGCCGAGGTCACGTTTCACAGCACACATCAGCAAACAAGGCTTAAGGAGTACACGATGAACGCCCCCGCTGCCATCACTCCTTCCTACCAGCACACGCCGATATTTCCGCTCGGGTCGGACATTACTCCTTATCGCAAGCTCAGCAGCGAAGGGGTGCGAATCGAACACATCATGGGCAAGGATATGGTTGCGGTCGAACGCGAAGCGCTGCGGATGCTGTCGGAGGCGGCATTCACCGATATCAATCATCTGCTGCGGCCGGGTCATCTTGCTCAGCTTCGTTCCATCCTCGAGGATCCCGAAGCGAGCGACAATGACAGGTTTGTTGCCTACGATTTTCTGAAGAATGCCAATATTGCTGCTGGTGGTGTTCTCCCGATGTGCCAGGATACCGGCACAGCTATCATCATGGGAAAGAAGGGAAGACTTGTATTCACTGAGGGCGACGACGAGGCAGCCCTCGCCGAGGGCGCCCGCGATGCATACCTCAAGCGCAATCTGCGCTACTCGCAGCTTGCTCCCATCTCCATGTTCGAGGAGAAAAATACCAAATCGAACATGCCGGCGCAGGTAGAAATTTACGCCGAAGGTCGCGAGGGCGAAACCGCCTACAAGTTTCTGTTCATCGCCAAAGGAGGCGGTTCGGCGAACAAGTCTTTCCTGTTCCAGGCAACCCCCGCCATCCTCACCCGCGATCGGCTGCTGGCCTTTCTAAAGGAGAAAGTGCTCACGCTCGGCACCGCCGCGTGCCCGCCATATCACCTCGCCATCGTGATCGGCGGCACCTCGGCCGAGCTGACCATGAAAACTCTGAAGCTCGCCTCCTGCCGCTATCTCAATTCTCTGCCGACACATGGGTCGGAAACGGGTCACGCCTTCCGCGATCTCGAACTGGAGAAAGAGGTGCACCAGCTTACGCAATCGCTCGGCGTGGGCGCGCAATTCGGCGGCAAGTATTTCTGCCATGACGTGCGGGTGGTCCGCTTGCCGCGACATGGTGCGTCATTGCCCATTGGGCTCGGCGTCTCCTGTTCCGCCGATCGCCAGGCACTCGGCAAGATAACGGCAGACGGAGTTTTTCTGGAAGAGCTTGAGCGCAACCCGGCGAAATACCTGCCGGAAGTCGATACCGCCAAGCTCGGCGGAGCAGTGGTCAATATCGATCTGCGCAAGCCGATGAAAGATATTTTGGCGCAGCTCTCACGCTATCCTATCAAGACCAGGCTCTCGCTCACCGGCCCGATGGTCGTTGCCCGCGATCTGGCGCACGCAAAGCTGCGTGAGCGGCTGGAGAAAGGAGAGCAGCTCCCTGATTATTTCAAGAACCACCCGGTCTACTACGCCGGTCCCGCGAAGACGCCGCAGGGCTACGCTTCCGGCGCATTCGGGCCGACCACCGCGGGTCGGATGGACTCTTTTGTCCATGACTTCCAGGCTGCCGGTTGTTCGATGGTGATGCTGGCGAAAGGCAACCGTTCAGCGGTGGTGCGGGACGCCTGCCGCAAGCACGGCGGCTTTTATCTGGCCTCCATTGGAGGTGCGGCCGCCAATCTTGCGGAACATTGCATCAAGAAGGTCGAGGTGCTGGAGTATGCAGATCTCGGCATGGAAGCGATCTGGAGAATCGAAGTGGAGAACTTTCCAGCCTTCATCGTGATAGACGATAAGGGCAATGACTTTTTCAAGGAATTGAATTTGGGCTGACGCCTTCCGACGGTTGAATTTGCCGTCGGGCTGCGTCAGAATTTTCACAAAAGCCACCCAAAATGCGAGGGATGGATCATGCCTGTAATCAAAGTCACCGATATGGCATTTGGCCGGCTGCGGGCCCCTGATCTCGATACCATGGAAGAATTCTTGACCCGGTTCGGGATGGTACGCGCCGAGCGCACGCCGACAGCGCTTTACATGCGCGGCACCGATCCCGCGCATCACATCCATGTCACTGAAAAGGGCGAATCCAAATTCGTTGGCTTTGCCTATTACGCCGGCAGCGAGGACGACCTCGAGCGGGTGGCGGCATTGTCCGGAGCTTCCGGGATAGAGCATATCGATGAGCCGGGTGGTGGCAGGCGCGTGCGGCTGACCGAACCAAACGGCTATCAGATCGAGATTCTTCACGGCATTGCTGCGGTCGCCCCGATTGCGACCAGGCGGCAAAAGCTCAACACCGGTGAAGACCCGCTGCTGCGAGCCGGCGAGCTTATGCGCCTGCCGAAAGGCCCCTCGCACGTGAAGCGGATCGGTCACGGTGTACTGATGACGCCGAAATTTCATGAGACGGTGCGCTGGTTCCGCGAGCATCTTGGCTTCGTCTGCTCCGACGACGTCTATATCGGGCAGAAAGAAAACCTGATCGGCTCATTCAACCGGTGCGATCGGGGCGACGGTTATGTCGATCATCACGTTTTCTTTTGCCTGAATCACGAAAAAACCGGACTAAACCACCTGTCTTTCGAAGTGCAGGATATCGATGACGTCGCCATGGGCCACGATTACCTCGCGCAATTCGGCAAATACGAGCACATGTGGGGACTTGGGCGGCACGTGCTGGGCAGCCAAGTCTACGACTACTGGGCCGATCCGTGGGGACGCGTGCACGAGCACTGGGCCGACAGCGATCGCCTCAATCTGGCAAACGGCTCGAACCTGGTGCCGGCGGAAGAGGCGCTCACCTCACAATGGGGTGACGCGCCCCCGGAAAAATTCATCAATCACGCCAGCGTTTGATGCTTTCACAAGGAGGATGCAATGAAAACCGCTCTGGTGCAGTTCAGTCTCCCATCTCCCATCACTCTTGCCGAGGCCGCGCGCCGCTTTGAGACAAGCGCGCCGAAATACCGCAACCTCGCTGGGCTGGTGCGCAAATACTATATCTGCTCAGAAGACGGGAGCACGGTCGGGGGCGTTTATCTCTGGGAATCACGCGCGGCTGCGGAGCGCCTATACAATGACGAATGGCGATCGCGGGTAGAGCAGCTCTACGGGGTCAAACCCAGCTTCACGTGGTTCGATACTCCGGTGATAGTCGACAATCTCGCCGGCAGCATCACCACAAAGGCGGCATGACCATGCAATATGATGGCGACGGCATTCAGGCCGCAGCCCGTTCGGCTGCAGTAGCCGGCAGTACCTCACCTGTGCGGACGCAGCATACGCGCATCAAGGGACCGCTGGTATGGCTCGATATGGATCAGCAGGAGCTTGACGACGCCTACGATCAGGTTGTGTACGCGCCCAATCGCGATCAGGTAGGCAAGCGCCGTATCTCCAACAGCGAAACGGCGCGCGCTGCCATCGGGGCGCCTGAACGGGTTGGGTACGGACCGAGCGAGATCGAAAAGCTCGACATTTATCGCTGCAAAGCGGCAAATGCGCCGGTCAACATTTTCATTCATGGCGGTGCCTGGCGCGCCAATCGTGCGGCCGACTACGCGTTCCTGGCTGAGCCATTCGTCCATGCCGGAGCGCATTATGTCATTGTCGAGTTCACCAATGTGGATGAAACCGGCGGCAACCTGTTCCCGCTTGTGGAGCAGGTGCGCCGGGCGGTGGCGTGGGTTTTCAACAATGCCAAGGATTTCGGCGGCGATCCCGATCGCCTCTACCTCACCTCGCATTCATCGGGATCGCATATCGGCGGCTGCGTCGTTACCAATGACTGGCGAAAGCTAGGCTTACCCGTCGATATTCTCAAAGGAGCGACGCTGGGAAGCGGCATGTACGATCTCAAGCCGGTGCGGCTTTCGAAACGCTCGCGTTACGTCAAGTTCAGCGATGAAATGGAGGAGGCCCTAAGCGCACAGCGTCACATCGACAAGCTCCACACCCCGCTGGTGCTGGCCTATGGCACCTATGAAACCCCGGAATTCCAACGCCAGACCTGCGACTTCTACGCGGCCATCAAGGCAGCCGGAAAACCGGTCGAGCTGATTGTCGGCGAAGGCTACAATCACTTCGAGATGCTTGAAACGCTTGGCAATCCTTACGGGGTGCTTGGCCGGTCCGTGCTCGCGCAAATGGGGCTTACTACGCGCCGCTGAAGGGAAATGGCGCAGGTCAAAACCGATGACGCTCAAACTCGTCATCGCCAACAAGAATTACTCCTCCTGGTCGATGCGCCCATGGCTTGCCATGCGAACGGCGAAAATCCCGTTCGAGGAGGAGTTGATCCCACTCGACGATCCCGGTTTTAAACTTCGTGTGGGCGCTCTGGGCAGCGGCAAAGTGCCGGTATTGCTCGACGGAGACATCTCGGTCTGGGAGTCTATCGCAATTTTGGAATATCTCGCGGAGAAATTTCCGACCGCGGGATTGTGGCCGGCCCAACCGGCAGTACGCGCCAAGGCACGTGCCGTTGCTGCCGAGATGCATGCCGGATTTGTTCACTTGCGCAGGCAACTGCCCATGAATATGCGGCGGCCCATGCAGCGGCGGGAACTTAGCGCGGAAGTGAAAAGCGACGTGTTGCGCATCGAGACGATCTGGACAGATTGTCACAGATATGCTTCCGCTTCCGGACCTTTCCTGTTCGGCGAGTTCGGAGCAGCAGATGCCATGTTCGCGCCGGTCGTGTCGCGCTTTCACACTTACGGGGTCGAGGTCAAGGCCGCGGCTCGTTCCTACATGGAGGCGGTAATGGCGCTTGCGGCCTGGAGAGAGTGGTATGCAGGCGCGCTGGCTGAAACCGCTGTCCTACCGGAAGACGAGGTGGACTGGCCGCTTGTCCTTGGGCTATGAGTTAAATCGGCGCGATCTGCGGCAAAAAATGCCGCAGAGGAGTTGATTTACGCCGCGGAACCAAAGAAATATCCGGCCGTCCTCTACGCACCCGCAGGTCAATTGCTTGCGGGACGGGTTGTTTTTCACGACGGGTTATTCCTGCTTACCGCTTGGAGCTGTCAAAATGCGATGTCGTCTGGTCGCCCTGTGTTGGGCTGTACTTTCCGCTGTCATTTTTTGCTTTGCCGCGAATGCCGAAGAAACCAAAAATGACGTCAAAGGTCTGTTTCTTCTGACCGACTATCCCGCAGTCACGCTGCGGCCTGGGTCGACGTCAACCGTTAATCTGCGTCTCCAGAATTATGGCCTTCCGCCCGAACGCCTTGCGCTCTCGGTAAGCGGAGTACCATCCGGCTGGACAGCGACCTTGATCGGCGGCGGTCAACCGGTTGCGGCAGCGATGCCGGGAACCAATGCCAGCGTGTCTCTCGAGCTCCGTCTCGACGTTCCGAAGGATGCACCCGTCGGCACCACGAATTTGACCGTCAATGCGCAAGGCTCAACCACCAACGTGTTGCTTCCGGTGGCGGTGACGCTCGCGACCGATCTGCCGGCCAAGCTCACGCTCAATCCGCAACTGCCCGAGTTGCGCGGCACCTCCAAATCGACCTTTGAGTTTCAGCTCGGCATCAAGAACGACAGCGGCAAGAAAGTCACCGTTAGTCTCTCCGCCCAGGCGCCGCCGAATTTCGATGCCACCTTTACCGAGCAATATGGCAGCCAGGAGCTTAACGCGCTTCCGCTCGATGCCGGCCAGTCCAAGGACGTAAAGCTCAAGGTGCGGCCGCCGAACACGGTTGCCGCCGGCAAATATAAGGTGGTGGCAAAAGTATCCGCCGAGGACGCCTCTGCCACTGCCGATCTCGTTCTCGATATAACCGGCCAACCGAAGATCGACATCTCCGGTCGCGATGGGCGCCTCAATGCGAGCGCCTCGGCCGGCAAGGAAAGCTCGGTCCCGGTGGTCATCACCAATTCAGGGACCGCCGCAGCCGAGCAAGTGGAGTTGTCAGGCTCCGGCCCGAGCGGCTGGAAAATCAATTTCGAACCGAAGACCGTCGATCGTATCGCGCCCAACGAAAACAAAGACGTGCAGGCGCTGATCACCCCGCCTGAGAAGGCCATCGCGGGAGATTACGCCACCACGCTGCGCGCGTCGGCGCGCGGCGAGTCGGCATCGCAGACCTTTCGGGTTGCCGTCGTCACCTCCACCAGTTGGGCAATTGTCGGCGTGGTGCTGATCGGGATTGCACTTCTCGTTCTGGTTGGCGCCGTTGCGTGGTTTGGGCGGCGATGAGAGCGCCGGAAATGACCGAGAACGTCATTGAGGTGCGAGGCCTCACCAAACGCTATAACGGCACCGCCGTGGTCAAAGGCGTGTCGTTCTCGGTCGCGCGCGGCGAGATTTTCGGCCTGCTTGGTCCCAATGGTGCCGGCAAGACCACCACGATCCTGATGCTGCTCGGCTTGAGCGAAATCTCCGATGGCAGTGCGCGCGTGCTGGGCCACGATCCGGTGCGCGAGCCATTGGTGGTGAAGCGCCAGGTTGGCTACCTGCCGGACCAGGTCGGCTTCTATGACAATCTCACTGCTGCTGAGAATATGAGCTACATAGGGCGCTTGATCGGCCTTGAGCGAGACGAGCGCAAAGAAAAAATCAGCACAGCGCTGGCGCATGTCGGGCTGTCGGAGGTGATCAACCGACGGGTTGCGACCTTCTCGCGCGGCATGCGGCAACGTCTTGGGCTCGCTGAAATCCTTATGAAGGATGCGCAGATCGCAATCCTCGACGAACCGACTTCGGGGCTCGATCCTCAGGTCACGCTCGAGCTTCTCGACATCATTCGCGATCTCAAGCAGCGCGGTGTCAGTGTGCTGCTCTCGTCCCACCTTCTTGAGCGGGTGCAGAGCGTATGCGATCGCGTAGCGCTGTTCGCCGAAGGCAACATCGTGCTAATGGGGTCGGTGCCGGAGCTTGGCCGCCAGGTGCTCGGCGGCGGTTTTCGCGTGGAGGTGGAGGCGGAAGGGCAGGATCTTGGCGAATGCCTGGCGAAAGTCCCCGGGGTTCGCAACGTGGAGAAGGTCGCGCCAACACGCTGGCTGCTTCTGGCGGAACGCGACGTGCGCCCGGAAGCGGCTTCGGCGGTAGTCGCCGCGAATGGGCGAACTCTTGCGACTTGCGGTAGCGGAGCCGAGTCTCGAAGCGATCTATACCCGATATTTCCACGATCATCCGCACGAAGGAGAACTCCATGCGACGTGAAGGATCTGCCTTGCATGGAATCGGCGTGGTGGTGCTCAAGGAATTGAACGATCACCTCACCAGCGTGCGCATGCGCGTGCTCGAATGGTTGGTGGTTCTGGTTGGCCTGCTGGCCGTTTATTTCGCCATCAATCGTATAAAAGACGTCACCGCTGAAGATCCGTTCCTGTTTTTGCGCCTGTTCACAACCGCGCCGGAACTTATACCGATCGCATTCTTGCACATCCTGAGCATCCTAGTACCATTGATTGCCATCGGGCTTGGCTTCGATGCAATCAACAGCGAGCACAATCGGCGCACGCTGTCGCGTATTTTGGCGCAGCCGATCTACCGTGACGCATTGCTGTTTGGAAAATTCATTGCCGGGCTATTCACCATATCGATCAGTCTGCTTGCACTTTGGCTCATCGTGATCGGATTTGGACTCTTTATGTTGGGAGTTCCTCCCAGTGGGGAAGAAATTGCGCGCGCCTTCGTATTCCTGCTGGTGACAATTGCGTATGCGGGGGTTTGGCTCGCGCTCGCGATTTTGTTCTCGGTTGTGTTTCGTTCAGCGGCAACCGCGGCCCTGGTCACATTGGGGATCTGGTTCTTCCTCTGGCTGTTATGGCCGGTAATTGCACAAATGCTGGCAGCTGTGATTGCCCCACCTGATCCTGGCTACTCGGCGTTGGGCCTGGAAACCCCGGCAACGCTTGAATGGTCGGTTGCACTTTCACGCCTGTCGCCAACGACACTGTTCGGAGAAATCGCGGCGGCGCTGCTCAATCCGGAGCAGAGGGCGCTCGGTCCGATCTATCTGGCGCAGCTGCAAGGAGCGGTTCGCGGGCCGCTGCCGCTCGGCCAGAGCGTGATGATTGCCTGGCCGCAGATCGTCGGTCTCATCGCCGGCTCGATCGTGCTGTTCATCATCGGGTATATTGCTTTTCAGCGCCAGGAAGTGCGCGCCTGATGCGCAGCGCCGATTGAAAGTGCCGGATTGAGTAGCTTCGACCGGCTACGGGCTAACCCGTAATCCTTTTCCACCCTTCGCGGGCGAGCGCTGTGGCGCTCTGCACATGCTTTGCGACCACCTCCCAGTTCACCATCCTAGCGGTCGGCTCGGACGCAGAGATCGTGTCGGCGATATAGGCGCCGGCGATTGTAAGGGCACAGCCGACGATGATCCCGAAAATGAATCGCATGGGATGTTTTCCTCTGGGCGGGGCGCTGCAACGGGGGAAAGGGCGTGATCGCCAAAATCGCTGCGGTTAGACGATCATGCCGCGCGATCCTAGCAGCCGCTCGAGCAAAATCGGTTCAATTGAGGCGTTGTGGCTCTAGGCCATGAACGCGGCGTGATTGTGTTCCGGCGAAAAGGCTTGATTTGCGGCGAATCGCGTTCCGCGGCGTCGGATTACGCAGCTTTCACAGTATACCGGGCATGACAATCGCGTGTGACTGTCCTCCATAATTGGACCGGTCCTCTCATAACCAGCTGATTTCATTGATCTAACATGCATGCTGCCTTTAACGATCCATGATTCTGGCAGAAAGCAGGATTTTTTGCGGCCAGCGGAATTTGGCGCTATATTGCGGTCGCCGGAGGGGCGAGCCCCTCAAAAAGAGCAAAATCGTTGCCGTCTCCAGGAGAAACGCGTGAAAGAGCATAAGTACCGCATCGGTCAGACCGTTTTGTTCACCTCCCGTCTTATCGGCCACATGGCCCCCAACAGCACCTATGAAGTTGTCAGGTTGCTTCCATCCGACGGCGCCGACTACCAATATCGCATCAAGAACCCCAAGGAAGCCTTTGAGCGAGTTGCGAGAGAAAGCCAGCTCGATACTTCCCACTAAAACGGCCAGTCTACTCGATTTCGCAGCAACCGCCCCGGAGTGATCCGGGGCGGCATTCGATGCGTGTCCAGCGCGGGGTGGACTGGACCGCCCGTTCCCTGCCGTAATTGCGCTCCACAAAGCTCAATAATACAAGCGTGGTGCTCAGTCATTCCGGGACGTCGTATTGATATGTTAGTCCATGAGGGGACCGGCTGGCGGGGTTTGATTTGAGCTCCGTAGTTTCACTGCCTATATGGCAACTTGCCGTCATTGCCGCCCTTGTCGGGCTGGTCTGCACGTTTATTGCAAGCCGCGTCGGCTTTGAAAGCAGAAGCAGCAAGGCAGTTAGCATCGCGCTTGTCATCGTCATCGCGCTCGCTGCTGCCTGGGCCCTCGATCACACGACCGCGCGCGATATTGCCAATGAGCGCCGCGCCCTTAACGCGCGCGCATTCGAACTGCGATTGCGGGCACTCATGCCGGGCTCCTCGCTTGGCTGCCTCGACCCAACGGCAGGGGAGTTGGTCGAGGATGCCTGCGAGAAAGCGCTGTTCGCCACTCCGGAATCAACGGCAAGCGCGGTATCCTACGTGGTTGCGCAACTTGTGCTCCTCTCAGACGGCAGGAATCACGCCCAAGCAACCGGCTTGGATTATTGGAAAATACTCACCGATGTGCGGCATGCGGTCGAGGCCGATCGCTTTGGCATCGTCGCCCATGTGCTTTCCATGACTGCGGGATGCCGGCCTGACAAATGCGAATCGCTTGCGTTGTTGGAAGAGAGGAGCCGCGTCAATGCAAACCTCACGGAGCAGCCATTCGAAACTTATGTCAAGAACCATATGGCCGCTTGGCCCGTTGCCGGTGTGACCCCGGTGGCAAGCAATTCCACCCCGGCGCCAGCAGTGCCGGCGACGGCTCCAAAGCCTTCCAGTAAAGCCTATTTCCCGTCCTCCTCCTCCATTCCTTCCGTCACCATCATGGCCGCGGAACCAAACACGCCGGTTCAGCCCCGCGATCCGACAGCATCGGCAGATGCGGCTTCTCCAGCACGCAAGCCCGTGGCTCCAGCGTCGCAGCCACGCCAGGCTGGCACTCCCAATAGCGGGCCCGCTGCTTCCGGTCCGTTGCAGATTACGCCGCTCGAGCAATAAACACCGCCGGTTGGCTTAGGTGCCGCTGCATCTCATCAAGCTGTGTGTCGGCTGCGACTCGGTAAAAGAGTTGGAGCATTGGGTCCGCAGCAGGCTCAAAGAACGCAAAAGACGCGGATTGTCGCGCGAGCACATTCACCGCACGCGTATGATGCCCCGACGCGCGGATGAACTGTGCAGTGGCGGCTCGCTCTATTGGGTGATCCGCGGGGAAGTGATGTGCCGGCAGCGGCTCCGGGACGTGCGGCCGTATATCGACAAAGCGGGTGTGGGTCGTTGCCAACTCGTGCTTGAGCCAAAACTCGTGCTGGTCGAACCGCGCCCATGGCGGCCGTTCCAGGGCTGGCGTTATCTCGCCGATGAAGATTGTCCGCGCGACCTCGATAAGGCAGCGCCAGGGGCGAAGGCGATGCCGGAAACGCTGCGCCGGGAATTGCGCGAACTCGGCCTGCTATAAATTCAAGGTGAGTCCGGATAATTTGCCACCTTCATACGGCGACGTTGTCGATCAGGCGCGTTTTGCCGAGATGTGCGGCGACAAGGAGACGCAGCCGGGCGCGCTTCACCGAGTTGATGGGGCGCAGAGTTTCGGCGTCGCGCGCTTCGAGATAGTCAAGGCGCAAGCCTGCTCGCTCAATGGCGGCTGCGCCCTCCTTGAGCACGCGGGAGAGCGCCTCCCCGTCGGCAATTCGGGCCGCGCATTCCGTAAGGACGCGATAGAGCAGGGGCGCCAGCGCGCGCTCACTTTGCGAGAGATAGGCATTGCGGGAGGACAGCGCTAATCCGTCTTTTTCGCGCACCGTCGCGACCGCAACGATCTTCGCCGGCAAGTCGAGGTCCCTTGCCAGCCAACTCACCACCCGGAGCTGCTGATAATCCTTCTCCCCGAACATTGCGAATTCCGGCGCGCATTGAAGGAGCAGCTTGGCGACGACAGTGGCCACGCCGGAGAAAAAATGCGGGCGGAACGTATCTTCAAGCCCGACGGCAGCCGGACCTCCAGGAACTATGCGGGTTGCGAACCCCGTTGGATACATGACCGCGGTGTCGGGAGCCCAAACCAGATCGACTGCCATTCGCTTGAGCGTGGCTAGATCGGCGGCGAAGTTCCGCGGATAGGTCGCGAGGTCCTCTTCGGGAGAGAATTGGGCAGGATTAACGAAGATCGAGACAATGACCCGACGCGCCCGGCGTTGAGCGGCGCGCACCAGCGCCAAATGGCCGGCATGCAGGGCCCCCATGGTAGGAACCAGCGCAATCCGCTCGCTGGCGTTTTTCCATTGCCGAATCACGCGGCGCAGCGCCGGTATGGTGCGCACGACTCGCAAGACGAAGCTCTTATTTCATGGCGCCGACGGTGAAGCCCGCAACGAACCGATCGACGAACATATTGTAGATGATTGCGATCGGCCGGCCGGCGATGAGGCATGCTCCCATCGCCGGTGCGGGCTACTATCCGGCGATTGGTGAATCCTGGCAATACGGCAGAAGGTACAAAGCGCCGCCGCTTCAAAGTTTGCCCAGCTTACGTCCCAGCCGGCACATGCTGAATTAATCATTAAAGCAGGCGGTCAATTCGTCGGCTTGATTAACTATGCCCAGACAGTAGGAGTCTCGGGTAATGAGGTGGGCATCGTGTTGATTGAGCCGACCGCGCGCAGGGCGACCTCCGCGCATGTTGTGGTGCTCGGAAATGAAAAGGGCGGGTCAGGTAAATCGACCACCGCCATGCATATCGCCGTCGCCCTTCTGAATGTCGGGCAAAGGGTTGCGGCCATAGACCTCGATTCACGACAAAAGAGCTTTACCCACTACGTCGAAAATCGCCGAGCCTGGGCTAGGCACACTCGGACCGAACTCAAGCTGCCGATGCATTTTTGCGTCGCGCGCGGGACGACTCTCAAGCTTGACGAAAACGAGGCCATTGAATTTGCCGGTTTTGCCGAAGCCATCGCGGCAGTTGAGCGATCCCATGATTTCGTAGTCGTCGATACGGCAGGAGCCGACAATTATTTGACCCGGCTCGCGCATGCCATGGCCGACACCCTGATCACACCGCTCAACGATAGCTTTGTCGATTTTGACGTGATTGGGACGGTTGATGCAAGCACCTATGCGGTAACCGGCGAAGGCCACTACGCCGCCATGGTGCGCGAGGCACGCCGCCAACGCGGCAATTTCGACGGCGCGCGCATGGACTGGGTGGTGGTGCGCAATCGGTTGTCGTTGCTGGGCTCACGCAACAAACGCCTGGTAGGGGAGGGACTCTGCGAAATTGGCAAGCGGCTTGGATTCCGCTGTGCGGACGGACTTGCAGAGCGCGTCATCTATCGGGAATTCTTTCCCCGTGGCTTGACGGCTCTCGATAATCTCGACGAAATCACCCTCGGCACGCGGCCCAGCCTTTCCCACGTAACGGCACGGGCCGAGGTGATGAACCTGGTCGAGGCGCTCAAGCTTCCACTTGATGCCCGTGGACGGCGCCGCGCCGCAGCACGCGCAGAATGGTTCGCGGCGATGGAGAATCCTCTCGAAGTGCACGATTTGATCGAAGAGTAACCTGGTGCGGGCTAGCATGCGCCGCAGGCAGGCTATTCCCACAATGTGCCATTGCGCGCGCTCGTGTCCGGGGCCACTTTAGGGAGCTAAGATGGCACGGCATTGAGTTTGCGCTCCATGTCCAACGATCACAACGAGCCGCCCGCGAAAAGCCGCGCCCCTGCGGCACCTTCCGCGCGCGCCGAGATCGATACTTTTCTACGCCGGGTAAAAGATCTCGCGCCGCCGACGGAATCGGGCCGCCGCGGCCGCCTCATCTTTGCTCTCGATGCCACCATGAGCCGACAGCCCCTGTGGGACACAGCCTGCAAGCTGCAAGCGGAAATGTTTCACGAGGCGGCGGCGATCGGCGGGCTCGACGTGCAGCTGGTCTATTACCGCGGTCTTGGCGAATGCCGCGCCTCCCCGTGGGTATCGCAGCCGGACCGGCTGGCGGGCTTGATGGCGCGGATTGATTGCCGGGGCGGTCACACCCAGATCGGCAAAATTATTGCCCATAGCAGACGGGAAACGCAGGCCGTCAAGGTGCAAGCGCTTGTTTTCGTCGGTGACGCCATGGAAGAGAAGCTCGACGACCTCTGCCACGCGGCCGGCGAGCTTGGGCTGCTTGGCGTTCCCGCCTTCATGTTTCAGGAGGGTGACGATCCGATCACGGAGCGGGCATTTCGTGAAATCGCGCGGCTGACACGGGGCGCCTATTGCCGCTTCGACCCTGGCGCAGCGCATGAGCTGGCTGAGCTGCTGCGTGCCGTGGCAGCCTACGCGGCTGGCGGCATGCGGGCGCTCAACGATCTCTCCGCCCGATACCAGCGAGGTGCTATCAAGCTCATTGAACAGATGAGATCGTGATGGCCACGCTGCTGTTTGGACTGGTTGTGCTGGCGCTGGCGCTCTTGGCGCTGAACGCCTTCACAAAGGTCAGTCCCCACAAAGCTGCCGCGGCAATCAAGGCAGGCGGCGGCTTGGGCGCGCTCGCCCTTGCCGGCGTGCTTGGCGTGCGCGGACGGCTTGACGTCGCAATTCCGCTCGGCATCACCGGACTGGGGCTGTTGGGCTGGCTCCCGTGGAGCATTCCCGGCTTTGGCGCCCGCACCCGGAAAAGCACGGGCCAGATCTCGCGCGTGCGCTCGGCTTTCGTGGAAATGGAACTCGACCACGATACGGGCGCCATGCGCGGTCGCATCCTTGCCGGACGCCAGGAAGGCAGGAGCCTCGATGAGCTCGATGTGGCCACGTTGACTGGGCTGCTGGCCGAGATCGACGAGGAAAGCTGCGCGCTATTGATGGCGTATCTTGACCGCCGGCAGCCCACTTGGCGCGAACACGCGCAGGATGACGCGACAACGGGGAGGGGCCGCGCGAGCTGGAGCAGCGGCAAAATGACGGAAGAGGAGGCTTATCAGATCCTTGGCGTGCAGCCGGGGGCGAGCGCCGAGGACATTGGACGCGCCCACCGCGCGTTGATGAAGAAATTGCATCCCGACCAAGGGGGGTCGACGTATCTCGCGGCTCGCGTCAACGAAGCCAAGGACGTCCTTTTGCGCCGCCATCGCTAAACTCCTTTACTCGACGCAACATCGGCGGCTCCTTCTCCTCTGACGCAGTTCCCTTAGCGATCTCAGTTCTTGATGGTGACGCATTCAACGCCGTCACGCTTTAGATACTTGCAGGCTGCTTCCGCTTTTTCTTTGTCCAGACCGGCAAAGCGGGCGCGGTAATAGGTCGTACCGCCCTTCTCGATGGTTTCGGTGAAAGGATCCGCCCCATTAAGCACCTTGGAAGCCTTGCTTTGCAGGGCTGACAGCCGCTGTTTCGCTTCTTGTTCAGCCTGATAGGCGCCAACCTGGATGATCCAGCCACTGCGGGCCTGCGGTTTGGCGGCCGGATCCGGCGTTTTGGCTGCTGCTTGCGGCAACTCGGCAGCGGCGGTCCTCACTGGCGCAGGAATGGGATCGGAACTGCGCACAGCATTGTTTGCCGGCTCGGTTTTGGGAGCCGCGGCGGAAGCGCCAGGCGCGCGCTGCCCGCCCTCTTGATCTGAGGCGGAAGAGACAAGGAACGGCTTCGGTGCCGGTGCCGCACCCGCCGCACCGGCACGCACGTTGAGTGTCTTTACCAGAACCGGAGTGATTGGATCAGTCGAGCCAATGGCAGTTCGCCGCTCGGGCGGTGTGGTTGATGCAAATTGCAATGCCGTTTGCGCTGTGCCCTCTGCCTGTATGGCTCCGGGAGCTGGGGCAGCTACGCTCATGGTGCTCGCAAGAGCGAGGCGCCGCGGCGTTTCACTCTTTGTGTCGGAATTTGCATCTGATTTGGGCTCGGCTTTCGCCAGCCGCCGCTTGGACTCGCCTTTGAGTTCTGTCTTGGCAAATTCGGTCTTGGCAGATTCGGTCTTGCCGACGGATTCGGCCCTGGCGGCGCTCGCCTTTGGCTCGGCCTTCGGTGCGCCCTTGAGGTCCGAAGCATCGAGTTCGGCAACCATCGGTGCCGTGCGCTTGGTTTCGGCCTGCGCGATCTTGTCACTGATGAGTTCGCGCATGCGCGCGTCGCGGCTGCCGGCGCTGCTGCCGCCCATGACAACGGCGACAATGTAACGGTTTCCACGGTGGACCGAGGTGACCAGATTGAACCCGGACGCGCTGATATATCCGGTCTTTATTCCATCGACGCCCTCCACCCGGCCAAGGAGGTGATTGTGATTGCTGATCGATTGGCCGCGGAAGTTGAAGGAGCGAGTGGAGAAATATTTATAATAACGCGGGAATCGTTCCTGAACGGCGCGGCCCAGTGTTGCCTGATCGCGAGCCGTGGTCACCTGATCATCGTCCGGCAGCCCGGATGCGTTCTTGTACACGGTGCGCGTCATGCCAAGCGCCTGCGCCTTGCGCGTCATCAGCTTGGCAAATTCGCCCTCGTCGCCGGCTATTGCTTCGGCGATCACCACGGCAGCGTCATTGGCCGAGCGGGTGACGATCCCCTTGATCGCGTCTTCGACTTGAATGGTGCTCCCAGGCTTAAGACCAAGCTTGGTCGGCATCTGTCCGGCAGCGTCGGAGGAGACTTTGAGCTGACTGTCGAGTTTGAGCTTGCCGGCCTCAAGCTGCTCGAACAGCAGGTAGAGGGTCATGATCTTGGTGAGCGATGCCGGATGGCGCTGTGCGTCGGGATTGGTTGCGTGCAGAACATTGCCGGAATTGGCATCCACCAGGATGTCCGCATAAGGCGCGGCATGGACCGGATGGTTGATGAGAAGGGTAACAGCAGCAGCAAAACCGACAACGCCCCACCGAAGCCCATCGCGGGCTTCCGTTCGGAACCGCAGCATGATTATTTCCCCCGTCCTCGTCCCTGGGCGCCCCGTTAGGGAGCACCGACACCCCTGTTGTGCCGAGGTGGAATCATTGGAGGAGGCAAAAGAGGCGCTTTTCTGAAGTTTTCTCGCCTTTTTGGCGCCGCCGATTCCAAATCCTGGGCAATTTCAGCCGAACCTTCGAATGACTGGTCCGACCGGAGGACTTTAGGAAACCCCGCTTGCGAAACTGTAAATCGGCAATGCTGCAATGCAAAAAAAGTATTGATATTTTTGTGCAGTGCAATATATTCGCATTGCTCCGGCTAATGGCCAGAGGTGAGGTAGCGAAACACGAAATCGGCGAGGACGCCGGAATAGGTGAATGAAATGGTCAAAAACATCGACGAAATTCAGCAAATCGGCAAAGACAACATGGATGCGACCCTGAAGTCGTTCGGCGCGCTTTCCAAGGGTGCGCAGGCGCTTGCGGTCGAGGTCGCGGACTACACGAGGAAGGTCTTCGAGCAAGGCACGGCGGTGACCGAGAAGCTCATCGGCGCGAAGTCGCTGGATAAGGCATTCGAGGTGCAAAGCGATTACGTCAAGAATTCCTATGAGGGGTTCGTGGCGCAGGCGACCAAGCTCGGCGAGATTTATGCCGACGTCGCGAAAGAGGCCTATAAGCCCTTCGAGAGCCAATTCGGCAAAGTGGCCGCCGCGACGAAGTAAAGTCTTCGGCCACAACCTCCCACCACCTTCAGCCCGGCTCGCACGCCGGGCTTTGCTTTATTTCGCCACCCGCAAGCTCGAGAGCGCGGTGCCGATCTGATTGAAGGTGGTCACAATCTGATTGGATGTCGTCAGCAAGAAGAACTTGCTCGGGTCGCTTGCGCAGTTTTGCAGGAGCGTGGAGGTCGGATCGCCACCGGTATTGACCTGGATCATGTACAGGATCATCCCGGCCGCCTTGGCATTCGTGCAGGTCATCGCCTGGCGATTGTCGATGGAGGTCTGGTCGGTGTACCAGCGATCCTGGGTGTTCAAGCCGTCGGTAAGCAGAATGATGACCTGCTGGTATTTGTAATTGGGATCCATGGGCGGGGGCGTAGGAAACGGCCCGCCTCCCACCAGGGACATCCAGCCCAGGGCAAGGCCGATGGCCTGATTGGTATTGCCGCCCGGCGACATATTGTTGACCAGCGTCGTCATGGCCGACCAGTTGTAGCTCAGCGCCATGAGCGCCTGGGGACATGGATCTGTATTGTTCGGCCGGAAACAGGGTGTCGGGAACGCCGGGAAGCGGCGCCGCCACGTTGGTGTCGGTGTTCAGGGCGCTTGGTGCGTTCGCAGTACCGCGATCGGTGACGCAGCCGTTCCAGGTATTGTGATTCGCGGGCGTCCAGATCTTGCCATTCGATACGCAGCTGCTTTGGTCCGTGTATTTCGTTTCTGCTGCAGGTGCCGTTGACTGCATTCCAATCGGTCCAATCGATCCAGGGTTGATTGTAATTGACCGGATCGACATTGACGTCCTTGACGAAGGGAATGATCGAGACGTAGACGTCGCCGTTATTGACGACGGCGTTTTTCAGTTGCGTCAGCAGATTGTTGGTCGCCGTTCTGAGCGCAGTGATTTTGTTGCTGTCCGCCATCGAACCGGTATTGTCGAGCACAAGCGCGACGCGCAGCCGCGAATTACCCCATCCAGCGGTGTCCGCGAACGGAGCTGTTTCGCCCCGCGAACAACCAGCGGCTTTGCGCTAATCTGCCGCGAATTGTCCGCAATTGAGTCGCGAACTTGAACCCGAAAGGGGCGCTCTGGCGGGGCGGCGCGTCCCGCATTAAGTATAATTCCCGTTGTAGACCCGGGGGGTAGGACGATCTGGAGCCGGAGCCGCGCCGTCTCTATGATACGCCCCACTGCCGCCATGCCCTGACTCGTACAATGTCGATGAGCCAACGCTTAACCATAACGGATGCCAAGCCCGCCATGTTGCGGGTGCCGCATTCAGGAGATGAGGATACCAGCAAGCGACGGGGGTCGCCGGGCACCGCGGTTATCACCAAGACCAAGCCGCAGACCAAGCGACCGAATCTCTATCGCGTGCTATTGCTCAATGATGACTACACTCCGATGGAGTTCGTCGTGCACGTGCTGGAGCGGTTTTTCAACAAGGATCACGAAACCGCCCATCGAATCATGATGCATGTGCATCAGCACGGAATCGGCGAATGCGGGGTCTACACCTATGAGGTGGCGGAGACCAAAGTGACGCAGGTTATGGATTTTTCCCGCAAGCACCAGCATCCTTTGCAATGCGTGATGGAAAAAAAATGAAAAGCGAGGAACGGCGGGAACGCCGAAACCTTATAAAGCGTTATCAGGGGAACTAAGATGCCTACTTTTTCGCGCAACCTGGAACAGTCCCTCCACCGCGCCTTGGCATTGGCCAACGAGCGGCATCACGAATATGCCACCCTTGAGCACCTGCTTCTGGCGCTCCTGGACGATCAGGATGCGGCCGCGGTCATGCGCGCATGCAACGTCGATATTGACAAGCTGCGGCGCAGCCTTTCGGCCTATCTCGAAAGCGAACTCGATAACCTGGTAAGCGACGGCAACGACGATTCCAAGCCCACGGCTGGATTCCAGCGCGTCATTCAACGCGCGGTCATTCATGTCCAGTCGTCCGGACGGGAAGAGGTCACCGGAGCGAACGTGCTGGTGGCGATCTTCGCCGAGCGTGAGAGCCATGCCGCGTATTTCCTGCAGGAACAGGACATGACCCGCTACGACGCGGTGAATTACATCAGCCACGGCATTGCCAAGCGACCGGGGATGTCGGAAGCACGCCCGGTGCGCGGCGCCGACGACGAGACCGACACCAAGACCGGCGACGATGCCAAGAAGAAGGCTGATGCGCTGGAAGCCTACTGCATCAACCTGAATAAGAAGGCGCGCGAGGGCAAAATCGATCCGCTGATCGGGCGTGAGGCGGAGATCAATCGCACCATCCAGGTGCTCTGCCGACGACAGAAGAACAATCCGCTGTTCGTCGGAGATGCCGGCGTCGGCAAGACGGCGATTGCCGAGGGCTTGGCTCGACGCATTGTGCATGGCCAGGTTCCCGACGTGCTCAAGAACTCGACCGTATTCTGCCTCGACATGGGTACGCTGCTTGCCGGCACCCGCTATCGCGGCGACTTCGAAGAGCGGCTCAAGCAGGTGATCAAGGAGCTTGAGGCCTATCCCGGCGCCATCATGTTCATTGACGAGATCCACACGGTCATCGGGGCCGGAGCAACCTCGGGAGGCGCCATGGACGCCTCGAACCTGCTCAAGCCGGCCTTGGCGTCCGGCACGCTGCGCTGCATCGGCTCCACTACCTACAAGGAGTACCGACAGTATTTTGAAAAAGACCGCGCGCTGGTGCGCCGATTCCAAAAGATCGACGTCAACGAGCCGACGGTGCCGGACGCCATCGAGATCCTCAAGGGCCTCAAGCCCTATTTCGAGGACTACCACAAGCTCAAATACACCAGCGAGGCAATCAAAGCGGCGGTCGAACTCTCGGCGCGCTACATTCATGACCGCAAGCTTCCCGATAAGGCGATCGACGTCATTGACGAATCGGGGGCGGCGCAAATGCTGCTGCCGGAAAACCGGCGCAAGAAGACCATCGGTCTCAAGGAGATCGAAACCACGATCGCCACCATGGCGCGGATTCCGCCCAAGACAGTGTCCAAGGACGACGCCGTGGTGCTGCAGCATCTTGATCAGACGCTCCGCCAGGTGGTGTACGGGCAGGACAAGGCGATCACAGCGCTTTCTGCATCGATCAAGCTTGCGCGGGCGGGACTGCGCGAACCGGAAAAGCCCATTGGCTGTTATCTGTTTTCCGGCCCCACCGGCGTAGGCAAGACCGAGGTGGCAAAGCAGCTTGCCGTCGCGCTCGGTGTGGAAATCATTCGCTTTGACATGTCGGAATACATGGAGCGGCACACGGTATCGCAACTCATCGGTGCACCGCCCGGCTATGTAGGCTTCGATCAAGGCGGGCTGCTTACCGACGGCGTCGACCAGCATCCTCATTGTGTCCTCCTTCTCGACGAGGTCGAGAAGGCCCATCCCGATCTGTTCAACGTGCTGCTGCAGATCATGGACCACGGCAAGCTCACCGATCACAACGGCAAGCAGGTCGATTTCCGCAACGTGATTTTGATCATGACGACCAATGCCGGTGCCGCCGATCTTGCCCGGCAGGCTTACGGCTTTACCCGCATCAAGCGCGAAGGCGACGACCTCGAGGCGATCAACCGGCTGTTTGCTCCGGAATTCCGCAACCGGCTCGATGCCATCATCACCTTTGCTCATCTCTCGCCGGAGATCATCGCCAAGGTGGTGGAAAAATTCGTGCTGCAGCTCGAAGCGCAGCTTGGCGATCGCGACGTGACTATCGAGCTCTCGGACGGGGCCAGTGAATGGCTGACCCAGCATGGCTATGACGAGCAGATGGGCGCGCGGCCGATGGCGCGACTTATTCAGGAAACCATCAAGAAACCGCTCGCCGACGAAGTACTATTCGGAAAACTCAAGGCCGGCGGCCATGTGCGCGTGATCGTCAGTAAGGACGAAGCCGGCGCAGACAAGCTCGGATTCGAATATCTCGATGGACCGGTAACGCCTAAGCCTGAGAAGATCCCTGAGAGCGGCGCGCGGCCGAAGCGACGTGCTGGCCGCCGCAAGGCTTCCAACTCACGTGGCGACGGTGGTCCGCCCCCGCCGCGCGGCTCGGTCCCAAAGGTGCCGCTCAAGGTGTAGGCGGGGGGGCCCTACCGCATCGCCAACGTTGCGCATGGTGCCCCTCTCCCTCGTTTGGGAGAGGGCATCGTTAACGACCGCCGTGCGGGCTTAATGTGCCAGCGGATCAGGACGAAGCTGCAGGTGAACAGCGCGGGGCTTCGCCCCCTTGCCACCTTCCATCAGCCAGGGCGTGCGATCGCCGCTCGTGCTCCATAGGCCACGCCCTTTCCAGCCGGCATTTGGATCGTCGATGCGGCCGTCGAATCCCTTGGCATAGAAGCCGAGCGGGTAGGGAATGCGCAGCATAACCATCTGCCCGTCCTTGAGTGCAACAAAACCCTCGTTGAGATTAGCGGTGGAGATCGGAATGTTCTCGCCCAGGCCAAGGGTGTTGTGCTGATCGACCCAGGTATAGTAGCTGGCCTCGGCGCCGCGGCCTGGAACGCCTTCGAAACCTGGGCCGGGATAGTTGTAGAACGACCATCCCTCGGGGCAATGATCCCCGGTTGCATTCGGGCCGTTGAGCGGCCCTTTGCATTTGCGGCGATCAAAACTCGCGAGCTGGCTGCTCGACAGCGATCCCCATACCACCCCGTTCTTGTCGATGTCGCCGCCGCGAATGCCGAACGCGGGGGCAGGCACGTGGTAGATTTCCGACAATCCGGTTGCAGGATCAAACCGCAGGAAACCGGCCTGGCCGGCGAACACGCCGACCGCGTACCAGATCGAGCCATCGACCGGATTGGGCATGACGGCGTAGGGCCCTGACCCAGGTACGATGCGCTTGTCCTTGGCCGGATCGATTGACTGGTCGGGCTCGACAAAATCATCCCGCTTGCCGTTGCCATTGGTGTCAAGCACGAACGGCGACCAGCCTTGCGAGCGTGCTGCATCGCCGGTCTCGTCGAACAGTTTGGTGTTGAGCCAGCCGGCTACCGGCCCCGTGCCGCTGAACCAGAGAGTGTCGTTGAAATCGTAGCCGAACTGCAAGTGATGCGTTGCGAAGCAGGTATCCACGAAGGTGTATTTCATCGTCTTTGGATCGAGCATTGCCACCTGGCGCGGTGATCGGTCGAGCGGAAACACCTTGGCGGAAGGATGCTCGGATCCCTTCTTGCAGAAGGCGGGGTTTCCCATGCCGCGCACGCTTGCTGCGAGCCACAGCCTTCCTTGTCTGTCGAACATGGAATTGTGATTGTTGGCGCGCGTATCCCAGATTTTCTGGTCGCCCCAATACGCGGACGGCTGCAACGGCTTGATCGATGCAGCGTGGCCCGGCCCGAGCAATTCCGGCATTTCCACGTCCTTCACCGGAAGCTTGAAGAACGACACCTTGTTGGTCTTTGGGTCGAGGATGGGAATGTTGTCGGTCGAGTATTCGGGCGAGCCGAACAGCGGACCATAGGCATTGATGGTCGGGTTGCGCCGATCCGATGCGATCAGGTCATGCAGGTAATCTTTCTCGGTGCTCCATTCCCAGGAGGTTACGACGAGGTTGCGCTCGACGCCCTGCGGGCGCGGCGGCTTGCTCTTGGGCAGTTCGCCTTTGGCAATGCGATCGGTCCAATCGCCGAAATACTTAAATGGGGCACCCCCGAACTGACCGGCGAGCCGGTTCGTCATCATCTCACCGGATTGGCCTGACTGGACGCGTCGCATCCATGCTTCTTCGCCTGATTTGAAATGGCCAAGCGCCGCGGGAAGGGTGCGGGTCAATTCCTGGCCGAGTTGATGACAGCCGATGCAATCCACATTGTTCATCTGCCGCAACCAGTCCTTCTGGGTGATTTTTTCAGGGATCGATCCTTTACCTCCGAACTCGCTCGCCGGCGGGATTTTCAACATGGAATACCAGTACACGGCCGGATAATAATGCGCGGCCGCCGCTTCGTTCGGTGCGGCTACCGCCGTGAGATTGAGTTGCTGGCCCGGCTTGGCGCGCAGCTTGGGAGAGTCGACAAGGCCATAGCCGCGCACCCAGATCGCGTAATCCGCAGTCGGGAGATCGGGGATGACGAAGCGCCCCTGGTCGTCGGTGACGACCATTCTTGCGAACTTGGTCGGAAGCTCGGTGGTTTCCGCGATCACCCACACGCCGGCTTCCGGCCCGTTGGCACCGGTGACAACGCCTCCGATGTCATCATCGTCGATAGCGACTGCCGCGGGCGTGCTCTGGGCATGGAGCGGCATGGGAGGGGTTGTCAGGCTGAGTAAAAGCCCGATTGTTGCTGCACCAAGATAGAAGCATCGCGTCGACTTCATGTCCTGCTCCTGCGGCTTGAGGCACCAATTCTATCCTGGTCCGATTGGAGTGCCCGTGCAAGCCGGGGCCCTCGGCAGCATTGTTGAAGCTGTCATGCACTTCCCGCCGAACGCGCGCACAGCTCTCCCTTGATCTAGCGTGCGAGCGCGCGTGCAAGCTTTGCTGCCTGGTCGGCAAGAACCTCGGGCGCTTCCTTCACGCTTGCCGGCGGCTTGAGCGCGACACCCTGTACGCGGGGAATGACGTGCACGTGCAGGTGGAACACGACCTGCCCGCCGGCGCTCTCATTGAATTGCTGAACGGTAACCCCATCCGCCGCAAACACCTGCATGGCGGCCCTGGCAATCTTCTGCGCGGCCTGCATGACGTGGGCGAGGTCTTCGGGAGAAACGTCGAGTAAATTGCGTACCGGAGATTTCGGCAGTACCAGGGTGTGGCCGGGTGCCCGCGGCATGATATCGAGGAAGGCGAATGTCTTTTCGTCTTCGTAGACCTTGTAACACGGCAATTCACCGCGCAGGATCTTGGCGAAGATGTTGTTGGGATCGTAAGCCGCCATCGCGTCCTCCTCGTCGATTTGGCGGTTATTCCTTGCGGAATGGCGCGGCCTGCGCAAGCTCTTCACCGGCTGCGGTCACATAGACGCGCTCGCGCTTGAGGTAATCGTCGATTGCGTGCCGCAGGCCGGGATCGAAGATGTAATGCGCCGAGTAGGTCGTCGTGGGCATGTAGCCGCGGGCAAGCTTATGCTCGCCTTGAGCGCCTGCCTCCACGCGCGCAAGCTTATGCTCGATGGCATATTGGATGGCCTGGTAATAGCACAGCTCGAAATGCAGGAACGGGTGGTGCTCGACTGCTCCCCAGTGGCGACCAAACAGGGTGTCGCCGCCGATGAAATTGATGGCGCCCGCGATCCACCGCCCATTGCGTTTGGCCATAACCAGAAGAATGCGATGGCGCATTTTTTCGCCAACCAATGAGTAGAAGGAACGGGTCAGATAAGGCCGCCCCCATTTGCGCGAGCCGGTCTCCATGTAGAATTCGAAGAACACGTCCCAGACTTTTTCTGTCAGATCGTTGCCGGTCAGCCAATGAACGCTGATCCCGGAGCTGAGCGCGTCGGCGCGCTCGCGCCGAATAGTCTTTCGTTTGCGCGAAGAGAGGGCGCCGAGAAACGCATCGAAATTGTCATAACCGGCATTCTCCCAATGGAATTGCTGGTGCATTCTTTTGAGATAGCCGCGTGAGCCAAGGAGCTGCCATTCCGACTCGATGGGGAACGTTACATGTACCGAGGATGCCTTGCAGCCACCGCAAATCTCAATCAGTGCATCGGCAAGCGCTGCGCGCACATTGTCAGACTGCGGTCCCGGCCGGACCAGAAGCCGCCGGCCGGTGGCCGGAGTAAATGGAACCGAGACCTGGAGCTTGGGGTAATAGCGTCCACCAGCGCTTTCATAGGCTTCGGCCCAGCCGTGATCGAAGACATATTCGCCGCGTGAGTGGGACTTTACATAGCAGGGAACTACTCCGACGAGCGTGCCGTCTGCGTCGCTCGCAAGGAGATGCATGGGCTGCCAGCCGACCCGCGCGCGGACCGAATCCGACAATTCCAACGCATGAAGAAAGGCATGCGAGATGAATGGGTTGTAGTTCTTTTCTGATGTGAAATCTGCTTTTGTTGCACATTGCAAGGGGGGGCCGGCACCGGTCTCTGGATTTGCGCAGGCATCCCAAGTCTCGGCGGCGATCTCGCCAATGGAGTTGGTGACACGCAGATTAAGTTGTTCGATTGCCATGCTCGGAAATTAGTCGGCCCGTTGCAGCTTGCAAATCATGGCCGATATCCTTCAAAAATGATCTGGTCGGCATAGCGCTTCGCCTTTTGCTGCTGCTCAGCGCGGCGTACCGTCCACGCCAGAACGGGAAGCCCAAGTCGTTTGGCGAGCGTCGGCATCGCCGCGGGCAGATCATCGACAGAATAAGCGATAAATTGCGGTCGCGTTCGCAGGACCTGCACGCCGTAGCGGATGGAGCGCTGCGCCGCAGCGTAGAAACCATTTGCGCGCGGGTAGCCCCGCTCCGCAACAATGCCGCGAGGCAGTCGGGGCGCCATCCCATGCAGTACGGCCGTTAGCTCGGGATCAAACGACATCAGCGCGGCGCGCCCGCGATAGCCGGACAGCACCGCGGCAGCGCGGGCAACCAGGCGGCGGTCGCCATTGCCGCTGCTCTTTAGCTCAATCACCAGCGCGGCGCGGTCAGCGGCCAAGTCGCACAGCTCGCCGAGCGTGATCATATGGTCGCTCGTTGCCTTGAAGGCAACGCGCTTCAGGTCGGCAGCCGTCACGGTATTGAGGCGACCGGTGCCGTCCGTGAGGCGGCCAAGGGCATCGTCGTGGTGAACCATGGCCTCGCCGTCCGCGCTGATCTGCAGGTCGCATTCGATTCCGTAGCCGCCGGCTATGGCCGCCAGGAACGCCGATGGCGTGTTCTCGACGATGGTCTTTGCGTCATGCAGGCCGCGGTGCGCGATGGGACGCGTAGTAAGCCAGTCAAGCTGCCGCACCGGGTTCAAGTCACCTCGACGACGGCGTCGACTTCCACGGCCACATCGCCCGGCAGCACGGCGACACCCACGGTGGTGCGGGCATGGCGCCCTTTGTCGCCGAATACCTCCACCATGAGATCGGACGCGCCGTTCATGACCTTCGGTCCATCGAGAAAGCTTGGCGCGGAATTGATAAATCCTCCAAGCCGTACTACCCGCGCTACCCGATCGAGATCGCCGAGCGCCGATTTTATCTGCGCAAGAACATTGATAGCGCAGGCGCGTGCCGCTTTTTGGCCGTCATCGAGTGACACGCCAGCCCCCAGCTTGCCTTTGGCAACAGGCTTGCCGCTCGCATCGAAACAAAGCTGACCCGAGACGAACAGCAGCGTTCCGGCGCGCACGAAAGGAATATAATTTGCAACCGGGCTTGCCGGCGTCGGAAGCGAAATGCCCAATTCGGAAAGCTTCCGTTCAACCATTCCTGCCATGATGCGTTGTCCTTTGCATTCGTGGTGACTGTCGTGTCTTCGCCTATCAGGCTATTGCATGCAAGGCTCCGTCTGCGCTGGTTGCACCGGGGAAATACCCTGCCTATGTTGGCCGCCAGAAAGGTCGCAAGAAATATTGTGCAATGCTGATGGAAAACAGGCAAATCCTTCAAATCACGGGTGCGCTGGCGAGCCTGCTTCTGGTCGCCGGCATGAACCTGCCGCATGCAGTCGCCGCCCAGCCCGCACCCGAGCTTGCGTCCCACCGCGCCGTCTACGAGCTCAAGCTTGCGCACGCGCGGGGAAACTCGTCCGCGGTGTCGGCCCGCGGCCGCATACTCTATGATTTCTCCGGCAATGCCTGCGACGGTTACGTGCTTCAATTCCGGCAGGTCTCGGAACTCGACAACGGCGAAGGCAAGGTCACGCTGAGCGATTTGCGCTCGACCACTTGGGAAGACGAGGCGGCAACCAGATTCATCTTCAGATCGCAGAATTATCTCAATGAGACGCTCATCGATACGGTCGACGGGCAGGCTGATCGCCTTGCAGACAAGGTAGCGGTCAGCCTTAGCAATCCAACCGCAAAAAAATTCAATCTCGCGCGGGCGGTCGCATTTCCCACCGATCACATGCGCCGCATCATCGAGGCTGCTCGCGAGGAGAAAAGCCTTTTGGAGGCCGCCGTCTATGATGGCTCGGACAAGGGCGACAAACTCTACAACACGCTTACCGTCATCGGGCATGCAATTGCCTCTGACGACCGCGCGCCCGACGATGCGGCCGCCGGCCAGCCGGCGCTCGCCGGTCTCAAGCGTTGGCCGGTGACGGTGAGTTACTTCGACAGTGCTGCCAAGACCGTGGATCAGCCACCGATTTATGCAATCAGGTTCGAGCTGTACGAGAACGGCGTCTCGCGCTCACTCGTGCTCGACTATAACGATTTTGCAATCAGCGGTGAGCTCAGTTCGATCGAGGTTCGCGAGACGAAGCCGTGTAACAGATGACGGAGCACAGACGACGGAGGACAGAGAAGCATCCACGACCTCGGTCTGTCCTCTGTCATCCGTCCTCTGTCGTCCGACCAAATCCCCTCCCTTTAACCACTGCGTCGCTGCCAAACCTTTCCCGCAGCCGATCCACGGCCTGTTCGGCCTGGGCGGCGCGGCGATCGATCAGGTCCGCGAAATCAGATCCGTCGGCCGGGCACAGTCCGGATATGCCGATGCCGATCAGGCGAAACATCGTGGCGTCGATTTCGCGCGCGAGCAGGTCGCGCCCGACCGCGAAGATTCGCTCGGCCAGCTGAGTCGGGTGGGGAAGCGACTGCGCCCGCGTGCGAATCCGAAAATCAGCGGCCTTGAGCTTGAGCGTGACCGTCGAACCGGCAAGCGCGGTGCGCTTCAGGCGCAGAGAAACCTTTTCGCTCAATTGCCACAACAGAAGCTCAAGTGAGCGAAAATCAGCGATGTCGCGCTCGAAAGTCGTCTCGGCGGAAATGCTTTTGCTTTCGCGCTCGGCCCGCACCGAACGATCGTCAAGCGCATGCGCAAGCCGCCACAGGCGCATGCCCTCTGCACCATAGCGTCGCCGCAATTCGTCTTCCCCGGTGCGCTGAAGGTCGCCGATGGTGCGCAAGCCATCCCGCGCAAGTCGCTGTTGCGCTACTCTGCCCACGCCGAAGATCAAGGTGACCGGTTTGGCGGCCAACAGATTCGGTGCCTCGTCCAGCCCGATGATTGCAAAGCCGCGCGGCTTGTCGAGATCAGAGGCGATCTTGGCGAGAAATTTGTTGCACGAAAGACCAATTGAAACCGTGATGCCGAGGCTGTTTTCGACTTCGCCGGCAAAACCTGCGAGCGATTTGGCGGGACTCCTGCCATGCAGGCGCGCCGTTCCGGAAAGATCGATGAAGGCTTCGTCGATCGATACCGGCTCGACGATGGGCGTCAGCTTCAGCATGAGCGCGCGCACTTCGCGAGCAACCTGCGCGTACTTCTCCATGTTCGGGCGAACGATCATGGCATGCGGGCACAATCTTCGTGCTTCGAACATCGGCATGGCGGATTTCACGCCGAACGTGCGCGCGACGTAGCAGGCAGTAAGCACGACACCGCGTTGACCCCCGCCGACAATCACCGGCTTGTCCTTGAGCGAAGGCTCATCACGTTTTTCGATGGTTGCGTAGAATGCGTCGCAGTCGACATGTGCGATTGCAAGGGCGTCGATTTGCCGGTGGCGGAGCAGCCGCGGCGAACCGCATGCCCGGCAGCGGCCAGCTGCGTCCGGCACGTCACGGCAGCAATCGCGGCAAAAACCAGGCATGAGAACCCGACTCATAACCCCGAGATCGCAAGTGCAGGAAAGCCTCACTCAAGGCTGCAATCAAGAGGGCACTCACAAAGCAGGAAAATCCCTCGACCTTGGCCGCAAATCGCGGTTACCTGAGGCGATTCGTTTTTTTGATTCCTGGAGGCGAACGATGCGCAGAACCCATTTTTCCGTAGCGGGATTGAGCATCATGTCCGCCTTGGCACTTGCTGCCTGGGAAGTCTATTTCTTCTGGTACGCAGGATCCGTGCACAGCGTGCAAGGAACGCTGGGCTTGTTCACTCCCGATCGGCTGGGATTCAACATGGCCTGGCTCGCTGCTATTTATCTCACCTATCAGCTCATCTCAATTCCCTTCAGCTTGCCCTCCGCCTCCAACCGTTTCCTCGGTGTCGTCGACGGAATGGCCTCGCTCGTGCCGCTCGCGGTGGTGCTGATCGTGGTGTTCGGCAAGCCGCAGCTCCTCGCGACGGAGCCGCGATGGGAAGCGGCCATGCTTCTCATCTTCATCACCGTCGTCGACTTGTTCGGCGGATACACGTTCAACATCGCGCTCAGCCGCCGCACGATGGATGTGGCTCCGGTTGCTCCGGCTTGATGGGCGCGCTATGCAAACCGTTCAATTCTCTTGATTTTCACCAATTTACCAGCGCCGGATCTATGCGTTGGCTCTAAGGTTGTGTTTGCGTTTCCGTAACATATCGCGACTAGCGTCGCGATCTGCCGGTGCGAGCCGGCAGACAACCGCCGACTCTCCCACCGGACCTCGACCCGGACCGCGGGACGGAGCCGGAAGGACGGGGGGATGTCGAAAACGGTGATGATCGTGGAGGACAATGAGCTCAATATGAAGCTCTTCCACGACCTATTGGAAGCGCACGGTTACAACACAGTCGGCACGCGCAACGGCATCGAGGCGCTCGACCTTGCGCGCCGGCATCGTCCCGATCTGATTCTGATGGATATTCAGCTCCCGGAAGTTTCGGGATTGGAAGTGACGAAATGGCTCAAGGAGGATCCCGAGCTGAAAGCCATTCCGGTCGTCGCGGTTACGGCGTTTGCGATGAAGGGCGATGAAGAACGCATTCGCGAAGGGGGCTGCGAAGCATACTTATCGAAGCCGATATCGGTCAGCAAATTCATCGACACCATTCGTCAATTTCTCGGGTCGGCTTGAGGAGATGCACTGATGACCGGCCGCGTTCTTGTTGTTGATGACATAGCTGCCAACATCAAGCTTCTGGAAACCCGTTTGACGGCGGAGTATTTCGACGTCATCACCACCATGCGAGGCGATGAGGCGCTTTCAATCTGCGAGCGTGCCAAGTGCGACATTGTTCTGCTTGACGTCATGATGCCTGAGATGGACGGCTTCGAGGTGTGCCGGCGTCTCAAGGCCGGCGAGACGACGCACCATATCCCCGTCGTCATGATCACTGCCCTTGACCAGCCGTCCGACCGGGTGACCGGGCTGCAGGCCGGCGCCGACGACTTTCTCACCAAGCCGGTCTCTGAAGTGGCGCTGATCGCCCGCGTTCGCTCCCTTACACGGCTTAAGTTGATGACAGACGAGTTGCGCATGCGATCGCTCACTTCGCGCCATGTCGGTGTGGACAATGCCGAACGCGCCGCCGTGTTGGAAGCCGGACGCAATGGCCGCATTCTGCTGGTCGAAGATCGCCAGCCGGCGTATGAGCACCTCGCTGCGGCGCTTGCCGGCCAGCACGCTGCCGATATCGAGCCCGATCCGAACGTCGCCTTGTTCCGCGCCGCAGAAGGCAACTACGAGCTTCTGATCGTATCGCTGGGGTTGGCAAACTTCGACGCGTTACGACTATGCAGTCAGGTTCGCTCGCTCGAGCGCACCCGCAACCTGCCTATCCTGGCTATTGCCGACGGCGAGGACAATACGCGGCTTGCGCGCGGGCTGGAGGTTGGCGTCAGCGACTACCTGTTTCGCCCGATCGACAAGAACGAGGTGCTCGCGCGGGTGCGCACCCAAATTCGCAAAAAGCGTTATCTGGAACGATTGCGAGATAACGTGCAAATGTCGATCGAGCTGGCGATCACCGACGCGCTCACAGGCCTTTACAATCGCCGCTACATGGAAACGCATGTCCGCAGCCTGGTCGAGCAGGCAGCCGCCCGCGGCAAGCCATTGACTTTGCTGGTCCTGGACATTGATTATTTCAAGTCGATCAACGACACGCATGGCCACGATGCTGGCGACGAGGTGCTGCGCGAGTTTGCGCTCAGGGTACGCAAGTCGATCCGCGGCATCGACCTGGCCTGCCGCTACGGCGGCGAGGAATTCGTCATCGTGATGCCGGAAACCGATCTTGCGGTTGGGACCATTGTGGCGGAACGGTTGCGGCGCAGAGTGGCGAGCGAGCCGTTTGCCATCCAACGCGGTTCCGGCAGCGTGGCGCTCACCATATCGGTCGGCATCGCAGGCCTCTGTGCTTCCGATGATGCCGCGACCCTGCTCAAGCGTGCCGATCAGGCGCTCTATCGCGCCAAGCGTGCTGGTCGCAACCGCGTGGTGCCGGACGCCGCGTAGTGGTCGCGAGCTGCCGCCCACGGTAAACCATAACGCTTTAGGTTGACGGCGGTCTTTCCACAATCCACAACCTAACTTGTTGATTTCCTGGCACGTTGCGGTATTTTGCGGCGGGGCGGTGGAAAAAGCCGCTTGGGCCCGCCGGTGCACGCGCGCAGCGGGATATCCTATCCGATTGATAACCCTGCGGAATGCTCAGGTCCGCCGCATCTCCTGGGTCCCGTGGGGTTCGGCCGGTCGGGAGGCGGTACGAGTGGCCTCCTCATGACACCGCTCCCGACCGGCCACCTTTCGGATCGGCATTGACCCGCTTGGAGCCCGGATGAGCGAAAGCGACCCCGGCACAGCGCCCGGCATTTCGCCGCGTCCAAACTGGCCGCGTGCGGGCGATCAAATTATTTGATCTTGTTATTTGATCTTATTATTTGATCTTGGCCTCGCGAAATTCCACGTGCTTTTTCGCAACGGGGTCGTACTTCTTCTTCACCAGCTTGTCGGTCATGGTGCGAGAGTTCTTGCGCGTGACGTAATAGAACCCGGTATCGGCGCTGGACACCAATTTCACTTTGATGGTGGTTGCTTTTGCCATCGCAATCCTCGTTCATCGAATTGGGGGCGAAACCCAGAGCGGGATGATCGACTTACCATCCCGCTCTATTTCTTTGTTTGGATCATGCTTTAGCCTGCCAGGGAGCAAAGTCAAAAATCCCACAGCGGTTGCAGTTTCAGCCTCATGTGGAGGTACTACAGCAATTCCCGACGGAATTTGCCGCGCGCCATGTTGTAGAACGGCACGGGCAGATCGTGGCTGAAGCCTTCGGCTATACGATCGTCGAGCTCTTCCAACATCACTCCGGTCACCGCCGGCATGTCGAGCTGCCTTGCCTCCGCAAGGGGCATCCAGACCAGTTCGACGAGTTCGGCGTCAGGGCCAATAATGCCTTCGATGCGGTGGGCGATCGCGCTTGCATCCATGGTGAAGAATCGCGCATCGAAACGGCGGGGTCGTCCCGGCGGGGTGATGGCGCGGCCGATGAAGTGCAACAGGCTTAGATCGGGAAGGATTTTTGCCTCTGCGAAAGCGCTCCACGGACCCCTGGCGGCTGCAATCGTTTCTTGAGCCGTTACGCCCAGCAACAAGCCGGTTTCCTCAAAGGTTTCACGGATTGCCGCGAGCGCGAAGGCGCGCGCCTTGGCCGGACTCGATCGCTGCACCCGTTTCATCAGCTGGGCTTCGGCGGCAGGGTCGAGCCCCCGCGCGACCGGCATCAGCCGGTCCGCGCGATCGAACTCGTCCCCCGGGAAAAACAAATTTTCCCGGCATGAACTTGTGACCGGCATGGCGCTTTCCCAGCAGCACTTTCGGAGCACTGCCGGAACGGTCTATCAGAATGAGCGTCGCAGCATCTTTCGGACGCAAATACGGAAAGCTCAAATCACGCTCGACTTCGTTCATGCGCTGAACGAACTCAGCCATGCGCGAGAGCCGGTGGGCTTCAAAGCTGCTCATGCCTGTCCGCCATGCCGCACCATTCGGCCGCGGCTCGCGCCGGACTGACGGTGCCGTATGGGTTGGCGCCGAACGCGGCCACGGCGAGCATCGCCGTAGCCCGCCTCCGGAACAAGCTCGAACCGCAGCGCTCCTGCAATCGGCGCCGCCTCGACGAGACGCACCGTCACCCGGTCGCCCAGGCGATGGGCCTTGCCGCTGCGATCGCCAATGAGGGCATGACGGTCTTCGCGATAACGAAAATATTCGCTCCCGATGGTTCGTGCCGGAATAAAACCGTCGGCACCGGTTTCATCAAGCTTGACGAACAAACCGGCGCGCGTCGCCCCGGAAATATGGCCTTCGAAAACCGCCCCAATCCGATCAGCAAGAAAATGCGCAAGCAGCCGGTCGAACGTTTCGCGCTCGGCCTTCATGGCACGGCGCTCGGTCGCCGATATTTGCGCGCTGATCTCGGCGAGTGCCGCGTTGTCCTGTTCCGGCAGTGCACCGGCACCGAGCTTCAGCGCCCGGATCATTCCGCGGTGCACGATCAGGTCGGCATAGCGCCGGATGGGCGAGGTGAAATGGGCGTAGCGGCGCAGGTTGAGTCCGAAATGTCCGTAGTTCTCGGCGGCATATTCGGCTTGCGCTTGCGTGCGCAGTACCACTTCATTGACCAGCTTTTCGACATCGCGCCCTTTGACGCGCGCGAGGATGCGGTTGAAGTGCGCCGCCCGCAAGGCCCCGGATTTGGGAAAGGCGATATCAAGGCTGCGCAGGAACTCGCGCAGCGCCTGCAAGCGCTCCGGGTCCGGCTCGTCGTGGACACGATAGATCAGCGGCACGCGCACCCGTTCCAACGTTTCCGCCGCGGATACATTGGCGAGAATCATGAATTCTTCGATCAGGCGATGGGCATCGAGTCGCTCGGGCGTCACCACGCGGTCGACCGTGTTATGGGCAGTGAGCACGATCTTGCGTTCGGGGAGATCGAGATCGAGGGGGGCGCGGTCATCACGCGCGCGTTTTACCGTGCGATAGGCTGCATAAAGCGGCTCGATCACATTTGCCAGCAGAGGCCCGGTCGTATCGTCCGGCCAGCCATCGACCGCAGCCTGCGCCTGGGTGTAGTTGAGCTTTGCGACCGAGCGCATCAGCACGCGGTGAAAGCTGTGCGATCGCTTGCGGCCGTCGGCACCCACCACGATGCGAGCCGCGAGCGCAGCGCGGTCTTCGCCGGGCTTGAGCGAGCATAAGTCGTTCGAGAGGCGCTCCGGCAGCATCGGCACCACCCGGTCAGGAAAATAGACCGAGTTGCCGCGTAGGAGCGCCTCGCGATCGAGCGCGGAACCGGGCAGCACGAAATGCGCGACATCCGCGATTGCCACGGTAACGACAAAGCCGCCACGGTTTTGCGGGTCGGCGTCATATGCCGCATGCACAGCGTCGTCGTGATCCTTGGCATCGATCGGATCGATGGTGATCAGCGGGCGATCGCGCCAGTCTTCGCGACCCGCGGTCCGTGCCGGCTTGGCGGTTTGCGCCTCGGCAAGGACGGCATCCGGAAATACGTGCGGAATGGAATGGGCATGGATGGCGATCAGGCTGATCGTGCGTTCGGTCGCAACGGAGCCCAGCGTTTCCTTGACGCGCGCGCTGGCCAGCCCATAGCCTCTTCTGCGCTGGCTCACCTCGGCTGCCACCAGGTCGCCGTCCTGCGCCGTACCGCTGGCGCCGGGGAGAATGGCCATCTGCTGGCCTATTTGCTTCTTGTCGATCGGCACCAAGCGTCCTCCGCCTCCGGCCGTCACACGATAAACTCCGAGCACACGCGCTTTGACCCGATCGATGAGCTTGATCACCCGCCCGCTATGGCGGATCGCATCGTCGTGTTCGCCGCTTTCCACGATCCGCAGCAGGGCATGATCGCCGATACCGGCCGCCTGACGCGCGCCTCGCGATGGCTGCACACGGATTTTTGGCGCCGACCCATGCGCCGCCTCATCCCATTCGGTCGGCACCGCGATCAACTCTCCGTCTGCATCGCGGCCAGCAATCTCCGCCATTACCACCGGCGGCAAGCTTCCCGGCTGGTGCAGTTTCTTGTGGCGTCGTTCAATGCGTCCTTCGTCCGCAAGCTCCCGCAGCATTTCTTTCAGGGTTGCTCGATCGGCATTTCTTAATCCGAAAGCGCGCGCAATCTCGCGGGTACCGGTGGTCTTGGATTGACCGATGAAGGCGAGGACTTCGTCTTTGGACGGGACGGTCGGCTTGGTGCGGGAGCGCGGCATGTTCTCGAGGCATGCTCAGGATCGAACGTCAAGCGCCGTCGCTCTGCGCGGCGCCGAGGATTTCTCGATCACCTTGCTTTGGCAGCCTTCTTCTCAACTCTCCGTGCGGGTTTCGGTTTCGCGCTCGCGGGAGGCTTGGATTGCGCTTTGCTGGACTGCGGCTTGCGCGCGGTGTTGCGCGGTTTGGGCGGCAGCCTAACCCCGCCACGTGCCGCTCTTGCCTCCAGCAGCGCAACTGCTTCTTCGAGCGACACTGTGTCCGGCGTCATATCTGAGGTAAGGGTCGCATTGACGCCGTCGTGGCTCACATAGGGACCATAGCGTCCGTTTTTCACCACGACCGGTCCGCCCTTTTCCGGATACTCACCCAGAACCCGGCCTGGAGCAGCGCCAAACCGGCCGCCCTTGCGCGGCCCGCGCGCGCGCTTCTCTTCAATCAATGTCACGGCGCGGTTAAGGCCAATCCCGAGAACATCATCCCCTGCCGTGATATTGGCGAACATCTTGCCGTGCTGGACGTAGGGTCCAAACCGCCCAATTCCAGCAATGATCGGTTCCCCGTCATCGGGGTGCTTGCCGACTTCGCGCGGCAGCGAAAGCAGCCCAAGCGCGTGGCCGAGATCAAGGTCATCAACGGAAGTGCCTTTCGGCAGCCCGGTGCGTTTGGGCTTTTCGCCATCGGCGGCTTCGCCCAGCTGCACATATGGGCCGAACCGACCTGACCTTACTGTCACTTCCAGCCCGGTTTTCGGATCTTCCCCCAGTTTCTTCATGCCTCCGTCACCGTTCGCACCGTTGCCCGGCGCGAGTTGGCGGGTATAGCGGCATTCGGGATAATTGGTGCAGCCGATGAAGCCGCCGAACTTGCCGAGCTTGAGGGAAAGCCGCCCGTTTTCGCAGCTTGGGCATTTGCGCGGATCGCTGCCGTCCGCGCGCGGCGGAAAGAGGTGCGGCGCCAGCATCTCGTCGAGCGCATCGATCACCTCGGCGACGCGAAGCTCTTTTATGTCGCCGACAGCGGCGGTAAACTCGCGCCAGAAATCGCGCAGCAGATCACGCCAGGCCATCTCGTTGTTCGATATGCGGTCGAGCTGCTCTTCCAGATCGGCCGTGAAATCGTATTCCACGTAGCGGGCAAAAAAGCTCTCGAGAAACGCGGTGAGCACGCGCCCTTTGTCCTCGGGGACGAGCCGCTTTTTGTCGATACGCACGTAACCGCGGTCCTTGAGCACCTGCAGGATGGAGGCATAGGTCGATGGCCTGCCGATGCCGAGTTCCTCCAGACGCTTGACCAGAGAAGCTTCCGAATAACGTGGCGGCGGTTCGGTGAAGTGTTGCGTCGCATCGATCTTGCGTTTGGCGAGTTTCTCGCCCGCGCTCATTTCAGGCAGGCGTCGGGATTCCTCGTCGTCCGGATCGTCATCCCGGCCTTCCTGATAGAGCGTGAGAAATCCGTCGAACTTGAGGACGGTACCGGTTGCACGCAGATCGATGACGCGCGTGCCTGCCTGCGCGGTGATTTCCGCGGTGGTGCGCTCAAGCTCCGCGGATTCCATTTGGCTTGCGAGCGTGCGCATCCAGATGAGCTCGTAGAGCCTTGCCTGATCATTATCGAGAAGGGATCTGATGTCTTTCGGGCGACGAGCGAGATCGGTCGGACGGATCGCCTCATGCGCTTCCTGGGCGTTCTTCGCCTTGGTCTGATATTTGCGCGGACTCGAAGGCACATAGCGGCTGCCGTAATCGGTGCCGATGAGGCGTCGCGCGCCGGTAATTGCCTCTTCGGCAATCTCCACGCCGTCGGTTCGCATGTAAGTGATGAGGCCGACAGTCTCGCCCGCAATCTCGACGCCTTCGTACAGCCGCTGCGCAAGGCGCATGGTATGCGCCGGCGCAAAACCGAATTTGCGGCTTGCCTCCTGCTGCAGCGTCGAAGTGGTGAACGGGGGCGGCGGGTTACGCTTGGCGGGTTTTGCCTCGACCGATGCGACCGCGAACGCCGCACTTTCGAGCGCGCGTTTGAATGCCTCAGCCTCGGCGCCCGAGCCGATATCGAGCCGCTGGATCTTCTGCCCGTCGGCGCCGACCAGACGCGCCTCGAATGTGTCGCCGCGCGGAGTAGCGAGCGTCGCGACAAGCGACCAAAACTCGCGCGGGACGAATTTCTCGATTTCCAGCTCGCGGTCGCAAACAAGCCGCAACGCCACGGACTGGACGCGTCCGGCGGACCGGGCGCCGGGAAGCTTGCGCCACAGCACCGGCGAGAGGGTGAAGCCGACAAGGTAATCGAGGGCGCGGCGGGCAAGATAAGCATCGACCAGGGCGTCATCGATACGGCGGGGGTGCTTCATGGCATCAAGCACCGCCTGCCGGGTTATGGCATTGAAAACGACCCGCTCGACCGTCTGCTTCTTGAGCGCATTCTTTTGCTTGAGGACCTCAAGCACGTGCCAGGAAATGGCCTCGCCCTCGCGATCGGGGTCGGTGGCCAGGATGAGCTTGTTCGCTCCCTTTAGCGCCCGCGCAATGTCGTCGAGCCGTTTGCGGGCCTTGTCGTCGACCTCCCAGATCATATGGAAATTCTGGTCGGGGTCGACCGAGCCGTTCTTGGCCGGAAGGTCCCGCACATGGCCAAAAGAGGCCAAGACTTCGTATCCCGGGCCAAGGTACTTGTTGATGGTCTTGGCCTTGGCCGGCGATTCCACAACGACGATGTTCATGCAATTCCAATGATTTAGAGGCTGGGAAACGCCTCCGCGGGACAAAATCGGGCCGCGTCTTGTCGCGACGAAAGATGGGAATGTCAACCCTCGGAGTCAAAGGCGGAGCGGCAAGCCCTCTCCTCCAATCATCGTGTTCGTACAACCCAGAATAGAAGAAAGGCTTACAACTATTACGCGCTCATCCAATTTTATACACTTTTTTACCTGTATTATCAGGAAATTTCAGGCCGCGATTTGGTGGAATGCATCATAATCATACACAATCTTCGGTTGTGGCGACGAAGCCAGCTGCCCGGCACAAAACCGTTAGCGTAGCCGTCCCGAACCGACTGCCCTTTGAACAATACGTGAACATAGCAGAATTGCGTAACATTGCAAGCACTTTACTCCACCAGCGACACCATTCCGTCGCCGTGACGCTCCAGGCGCCCCGCCAGTTCGAGCTCCAGCAATACGGTGCGCACGATCGCGGGAGTGCAGCCGGAAAGCCGGATCAGGTCATCGATTGACGCAGGCGTGGGGCCAAGAAGGCTCGCAACACGCGAGCGATCGTCCGGACCTGGGTCTCCCATCGGGGAGGAAATCGGGTCGGGCGCTTGCGCCTCGACCGCCGCCGTCAGGCCGGCCTGACCGAGGATTGGCCGCAGCACTGCGATAACGTCGGCTGCTTGCGTGACCAACGTAGCGCCGTCCTTGATCAGCTGATTGCCGCCTTCGGCGCGCGGGTCGAGCGGCGAGCCTGGGACCGCGAACACTTCCCGGCCTTGTTCCAGGGCATATCGGGCGGTGATGAGCGAGCCCGATCGCTTGGCGGCCTCGATGATCACCACGCCAGCAGCAAGTCCGGAGATCAGCCGGTTGCGACGGGGAAAATCGTGCCCGCGGGGCTCCCATCCCAGCGGCATTTCGGAAACGAGCGCGCCTTGCGCGAGGATCGCCTCGGCCAAGGCAACGTGTTCAGGCGGATAGATATGGGCGTGGCCTCCGGCGAGCACCGCCACCGTACCAGAGGCAAGGCTTGCGCGATGCGCGCCGGCATCGATCCCGCGCGCAAGCCCCGACACGACGATAAAACCCGCTCCGCCGAGATCGTGCGCAAGCCGCTCGGCAAAGCGCACTCCCGCTGCCGAAGCATTGCGCGCGCCGACCACAGCTACCATCGGGGCAGCAAGTACCGCCGTGTTGCCGCGCATGGTGATGAGGGGCGGAGGGTCATCGATCATCGCCAGGCGCAGTGGATAATCGGGCTCGCCGATTGCAATGAAGCGCGCGTCGACAGCGTTCGTCGCGGCAAGTTCACGTTCGGCTTCTTCGCGGGTGCAGGTTCGCGCCGGCCGTTCAGCGCCGCCGCGCCGTGCCAGATCAGGCAGCGCTGCAAGCGCGGCACGCGCGTCGCCACCATAGTGTTTGATCAGCGCGCGGAAGGTGCGCGGGCCTACATTGTCGCTGCGGATAAGCCGCAGCCAATCGAGCCTGTTCTCCTGGGATAAAGTTGCCGTCATACGGACAGGTCAACTAGTGGCGTGGAGCCGAGACAAGCCCAGCTCCACGCCCCGCATTCCTAGGGGGTACCAATCCAACTAGGAGAGCGGAAACAGTGAATATTAACTATACTATTGGAACCGTGCCAATAGCCGACTGATCCGCTCGCAAGGCTATGGTTAAGAACAAGCTTCCGGCTAGTGGTCCGATTCCGAAGTTCGCCACCACTCGCGGCACGTTCAGATGCGAACTTCGGAATCTAAGGACCACTAGCAACTCTATGATTTCTAGTGCGGTTTTGAATTTGAAGTTCCTAAACGAGCTTGCGGCCAGTTATGATAGGAACTTCAAATTCACCGCACTAGTCTGCCGCTGGCGTTTATCTTCCGGCGCCGATTTTGGCCTCCCTGCCATCCACCAACCGGACGATGTTGGCGCGGTGCATGAACCATAGGATCAGCGTGAGCGCGGCGAACAGAATCGCCTCGCCCGGCTTTCCGAGTGCCCATAAACAGAAAGGCGTTGCGGCGCTCGCAATGAGCGCGGCGAGGGAGGAGTAGCGGGTGAGCGCCGCCACAGCGATCCAGATCAGGCCAAAGGCGACCGCCGCCGGCCAGGCAAGCGCGAGGAGAACGCCGACATAAGTTGCAACGCCTTTTCCGCCTTTGAATGCCAGCCACACCGGAAAGATATGCCCGAGAAAGGCGCCGGCGGCGGCGGCGAACGCAAACTCACGGGACAAGAAATGCGCAACTACGAGCACGGCTGCGGTGCCCTTGAGGGCGTCGCCGACCAGGGTGGCGGCGGCCAGCCCTTTGCGCCCGGTGCGCAGGACATTGGTCGCGCCAATATTGCCGGAGCCGAGCGAGCGAATATCGGCCGTGCCGGCAAGCCGCGTCAGCAGGAGCCCGAAAGGTACCGAGCCGCTGAGATAACCGAACAATGCCGCCGCAGCGAAAAGCGGCGCGGCCGACAACTCCGTCATTCCTCAAACGTATTCATAGACCGTGCGGCCGCCAACAATGGTGCGTATCACGCGGCCTTCGAGCTTGGCCTCATCGAAGGGGGTATTCTTGCATTTCGACTTGAGTTCGGCGGGATCGACCATCCAGGGGACGTCAGGATCAATCACGATCACGTCGGCGGGGCTCCCCGGACGCAAATTTCCAGCAGCAAGGTGCAATAGTTCGGCAGGCGTGCTCGACATCGCCTTCAGCAAGGCCATGAACGAAACCTCACCTGAATTGATAAGCCGCAGACCCGCCGCCAGCATGGTTTCGAGGCCGATCGCGCCCGGACTTGCCTCGGCGAAGGGCAGTCGTTTGCCTTCGACATCCTGCGGGTTGTGATCGGACATCACCACGTCGATGAGGCCTGACGCTAACGCGGTGACCAGGGCCGCACGATCGTCTTCCGCGCGCAACGGCGGCGAAAGCTTGAGAAAGGTGCGGTATGGGCCGATGTCGATTTCGTTGAGCGTGAGGTGATTGATGGAGGCGGAGGCTGTGACCTTGAGCCCGTCTTCCTTGGCGCGTCGCAAAACTTCGAGCGCCTCGGCGCAGGTCACCGATGCGGCGTGGTAACGCGTTTGCGTGAGCGCGACGAGCCGGATGTCGCGTTCAAGCATGATCGTCTCGGCGGCGGTGGGAACGCCGGCAAGCCCGAGCCGGGCGGCGAATTCACCTTCGTTCATCACCCCTTCGCCCACGAGATCGGGGTCTTCAGTGTGATGGACCACCAGCGCATCGAAGTCCCGCGCATAGGTGAACACGCGACGCATGACCTGCGCGTTGGTGACGCTTCTTGCGCCATCGGTGAAAGCGACGGCACCGGCAGCCTTGAGGCGACCGATCTCCGCCATTTCCTCCCCGCGCAATCCTTTGGTCAATGCCGCCATGGGATGTACGTGGACGATGGAAGTGTCGCGGGCACGCCGCAACACGAAGTCGACGATGGCAGGATCATCGATCGCCGGCGAAGTATCGGGCTGGCAGATGATGGTCGTCACGCCGCCGGCCGCAGCAGCCTGGCTCGCCGAGGCAATGGTTTCGCGATATTCCGCCCCCGGCTCGCCCACGAACGCACGCATGTCGACGAGACCCGGGGCGATCACCCTGCCTTTGCAATCGATCACTTCGGTATTTTCCGGCACCCCGGCAGCGCCGATGCCGCGTTTTGCTTCCCGGATGACGCCGTCGGCCATGAGGAGATCGCCGTCGATTTCGAAATTCCGCGACGGGTCGATGATGCGGCCGTTTGCGAGCAGGACGGGGCGACGCTCGATCATCACTGGTTCGGCAGATTGCGTGACAGCGCTTCCAGCACCGCCATGCGCACCGCGACGCCCATTTCCACTTGCTCGCGAATGAGCGATTGCGTCCCGTCCGCAACCGCCGTGTCGATCTCGACCCCGCGATTCATCGGTCCGGGATGCATGACCAGGGCGTCGGGTTTGGCATAGGCGAGCTTCTTCTGGTCCAGACCGAAATAGTGGAAATATTCCTGCGTTGACGGAACAAACGAGCCGTTCATGCGCTCGCGCTGAAGGCGCAGCATCATGACGATGTCGGCGTCGCGCAGCCCTTCGCGCATGTCCTGGAACGCCTCGACGCCGAAGCGCTCGACCCGGGGCGGCAGCAAGGTGGACGGCGCAACAACTCGCACGCGGGCGCCGAGTGCATTGAACAAAATTATGTCGGAACGGGCGACGCGCGAATGCAGAATGTCGCCGCAAATGGCGACGATCAGCCGCTCGATACGGCCTTTGTTGCGGCGAATGGTGAGTGCGTCGAGCAGCGCCTGCGTTGGATGTTCGTGTGAACCGTCCCCGGCATTGATCACGGAGCAATCGACTTTCTTGGCGAGAAGCTCGACCGCGCCGGAGGCATGGTGGCGCACTACAATGAGGTCGGGACGCATGGCATTGAGCGTCACTGCCGTGTCGATCAGCGTTTCGCCCTTGCGCATGGAGGAAGAGCCGACTGACATGTTCATGACGTCGGCGCCGAGCCGCTTTCCGGCAAGCTCGAACGATGCCTGGGTGCGGGTCGAAGCCTCGAAAAAGAGGTTGATCAGCGTGCGCCCGCGGAGCGACGCCTGTTTTTTCTCGATCTGCCGGTTAAGCTCGACGAACTGCTCCGCCAGATCGAGAAGGTGAAGGATATCGTCGCGCGAAAGTCCTTCGATTCCCAGCAGGTGCTTTTGGCTGAGAACGAATGATGACTTTTGGGCGATGTTCATTAAAACCGCACCTATAGGGTCAGTTTCTCCCCGGAACAAGGGCGCTTGCCGGTGTTCCACAGGCAGAAATGCTTTTGTTCGTTGCAACCGACGCGGGGAAGGGCGTTATGTCAGGCGCTTTCGGCGGCGACGAAGCGTGCAACCAGTCGCCGCCTTATGTCGATATCGATCTCTACACCAGCGATTTGCCGCTGCAGCATGCCGTCGCAGCAAATGGCGGAGGCGAGGATGCCGTGACCTTGGCCGCCTTTGGCCGGCGCTGGGGTACGGCCGACATGTTCGACCTCGGCCGGCAAGCCAACGAGAATCCCCCCAAACTTAGAGCATTCGACCCCAGGGGGGGTCGCCTCGACAGGGTCGAGTTTCATCCGGCTTACCATCATTTCATGGCAGAGAGCATGGCGGCGGGCCTGCATGCCTCGAGTTGGAGCAACGATGCCACTCCGGCCCCCGCGCCCGCGCAGGTCATCCGCGCCGCACGCTTTTACATGGCGGCGCAGATCGAGACCGGACACCTCTGCCCGATCACCATGACCCGCGCCGCGGTCGCCGCGCTTGCCGTCGAGCCGGCGGTCGCAGGCAAGCTCATGCCAAAGATTTTGTCGCGCGTGTACGACGCCCATTTTCTCCCCTGGTGGGAAAAGACCGCCATGACGCTCGGAATGGGCATGACGGAGAGGCAGGGCGGCACCGACGTACGCACGAACACGACGAGGGCCGAGCCCGACGGCGAGGGTTACATCATTACCGGCCAGAAATGGTTCATGTCAGCGCCGATGTGCGATGCCTTTCTGGTGCTGGCGCAGGCGCCTGGGGGATTGACCTGTTTTCTGCTGCCGCGCTTTCGCCCCGACGGCTCGGTCAACGGGCTCCGTTTTCAGCGCCTAAAGGACAAACTGGGCAACCGCTCGAATGCATCCTCGGAAGTCGAGTTCGCGCGTGCCTTCGCCTGGCGTGTCGGCCAGGAGGGGAGGGGGGTGCGCACCATCATAAACATGGTCCAGCTCACGCGCCTCGACTGCGCCATTGCGTCCGCCGGCATCATGCGCATGGCGTTGGCGCAGGCGCTCCATCATGCCCGCCACCGCACGGTGTTTCAAAAGCGGCTCGTCGACCACGCGATGATGCAAAGCGTGCTTGCCGACATGGCCATTGAGGTTGCGGCCGCAACCGCCCTGGTGATGCGGCTCGCGCGATCGTTCGATCTTGCCGCGAGCGATCCGCAGGAAGCTGCGCGGGCGCGCCTATTCACTCCGGCGGTGAAATATTGGATCTGCAAGAGTGCGCCGCCGCTCGCCTACGAAGCCATGGAGTGCTTGGGGGGCAACGGCTACGTCGAGGAAAGCGTGTTGCCGCGGGTTTACCGCGAGGCTCCGGTGAATGCGATTTGGGAAGGCTCGGGCAATGTGATGTGCCTCGATGTGCTGCGCGCGCTTGCGAGCGAGCGCGATGCCGCGCCGGACGTGTTCGATGCGCTTGCGGCGGAGGTCAGGGAGCTGCCGGGTGGAAGCGAGACCGCCAACGTAGTTCGCGCCATGCTTTCAAGTACAGATGCAGAGCCCGGCGCGCGCGCGGCGGTGGGTCGGCTCGCCTGCATGGCCGCGGCTTCTGCGCTGCGCGCCAGCGCGCCGGAAATAGCCACGCTTTTCGCGCGGACAAGGCTCCACGATCGCCATGAGCCGATGTTTGGAACCAGCAGCATCACGCCAAGCGAAGCGCGCCTGGTGCTCGATCACGCATTGCCGGCGTGAAGTCGGGCGATGGTTTCGTAGCCCGGATTTCGTTCTTACGAAATCCGGGGAAGTCCCGGATTGAGCAAGCGCTCAATCCGGGCTACGGGCCAAGCGGTCGAGCGCGCCTTGCAGGATGAAGGCGGCGGCATGCTGGTCGATGACCTTGGCACGGCGGGCGCGGCTCACATCCGCGGCAATGAGATCGCGCTCAACCGCGGCAGTGGATAACCGCTCGTCCCACAACGCGATTGGAAGATTCGTCAGGCGAGCAAGGTTGCGGGCAAATGCGCGGGTTGATTGCGCGCGCGCGCCTTCGCTGCCGTCCATATTGATGGGCAGACCGAGCACGAAGGCGACGACTCTGCGTTCCGATGCAAGTGCGAGGAGACGCGCGGCATCGGCGGCGAAACGGGTGCGTGCGATGGTTACAACGCCCGTCGCAATCCGCCGGTCCGGGTCGCTCACGGCAACGCCGATCGTCTTGCTGCCGAGATCGAGGCCGAGCAGCGCGCCGCGCGCCGGCAGATGCGGAATTACTTCCACCAATGGAGCGATCAGCGCGGCCATCGACGATGCCTAATCCGTTCACCGGGCAATAACCATGAACATTGGACGGATATTAATCATGTTCGTCGTACATCGCACCGCTGGCTAAAGGACGAAGACACCCACATGGATAACCAGGAAGTGGAGAGCGCCTGGCGGCTGTTTGCCTTCAATTGGCTGCCGCTTGGCGCGATGGGGGCCGCACTCGCACTCAGTCTCGCGTTGAGCAGATTTTCAATCGATCCGCCCGGATTTATTCTTCTGTCTGCGCTGGTCGCAATTTATGGCGGGTTTGCCTACGCCAATGCAAATTCGCCGCAGCGACGCGACCCGCAGGTGATGTTCGCGCTCGGGGCTACCGCTCAGCTCGTGCTGATCACGATGCTGATGGCACCGCTTACCTATGTAGCGGCGGCGGCCGGCTTTCCGCTGCAGGATGCCAATCTTTTGGCCATCGATCGTGCGCTCGGGTTCGACTGGCCTGGCTACGTCTACTTTGTCGATCGGCATCCGGAACTCGCCGCCTGGCTCAGCTACGGCTACGGCATGATCCGCTGGCCGATATTCGCAATTCCGGTCGTCTTGGCAGCGGCGCATCGCTATCAGCGCATCGCCGAGTTCTCGCTTGCCTTTGCGCTTGCCTTGATCGCAACGACGATCATCTCGGGGCTGGTTCCCGCCATTGGCGTCTATCAGGAGATCGGGCTTGACCCCGCCGTTCTCAAGCACATCGAGCCGCGCGCCTATCTGCTTCAGGTGCGCGATCTTGCACCGGTGCGCGACGGGGTGCTTCGCCACCTCGACCTGATCAACCTTGCCGGCATCGTCACCTTTCCGAGCTTTCACGCTGCCTCCGCCGCGCTTTATGCCTGGGCGTTTTGGCCGGTCAGATGGATGCGGCCGATCGCTGTGCTGGCCAACGCCGCGATGCTGGCTTCAACCCCCATCGATGGCGGTCATTATCTGATCGATCTCATCGCCGGGATTGCAATTGCCGTGCTCGCGATTTCCGCCGCGCGCAGGCTGGCCAAGGTGGTCGCCCGTGGGGAGTCGCATTCGCCGGCGCGTGCGGCCGTGCAGGAAGCGGCAGTGCCCGCAGAGTAGGTCCCCGTTTACGGCCGATAAAACAACAGGCCGAAGAACAGCAGTACTCGGCGCGGCAAGCCCTACGAATCGAGAAGATCCAGCGCTGCCATTTCCTGCGCAGGATAATCTCGCCGCCGCGGGCTTTTTCCGCGGGGTAGCCCTTTGCAAGATCGGGTCGGACGTTCGTATCATCCATGCTAGGATTAATGTCCGACGGCCGTGGTTGTTCCGGACGGCATGCTTCGGAGCCGCTTACGCCGGACTCCTGGGTCAAGCAGGAAGAAACACGGATGCAACCAGTCCTTATCAGGCTTGCAGGTGTGATCATGATTGCCAGTCTCGCCGGCAGTGCTGGTGCCGCGGAGATCAAGGTACTCACCGCCGGCGCCTTCAAGCAGGTGCTGCAGGCTTTGCTGCCGGAGTTCGAGAGCAGCGGCCACAAAGTATCGCTGCAGAACGCTACGGTCGGCGCACTGACCAAACGCATTGAGGCAGGCGAGATTTTCGATCTCGCCGTGCTCACGCCGCGGGCGATCGATGAGCTTTCTGCCAAGGGGAAATTTGTCGCCGGCGCGCGAACGAATCTGGCGCGCGTCGGCATTGGCGTCGTCGTCAAGGAAGGCGCTGCCAAACCCGACATCGGCACTGTTCCAGCCTTTAAGCAGGCGCTGCTTGCGGCAAAGTCTGTCGCCTATATCGATCCTGCCGCCGGTGGATCGAGCGGCATTTATGTGGCGGGCCTGCTGGAAAAGCTGGGCATTGCCGCGCAAGTGAACGCCAAAGCCAAATTGATTCCAGGCGGAGCAGTGGCCGAACATATCGCCCGCGGCGAGGCGGAATTGGGCATTCATCAGATAAGCGAGATCGTGCCGGTGAAAGGCGTCATGCTGGTCGGCCCGTTACCGCCGGAAATTCAGAACTACACCGTATATGCGGCTGGAATTGGCGCCCAGGCCGCTAATGCAGAAGGCGCGAAGGCTTTGCTCTCCACATTATCCGGACCAGCTGCAGCCGCGGTGCTCAAGGCAAAGGGCATGGAGCCGCCATAACTAGTGCCGACGATTTGAAGTTCCTGCAGCACCAGCAGCGAGCTACTGAAGGAACTTCAAATCGAAAAGCGGCACTAGAACATATAATTTTAGTTCGTGTCAGAGGGTGCCGCCATGTATCACGATCTTCGGAAGCGGGGCACTAGTCATGGCGATTCAAGCGCTGTTCTTCGACGTATTTGGGACGCTCGTCGACTTTCGCACAGGGGTTGCGCGAGAGGCCGGGCGCATTCTCAAGCCGCTTGGCTTTACGTTCGACTGGCTCGCTTTTGCCGATGCCTGGCGTAACGAATACCAGCCGGCCATGGAGGAGGTACGCGCCGGTCGCGCTCCATTCTGCAAGCTTGATGTTTTACACCGGCGCAACCTCACGCGCATCCTCCCGCGCTTCGGAGTTTCCCGATTGTCCGATGAACTCACGGATGATCTCAACCTGGCGTGGCATCGTCTCGATGCCTGGCCGGATGTCGCCGTCGGACTCGCCCGCCTCAAGCATCGTTTCATCCTGGCACCGGTATCGAACGGCAATATCTCGCTGATGGTTGCGATCGCGCGCCGAAACGGGTTTTGCTGGGATGCCGTTCTTGGGGCGGAGATCGCCCAAGACTACAAGCGCAAACCCGGCGTCTATCTCGCTGCCTGCGCGGCACTGGACTTGCCGGCGGGCGATTGCATGATGGTCGCCGCGCATACCGACGATCTCCTTGCCGCGGGTCAATGCGGGTTGTGCACCGGCCATATCGCCCGGCCCGACGAACGGGGACCGGGAACCGGTGAATCCGCTCCCAAAGCGCCCGTCGATGTGGCAGCCGCAAATCTCGTCGAGCTTGCCGACAAGCTCGGCGCGTGAATTCGCAGACAAGACTGCATTTGCAGCAGCAGGTTCGCGTGCCTGCCCGAATTATTGGCTTTCGCTGAATTATGCCGCGACGATATATTCGTAGTTCTTGGCACCGGCGGGTTCATTCAGTGACGGCGCTCTCTCGACCGGCAGCGTCTCTCGGAGCAAATGCGGGCCGCGGCCATCATCTGCGGCTCGATGCGATCACCCATCGCTTTGGTGATTTTGTTGCGGTCGGCGATGTGCAATTGGAGATCGCCGCCGGCGAACTTGTTGCCTTGCTCGGCCCATCCGGTTGCGGCAAGTCCACGCTGTTGCGCATTGTCGCCGGCTTCATCCGCCAAAGCCAAGGTCGCGTGCTGTTCGATGGCGAGTGCGTCGACCACTTGCCCCCCAATCGCCGTGGTGCCGGCATCGTCTTTCAGAACTATGCGCTGTTTCCGCATATGAGCGTGCGGCAGAACGTGGCATACGGACTTGAGGCGCAACACTGGCCGCGCCCGCGCATCGCGTCCCGGGTGGACGAGATGCTTGCCCTGGTGCACATGCAGGCATTGGGTGACCGTTTTCCTCGCCAGCTTTCAGGCGGTCAGCAGCAGCGCGTCGCGCTTGCGCGCTGCCTTGCTACCGAACCGAAAATCCTGATGCTGGACGAGCCATTCGGCGCGCTCGATAAGAATTTGCGCCTCGATATGCAGATCGAGGTCAAACGATTACACCGCGGCTACGGCGTGACAACCATCCTTGTTACTCACGACCAGGAGGAGGCACTGTCCATGTCCGACCGCATTGCGGTGATGAATCGCGGTCGCATCGAGCAGCTCGCATCGCCGGCGGACATATACGACCGTCCCGCCACGCTCTTCGTGAGTCAGTTCGTCGGCACCACCAACCTATTGCCGGGCCGGATTGTGGAATGCGACGGGTCGGGAACGGAGATCGAAATTGCCGGCGGCCGCGTGCACGCGAGCTGCGGCAAACTCGGCAAAGGCCAAAACGTGATCGTCGCGGTGCGGCCCGAGCAGCTGCGGGTCCACAGTGCGCCAGGATCCGGACAGCTAACGGGGACGGTCAAGATGGTGATGCCGCTTGGGCCGCAGGTCATCTATGACGTGGAAATCGCCGATGGAGCGGGGGTAAAGATCAGCCACTCGCGCGATTCCGCCTCCCGAACTCATCGAGAGCGGCAGCACCATACATTTCGGCCCGGTTTCGCCGGCCGCATGCCAGGTCTTTCCCGCAGAGTAAGTGAATGGAGCTTCCTATGAACACGCCGATCGCGCGCCGTCATTTCATCGCCGGCGGAGGAGCGCTCGCTTTCTCCGCGATGTTTTCCTCACCCATGCCGGCGCAGGGCAAAACGCTGGTTGCCGCCACGTTCCCCGGCACATGGAACGAAGCGCATCGTGAATTCCTGGCGCCCGCTTTCACCAGACGCACCGGTGCTTCCGTCACTCAGTCGATTCTCCTGGGGAATGATCAGCTCTCGCAACTCACAGCCGCCAAGGGCGGAAAACCGCCATTCGACGTCGCGCTGTTCGATTCCCCGCAGGTGCTCGATGCGGCAAAGCAAGGCCTGATCGTGGAGTATCCGGCCGCCAAGTCGGCGAACTACAAGGACCTGTTGCCCGAGTTTCAGGACAAGTGGGGCCCGCGCATCTCCATGCAGATCATCGGCATCGGCTACAATCCGCAGAAGATCAAGACCGCGCCGACGAGCTGGGACGTGCTGTGGGATCCGCAATACAAGGGTCGCGTCGGGCTGACCGCCCTCAACAGCCAGCTCGGCATTGCATTTCTTGCCGAGATCAACCGCTTGCGCGGCGGCAACGAAGAGAATTTCGAGCCGGCATTCAAGGCGCTGCGTGAAATGCTGCCGAATGTCGGCGCCATCGGCGCCAATCTCGGCGCCTACGCCACGCTCTGGCAGCAGGAGCAGATCGATATCGCGCCCTACAATTTCAATTTCGTGCAGACCTTGAAAGGGAAGGGCGTTCCCGTCGAGTTGTCGATGCCCACCACTGGTCCGGTCGGCTGGTACACAAGCATGCATATCGTGACCAATGCCGCCGAACCCGATCTCGCCGTGCAATATATCGATACGCATCTCGATCCCGCGGTGCAAAGCGCAATGTCAAAGCCGCCTTACGATGTGATCGCAACCAACAGCAAGGTGCCGCTGGAAGGGGCGATCACGAAGATTGCCAAGAGCCATGCCGAACTGGCGCGAGTTCGCTCCTTCGATTGGGAGAAGCTCAATCCGCAGCGCGGCGCATTGATCGAGAGGTTCAATCGCGAAATAAGGCTTTGAAAAAATCATCCCGCTCTGCGACGGGCGGCGGAGACCTCAAGCTCGTCCTGCCGCTCGCGCTGCTGTTTGCCGTCTTCTTTGTCGCTCCGCTCATAGTGCTGCTCGCGCTCTCGCTGTCGAGCGACACCGAGATGCATGGGCTCACTTTCGCCCACTACCGGAAGTTCTTCACCGATCCGTTCAATTACTCGATCTTGTGGAACACCATCCTTCTGGGGGCGAAGGCAACGCTGCTCTGCCTTCTGTTCGGTTATCCCATAGCCTGGATTGCAAGCCGCGCGCACGCACGCTGGCAATCGGTACTGCTGTTCCTGGTCATCCTGCCGATCATGACCAGCGTCGTGGTGCGCACGTTTTCCTGGATCGTCATTCTCGGCCGCCAAGGGGTGCTCAATCAGGCAGCGATGGCGCTCGGACTGACAAAGGAGCCGCTGCGGCTCCTCTTCACCGAGCCTGGCGTCGTCATCGTTCTTGCGCAGGTGCAGATGCCGCTGATGGTGCTGCCCATCCTGGCCATCATGTCGAAAATCGATCCCAATCTCGCCGACGCCTCGCGCGTCCTTGGGGCGGGGGAATGGCGGACATTATGGCGGGTGACCGTGCCGTTGTCCCTTCCCGGCGTGATTGCCGGCTGCATCCTGACCTACGCTGCCAGCGTCACCGCATTCGTCACCCAGACGCTGATTGGCGGTGCACGCCTCGTTTACATGCCGCTGCACATTTATCAGCAGGCGATCGGCGCCAATAACTGGCCGTTTGCGGCGGCAGTGTCGGTGATTTTCATGGGCGCCGTCCTCGTCGTGGTGGCGTTGCTCAATTTGCTTGCACGGATGACGCCGGCCGATGCGCAAGCCTGAAACGACAGTTGATTGGGAGAGCCTGTCGCTGCGCCTCGTGTTTGCGGCGATGACCGCTGTCGCCATTGTTTTTCTCGTCGGCCCCAGCGTGATCGTCATCCTGACATCGCTTACGGCCTCGCAGTCGCTCAAATTTCCGCCCGACGGACTGTCACTGCGCTGGTATCAGGCGCTGCTTCACGCCGACCAGATGCAGCAGGCGGCGTGGACGAGCCTCATCGTGGCTTTCTGGACCACGCTGCTTGCGGCGGTAATGGGGACAGCAGCGGCGCTTGCGATCGGCCGCTCGCAGCGGCTGTGGGCGCGCGTGCTCGATCTCCTGTTCATGTCACCGCTCTTGTTGCCCGCGCTGGCTTTTGGATTTGCCGCCCTTGTGTTCATTTATCAGCTGGGACTGCGCCCCAACATTCCGTTCCTGGTCCTTGGCCATGTGATTGTGTGCGTTCCATTTGTTTTGCGCACCACGCTTGCTGCCCTCACGCAGCTCGATCGCTCGCTGCTCGATGCTTCCGCGAGTCTCGGCGCCGACGGCTGGATGACTTTCCGCCGCGTCACCTTGCCGCTGATCGGGCGCGGGGTAGGTGCGGGCAGCTTTCTCGCCTTCATGGCATCTTTCGACAATGTGCCGGTTTCCCTGTTCCTGGCCGACGAGCGCACGGAGATGTTTCCGATTCACTTGTGGCAGCAGATCGAGACCAATCTCGATGTGCGCACCGCCGCCGCCTCCGGCCTGATCGTGATTGCGACTTTGCTGCTGATGCTGCTGGCTGAGCGGTTTGCCGGCTTGAGCAGCCAGATGAGATGAGAGCGGATTTGCCTGGCATCTCCATTCACGCGGTGGACGTGGCGAGCGGCACGGTGGCCGCCGGCATGCAGGTCGATCTGTTCGCCGTTTCCGCGGCCGATGAGAGAAAGCTCATTGCGTGCGGCCGCCTGTCTGCGCGCGGTACTCTCGATGATCCCGCGCTCGATGCGACCTTCGCCGCCGGTATTTACGAAGCAGTGTTTCAGGTCGGCGGGTATTTACGATCGATTGGCAATTCACTTCCGAGCGTGCCGTTCCTGGATATCGTGACCTACCGCTTCGGCATTGCCGAGCCGCGGCAGCATTATCATTTGCCGTTCAAATTCACCGCCTGGGGGTACTCCTGCTTCCGTGGCGGGGCATAATACATCCGACCCTAATCCTGCCGCGATCCACCGCAATAAGCTCGCCGGGGTTGGGGAATGGGGCAGGAATTTTCAGCCGACAGTTTCGGCAGGTCCGCGTGCGCGATTGCGGTCGCGCTTGCCAGCATTGCGCTCGCCCATTGCTCCGGCTCGAATTACTCAGGCTCCGGTTACACCGATAATGGTGAGCGGGTATCGCATTCCACCGGCAGGTACAGTGTGGGCAAGCCTTACAGCGTCAATGGGCAAACCTACGTTCCGGCGGAAAATCCCAAGTACCGCGCCGAAGGCATAGCGTCCTGGTATGGGCCCGACTTCCATGGCGGCCCCACCGCCAATGGCGAGCGCTACGATATGCACGGCATCTCGGCGGCACATCCGACCATGCCGCTGCCGAGCTATGCGCGCGTCACCAACCTCGAAAACCACCGCTCCATCATCGTGCGGGTGAACAACCGCGGACCGTTTGTGCACGACCGCATTGCCGATCTGTCGATCGGTGCCGCCAAGGCGCTCGATTTCTATCGCCGCGGTACCGCGCATGTTCGCATGGAATATGTCGGCCGGGCACCGATCGAGGGCAGCGACGATGAGATGCTGCTTGCCACGCTGCGCGTGGGTACGCCGGCCCCGGCGCCATCGAAGGTGAGGGTCGCCTCGGCCAAGCCTTTCCTTGCCGATCCGAGCGACGGGAAAGCGCAGCGTCTACCGGGCGAACGCCAGAACCCGACCGGCTCGACCGCAGCGAGATATTAGAGCCGCGCCGTCCGGCTGCGAGTTTCACGCGGCGCGCGCTGCGCCTTTGCCGGCGAGATGCTTGTGAAAGAATGCGACCACCTTGCTCCAGCCGTCAAGCGCCTGCTCGGGCCGGTAGGCCGGACGCATCACGTTGAAGAATGCGTGACCGGCTCCGTCGTAGCGGTAAAATTCGTAATTCTTGCCGAGCTTTCTGAGCACCGTTTCGGTGCGGTTGACCTGGTCGCGATTGGGATTTTCATCGTCATTGCCGAACAGGCCGAGCAGCGGACAGCGGATATGTTCGCTCAGATCGATGGGTGCAATCGGCCGCTTGGCGTTGAGCAGTTTTGGATCATCCACGATCACGTTGCCGCCCCAGCAGTCGACCGCGGCGTCGATGTCGCCGATGCGACAGGCGGCGAGATAGGCATGGCGTCCGCCCGAACAGAACCCGATCACGCCGACTTTGCCGTTGGCATAAGGCTGCGCGCGCAAAAACTGCATGCATCCTCTCACGTCGGCAATCACCTGCGCGTCCGGCACCCCGCCGGCCGCCCGCACCCGCGCGCCGACGTCTTCGGGGCTGCCCTGACCCTCGCGGAAATAAAGATGCGGAGAGATGGTCGCCAAACCATGATAAGCGAGCTTGCGCGTCGCCTCCTTGATCCACTCGTCCCATCCCGGCATGTGGTGAATGAGCACGACGCCGGGCCACGGACCAGCGCCGAGCGGACGGGCATAATAGGCTTCGCCGATGTCGCCGTTATGTCCGGTGAAGGCGACGGTTTCCGCCAGCATGCTTTCATAGCTCATGCAGCACCATTCTTGCACTAGTGCGGTGAATTTGAAGTTCCTATCATACTGGCCGCAAGCTCATTTAGGAACTTCAAATTCAAAGCCGCACTAAAATCATAAAGTTGCTAGTGGTCCTTAGATTCCGAAGTTCGCACCTGAACGTGCCGCTAGTACTGGCGAACTTCGGAATCGGACCACTAGTAGGGAAACTGTTCACTCAGCGCATTTATACAACACGGCCTTGTAGGTCTGGTCCTGATCGGAAAAATCGATCGTCTTGTCTTCGCGCAGCGTGAAGGTTATGTCTCCCAGCATTGGGGTGCCGCCCGGGCCCTTGCAATCGACATGGACCGCGTATGTGTTGCCCTCGTGCTTGATATTGAGAATGCTGCATAGTCCGAAAGCCGAATTGATCTCGCGCTCGGTAATCTTGACCCGCGCTACACTTGCATCGGCGCCCTCGCAAGGTTGGTTTTCAGTATAGGTGCCGACCAGCGGAAAGTCGTCTGAACGAGCCGAAAAGGCCAACAAAAGTACAAGCGTGAAAAGGCCTGCAAACCTGGCTTCAGTTCCCAACACTTTCACCTCCGACACATGAAAATATGATGCTGAAGTGTATCGAATCACCGACAAACGGCAAATGGCTAATCTAAAGGCGCGCGTCACTTACAGCTGTCCTTGCTGCGGACTTTTGCATTCGGATATCCTGTCGATCGCAACCATGATTAGGGCATGAACGAATTTCCGGCCATTCCGCTGACTGATATTCGCGGTCACGGACCAGTGCGCCATGCCATGGTGGGCCGCGCACGCGCGCGCGCATTGCGCGATGAGTGCGTCGCCTGGCTACCCAAGCCGGTGCATTTGCTGTTGCCTGCCATGGATGCGGTCACCCGGCGTTGGCTCAAACGTTCGTCCTCGCCTTATATCGGTGAGGTCGAGGCGATTGCTGCCGTGCTCGGGTTTACCGGCATTTGGTTTCTCAATGGCACCTATCAATGGGGATGCACCGCTGTCGCACGCGACGAGGAAGACTCCCCCTGGCTTGCGCGCACGTTGGATTGGCCGTTTCACGGGCTTGGCCGCCACATCGAGATCGCGCATATGCAGGGGCCGGCGGGAGAATTCTTCAATGTGGGCTGGCCCGGTTATGCCGGCGTATTGACTGCGCTGGCGCCTGGCCGGTTTGCAGCAGCAGTGAACCAAGCGCCGCTCTGGCGGCGCACAACTATGCCCTGGCTGCGGCCCTGCGACATGTCGGTGAATGCGTTGCGCACCTGGCGGAATCGCAATTCTCCGCCGGATCATCTGCTGCGTCAGGTATTCGAGACATGTCGTGACTTTGCCGAAGCAAAGGATCGGCTGCAAACAGCACCGCTGGCGCGGCCGGTGATCTTCACGCTGGCAGGATGCAAAGCCGGAGAGCATTGCGTCATCGAGCGCACCGAGCAGGATTTCGTCACCTATGCCGGTGATACGGCGGCCGCCAATGATTGGATCGACTCAAGGAGGCCATGGGAAGCACGCGTCGGTGCCCGGCTGATTTTCACTTGTTCCTACGAGGACGCAGCGGCGCGCAGCCGCGTCCGCAGGGAGGCGCTTTCCCGCTGGCCGCAATCGTTCGCGCGGGCAGGCTTCGGTTGGCTTATTCCGCCGGTTCTCAATGCGTTCACCCGCATCGCCGTGGAGATGTGTCCGGCCGGCGGAATTTTGCGCGCGGTCGGATATGAGCTGGCGCCTGGCGGCGAGGTGGCGCACCCAGTCACCAAAGTGGCAACCCTGGCCGGTGACATGACGCCGGCAAGCGTCCCCGCTTGAGGGACTAAATTGCTACGGGTGAGCAATGACCTTGCGATAGAGATGCCAGGTCGAATGTCCGAGAACCGGTATCACCACCGCCAGTCCGAAGAAAAACGGCAGTGAGCCGATCACCAACAGGCCGGCGACGATCAATCCCCACATCGCCATGGTCACCGGATTGCGGCCTACGGCGCGTACCGACGTCACCGCGGCTTCAATCGCACCGACATCGCGATCGACCAGCAGCGGAAATGAAACGATGCTGATGGTCAGCACTGCAACCGCGAACAGGAAGCCGACGCCATTGCCAAGAACGATGAGCATCCAACCCTGCGGGGTGGTGAACACTTGCCGGAGGAAGTTCGGAATCGAGGCCGCCGGCTGGTATCCGAACGTGCTTATGTAGATGGCTTGGGCGATTGCAATCCACAGCGCGAAAATGGCCAGAAGCAGCGCCGCGAGAATGGCAATGGCGCCGCGCGACGGCGAGTGAAACACGTCGAAGGCGTCGTGCCACGAGACTTCGTCTCCGCGTTCACGCCGCCGGCTCAGTTCATAAAAACCGACCGCCGCGAATGGTCCGACCAGCGCAAAGCCGGCGGCAAGGGGAAACAGCATCGGTAAAATGGCATAGCCCAAAATGACGCGTGCAATAATGAGCCCGATGATGGGGTAGATCAGGCAGAGGAACACGGCGTGGCTGGGCATAGCCCAGAAATCCGAAAGCCCGCGCGCCAGGGAGTCCTTGATATCCGCCACCGAGATCTTTCGGACGACCGGTCGCGCGCCGGCCGGTTCCGCCCCCACCAGGGCATGCACATCCGCCATCGGGTTTACTCCTTACGAATTGGCGCGCGCTTGCAACCTGTTGCGCGCGTCCGGCCCCGTCCCGCCGCTATTAACGCAGCAAAATCGCGATTGTTCAAGAAGGTATCGACGGCAAGGAAAATGCTGCGCCTGATGCCGGAGTGGCACAGGAACAACAGCGCCACCCCAATCGCATCTTTGTTTAGACGCTTTTAAGCAATGCGCCTCTCTGATGGGCAGCAGGGGGAGCCATCATGCGCGCATTGATTTTCGCTGCATCGCTGCTGCTTGCAATCGGCCAAACAGCCGCTGCGGCCGATCTTAACCGGCCGCCGCGACTGCGCGCGCCGCTGCCGGTGGAAACTTCGCCGTATCTCGGCTGGAGCGGATTCTATATCGGCGTCAATGGCGGCGGTGCGGTTGCCTTTACTTCGAGCGACTTCAGCATCCTCGGAAACGCTGCCTTCGCCTCCGTCAACAACCCGCTGACGGGAGGCGTCGGCGGGGCACAGCTTGGGTTCAATTGGCAAACCGGCGGCGCGGTCTTCGGTGTCGAGACTGACATCCAGGCAAGCTCGCTGAAAGGCAGCCTCGCTGCCCCGTGCGCGGCAGGTTTGTGCGCAATTCCGCTGACCGCCACCTATGAGCAGAAGGTGCCGTGGTTCGGGACGGTGCGCGGGCGCCTCGGCTTGGCGTGGAGCGGCTGGTTGATCTACGCGACCGGCGGATATGCCTATGCGAGGCTCGAGACCGACGCCTTTGCCGCTGTGCCCGGCGCACTCGCCACGTTCAACGCCCACGATAACCGCAGCGGCTGGACGGCCGGAACCGGCATCGAGGTTGCGATTGCGCCGGCGTGGAGCGTCAAGCTTGAATATCTCTATCTGGACTTCGGGCGTGCGAGCACGACTGTGCTGTTTCCCGCGCTGCCCGCCATCGTCGACGACGCTCGCTTCACCATGAATGTGGTGCGCGCCGGCCTGAACTACCAATTCTCAGTGGCCCGATTCCGAAGTTCGCAAGCGCTCGCGGCTCGTTGAGATGCGAACCAGCGGAATGCATTCACTCGCCGCTGTCTGGAGCGCCGGACTGCGCGATATGCTGCAGCTTACTTGAGAAATCTCTAAGTCGCTATAGAACCGAAGGATCAGGATGCCACGCTAAGCCTCCCCTTGATCCAACGGAGTTTCTCATGGCGGAAATCACGCTTTATCACGCGGCGCCTTCGCGCTCTTCAATTGTACGCTGGATGCTGGAGGAAATCGGCGAACCTTATGCCATCGAACTCGTGAGCCTGAGCAAGGAAGAGAATCGCGCGCCCGCCTATCTTGCAATCAATCCCATGGGGAAGGTGCCGGCGCTCAGGCATGGCGACGTGGTAATTACCGAAGCGGCTGCAATCTGCACGTATCTCGCGGACGAATTTCCAGGCGCCAAGCTCAACATCCCGGTCGGTGACCGCCGCCGCGGCTTGTACCTCAAATGGCTGTTCTTCGGCCCCAGCTGCGTCGAACCGGCGATGATGGATCGCGCGTTCCCGCGCAAGGAGGAGGCGCGCCGCGCCGCACTGAGTTATGGTGATTTCGATACCGTGATGTCGGTGCTCGCCAAGGCCGTGACAAAGGGTCTCTATATCATGGGGGAACGGTTCACCGCGGCCGATGTCGTGATCGGGTCCGGGCTGCGCTTTGGCATGATGTTCAAGCTATTACCGGAACGAGATGAGTTCACTGCTTATACCGCCCGGCTCGAGCAGCGGCCGGCATTGCAGCGCACTCTAGCAAAGGACAAAGAGCTAGCCGCTGCATAAAGCGATCGCCAGGAGCCGACAGGGCAGGGGCAGGGAAGTTGGAATTCGGCATGGCTTCACCCCCGGTGATACTGCCGTTGCGCATGCTCTATTTCGAGGACCTCTCGCTGGGCATGACGGAGACGTTCTCGAAGACCATCGCCGCATCCGATGTGGTGGGCTTTGCGCAGCTCACCGGCGACCGCAATCCCATCCATCTCTCCGAACACTTCGCAGCCAAGATTCAGTTTGGCGGCCGCATAGCGCATGGACTCTATACCGCAAGCCTAATCTCGGCGCTGCTGGGTACCCGGCTTCCCGGTCCCGGCGCCATCTATATTTCGCAGACGCTGAATTTCCGTGCGCCGGTGCGCATTGGCGACCAGGTTGACGTCACCGTCAGCGTGGCGGAATTGATCGCTGAGCGCCAGCGTGCGCGGCTTGCCTGCACCTGCAGGGTGGGCGAAGAAATGGTGCTCGACGGCGAGGCGTGGGTAAAAGTTCCCGCAGCTGCAAAATCGAAGCGGCCACTACCCCAGCTGTAACAGTGTTGCTTATCCCCCGGTGAAGCGAATGGCCCCGCCAAAGCGGGGCCATTGCTAGCGACTTAACTGCCGCTGTGTTGACCGCCCTTGCCGGGCTGCTGCGATTGCTGCCCTGGCCTGTGCTCGCCCCCTTGTTGCTGGCCGGGCTTCTGCTGTCCGGGACCGCCTTGCTGCTGCTGGCCCGGCTTCTGCTGCCCGGGGCCGCCTTGCTGCTGCTGGCCGGGTTTTTGGTTGGGATCTGACATGCTCGTCTCCTTTTCGGAGGCGCGAAAAATCCGCGCCCCGCATCAATCAACGCCGAGAGACGCAGCCCAGTTCCGGTTGATTTATTTTCTCGAACGATTTCGGCACAATTTCAATGGCTTCACGCAAGAGCCTCAAGCTAAACATCAGCTGGCCCGAAGGGTGCGCGCCGCGCAAATCATCACAGGCCAGTGCGCCATTACTCCGCCGCCTCAGTCCGCGCCTTGCGTCTTCCTTCGCGCAGCAGGACCGGCGCCAGGAACTGGCCCGTATAGCTGCGCCGGGTCTTGGCAATGTCTTCCGGCGTCCCTGCCGCGACGATTTCGCCGCCGCCGTCGCCGCCCTCGGGACCGAGATCGATGATCCAATCGGCGGTCTTGATGACTTCGAGATTGTGCTCGATGACGACGACGGAATTACCCTGCTCCACCAGTTCATGCAGCACATCGAGCAGCTTCGCCACATCGTGAAAGTGCAGTCCGGTAGTCGGCTCGTCCAGGATGTACAACGTGCGTCCGGTTGCGCGCTTTGAGAGTTCCTTGGCCAGCTTCACGCGTTGCGCCTCGCCGCCGGACAACGTGGTGGCCTGCTGTCCCACGTGAATGTAGCCAAGCCCCACGCGCTGTAAGAGTTCGAGCACGTTGCGCACACGCGGCACGACCTTGAAGAACTGCGCTGCCTCGTCGACCGTCATATCGAGCACGTCGGCGATGGATTTCCCTTTGAAGGTGACTTCCAGGGTTTCGCGGTTGTAGCGCTTGCCCTTGCAGACGTCGCAGGTGACGTAGACGTCCGGCAGGAAGTGCATTTCAATCTTGATGACACCGTCGCCCTGACAGGCTTCGCAGCGTCCGCCCTTGACATTGAATGAGAACCGGCCGGGCTCGTAACCGCGTGCCTTGGCCTCCGGCAGACCAGCGAACCATTCACGGATCGGCGTGAACGCTCCGGTATAGGTAGCCGGGTTGGAGCGCGGGGTGCGGCCGATCGGCGACTGATCGATGTCGATCACCTTGTCGAGATGTTCGAGGCCTTCGATGCGGTCATGCGGGGCAGGGGCCTCGCTCGCTCCGTTAAGCTTGCGGGCGATTGCCTTGTAGAGGGTATCGACCAGGAGCGTTGATTTTCCTCCGCCGGAGACGCCGGTGACGCAGGTGAACAGGCCGAGCGGGATCTCGGCAGTAATGTTCTTGAGGTTGTTGCCGCGTGCATTGACGAGTTTGAGCGTGCGTGACGGCGCCCGCGGCCGCCGCTCCGGGATTGGCACCATCAATTCGCCGGAGAGATATTTGCCGGTGAAGGATGCTGGCTCGGCCATGACATCCTCGATCGTGCCCTGTGCAACGATATGACCGCCATGGATGCCGGCACCGGGGCCGATATCGAGCAGGTGATCCGCGCTGCGAATGGCATCCTCATCATGTTCGACGACAATGACGGTATTGCCGAGATCGCGCAGCCGCTTGAGTGTCTCGATCAAGCGCGCATTGTCGCGCTGATGCAATCCGATCGAAGGTTCGTCGAGCACATAGAGCACCCCGGTAAGCCCCGAGCCGATCTGCGAGGCAAGCCGGATGCGCTGGCTTTCGCCGCCCGAGAGCGTTCCGCTCGCACGCGCAAGCGTAAGATATTCCAAGCCGACATCGACCAGGAATTTCAGGCGCTCGCGGATTTCCTTGAGCACGCGAGCGGCAATTTCGTTCTGCTTGGCGCTGAGCTGTGCAGGCAATTGGGTGAACCACTCGCCCGCGCGCTTGACCGACAAGTCCGCGACTTCGCCGATATGCAGGTTGCCGACTTTGACGCAGAGCGCTTCGGGTTTCAGACGGTATCCATTGCAAGCGGCGCAGGGAATGTCGGTGAAGTATCGCGCCATGTCCTCGCGCGCCCATTCGCTCTCGGTCTCCCGCCAGCGCCGCTCGAGATTGGTAACGACGCCCTCGAAGGGCTTCCTGGTCTCGTAGGAGCGCAACCCATCGTCATAGGCAAAGCGGATAAACTCTTCCCCGGAACCATAGAGGATCGCATCCTGAGTCTTCTTCGGCAGGTCTTTCCACTTGGTATCGAGAGTGAATTTGTAATGGCGCCCCAGCGCCTGCAGCGTCTGGATGTAGTAGGGGCTTGAAGACTTTGCCCAGGGGGCGATCGCGCCGGAGCGCAATGTCCTGTCCTTGTCGGGAATGACGAGATCGGGATCGATGTGCTGCTCGACGCCCAATCCGCCGCACGCCGGACAGGCGCCGAACGGATTATTGAAGGAGAACAGCCGCGGTTCGATTTCCGGAATGGTGAAACCCGACACCGGACAGGCGAATTTCTCCGAGAAGATCAGGCGTTCCGGCCCACTGCGATCGTGAATCTTTGCGACTTTCTTTGCGGATTGTTGAGGGTCTCCCTCCCCTGAAAGGGGAGGGTCGGATCGCCGCAGGCGATCCGGGGTGGGGTCACTTGCAAGAGCACCGGCCCCCACCCGCCGGCCTTCGGCCGGCGACCTCCCCCTTGCAGGGGGAGGTGTATCCCCAGTTGAGTCGGCAAATTCCACCATCGCCAGTCCATCGGCAAGCTTGAGCGCCGTCTCGAGCGAATCGGCAAGCCGCGTGCCGAGATCGCCCCGCACCACAAGACGATCCACCACCACGTCGATGTCATGCTTGAGCTTCTTGTCGAGGGCGGGCGCCTCGGTGATCTCGTAAAACTTGCCGTCGATCTTCACCCTCTGGAAGCCGCGCTTGACATAATCGGCGAGCTCCTTGCGGTACTCGCCTTTGCGGCCGCGCACCACCGGCGCGAGCAGATAAAGACGCGTACCCTCCGGCAGCGCCATCACGCGGTCCACCATCTGCGACACCGTCTGACTTTCGATCGGCAGGCCGGTGGCCGGCGAGAAAGGCACGCCGACACGCGCCCACAGGAGCCGCATATAGTCGTAGATCTCGGTAACCGTACCGACCGTCGAGCGCGGATTGCGCGAGGTGGTCTTTTGCTCGATCGAAATGGCAGGCGACAGGCCGTCGATCTGGTCGACGTCCGGCTTCTGCATCATTTCCAGGAATTGTCGCGCATAGGCGGAGAGCAATTCCACATAGCGGCGCTGCCCCTCGGCATAGATGGTGTCGAAAGCAAGCGACGACTTGCCCGAGCCGGACAGACCGGTGAACACCACCAGCCGGTCGCGGGGCAATTCCACATCGACGTTTTTAAGGTTGTGCTCGCGCGCGCCGCGGATGGCGATCACGCGGTCGGACGTTTTCACCGGCGGGCGCTGAGCACGGTTCTTTTCGAAGAGGTCGTCCATCGAATCTGTCGGCGAAGCTCCTGCCGCAGCGCTTCGGGCGCGGACCAACCGAACGTAGTGAGAACGCCGGCGCTTCGCCAGTGTTGAGCCAAGGACAGCCGGTATTTGCGCTGAACAGCTGTGGAAATCACAGCCCCAGGCAGGCGAGGTGACTTACGATTTGTGATCGGCCGTCTCTTGCGCTCTCAGACAGAAACTGCTAGAACAAACAGAGAACAATGGCGCCGGCATATGCTTGGCCTTTCTGTGGGAAACGGCGGAACGCGCTTGCCGCAGCGAGGCTTGAGGTTACGGTGTGGCGGAACGGGAGATTGTCATGGCAGGCTCGGTGAACAAGGTCATTCTGATCGGTAATCTGGGGGCAGATCCTGAAATCCGCCGGACCCAGGACGGACGGCCGATTGCAAATCTGCGGGTCGCCACTAGCGAGACCTGGCGCGACAAGACTACCGGCGAGCGGAAGGAAAGGACGGAATGGCATCGGGTGGTGATCTTCAATGAGGGCCTCTCCCGGATTGCCGAGCAATATCTAAAGAAAGGTTCCAAGATTTATCTCGAAGGATCGCTGCAAACGCGCAAATGGCAGGACCAGTCGGGCCAGGATCGCTATTCCACCGAAGTGGTGCTGCAGGGTTTCAACTCCCAGCTCACCATGCTCGACCGGGCGGGCAGCACCACAAGCGATTTCAGTAGCGAAGAAAGCGTTGGCGAGTTCGGGTCATCGAGTCCGGCGACTGCGCGCGACAAACAGCCTGCCCTGGCGGGCGCCGGCAAGCGCGGCGACCTCGATGATGAAATTCCGTTCTGATCCCGCTTCTTGATTGTAAGCCCCTGAATTCCCATTTGAAATCGGCGCGTTCTGGCGCTGCCGCGAGGTAGCGCCGCAGCCCTGAATCAGCTAAACAATTTCACGCACGCCTGAACGGGATTTTCCTTGGCCGACAACGACGACCAGCAGCCGGAAGCATCCGGCCCCTCGGATATTCGCCCCGTCTCCATCACCGAGGAGATGAAGCGCAGCTATCTCGATTACGCCATGAGCGTGATTGTCGCGCGCGCGCTGCCGGACGCGCGCGACGGCCTCAAGCCGGTGCATCGGCGCATTCTCTTTTCCATGCACGAAAGCGGGCACACGCCCGACAAGAAATACGTCAAATCGGCGCGCGTCGTCGGCGACGTGATGGGCAAATATCACCCGCACGGCGACCAGGCGATTTACGACGCCCTGGTGCGCATGGCGCAGGAGTTTTCCATGCGCCTTCCGCTTATCGACGGGCAGGGTAATTTCGGCTCGGTCGACGGCGATCCGCCTGCGGCCATGCGCTACACCGAATGCCGGCTGGCGCGTTCCGCCATGGAGCTGCTCGAGGACATCGACAAGGACACGGTCGATTTCCAGCCGAACTACGACGGCAACGAGAAAGAACCCGTCGTTCTGCCGGCACGCTTTCCCAATCTGTTGGTCAACGGCGCCGGCGGCATTGCCGTGGGCATGGCCACCAACATTCCTCCGCATAACCTCGGCGAAGTGATCGACGCCTGTATTGCGCTGATCGACAATCCCGCCACCGGGATCGACGAGTTGATGGAAATCATCCCTGGCCCCGACTTTCCCACCGGCGGCATCATTCTCGGGCGCCAGGGAATTCGCGCCGCCTATCATCTCGGCCGCGGCTCGATCGTCATGCGCGGCAAGGTGGACATCGAGACCCTGCGCGGCGAGCGCGAGGCCATCATCATCAGCGAGATTCCGTTCCAGGTTAACAAGGCCTCGATGGTGGAGCGCATCGGCGAGTTGTGGCGGGACAAGAAGATCGACGGTATTTCCGCGCTGCGCGATGAGTCCGATCGCGAAGGCTATCGCGTGGTGATCGAGATTCGGCGCGATGCCATGGCGGACGTGGTGCTCAATCAGCTCTATCGTTATACGCAGCTGCAATCGACCTTCGGCGCCAACGTGGTCGCGCTTGAAGGCGGCCGACCCCAGGTAATGAATCTCAAGGCCTTGCTGGAATGCTTCGTTGCATTCCGCGAGGAGGTGGTTTTCCGCCGCACTAAATACCTGCTGAGCAAAGCGAGGGATCGCGCTCACGTATTGGTCGGGCTCGCCGTTGCGGTGAGCAATATCGACGAAGTGATCAGGCTCATCCGCGCCTCGCGCGATGCTGGCGAGGCGCGCGAAGCATTGATGGCACGCGATTGGCAGGCCGCCGATGTCAGCGCAATGATCACGCTGATCGATGACCCTCGCCACAAAGTCTCGGCGGAGGGAACCTCCAGGCTGTCGAGCGAACAGGCCAAGGCCATTCTGGATTTGCGGCTGCAGCGGCTTACCGCCCTTGGGCGCGACGAAATCAAGGCTGAACTCGACAAGCTCGCGGCCGAGATTGCCGATTACCTCGATATTCTGCGCTCACGGGCGCGGATACAGAGCATCGTCAAGGAAGAACTCACTGCCGTGCGCGAGAAGTTCGCCACGCCGCGCCGCACCGTGATTATGGAGTATGAGGGCGAGGTCGAAGAAGAGGATTTGATCCACCGCGAAGACATGGTGGTCACCGTCTCGCATCTTGGCTACGTCAAGCGGGTGCCGCTCTCCACCTATCGTGCGCAGCGGCGCGGCGGCAAGGGGCGCGCCGGCATGCAGACGCGCGAGGAGGATTTCGTCTCACGGCTGTTTGTCGCCTCCACCCACACGCCGGTACTGTTCTTCTCCTCACATGGGCGCGTCTACAAGGAGAAGGTCTGGCGTCTACCGCAGGCGGCGCCGCAGGCGCGCGGCAAGGCATTGATCAATATTCTGCCGCTCGAACAGGGCGAGCTCGTCACAACGGTGATGCCGCTGCCGGAGGACGAGAAGACCTGGGGCGAGCTTGATGTGATGTTTGCCACTACTAAGGGCACGGTCCGGCGCAACAAGCTCTCCGATTTCGTCGACGTGCGCCGCTCGGGCATCATCGCCATGAAGCTCGCCGAAGGGGAGGGCATCGTCGACGTGCAAATCTGCACCGAGCGCGATGATGTATTGCTCACCACCTCGGGCGGCCAGTGCATCCGCTTCCCGGTGACCGACGTGCGCGTGTTCCAGGGCCGCACTTCCATGGGCGTACGCGGCATCACGCTGCCTGCCGGCGACAAGGTCATCTCGCTTTCCATCCTGCGGCATCTGGATGCGAGCGCGGATGAACGCGCGGCCTATCTCAAACGGGCGAGCGCCGTGCGCCGCGGCATCGGCGGAGACACTGAGGAGCCGGCGCCCGAGATCGAAGAATCAACCGGCGAAGAGGCAACCGGCGCGATCGAGCTTGGCGAGCAGCGCTACGTCGAGATGTCAGCCGCCGAACAATTCGTGCTCACCGTATCGGAGCGCGGTTACGGCAAACGGACCTCTTCGTTCGAATACCGCGTCACCGGCCGCGGCGGCAAAGGCATTGTTGCCATGGATGTGCGTGAGCGCGACGGGAGCATTCGGCGCAAGACCGGCAACCTGATTGCCTCCTTTCCGGTCGAGGACGAGGATCAGATCATGCTCGTCACCAATGCCGGCCAGCTCATCCGCACGCGGGTAGAAGGCATCCGCATTGCCGGGCGCTCGACCCAGGGCGTGATCGTGTTCGACACCGCCGAAGGCGAGCGCGTGGTCTCAGTCGAACGCATCAGCGAGGAAGGCGACGAACACTGATCGCTGGTAGGGTGGGCAAAGGCGCTGTGCACGGTCGTTCCGCGTGGGCAAATTCGTGCAGCGCCGTGCCCACGAGGAACCGTTCGGCAGACGAATTTGCCCACCCTACTAGCGCAGGTGGCATGCCACCCACTGCCGCGGCTTGACCTCGCGCAGCAGCGGCGATTCCGCCCTGCAGCGCTCGAAGGCATAAGGACAGCGCGAGTGGAAATGGCAGCCGGCCGGCGGGTTGATCGCACTCGGCACATCACCCTCCACGATGCGCCTGGCGCGCTTGATGGTAGGGTCCGGCACCGGGACCGCCGCCAGCAGCAATTCGGTATAGGGATGCAGCGGCCGCATGAACAAGGTTTCCTTGTCGGCATATTCGACAATGCGGCCGAGATACATCACGGCAACGCGGTCGCTGATGTGCTCGATGACCGCCAGGTTGTGCGAGATGAACAGAAAGGAGAGGCCAAGCTCGCGCTGGAGGTCCAGCATGAGATTGAGCACCTGCGCCTGGATGGATACGTCGAGCGATGAGACCGGCTCATCGGCAATGATGAGCTTTGGCGAAAGGGCGAGTGCGCGCGCGATGCCGATCCGCTGGCGCTGACCCCCTGAGAACTGATGCGGGTAGTTCGCCATCTGCGTTTGGCGCAGCCCCACTCGTTGAAACAGTTCGGCTACCCGTGCCCGCCTGTCCCTGCGCGTGCCGATACGGTGCACACGCAACGGCTCGCCGACGATTTCCCCCGCCGACATGCGGGGATCGAGCGATGAAAACGGGTCCTGAAAGATGATCTGCATCTCTTTGCGAAATGGACGCAGTTCGCGTTTGGGCAAGCGCGTTATGTCCTTGCCAGCAAGCTTGATGCTGCCGGCAGTCGGCTCGATCAGCCGCAATATCGCCCGCCCGACCGTCGACTTGCCGCAGCCGGATTCCCCGACCAGGCCAAGAGTTTCCCCTTTGCCGATGGAGAAGCTGACTCCGTCGACCGCAAACACCGTGCCGATCCTCCGCCGCAGCAGTCCCTTCTGGACGGGAAAATGTTTTTTGAGATTTTCGATTTCCAGAACGACATCTGCCGGTGCACAACCGGAGAGACTTGCTTTTCCATTCGCTTCGTCAAGCATGGTCCGCTCCGCAGAGCGCGTCGGAGCGCCAGCACGCGGCCCAATGCGCCGGCCGTTTCTCCTCATAGGCCGGATACGCGCCGCGGCATTGCTCGGTCGCAAATGCACAGCGCGGCGCGAATGTGCAGCCCGCCGGCAGATGCGCGAGCGAGGGAACCATTCCTGGAATTTCCGCAAGCCGGCCGCGGGAATGCTGGATATCGCGCAGCAAACTCAGCCGTGGGATCGATGCCAGCAGTCCCCGTGTATAGGGATGCAGCGGATGCGCGAACAACTCCTCGACGGTTGCCTCTTCAACCTTGCGCCCGGCATACATGACGATCACGCGCTGTGCGGTCTCCGCGACCACGCCAAGATCGTGGGTTATGAGAATGAGCGCAGTTCCGAGCCTCTGCTGCAGATCGAGAATGAGTTGCAGGATTTGCGCCTGGATGGTGACGTCGAGCGCGGTGGTCGGCTCGTCGGCAATCAGGACTTTGGGATTGCAGGCAAGCGCCATGGCGATCATGGCGCGTTGGCGCATTCCGCCCGAAAGCTGATGCGGATAATCGCTGGCCCGCTGCGCGGGTTCAGGGATGCGCACGAGACGCAGCATCTCGATGGCCTTTGCCTGCGCGGCCGATCGGCTCAAGTCCTCGTGCAGAAGCAGCACTTCGGCAATTTGGCTGCCGATGGTCATCACCGGGTTGAGCGAGGTCATCGGCTCCTGAAAGATCATGGATACGTCCTTGCCGCGGACACGGCGCATTTCGTCTTCGGCGAGCGCAAGAAGGCTGCGGCCGGCAAGCGTAATGCTCCCGCCGACAATGCGTCCGGGCGGATCGGGAACGAGCCGCATCAGCGAGAGCGCGGTGACGCTCTTGCCGCATCCTGATTCCCCAACGATCGCGAGCGTCTCCGCCGGGGCGAGCGAGAACGACACACCGTCGACCGCCTTCACGACTCCCCGACGGGTGAAGAAGAATGTCTGCAGTTGCTCGACGGCAAGCAGGGGGCGGGCTCGCTCTTGCAGCCCGATGGGAGCTGCCGCATCGGTTTGCGTTGATCCCCTGCTCGCTGGTCCAGCCATGAGCATTCAATGGCGCAGGCGCGGATCGAAAATGTCGCGCAAGGCATCGCCGAGGAGGTTGGTGCCGAAAACAGCGAGGCTGATCGCCAGTCCCGGATAGATCACCAGCCACGGAGCGGTGCGCATATATTCTGCCGCCGATTCTGAAAGCATGCGCCCCCACGACGGATAGGGTTCCGGAACGCCAAGGCCAAGGAATGAGAGCGCCGCCTCGACCAGAATAGCCGAACCGAGCTGGGCCGTTCCCAGGACGATCAGCGGCGCGAGTGTATTGGGAAGCACGTGGCGCAACGCAATTGCGACCTCGTTCATGCCGAGCGCCCGCGCGGCTTCGACATACGGCATTTCGCGCAGCATCAAGGCATTCGAACGCATCACCCGCGCGACCGTCGGCACCAGCGGAATTGAAATCGCGATAATGATGTTGGCGATGGACGGGCCGAGAGCGGCGGACATCACCAGCGCCATTACCAGAAGCGGCAGCGACTGCAGCATGTCCATGAAACGCTGCACAATCAGATCGAGCCATCCGCCGAAATAGCCGGACATCAGCCCGATCAGCGCTCCCGCCAGGCAGCCGAGGCTGGTCGATCCGATGCCGACGATCAGCGAAATGCGCGCGCCGAATACAATCCGGCTCCAAAGGTCCCGACCCATGAAATCGGCGCCGAGCGGGTGGGCTCCTCCGGGTTTGGCAAGGGAAGCAACGGCGTTAATGGCAGTCGGATCGAATGCGGTCAGCCAATTGGCGAACAGCGCCATCAGCACGATCGCCAGCACGATGGCGCCTCCCACGGCGCCGAGCGGATATCGCCGCAGCAGATAAAGCGATGACTCCCGTAAAACCTGGAGTTCGGAGGGCGCGGGAGCGATGGTTCCCAGCGGGTCGATGATGGCCAAACACTTTGCTCCGACGACGGTTTCGAAGTTTCAGTCCTGATATTTGATGCGCGGATCCAGCATGGCATAGGTCATGTCGACCAGAAAATTTATGGTCACCACAACCACCGCAATGAACATCACGAGATTCTGCACGACCGGATAATCGCGCCAGCGGATGGCTTCAACCAGGAAACGTGCGACGCCGGGAATGTTGAAGACCGTCTCGGTGACGATGAGGCCGCCAACCAGGAATGCTGCTTCGATGCCTATAATGGTGACGATCGGCAGCACCGCATTGCGCAAGGCATGATGGTAATTGACCGAGATCGGCGACACCCCTTTGGCACGCGCGGTGCGAATGTAATCCTGGCGCAGCACTTCCAGCATGGACGAACGGGTCAACCGCATGATCAGGGCGGAAGCGCGGAAGCCGACCGCCGCCGCGGGGATGCTGAGCAGAAGGAGTTCATCCCAGAGGCTTGCCGGCTGGTTCGTGTAGATCGGGATCCATCCGAAATAATGCACGAATGCCATCAGGATCAGCAGTCCGAGCCAGAACGAAGGCAGCGACAGTCCGCTCAGGCTCAGCACCCTGAGCACATAGTCGAGCGCGCTGTTCTGGCGCACCGCGCTCACGACGCCGAGCGGAACCCCGAACATGATCGCAAACAAGAGCGCCAAACCGGCAAGCTTGGCGGTAACCGGGATGCGCGGAAGAATCTCTGCAAGCGCGGGCTGCTCGGACACGTAGGTGTAACCGAAATCGCCGACGGCAAGTCCGCCAATCCAGCTGATGTACTGCAATGCAATCGGCTTATCGAGGCCGAGCTCCACTTCGAGCTTGTGCTTTTCCGCGGCACTCACCATTCCGGCTGCGTCGAACAGGATGTCCGCAATGTTGCCGGGCACGATGCGCAGCATGACGAAAATGACGATCGAAATCCCAAACAGGGTCAGGATCATCAGCAAAAGGCGTCGAATGAGATAACTGATCACGATCGCTGTTTTGCCGCCTATTTGTCGAGCCAGACATCCTCGAAGCGAGCGCCGTTGTAGATGCTGTTCCGGTGCAGCACGAGTCCCTTGACGTAGGGATACCAGCAGGTACCCGCCCGCTGGTAGTGAATGACGGGACGCGCCACATCTTCGGCGAGCTTGCGCTCAATCTGCCAGACGATGGCCTTGCGTTTGGCAACATCGGTTTCCCTGGACTGGCGCGCCAGCAACTCCTCCACTTCGGGACTGCAGTATTTCGAATAGTTGCGCTCGGAGTTACAGCTGTAGTTCTCGACCAGGTTCGCATCCGGATCGTCGACGGCGACGCCGGTCAGGTTGAGGCCCACGGAATAATCGCCGCGCGTCGCCTTGCGATGCCAGATGGTGGTATCGACGACTTCAAGCTCGGCATCGATATAGATTTTCTTGATCTGGTCGATCAGGATGACGGCCGGATCCCGGTAGATCGCAATGTCGCGGGTGGAGACTTTGAGCTTGAGCGTCTTGTCGGGGCCGTAACCGAGTCCCTGCATGATGGCGCGTGCTTCGGCTATGTTCTTGTCGACGTCCTTGCCATAGCCGGGCAGGGACCTGAGCGTTTCCTCGGGCATTCCCCAGGCGCCTTCCGGCAACGGCTGCATGGCACCACTGATGCCGAGCTTACCCTCGCCCAGGATGTCGTCGAAACTCTTGCGGTCGATTGCGAGTGCCATGGCCTGACGCAGTTTGGGTTCGTTGAATGGCGCTGCGTCTCTGTTGACGAGGAGATTTGTGTACACCCCCGTCGGACGCAGCTCGCATATCGCGCTGGGCGCCTGCGACTGCACGTCCTTGAGCAGTGGAATGCTGACATCGGTGTCGTAGGTCATGTCGAATTCACCCGACACGAATGCCAGGATGCGGGTGGAGCGGCTGGCGATAGGGCGAACCTCTATGCCGTCGAGGTAGGGGCGGTCCTTTTTCCAATAATCGGGATTGCGCGCGAGCTTGATCAGCTCGTTGCGCTTGAATTCGACGAATTTGAAAGGTCCGGTACCCACCGGCTTGGTTCGCATGTCGCGGGGCGACACATGACACGGATAGATCGGCGAATAGCCTGACGCCAGGAGCGAAAGAAACGAGGGTTGCGGCTGCTTGAGTGCAATAGTGACTGCAAAATCTCCGTCGAGGGAGACACTCTCGACATTGTGGTACCAGATTTGTCGCGGGTTGAGACGCAGCCCGTCCTTGGCCTTGCCGAGCAGCAGGTCGAAGGTGCAGCCCACGTCCTTGGATGTGAACGGCCTGCCGTCATGCCACTTGACCCCTTGGTGCAGCTTGAATGTGATTCTTTTATTGTCGCCGCTCCAGCTCCAGCTCTCGGCCAGATCCGGCACGATAGTATCCAAGCTGTTGATCGGCTTTGACTGGTCGAACAGAACCAGGTTGTTGAAGACCGCCATGAACGGGTTGACCGTTGAGACGGTAGCCTCCTCGTGGATCGAAGCGGTCGGTGGATTATCGCGATGATAATATTTGAGCGTGCCTCCGTGCTTTTGTGCGGATACTGGCGAAGCCGAGACGATCAGCAGCGCGAGCATCGCAGCGGGCACGGACAATCTGGAGCCCATTCGATCCTCCCATCCCATTCTTTAGGAAGGAGCAGCAGCATTGTTTTCGCAGCAACTCCTTCGGTCGTTTTGTTTTCTTTGCGCGAGGCACGCTAGACGCTGTGATTTGCGCGATCAACCGCGATCCATGCGGGGAATTGTCGTCAGCCGCAAGTCCCATCCAAAGCGGTTGCCTATGCCGGCACGCAAGGCTGGTAGTCGGCACGGGTCTCCGGTCTATGGTAGGGGAACAATCCTGATGATCGAGAACATTGTCCTCGACACGGCAACTCGCATCTTTGCCGACCTGGCGGACCCGCAGATCGTCAACCGCGAGAAGGATGACGCCTGGAAAGCGCCGCTCTGGCAGGCTTTGCAGGATGCCGGGTTGACGCTCGCATGGGTGCCGGAGGAGCATGGCGGGGCCGGCGCCGGTCTGGAAGACGGAATGGAAATTCTCGCCGCTGCCGGCCGGTTTGCCGCATCGGTGCCGCTGGCGGAGACCATGTTGGCCGGATGGCTTCTCTCTCAGGCGGGGATTGCGCCACCGAGGGGGATGATGACGGTCCTGCCGGTGCGGCCCGGTGACCGCATTTCATGCAATCCGGACGGCACCGTGAGCGGGCGGGCACGCAACGTGCCATTCGCGCGCGATGCCGGGAATTTCGCGGTTTGCGCGGACAGTAAGGAGGCAATTTCGATAGGCATGGTGCAAGCCGAACTGTGTCATATTGCTCCCGGCCACAACCTCGCAGGCGAGCCGTGCGATGCGGTGACCCTCGATCGCGTCAAGCCGCTGCATTCCGCCGAAGCTCCCACGGGGTTTGACCGGACATCGCTCATGGTGATGGGCTCAGTCGCGCGCAGCATGCAGGCCGCCGGCGCGCTTGAAACGATCCTTGCAGTTTCCGTCCAGTACGCAAACGAGCGGGTGGCATTCGAACGGCCAATCGCCAAGTTTCAAGTCATCCAACATGGCCTCGCACGCCTTGCCGGCGAGGTCGCGGCGGCGGTTGCCGCAGCGCGCTCGGCCGCGCAGGCGCTCGCACGGCGTGATGGGGATGATGCGGTTTTCCTGGAGGCCGCGGCGGCAAAAATCCGCTGTGCGGAAGCGAGCGAGAAAGCCAGCGCCATCGCTCATCAGGTTCATGGGGCCATCGGCTTTACCAGGGAGCATGTCCTGCATCGCTTTACGTTGCGGCTCTTGTCCTGGCGCGATGACTTCGGCGATGAATGTCATTGGGCGGCAGAGCTTGGCAACCGCATAGCGGCGCGGGGCGCCGAGCAGTTGTGGCCGCTGCTCGCCTCACGCTGAACGAAGAGACAAACAATCCGTTCGATGCGAACCAATCAACCTGCCGCTCTCCAATTCGATCCCATCCGGCTGCCGCCCGAATGCGAGACCTTGCGGCAGGAGGTGAGAGCGTTCATTGCGCAGGAGGTTGCTGCCGGCACCTTCGACCCGCGCCAGCCGCGCCATGGCGACTTGCATAATGCCGCTTTGAGCCGGCGCATCGGCGAACGCGGCTGGATCGGGATGACCTGGCCGAAAAAATACGGCGGTCATGAGCGAAGCTTTCTCGAACGTTATGTGGTCACCGAAGAGTTTCGGGTTGCGAACGCGCCCGTGCGCTTGCACTTTGTCGCCGATCGGCAAAGCGGGCCTGTCCTTCTCAAATATGCGCCCGAGAATATCAAGCTCGACATCCTGCCGCGCGTCTGCCGCGGCGAAGTGTGTTTCGTGATAGGCATGAGCGAGTCCGGCTCAGGCTCGGACCTGTTCGCCGCGAAAACCCGAGCAACAAAAACCAACGACGGCTGGCTGATCAACGGCAGCAAGATCTGGACCAGCAATGCGCACATGGCCGACTACATGCTGGGCCTGTTTCGCACGTCTGCGCCGCAGAAGGAGAACCGCCGCCACGGCCTCTCGCAGTTCCTGGTGGACATGAAGAGCCCGGGGATTCAGGTCAACCCGATCTACCAGATGACCGGCGAGCACGACTTCAACGAGGTGATGTTCGAAAATGTCCGGCTACCCGACGACCACCTGCTCGGCGAAGTCGATGGGGCGTGGAAACAGGCGACCAGCGAGCTTGCCTATGAGCGAAGCGGCCCCGAACAATTCCTGGAGACGTTCTATCTTTTGCCCGAATTCGTGCGCGCGCTCGGGACGAAACCCGACCTGCGCAGCGCCGAAGGATTGGGCCGGCTGGTTGCGCAGTTGCATGCGTTGCGCCGCATGTCGGTTTCCGTCAACGGAATGCTAGCGGCCGGCAGGGAGCCGGTGGTGGAAGGCGCAATCGTGAAGGATCTCGGGACGATCTGGGAGCAGGAGCTTCCCCATCGTGTTCGCGAGCTTGCCGCCTTTCTTCCCACTGACAGCGATCGTGGGCGTCTGGATGAACAGATTGCGTTTGCCACCACGATCGCTCCCAAGCTCACCATTCAGGGCGGCACTACCGAGATTCTGCGCAGCGTCATTGCGCGCGGCCTGGGTTTGCGCTGATCTTTTACTTTGAAGACAGAAGACTAACGAATGTGGCGTAGGTTGTGGAAGCCTTTACTCATTGTGACGACATGCGCGGCGATCGTGCTTGGCCTCCTTTATACCGCCTATCGCTTCATCGATCCGCTGCCGCCACGTCACTTTGCAATCGCTGCCGGGATGGCAGGGTCCGGGTACGACAAGTTCGCCACGCAGTATGCACGAATACTTGCACGCGACGGTGTCGACCTGAAGGTCCGCAATGCTGCCGGTGCGGTGGAGGATCTTAATCTGCTGCGCGATGGCGCCTCTGGGGTGCAGGCGGCCATCACCGCGCTCGGTTTTACGCAACCCCTTGATTCGGACACGCTCTATTCACTCGGCGGGGTATTCGATGCGCCGATATTCATTTTTTACAGGAATGCCGAGTCCATTACGCAATTTGCGCAATTACGGGGTAAGCGCCTGTCCATTGGCACGCCGGGCACAGCCCTACGCGCACTTATGTTCCAGGTCCTGACAGTTACCGACGCGATGGATGCTTCTACCCATCTCCGGGATCTGGACCCCGCCGAAGCCGTCGACGCATTGATCGCAGGTGAAATCGATGTGGCGATCTTTGCGAGTCAGTTGGATGCCAGCTTCTTGCAGCGCGCGATCGGTACTCCTGGGGTGCGTTTAATGAATGTCGCGCAAGCTGAAGCAATTGCCAAGGCCGTTCCCGGGCTGAAGCACGTGGTGTTATGGCGAGGGCTCATTAATTTGACCCGCGACATTCCGAATTCGGACATTGATCTGCTTGCTTCCCGCAACAGTTTGCTCGTGCGAAAGGACCTTCACCCCGCCTTGCAATACTTGCTGTTGGAAGCCATGCGCGAAGTTCACTGGGCACCGGGCCCCTTCAATCGGCTCGGTGAATTCCCAGCCGAACAACCCAATGATTTGCCCCTCTCTCCAACGGCAGAAGCATTTTACCGCTCGGGGTCGACCTTCTGGCAACGATACACGTCCTTCTGGCTGGCCTCGCTCCTCAGCCGAATCGTGTTCTTTGTCATTCCGGTCATCGCAACGCTGATTCCTGTCATTGGCTTCGCGCCTCGCTTTTACAGATGGCTGTTCGTTCACCGTATCGACCAATTACACCGATCGCTGGGAAACCTCGAACGCGAACTTGCCCAGAGCGCCGACAGGTCTCGCGTCGTCGAGTATCAGAAACAAATCGCCGAAATTCAATCCGCCGTGCGGATGCTCAAGGTTGCACGCCCGTTCGAAGTCGATTTGCAGCGACTGCGGATCCATCTGCGCATGGTTGAAGAAGACATTAAATTGATGCGCAACTAGCGTGACTGCGTACAATGTTTTGAGCCAAAGGTCTCATCCTTTAAAGGACAAGGTCGTCGTTCCCGCTCAATACTGGCCCCGCGGCTCGAGCCCCAGCGCCATCTGGCCGTACATCGCGCCGACACTGTCCCAATTGAGAGAAACGTGCCGCGCCACCGCATTGACGTCCCGCCACGCGCGTTGAACTGGGTTTGACATTGCAAGACCAGCGCCGCCGGTTGCGGCATTGAGAATGTCCACCGCGCGAACCGCCAGATTGACCGCGAAGGCCTGACCGCGGCGACTGGTGATGCGCTGTCGGATCGACCCTTCGCCGTTCTCACGCACCTCACGGACGACCGCTTCAAGATCGCGCAGCAGAATGGTCCGGGCAGCGTCGACCGAAGCCGCAGCGTCCGCCAGCTTGATCTGAACAGTCGGGAATTCGGCCATCTGATTCTTTCCACCGGTCACCGAACCTCGCGTCGAACGGCCGGTGGTCGCGGCGATGAAGTCCTCTACCGCGCCGGCAGCAGCGCCGATTGCGGTCGCCGCCAAACAGGCCGAGACATGGCAGTAGACCGGCACGGCATAGAGGCGGTTGGAGTAGACCCGGCTCCCGGGAGTCCGGCCCGTGGCCGCCTCCGCAAACAACAATACGCGGTAGTCGGGGACGAATACGTCCCTCAGAACCAGGGTCTTGCTGCCCGTTCCGGCAAGGCCGATCACGTCCCAGTCATCTTCGATCGCGTAATCCGATGCGGGGACCAACAGGAATGCCGGCTGACTCGGCCGATCCGGTGTGGCTGGCAGCCGCGCGCCACAGATCGCCCATTGTGAATTATCGCAGCCGCTCGCGAACGCCCAACGGCCAGTAAGCCGAAATCCGCCGCGATCCGCCAGCGCCTCATTCACCGGAGCGTAAGAGCCGCAGAACGTGGCGTCGGGGTTGTTGTGCCAAACCTCGTGCTGCGCTTGCGCCGAAAATGTGCCCACCATCCATTGATGTGCAGCGAGTAGACCACACACCCATGCAGTTGACGCGCAAGCGCCGGCCACTTCCATCATCAGGTCGGCGAGTATTACGAAGTCCTGTTCATAGCCTCCGTAGGCGCGGGGCTGCACCAGCTTGTAGAATCCGATCTCGCGAAGTTCAGCGACGGTCTCAGCCGGAACGCTTCTTGCGCGCTCGCATTGCGCGGCTCGTGCTCTCACGCTGGGCAACAGTGAACGAATTGAGCTTGTCAGTTTGCCCGGCGAGAATTCCCCGGTCGATGAAGTCGACACCCTCTGTTGCAACACGACGCCTTTTGCATCGTCCCGAATGATGGTGGCCAGATGGACCTTTTTGCTGACCCTAACGTTTTTCGCCTACAGACATACAATGTGTCGCAAACATGTCAATAACGGGCGGCGAACAAATGCCGGATGCGCGGTTGGGAGTAAATCGAACGAGGGATTTGTCCATCTCGACAGACCACCATATGATGCACGTTTGATAGTGAGCGTTCGGAGTACAGCGATGCGAGAGTTTGTATCAGGCAAGTTGGAACATTGGCAGCTTGGCAGCGTTGCCTCTTTTCGGCGGTGGATTCAACCTCAGTCCTGAAGAATGGGCCGATCCGAAATGTCCGGGTCAGACGGCGGCGAACAAAAGAAAGAGGAGAAAGATAACATCGTCCGCCTGGGTACCGAGGCTCTGTTTGCCATCGCTGACGAGCTGCGCCGAATGTATGATGCGGACCTGCGGTTGCGACCTTCCGAACCGCTCGAGCGGCTGATACAGAAAATCAAAAACGACGAGGACCTGTCGCGCAAGCCGGAGTTCTCCCGCGTAATCAAGTCGGCGCATTACAGTGAGAACGTCGGAACCGGAACACTAGAATGCGCGCAAGGACGTCCAGTCGCGCCTCCCGCTGAACCAGCGGATCATGGCATGCCATCGGTGCCCCTTGCCGGCTTCCGCTTTTGCCGCGCCTTCTCGATACGGTTCATCGTATATTGGGCAAATTCAAGTTGCTGACGGGACAGAACGTTGAACGCACCGGAATTGCGCAGGGTCAATGACGACACGCATTTCATGGCGCTGGCGCTGGCGCTTGGTCGCCGCGGTCTCGGCCGCACCTGGCCCAATCCTGCCGTCGGCGCGGTGGTGGTTAAGGAAGGCATTGTTGCCGGACGCGGATGGACGCAGCCCGGCGGACGCCCCCATGCCGAAATCGAGGCGTTGCGGCGTGCCGGTGCCGAGGCCCGTGGTGCCACCCTCTATGTCACGCTGGAGCCTTGCTCGCACCACGGCAAGTCGCCACCCTGCATCGAGGCGATCGCCAAAGCGGGCGTTACGCGTGTCGTCTCTGCCCTGGTCGATCCTAACCCGAAGGTCGCGGGTGCCGGGCACTGGAAACTGGCGGAGCAGGGCATTGTGGTCGAGGTTGGCATCGGGGCCGAGGAGGCGCGGCGCGCCCATGCGGGCCACATTCGCCGGGTGCAGGATGGCCGGCCGCATGTGATGCTGAAACTCGCGGTTTCGGCTGACGACAAGGTCGCGCTGTCCGGTCGACGGCCGGCGGCAATCACCGGCGAAGCGGCGCGGCGCCGCGCTCACCTCATGCGAGCAAAAAGCGACGCGCTGATCACCGGCATCGGCACCGTTCTTGCCGACGAGCCCCAGCTTACCTGCCGTCTGCCCGGCATGCCGTCCCCGGTGCGCGTGCTCCTCGACGGCAAACTGCGACTCCCCCCTTCAAGCCGGTTGGTCGGGAGCGCTCGTGTGAGCCCGATATGGATATTCACCGCCGAGCATGCGCCAGCTGAGCGCCGAGGGCTTCTGGCGGCGCAAGGCCTTGAACTGCTTTGCGTTTCGGAAAAAAACGGTCGCCTCGATCTTGCTGCCGTCCTCACACGCCTCGCCGAACGCGGCATCACCAGGCTTATGCTCGAAGCCGGACCCATTCTTACCACTGCGTTTTTGGCGGCCGATCTCGTCGACGAAGCCGCTCTCTTTCGCTCGCCCGTCTCCATCGGAGCGGATGGAATCGATGCCCTTGACGGCTTGCCGCTTTCCGCATTGACGCAATCGACTCGATTAAGACAAGTCGGCAGCGAAGTCTTGAGGGAAGATGTCCTTGAGACGTTCGAGCGCGTTTGATGTTTACCGGGATCGTTACCGAAGTCGGAGAGCTGGTTGCAGTCGAGCCGCGCGCAGAGGGTCTCGTCCAACTCGCCATCGCCTGCGGTTATGCTCCGGACAGCATCGAGATCGGTGCTTCCATTGCCTGCAGCGGCGTCTGTCTTACCGTCGTCGCGCGCGGCAAAGACGGCGATCGTGCCTGGTTCGCCGTCGAAGCCGGTGCCGAGACGCTGCGCGTGACCACGCTCGGCAAGTGGCAGGTCGGCCACCGTGTGAATCTCGAACGGGCCCTCAAAGTCGGTGATGAGCTTGGCGGTCATATCGTCTCCGGCCATGTCGATGGCGTTGCCGAGCTCGTAAACCGTGAGGATCGATCGGAGATGGCAGGGCTTACCTTTCGCGTGCCGCACAAGCTTGCCCGGTTCGTGGCGGAAAAGGGCTCCGTTGCCGTCGACGGAGTGTCGCTGACGGTCAATCAGGTTGCCGGCGACACGTTCTCGGTGTTGATCATTCCCCACACGCTGCGCGCCACGACTTTGGCAGCGCTTGCGATCAGTGACGAGGTCAATTGCGAGGTCGATGTGATGGCTCGCTATGCGGCGCGTTTACTGGAACGGGAATCGGGGCACTAGTCATGGCGGAACCGCGCAGATCCGCGCCAGAGGATGCCGGAGACCTCGATGGCGCCCGTATTCTCGTTGTCGAGTCGCGATTTTACGAAGACATCGCCGATGCCTTGCTCGCCGGCGCCACCTCCGCCCTGCGCCAGGCGGGCGCCGTTTTCGATTGCGTGAGCGTGCCGGGAGCGCTTGAAATCGCCCCTGCCATCGCCATTGCAGTCGAGGCCGCCGAGCGCATGGGAAAGCCGTATGAAGCGGCAGTTGCCCTGGGGTGCGTCATTCGCGGCGAGACGCTGCATTTCGAGATCGTGTCGCAGGAATCCGCGCGCGCGCTCATGGAGCTTTCGGTGGCGCGTACACTGCCCATCGGCAACGGCATACTCACGGTCGACAACAATGCCCAGGCCTGGGCCCGCGCGCGCCCGCAACAGGGCGACAAGGGCGGCGATGCCGCGCGCGCGGCGATTGCGCTCGCCCGGCTCAAGCGCCGCGTGAACAAGCTCTGAGCCATGGCGCGCGAGCATACAAAAGACGAGCGCAAGGCCAATCGCCGCGGAGCGGCGCGGCTCGCGGCTGTGCAAGCGCTCTATCAAATGGAAATCGCGGGAACCGGCTTGAACGACATTCTCGCTGAGTTCGAGAGCCATTGGATTGGCCGTGAAATCGAGGGCGCGCAGTATTTACCGGCCGAGGCTGCCTTCTTTCGCGATCTCGTCACCGGCGTTTTGCGCGAGCAGCGCAGCCTCGATCCGCAGGTGGATCGCGCGCTTGCCCAGGGCTGGCCGCTCAAACGCATCGAAGCAATCCTGCGCGCGGTATTGCGCGCCGGTGCCTTCGAATTGGGGCACCGCACCGACGTGCCGGCGCGCGTGGTGGTCTCCGAATATGTCGATATCGCCAATGCCTTCGTCGACAAGGAGGAGACTGGAATGGTCAACGCAGTGCTCGACCAGATCGCGCGGCAATCGCGTGCGGGCGAATTCGAGCGCGCCGCGCGGTGAGCGTCACGATGCGGACCGTGCATGCCGATTTGATGGTATAAAGCTCCGTTGACGAAGGTCAGGTACCTGGAAGCGTCAGTGCAGGGTAAACGGCAGGGCGACGGGACTGCGGAAATTGGATGACGAGTTCCACTCAAGCTTCCGGGTCGTGAGATAGTAATCGGGCGCGCGCTCGAGGAATCGCTTCATCGCCACTTCGGTAACGAGCCTGGCCATCTGGCTGCCCAGGCAGAAATGCTTGCCGGCACCGAAACCGAGGTGGCCCTGCGGGTTGCGCTCGATGTCGTAGACATCCGGATTGCGAAACTTGCGCCAGTCGCGATTGCCGGAGCCGAAGGCAAGCGCCACCTTGTCGCCAACCTTGAGGCTTTGGCCGTGCAGGGACACCTCCCGCGCGACCGTGCGCTTGAACCGCTGCGCCGAAGTATTGAAGCGCAGTGATTCCTCGATCGCTGGGGCCATCAGCGATGGGTTGGCGGCAATGCGGCGGCGCGCATCGGGATAATCATGCAGATTGAGAGCGAACATGCTCATGAAGCTGGAGAGCGATTCCACTCCGGCCATGACGAAGGTCGCGGTTGTGAAGACGATTTCCCGTTCTGAAAGGCGATCACCGTCGATCTCGGCCTCGGCGAGATGGGTGATAAGGTCGTCGGTGGGAACTCTTTCGCCGCGTCGCCACCTCTTGCGTGAGAAAATCGCTGAGCTCCTTGAATGCCGCGATGTGTTCTGGATTGCGGCCCTTGACGGATTTATCGGTGGACACGGCAAGAATGACCTTGCGCCTGATCTCCGCGTGGTCACGGGCAGGCAATCCCATGGTGCGAAACAGCAGTCCGACCGTGATCTGGCTGGAATAATCGTTGATGAACTCGAAATTCCCGCTGGCGGTTATGCGGTCGAGCGCTCCGTCGGCGATCGCGAGGGTTGGCGGGATCAGTTGCTCGGCGGTCTTTCGGGTGAATGCGGCTTGGCTCAGCGCACGCAACCGATCATGCCGCGGCGGGTCGGTGGTACCCAGCGTCGCGCCCGCGCGCCCGGGAAGCTCGTCGATCATATTTCCCTGCGCGGACGAGAAGGTCTCCCAATCCCGTGCCGCCTGCACAATGTCGTCGTAGCGTGAAAGGATCCACAGCTTGCCAGTCTCGCTCCAATAGCAGGGATATTGCTCGCGCAGAGTTTCGTAATACGGAAACGGATTGGCATCGATTTCTGGAGAATAGAGATCGAATGCTTCCATCGCGGACCGATGCAGTTCTTTCTTTTTCCCCCCTCGCAAGATTATCATTTCAAGCCAGGCGAGGCGAGCTTCCTCGACGCACAGAAAGCACGGGCAATGAGGAGCAAAAACAAGGGGATCGATTCAGGCGAGGATCGCCTTATAGCGCGCTATTTCAAACCGCTCGCGCGCCACCCCGGCGCCTTGCGCCTCGAAGACGATGCGGCGGTCATCCGTGCGCCGTCGGGCAGTGACATCGTCATCACCGCAGATGCGGTGATATCGGGTGTGCATTTTTTTCCGGATGATCCGCCGCAAGAGATCGCCGGAAAGGCGCTGCGCGTCAACCTGTCCGATCTCGCGGCAAAAGGCGCGCGCCCGCTTGGATTCCTGCTGACGCTCGCTCTGCCGAAAGGGATTCCACCGCGCTGGCTCGCCGCTTTCGCGCGCGGCCTCGGAGCCGATGCCGATGCCTTCGGTTGCCCGCTGCTCGGCGGCGATACCGTGCGCACGCCGGGTCCGGTCGCGATATCCATTGCTGCCTTTGGCTGCGTGCCCAAGGGAACGATGATGCGTCGCCGAGGGGCAGCGCCCGGCGATCGGGTGATAGTGTCGGGCACCATTGGTGACGGGGCGCTGGGCCTTGCATTGCGGCGCGAGCCTGCGCTCGCCCGACGATGGCGAATTACCCCGCGACAACATCGCGCGCTCTTGGCACGCTATAGGCTACCCCAGCCGCGCAATACTATCGCTGAGCTGATCCGAACACACGCGTCGGCGGCCATGGATGTTTCGGATGGCCTTGCCGGCGATCTGGCAAAGCTTTGCCGTGCCTCCCGAGTCTCGGCCTCGGTAGATGTCGCTCGCGTACCCCTGTCCGACGCAGCGCGTGCGGTGCTCGCTGGCGCGCCCGCACTGATGCAAACAATTCTCTCCGGGGGAGATGACTATGAAATCGTGGCCACGGTGCCGAAAGCCAAACTGCAACGATTGCGTCGCCTTGCCGCCGCGAGAAATGTGCCAGTCAGCGAGATTGGCACGGTGACTGCCGGCAGGGGTGAGCCCCGGTTCATCGATAGGAAAGGAAACCGGATCGCTCTTACGCAGCTCTCGTTCAGCCACTTCTGAGCTTCGGCTAAACTGTGGCTGCTTCCGTCGCAGCAACAAAGGCAACTGCAATGCAGGACACCACCGCCATTCCGCGCAGTACGGCGATGCCGGCCAAGGACATCACCGAATATTCCCGGTTCAAAAAGCTGCACCGCCGGTTTCCGACGGTCGCCTATCTGCGCCGGCACGCGCGCCGGCGCCTCCCGCGATTTGCCTTTGAATACATGGATGGTGGCGCCGGCGCGGACGGCGGTATTGCTCGCAATTGGGCTGCTCTTGATGCGGTAGAGCTGGTGCCGCGCTATGGGGTAACGACCGCACTGCCGCCGATCGATGTTGAAATATTCGGGAAAAAGTATGCTGCTCCGCTTGGCATTGCTCCCATGGGGGGGCCTTCGATTGTGTGGCCCGGCGCGGATCAATGCCTTGCTGCTGCAGCGCAGCGCGCGAAGGTGCCGTACACGCTCGGGCTCGTGGGCGGCATGACGGTCGAGCGGGCTGCCGAGATTGCTCCCGATGTACTGTGGTTTCAGCTCTACCGATGCTGGCGCAATGACCACGCAATAGGGTTCGACCTGGTCCGCCGCGCCCAGGCCGCCGGCGTGCATGTGCTGGTACTCACGGTCGACGTGCCGGTGCGCACGACGCGCTCGCGCGAAGTGGCGGCCGGTATCACCTCGCCGTTTCGACCGGACCTGCACATGCTCTGCGGAATTCTCACCTCGCCAGGGTATCTGCGCGCCCTGTGGCAATGCGGCCAGCCGCGCTTCGGGAATCTCAAACCGTACACGCACGCAACCGCTGACGTGAATGCGGTTGAACGATTTGTGCGCCAGGAGATGGGCGGCGCATTCACCTGGGACGAGATCGCGCGTTATCGTGATCGCTGGCAACGGCCCCTGATTGTGAAGGGCATCCTGCACCCCGCCGATGCGGAAAAATGCGCGGCGCTTGGGGTCGATGGCATCGTGGTTTCAAACCACGGCGGAAGGCAGGTGGAAGGGCTGCCTGCTGCCATCGATGCACTTCCGGCAATAAGCCGAGCAGTCGGAAAAAGCACGACGGTAATGTTCGACAGCGGCATTCGATCGGGACTCGATGTCGTGCGCGCGGTTGCGCTAGGTGCAAAGGCCGCTTTTGCAGGCAAGGCTTTTTTGTGGGCCTTGGGAGCGCTCGGGAGCCACGGTCCGGATTATCTGATCGAGCTGCTCATTGAGGAAATGAGGGCGGTTTTCGGCCAGGTTGGCGCGCGCCGTCCGGCCGAGGCTTGCTCGCTCATCTTCCGCCATCCCGGTGCGCTGCAGTTCTAACTTCGCAACGTTGCGCGCCGAGTTCGTTTTTGGCAATGTCCGCGCCGCTGCGACGCGAAACTGGTTCGCGTGTGATTGAGCGAGGCGTTTCGATTTGGCATTGGCCCGCTCCTTGCGCGCATTTACGGCCCATAGGGCCATCATCGGGGGTTTCAAATGACGGCTCTCTGGCTGATCGTGCTTTGCGGCGTGCTCGCGATCGTCTACGCGATCTGGGCGATCCGCTCCGTGCTTGCTGCAGACGCGGGCAGTGCCCGCATGCAGGAGATTTCGGCCGCGGTGCGTGAAGGCGCCCAGGCCTATCTCAAGCGCCAGTACACAACCATCGCCATCGTTGGCGTGATCATATTCCTGATCCTGGGTTATTTTCTCGGCTGGTTGGTGGCGGCCGGGTTCCTGATCGGCGCCGTACTGTCGGGCGCGGCTGGATTCATCGGCATGAACGTTTCAGTTCGGGCCAATGTGCGAACCGCGCAGGCGGCCATCCGCTCGCTCGCCGATGGTCTCGAACTCGCCTTCAAATCCGGGGCGATTACCGGGCTCCTGGTGGCCGGCCTCGCGCTGCTCGGAGTCACCCTCTATTTCGGCTTCCTCGTCGGCACGCGCCGCATGGCCCCGGATGATCGAACCGTCATCGATGCCATGGTTGCGCTTGGATTTGGCGCATCGCTCATTTCCATCTTTGCCCGACTGGGCGGGGGAATTTTCACGAAGGGCGCGGATGTGGGCGGCGATCTCGTCGGCAAGGTCGAAGCCGGAATTCCCGAGGATGACCCGCGCAATCCAGCGACAATCGCCGACAATGTCGGCGACAATGTCGGCGATTGTGCCGGGATGGCAGCCGACCTGTTCGAGACCTACGCGGTGACCATGGTCGCCACAATGGTACTGGCCGCAATATTTTTTCGCACTGCCGGCGCCGACGTGCTGCTCAGAATGATGATCTACCCGTTGGCAATCGGTGGAATCTGCATCATCACCTCAATAATCGGGACGTTCTTCGTGCGGCTTGGGCCGAGCCAATCGATCATGGGGGCGCTCTACAAGGGAGTCATCGTAACCGGCCTGCTCTCGCTTGCCGGCGTTGCATTGGTAACCTACCTCCTCGTCGGCTTCGGGACTGTGGCGGGACAGCCCTATACCGGCACGTCGCTGTTTGTTTGCGGCATTGTCGGCCTCGCTGTTACCGGGCTGATCGTCTGGATTACCGAGTACTATACCGGGACGAATTTCCGGCCTGTGCAGTCGATTGCCCGGGCTTCATTGACCGGCCACGGCACCAACATCATTCAGGGATTGGCAGTTTCCCTCGAAGCGACCGCTTTGCCGACACTCGTGATTATAGCCGGCATTCTGATCACCTTTAAGCTTGCCGGTCTGTTCGGAATAGCCATCGCAGTCACCACCATGCTTTCGCTGGCCGGCATGATCGTGGCACTCGATGCGTTCGGACCTGTCACCGACAATGCCGGCGGGATAGCCGAAATGTCGGGACTGCCGAAAGAAGTTCGCAAGGCAACCGACGCGCTTGATGCCGTTGGCAATACCACCAAAGCAGTGACCAAAGGCTATGCGATTGGCTCGGCGGGGCTCGGCGCACTGGTTCTTTTTGCAGCCTATAATCAGGACCTGCAGTTCTTCATCTCCGACACCGCCCATCATCCATACTTCCAGGGCATACAGCTCGACTTTTCACTCAATAATCCTTACGTGGTCGCGGGTCTCTTGTTCGGCGGCCTGCTCCCATATCTGTTCGGAGCAATGGGAATGACTGCCGTCGGCCGCGCGGCGTCCGCCATCGTCGAGGAAGTGCGCCGGCAGTTCCGCGAAAAGCCTGGCATCATGGCGGGCACAGACAAGCCTGACTACGGCAAGGCTGTCGACCTCCTCACTGTTGCGGCAATCAAGGAAATGATCGTTCCCTCGCTGCTGCCGGTGCTTTCGCCGATTGTCGTGTATTTCCTGATTTATTGGATCGCCGGGGGCGGCGCCGCGGGGAAATCCGCCGGCTTCTCTGCGGTCGGGGCGATGCTGCTCGGTGTCATTGTCACTGGCCTGTTCGTTGCCATTTCCATGACTTCCGGTGGTGGGGCCTGGGACAATGCCAAGAAATACATCGAGGATGGCCATTACGGCGGCAAGGGTTCAGAGCCGCACAAGGCGGCGGTGACCGGGGATACCGTGGGCGATCCGTACAAGGACACCGCCGGGCCTGCCGTCAATCCGATGATCAAGATTACGAATATCGTGGCGCTGCTGCTGCTCGCCGTTCTCGCGCGCTAATTCGGGCCGAAAAGCTTGAAGCCCATCATCGATTGGATCAAGCTGGCTTCCTTGCCTCCGGTCGGCGTTGTGCGACTGACGAAGTCGAACACCTTGCCGTCCTTGACGCCGTAGTCGGCGAGTCGCTGCACCCGCCGGTTCTTGTCGAAATAGACCGCAATGACCCGTTGATCCGTTACCTCTGCAGGCAGGAAGGCGATCGCCCGTTCGGAGCGCTGGGAAATATAATAGAATGCTTCGCCGCTGACGGTGGCGACGGTGGAGGGGGTGCCGAGTACCAGCAGCACCTGCTCCTGACTCGATCCGACGGGGATCTGTTCCAGCGCTCCGTCAGGAATGATGTAACCCTTCTGATAGGTTTCCGAGAAGCAACCACCGAGCATGACTGCGAGCGCCACAATGGCGATGGATACCCGGGCAGCGCGGAAAGGGGGCGTAGCGCTCGATCTAGCGGCCGATTTGATCATGCAACTGGCAATTCCATAGGGCGATTGTCGGTTCGCCGTATCGCGAGTTCCTGATGCGGCCCCGGCCGCGAGCTAACCCAATGATATTTCGCTGGTATCGTCCCACCCCGCGCTCGTCCAGCATTACCCGCCTCTATGGCGCCATCGTGGCACAGGCGCGCACGCCTGCCTTTTACCGAATTTACCAGGTGCCGGACACGGTTAACGCGCGGCTGGAGATGATTATGCTGCATGTGGTGCTGGTGTTGCTGCGCCTCAGGGCGGGCAACGCCGCGACCTGCGAGCCGGAGCATGATCCCGACAAAGCCTGCCCTGGACTTGATCCGGGGTGGGCACCGCTTTTCGGAAAAAGATCATCCTCGAACAAGGAAGTAGAGCAAGATGATGATTCGAAGAAAAATCATCTCGCTCTAGGGCAATGCTTATTCGATGAGTTTTGTCGCGACATGGACGCAAGCATGCGCGAAATGGGCGTCGGCGACCTTGCAGTGCCGCGAAAAATGCGGCGCATCGGCGATGCCTTCTACGCGCGACAGGCGACCTACGGAACTGCCCTGACCGAGCCCGATAATGCGCGTCTTACAGGTCTCCTTCACCGCAATATATTTGCCGGCGCGGCGCAACCAGATGGCGCCGAGCGGCTTGCGACCTATAGCCGAGCAGCCGTACATCTGCTCGCAGAGCAGGAAGGATTTGATCGCGGTGAACTCGCTTTCCCCGATCCGAGATTCGTGGGAATGCGAGGGTGAAGATGGACGACTGCCATGTCAAAGCGTGGGCGAATTGCCAAAACCCCCTGGAGCGTGCCGGTGGTGCAAACGGAGATACCCGAAAGCGGACGCCATTTCGATCTTGCTGCCGATCAACAGACGCGCAATGCCATTGCCGCATTCGCCGGCCTCGATGCCTTGCCGCGGCTTACAGCGCATTTTGATGTAACGCTGCATGGGCGTGCCGGTCTGCATGTTGTCGGCCATGTGTCCGCAACCGTCGGTCAGACCTGCAGTGTCACGCTCGAACCGATGGAAAGTGAAATTGATGAAGCCCTCGATCTTGTCTTTCTCCCTACGGCCCCGCCGGACGCCAAATCGAGCTGGACGGAAGCAGAGGTGCCGCCCGATGACGCGCCGGAAGCGTTGGTTGACGGCAGAATTGATCTCGGCGCAATCGCCACCGAATTCCTGGTGCTCGGCATTGACCCCTATCCGCGCAAACCGGGGACGCAATTTCAGCCTCCGGCGGATCGAGATGATGCGCCCCGGCCATTCGCCGCACTGGCTGCGCTGCGGAAACCTAAGCCGGGCGGGCCCGGCTGACTAACTGTGGCCCCTTTTGTGGTCCGGCTCCGACGCGCTATTGTCGCCCCATGCCCCACAAGGTTTGCATCGCCCTTGACGCCATGGGGGGAGACCATGGCGCCACCGTCGTTGTCCCGGGGGCCGAACGGTCTCTCACGCATTATCCGGATATCGAATTTCACCTGTTTGGCGACCGCGCCGTTCTCGAGCCGCTGGTAAATGCCCGCCCGCGCCTGAAGGACAGCTGCCGGATTGTGCATACGGACGTGGCGATCAAGATGGAGGACAAGCCGAGCCAAGCGCTGCGCAAAGGGCGCTGGAAATCGTCCATGTGGCTGGCCATTGACGCCGTCAAGAAGGGAGCGGCGCATGTCGCGGTTTCCGCCGGTAACACCGGTGCGCTCATGGCGATGGCTAAATTCGAGCTCAAAACCATGCCGGGCATCGAGCGTCCCGCCATTGCGGCGGTCTGGCCTACTTTGAAGCGGGATTCCATCGTGCTCGATCTGGGCGCGTCCATCGGCGCCGATGCCCGCCATCTCGTGAATCTCGCCGCCATGGGGAGCGCCATGGCGCGGGTGCTGTTCGGCATCGAGCGCCCCACGGTCGGGCTTCTCAACATTGGAGTGGAGGAGGTGAAAGGGCTCGAAGAGGTGCGTCGCGCGGGCCAGATTTTGCGTGAGGGCAAATGGCCGCTGTTTGAATATGTCGGTTTTGTCGAAGGGGACCACATCGGCAAAGGCACCGTAGATGTGGTCGTCACCGAAGGATTTACCGGCAACATCGCCCTCAAGGCTGCCGAAGGCACCGCACGCCAGCTTGCTCACCTGCTCAAGCGAGAAATCGGTCGCACGCTTGTGCGTAAACTCGGCTACATGCTGGCGCGTGGTGCATTTCGCGCTCTCAGCGACAAGATGGATCCGCGCAACTCGAATGGAGGAGTGTTTCTCGGCCTCAATGGCATCGTGATCAAGAGTCACGGCAATACCGATGCCGAGGGTTTTTCCCGCGCTATCGATATTGGTTACGAAATGGTGCGCCACGAATTGCTGGCCAAAATCGGCCAGACACTGGGCACCTCCGCAAGCTTGCCGTCAGATCCGGGGCGTTCCAGTCTTGCCCGGAGTTTGGCATCGTGAGTGCAACGCGCTCGGTCGTGCTCGGTTCTGGCAGTTATCTGCCAAGCCGGGTCCTCACCAATGCCGAATTGTCGCGGATGGTGGATACCTCCGATGAATGGATCAGACAGCGGACCGGCATTCGCGAGCGCCACATTGCCGCCGCGGGCGAGACAACGTCCGACATGGCGCTCAAAGCTGCGCGCGCGGCGCTGGGGGCCGCAGGTATTGACGCGCAATCCATCGATCTCATCGTGCTCGCGACTTCCACCCCTGACAACACCTTTCCGGCAAGTGCCGTTTCCGTGCAGGCCGGGCTCGGCATTACCCGAGGCGCAGCCTTCGATCTGCAAGCGGTGTGTTCGGGTTTCGTTTACGGGCTGGCAACCGTTGACGGCTTCTTGAAGAGCGGAGCCTTCGGGCGTGCTTTGGTGATCGGCTCGGAGACGTTTTCGCGCATCATCGATTGGAAGGATCGCTCCACCTGTGTGCTGTTCGGCGATGGTGCCGGCGCGGTGGTGCTGGAGCCGCAGCGCGCGGCGGGCACGCGCGAGGATCGCGGTATTCTCAGTACACAATTGCGCTCCGACGGCCGCCACAAGGCGAAGCTCTATGTCGACGGTGGGCCGTCATCGACGCAAACCGTGGGACACCTGCGGATGGAAGGACGTGCCGTGTTCAAGCACGCAGTCGCCATGATCACCGACGTCATCGAAGACGTATTCAAGGCGACCGGTTACACCGCAAAGGACATCGATTGGTTCGTGCCGCACCAGGCGAACCAGCGCATCATTGACGATTCCGCAAGGAAGCTCGGCATCGCGCCGGAAAAGGTAATCACCACGGTCGCCCTGCACGGAAACACATCGGCAGCCTCGATTCCCCTCGCCCTCGCGACCGCCGTAGGCGACGATCGCATCAAGCGCGGCGATCTCGTGCTGCTGGAAGCAATGGGTGGAGGCTTCACCTGGGGGGCCGTTCTGCTGCGCTGGTGACTGTGCGGCCCCGTTGACCGTGCCGCTGCGACCTAATATCCTTTTATAATTCAGAGGGATAATCTATCGCCGGAGGCGGGCTGGGCGATGACGGGAAAAACGGTCACGCGCGCTGACTTGTGCGAAGCGGTCTACCAGAAGGTTGGCTTGTCGCGCACGGAATCGGCAACGCTCGTCGAATTGGTGCTCAAAGAGATCACCGATTGTCTGGAGCGCGGCGAAACAGTGAAATTGTCCTCCTTCGGCTCCTTCGTAGTGCGCAAGAAGGGCCAAAGAATTGGCCGCAACCCGAAGACCGGCAAAGAAGTGCCGATTTCGCCGCGCCGGGTCATGGTGTTCAAGCCTTCCGCCATCCTCAAGCAGCGCATAAACGCGGAACCCCAAACGGGCGGCTAACTTACCGGTTCCAGTGAAACGCTCAGAGAGTGTCGACGCCGCGGAATGACCACGCATCCGAACGGAGCACGACATCTTGGATAAGGCCCCGGATGCATTCCGCACCATCAGCGAGGTCGCAGAGGAACTTGATGTTCCCCAGCACGTGTTGCGGTTTTGGGAGAGCCGTTTTCACGAAATCAGGCCAATGAAGCGTGGCGGAGGTCGGCGCTATTATCGTCCGCAGGACGTTGATCTGCTGCGCGGCATTCGTCATCTTCTTTATGGCGAGGGCTATACGGTTCGCGGCGTGCAGCGCTTGCTTCGCGAGCAGGGACACCGGTTCGTGCAGAATGTCTGGCAACCGGGTGCGCCGCAGCCAACGCGTGGCGAACAATCAATCGATGAGCGGGCAGAGGAAGGCGAGAGGAGGGGGGCGGCACATTCGAAGGATTTGCCGCCTGTCTCTCAGGTGAACAGCCCCGAGCAGCGGCACCTCGAAGAGAGTTCGCCACGTCGCTCGATTGTCGCACCGGCACGCCTTTCCGGCGAGCAGCTGCGACAATTGCAAGCTGTGCTACGGGAGCTGATCGAATGCCGCCGCATGATCGACGCGGCAATGATCGAGCGCTCGTAATCAAAATGCGGACGGTTACCAGCCCGGCCGGCTCATTCGGCCGAGAATCCATCCGATTGCAAGCGCGGCAACGACCGCCGTATAGGGCCGGTTTTCGATGGTATTGCGCAGCGCCTGCTCCAGAGGCGCGGCGCGCTCTTGCACCGCGCGTGCGGCATCGCCCGCGGCATCGCGCGCCTGGCCATAGAGATCCTGCGCCGCCCCCGCAGCCTGTTTGATCCGGCCTTCCGCCTGTGCCTTGTAATCGCCCGTGACGCGGCCAAAACCTTCTTCCATCTGACCGCCGATGTTCTTGGCAGTACCCGCTACGCGGTCCTCATTCATTTTCTGTTCCTCCGCTCTCGTGCCTACAACCATTCAGATGCGATTTGGTTCAGCTTGTCTGTTCCGTTACGGCGGCAAACGGACGCATTAATCGGCTGGCATTTTCACACAGGCTGCGACCACCGGGCTGTTGGCAGGCACCGGATTGCGGCAGGTTGCGGTCCGTTCGGTAGGGATGACGGCGGCGTTTCTTCGCGCGCCGCAATAGGCCGCGAGCAGCATCTCGTCGTCGGCACATTTGGCGCTGCAGCTGCTCTCATCGCACTTTGCTCGAACCACACGAATGCCAAACGGCGGGCCGGGCGGACCCGGTTCGCCTTTCGGGCCCGGTGGGCCGGGCTGGCCCGGCTCGCCCGGAGGCCCTGGCACTCCCTGGCCGCAACCCGGTAAGACCGCTACCAAGGCTACGGTCAAGGCTGCCACCCCAGCAATTCGCAAGACAGGTATCAAGACAGGTATCAAGCCGTAGTGTCCCGGTTCCGGCGTGCACATGGTAACCTAAAATCTGCAACGATGGCGGCTCTGGGCAGAATAGTCGCCTCGCGCGGGCGCCAGAACCGCCGCACTTGAACAAAGCACGGAGTGCGCTTAAGGCGAGACTATCTGCATCCGCTCGGCGAAAGCGCAGGCAGCTGCATGCTCAACGCCATAACAGCTCGGGAAGTCGAGGAAGTCATCTTTCTCCTGGAGCAATGGCTTCACGCGCGCCGCGCCAAGGCGGATGAAGGTAAAGGCGAAACGCCCGAAGAAATCATCCAGGACCGCGAGCGGCGTCAACTAACTGATTACCTCTATGCGCTGTCGCCGCAAGCGCGCAAGGAACTGATCGTCCTGATGCTGCTGGGCCGCGGCGACTTTGATCATTCCTACCAGCGCGCGCTCGAAACCTGCTCGAAATATACCAGCGCCGACGATCAAGTCATCTATCTGATGGCCAAGACGGTGCGGCTCGCCGAGTATCTCCGCATTGGCCTCGATGCCGTGCAGCGCGGCAGATGACGCAGCACGCCGCGGTTGCAAAAATGCCTTGCCGCCCAAAAAAATTCATATCATTGTTCGGGATTGGTCAACAAAGCAGGGAGCACGGCTATGAGGGGCAAGAGGTGCCTGTGGGCTGTTTTCGCCTTATCTGCAACGCTGCTGATCGGGATTGGCGAGGCGAGGAGCCAGACGGCCCAGCTTCGGGTCTGCAATCAATCCCATCAGACCGCCTCTGTCGCCGTCGCCCGACAAGCCGGCATCTATGACACGCGCTTTCTGCTTACCGGCTGGTTTAATGTCGATCCGGGCTATTGTAACACCACAGGCGTGCTCATTCCGTGGGGCTACTACTATCTGTTTGCTGAGAGCCTAGTTACAGGTGCAATGTGGTCCGGCAATGATCAACGCTTCTGCGTCGACGTAAGCTATCGGTTCTCTCGGTTTATTGACTCGTCGCCCGGCTGTCCGCCGGGTCTCCAAGCGAGAGGATTTACGCAGTATTACGTCTCGGGTACAAACCTGGTTACCTGGACTTTGAATGATTAATACAACGATGCCTGTCGCGCACAACGCTGCGGGCAAGACTTCAGATCTGGTAGCACCGAGAAGGCATCAGTTATGACGCCTTCTCTTTTCCGTCTGAATGGGGGAGGGGCTATTTCCTCATAGGGGCGGGTTCCAACAGCAACTCGCCAGTCTTTGTGCCTGCAGGCTGCTCTGCAGCCTCGCTGATCGAAGATTTCTTTACGTTCGGTGGAGGTACTGCCTGCAGCGCGGAGGCGGGTGCTTCGGATGGCGCCGTCCGAGCGCTTGCTTTGCTCTGCCCGGTGGGCGTTTGCGCCACGCTTGCGCCAGGGGACAAACAAGCAACGCCCATCACTACGGCCGATAGCGCTGCAATGACGATACGGGAATTCATTTCCAGGACTCCTTGAGATTGTTCAGATCCATAGCGGACCGGTTCTGTCGCCCCGATTGTCGCCCTTATGCTAAACGGTCGAGCGGTAGTTTTCCAGATTCGACCGCAGTCTGGAGTGCGAAGGTAGTGCGCTGCTGAGACATAATTGTGGCGCAGGTTTTTTGCCACAGCAACGCTCGGGACGCTCCTTCCTGCTTTCTTGCGGCTGGACAGTCCCCACGCTAGACCCCGACCATGTTGCGCACGGCGCTGTTCCCTGGCTCCTTCGATCCTGTGACCAACGGCCATCTCGATCTGGTACTCCAGTCCGCTCGCCTGGTGGATCGGCTGGTCATGGCGATCGGCACCCATCCGGGAAAGGCGCCACTGTTCAGCGTCGAAGAGCGACTGGCCATGCTGCGGGAAACCTGCGAGCCGGTCGTGCGCAAGAGCGGCTGCGATTTTGCTTGCGTCACTTTCGATGATCTCGTTGTCGTCGCTGCCAAGCGGCAAGGCGCAACGGTATTGATCCGCGGTTTGCGCAGCGGCAGCGACTTCGATTACGAAATGGAAATGGCCGGCATGAATGCGGTCATGGCGGGGGAACTGCAGACGGTGTTTTTGCCTGCGTCCGCCTCCGTTCGCCCGATCACCGCCACACTGGTGCGTCAGATCGCATCCATGGGCGGCGACGTCTCGCCGTTCGTTCCGCCTTCCGTCGCCGCGCGCCTCAAAGAGAAGATTGCCGGCCGAGCCGGCCGTTAAGCCAGGAGTTTGCATGATCCGCGTTATTGCATGTCTTGTCGCCCTTCTGGCGGCTTCGCCGGTGCTTGCTCAGAAACTGCCGGCCGGCGTCGATCCGCAGAACGCTATCCTGATCGACACCAAATACGGACGCATCGTCATCAAGCTGCGCAACGACCTCGCACCGCAGCATGCCGAGCGCATCAAACAACTCGCGCGGGAAAAATATTACGATAATGTTCCCTTTCACCGCGTGATCGCCGGCTTCATGGCGCAAACCGGCGATGGAGCCAAGGGCGACGGTACCGGCGGCTCGAAATATCCGAACTTGCCGGCGGAGTTTTCCAATGTGCCGTTCAAGCGCGGTACCGTCGGAATGGCGCGCACCAATGACCCGAATTCGGCCAATTCGCAGTTCTTCATCATGTATGCCGACGGCGCATTCCTCAACGGCAAGTATACCGTGGTCGGCGAGGTCGTGTCGGGAATGGACGCGGTCGACAAGATCAAGAAAGGCGAGCCGGTGACCGATCCCGACCGCATGCTGCGAGTGCAGGTCGCGGCGGACGCCAAATAGGACTTAAGCAAATGACCAGTACCGGAAACACCCTCATCCTGGAAACCACCAAAGGCAAAGTTGCGATCGTCATGCGACCGGATCTTGCCCCCGGTCACGTCGCTCGAATCAAGGAACTGGTTCGCGATGGTTTTTACGACGGCGTCGCCTTTCACCGGGTCATTAACGGCTTCATGGCACAAACCGGCTGCCCGCAAGGCACCGGTACCGGCGGTTCCGGCAGGAAGCTCAAAGCCGAGTTCTCGCAGGAGAAGCACGAGCGCGGCACCGTCTCAATGGCGCGGGCGACAAATCCGGATTCCGGCGACAGCCAATTCTTCATCTGTTTTGCGGAATTGCCTTGGCTCAACGGACAATACACGGTGTGGGGCAAGGTGATCGAAGGAATGGAGAACGTCGACAAAATCAAGCGCGGCGAGCCGGTTGCCGATCCCGACCGTATCCTGAGCGCCAAGCTGGAAGGCGACGGCTAGTCGCCCGATTCCGAAGTTCGCCAGCACTCGCGGCACGTTCAGGTGTGAACTTCGGAATCTAAAGGACCGCTAGCAACTCTATAATTCTAGGGCGGTTTATTTGAAGTTTCCTAAACGAACGTGCAGCTATAATGACAGTAACTTCGAATTCACCGCGCTAGTCACCTGCATTCGCCGGGTTCGACCTCACATACCCAGGCTTCCCTGGCGAACCATTCGTGTTCGCACCGGCAAATCGAGCAGTAGGCCCGCGCGAAAAATACCGGAGTGCGCTCGAAGCTTTTGCGATCGGCAACCATGCCGGTCTTGATGTGATGTCCAGTATCCGGGCACTTGATCATAACCGCGCCCATTTTTCGCCTCCCTCGATTCGCCGAAAGTAGTTGCAAGCGCCCGGTTAGCACTGCGCTTGCGAAGATTGTTTGACAGCAGGACCACGATATCGCGACTGAATTTCACAAAGATTTTACGTATTTCACATGCCAGACCGATTTTACGAAAGCGCCGGAACGAGTGCGAGGGGAGCGCGTTGTCTTAAACGATTCGGAACCGAGAGGGGATGCTTATGCCGCGATCTCCGGCGCAAGGACGAATGCAGGAGCGCGCGAGCTTAGTTCCAGCTCCTTCCCGCAGATCTTATCGAATCAGTCGACGCGATGGCCTGTGGTTCATCGGCTTCGAAGCCGAGCAGTTCGGTCCGTATCAGACCGAACGCGAGGCAATGCTGTTTGCAATCGATGCTGCACATCAATTCGGCGACAAGGGCGAGGAGACGCAAGTGCAAGTGATCGACGAAAACGGGGAAGCAGCAACTGTTTGGACCTACGGCGTCGATCCTTTTCCGCCGAATGTTTAGCTGACCCGCTCAGATCGACTCGAAAGCCGAGGCACGCGGCTTCGTGTTATGAAGGAGCATGCGCACCGATCTGTTCGATTTCGACCTGCCGCAGGAACGCATCGCTTTGCGGCCGGTCGTGCCGCGCGATGCAGCCCGACTGCTGCTTGTTGCGCCGGGCCGCCAGCCGGAGTTCGAGGATCACCATGTGGGCGAGCTGCCTGATTTCCTTCGCGCAGGCGACGCGCTGGTCGTGAACGATACGAAGGTCATTCCGGCACGCCTCACCGGCCGCAGAATTGGGCGCGGCGCCGCCGAGCCGGCAATCGAAGCAACGCTGTTCAAGCGCATCGACGGTTCCCGATGGCATGCTTTCGTGCGACCGGCCAAGCGGCTTGCAGAAGGCGACGTCGTCCGCTTCGGGGAAGAGGGGAAGGTTTGTTTTCTCGGCCAGCTCGATGCCACGGTCGAGGCCAAGGGCGAAGCAGGTGCGGTGACACTCGCCTTCGCCTTCCATGGACCAGTGCTCGATCAGGCGATCGAGGAGCGTGGCAACATGCCGTTGCCCCCCTATATTGCCGGGCGCCGCAAGCCCGACGAGCGCGATGCAACCGACTATCAGACCTTGTTTGCCCAAAGGGAGGGATCGGTGGCAGCGCCGACCGCTGGGCTGCATTTCACGGATTTGCTGGTCGAACGTCTCAACGCGCGGGGGATTGCCCTGCATAAAGTAACGCTGCACGTGGGAGCGGGGACATTTCTTCCGGTCAAGGTAACCGATACCGACCAACATTGTATGTTCGGCGAGCACGGAGTTGTGACGGCGCAAACCGCCGATGCGCTAAACGCGGTACGCCGCGCCGGCGGGCGCATCGTCGCGGTGGGCTCGACCTCGCTGCGCCTGCTTGAAAGCACGAGCAAACATGGTCCAGTAGTTCGTCCGTTCAGCGGCGAGACAGATCTGTTCATTACGCCCGGCTATCGCTTCCGCGTGGTTGATATGCTGCTGACCAACTTTCACCTGCCGCGCTCGACCTTGTTCATGCTGGTTGCCGCCTTTGCCGGGCTCGACGTCATGCAGCGCGCCTACGCGCATGCGATCGCTGCAGGTTACCGGTTTTATTCCTATGGCGATGCTTGCCTGTTATTCCGGTCCGGCGGCTAATTGCGAGCAGCATGCCGGAACCTTTCTCTTTCCGCGTTGTCGCGAGTGAGGGTACCGCCCGATGCGGCGAGTTGATCACGCCGCACGGGAAGGTGGAGACGCCGGCATTCATGCCGGTCGGCACGCAAGCAACGGTCAAGGGGATGACGCCGGAAGCGCTGCGAGCCATCGGCGCCGATATTGTCCTGGCGAACACCTACCATCTGATGCTGCGGCCCGGCGCCGAGCGGATCGCGGCGCTCGGCGGCCTGCACAAGTTCATGAACTGGCCCTGCACCATTCTTACTGATTCGGGCGGCTTCCAGGTCATGTCGCTCTCCGGCCTGCGCAAGGTGGAGGAGAGCGGCGTCACGTTCCGCTCTCATCTCGACGGCGCCATGGTCCAGCTCACGCCCGAGCGCGCAATCGAGATTCAGAACCTGCTTGGTTCCGACATCGTCATGCAGCTTGACGAATGCCGCAAATTGCCGGCGTCACCCGCGGAGCTTGAACGTTCCATGCGGCTGTCGCTCGCCTGGGCGGAGCGCAGCAAACGTGCCTTCGAAACCGTTTCGCGCGGCGCCGCCTTGTTCGGTATCGTGCAAGGCGGCGATAGCGAGGCGCTGCGGCGGGCGAGCGCGCGCGCTCTTCTTGACCTTGGGTTTGACGGCTACGCCATCGGCGGGCTTGCGGTAGGCGAGCCGCAGCAGGTGATGCTGGAGGTAGTGGCCGCCGTTACGCCAATGCTGCCTCAAGGTCAGCCGCGCTATCTAATGGGTGTCGGCATGCCGCAGGACATCGTTGCGGCAGTAGCAAGCGGCATCGATATGTTCGATTGCGTGCTGCCGACCCGCAACGGTCGTCATGGCGTCGCCTTCACGCGGTTCGGACCGATCAATCTCAAAAATGCGCGTCATGCCGGCGATCCGCGCCCGCTTGATGATCAGAGCAGCTGCAGCGCGGCGCGCGACTATTCGCGTGCCTATCTGCATCACCTGACGAAAGCGAACGAGCTGCTCGGCGCCATTCTGCTCACCACCAACAACCTGGCGTATTATTTGCAATTGATGGCCGACATGCGCGCGGCAATTACGGCCGGCCGCTTTGCAGATTTCCGCGCCGGTATCGAAGCGGGCTGGTCACAAGGCGAAGGCGCGTAGCCCGGATTTCGTTCTTTCGAAATCCGGGGATGCCATCCAGGATTGAGCGAAGACGCTCAATCCGGGCTACGAGTCCCTCGACGCCGGCTTTGCCGGCAGGCAGAATGGCTTTCCCACCGCATGCCGGAACTGCGTGCCCCCTGGACGGTTGAATAGGTCGCGGCGCAAGGAGAAAACCATGGCAATCAACTTCACTGTGAACGGCAAGGCGGCCTTCACCGATGCGCCGCCGGCAACGCCGTTGTTATGGGTGATTCTGGGAGGGCCTCAAGCTTACCGGCACGAAATTTGGCTGCGGCGCCGGACTTTGTGGCGCGTGCATGGTGCACATCGACGGCAAACGGGCTTACTCCTGCCAGACGCAGGTTTCCGAAATAGCGGGCAGGGCGGTCACCACCATTGAAGGTTTGTCGGAAAGCTCGTCGCATCCGCTGCAGATAGCCTGGCTGGCGGAGCAGGTGCCGCAATGCGGGTATTGCCAATCGGGACAGATCATGAGCGCGGCGGACCTGCTCAAGCACAATCCCAAGCCGACGCGAGCACAGATTGTCGAGCATATGAGCACGAACATCTGCCGCTGTGGGACCTACCAACGGATCGTGCGCGCGGTTGAACGCGCCGCGCGGGAGGTGTGAGCCATGTCCATGCAAAAGCTCGACAACAAGACTCATTCATTGCAGCACCCTTTGCTTTCACGCCGCCAGGTGATGATCGGCGCGGCTGGACTGTCTTTCGCGGTTGCCCTCGGCGTTGATCGCCGTGCCGGCGCCGCAGCGCTCGCCGACGCGCCACGCGGCAAGGCGCTCAGTCCGTGGGTGAGCATCGCACCCGACGGGACAATCAGCATCATGAGTTCAGCCACAGAAATGGGGCAGGGGTCCATGACGTCGTTGCCCCTTATCATTGCTGAAGAACTCGATGCCGACTGGTCAAAGGTACATGTCGTGCCGGCTCCGCCCATCGACGCCATCTACGGCAATCCCGGATTTGGCGGGATGATGTACACCGCGGGGAGCAATGCGGTGACGAGCTATTTCAAGCCGCTGCGGATATTCGGCGCCCAGGTGCGTCGCGTGCTGCTCGACAATGCAGCAAAAAAATTCGCTGTCCCAGTGACGGAACTTTCGACCGAGCCGAGCACGGTGGTGCATGCCAGATCCGGCCGACGACTTGGTTATGGCGAGATCGCCAGTTTTGCCGAAGTCCCGGAAAAAGCGCCTGAGATCAAACCTGAAGAGCTCAAGAAAACGAGCGAGTTCCGCCTGATCGGCAAGGATGTCACGCGGGTTGAGCTTCCGACCAAGGTCAACGGCAGCGCGAAGTACTCCATCGACCAGCAAGTCCCGGGCATGATCTACGGCGCGGTGATCCGCGCGCCGGTCGAAGGGTCGGCGCCGGAAAAGATCGATGATGCCAAAGCGAAGCAAGTTTCCGGCGTGATCGGCATTGTGAAGCTGCCGTATGGCGTCGGCGTGCTGGCCGAAACCGCATGGGCAGCCTTGGCCGCGCGACAAGCGCTTGATCTGACCTGGAAGCGAGAGGGTGCGGCTTGGGGGTTCGACAGCGAGAAAGGCATCGAACTGTTTGCGGCGACCGCGCGTGATCCCAATGCCAAGGCAACCGATTGGAGCAAGACCGGAGATGTGCGCGCCGAAATGCCGAAAGCTGCCTCGGTGATTGAGGCCGAGTACCGCTGCGATTATGCCTATCACGCGCAGATGGAGCCGCTTAACGCAGTCGCATCCGTTTCGGCTGCCGGCGACAGCGCCGAAATCTGGTGCGGCACTCAGAGCCAGACCATGGCCGTGGAGGCGGTCGCGAAAATCCTTGGCATCCCGCGTGAGAAGGTGAAGCTCAACGATACACTATTGGGAGGCGGTTTCGGTCGGCGCGGTCATCGCGATGAGGAGTTCATCGTGGATGCGGTGCTATTGGCAAAAGAAGCCAAACGGCCGGTGAAAGTGATGTGGACGCGTGAGGACGATGTGCACAACGGACGGCAACGACCGATGTCGGCGCATTTTCTCAAGGCTGGGTTTGATTCCGGCGGCAAGCTCATCGCCTGGCAGCATCGTGTGGCTGGCGATCGGGTAACGCCGTACGTAGATCCGGTGCGTTATGAGAAAGCGGGCCGCAAGGATTTCATCCTGATGCTCGGCACCGATCTCAAGGGCTACGACGTGCCGCACCAGCTCATCGAACAGCTGTACGAAGACACCGGAGTGCGCACCTCGCCATTACGGGGCATCGGCGTTACCGCGAACAAATTCGTAACCGAGGCCTTCATCGACGAGAGCGCGCGCAAGCAAGGCGTCGATCCCCTGAAATTTCGGCTCGCTCTCCTGAAGAACTCGCCGCGGGCGATGAAAGTCGTGGAGCGCGTGGCGGAGATGGCGAACTGGGGCGGCAAGCGCGATGGCCGCAGCCTCGGACTGGCCTATATCGATTATTCCGGCTCGCAAGTCGCCGGGATCGCGGAAGTATCCCTCGATCGGACGAACGGTCAGATCAAGGTGCACGATTTCTGGTGCGCCATCGATTGCGGCATCCCCGTGCAGCCCGACAATGTCGCAGCACAAACCGAAAGCAGCATCGTTTACGGGATCGGCCTAAGCCTGACCGAGCGGATTACCTACAAGGACGGGGCAGTGGAACAGTCGAACTTCTATGATTACCGCGTTCCGCGCATGAACGAAGTACCGCAGATGCATGTCGACGTAATCGCAACCGACAACCACCCGACGGGGGTCGGCCAGATGGCAACGCCGCTGGTTGCGCCGGCAATCTCGAGTGCGGTTGCGGCACTCACGGGCGTGCGCCTGCGCCATACCCCGTTCACGCCGGAGCGGGTCCTCAAAGCATTGGGATAGGAGACGAACGCGGTGCCATTTCGCGCTCCTATCGCAGCTATCGTCTTCGCGATTGCGTCGGCGGCAATTGCCGCTCAATCGGTATTCGCGCAGGCGCCGAAAGTCGGCGATCCGCCGGAAGCGAGCGGCATGCGTCTGGTCGGGTACAATGATCTGCAGGCGCGCAGCGCGTATCAACCCATCATCCACAAGCAAGGCAATCGCACCATCGCCTATATCGGCCATCACGGCGGCACCGCGGCCATTCCCAAGCCGGTGAATGGCCTGACCGGCCAACCGGAATTCAACGGCACTTCGATTGTCGATGTCACCGATCCAAGGCAGCCGAAATATCTCGCGCACATTCCCGGGCAGGAGGGCCTGGGCGAGCAGGGCGGGGCGCAGATGGTGCGCGCCTGCGACGGAGGGAGCCTGCCCAAGGGCGACCGCAGCAAGACGTATCTCCTGCGCACCTTCGGGGGGCAGGGACACGAAATGTGGGACGTGAGCACGCCGGAAAACCCGACCCTGATCACGCGGGTAAGCTGGGACCTCAAAGACACCCATAAGAGCTGGTGGGAATGCGACACCGGCATTGCCTATCTCGTCTCCGGCGTACCGACCTGGCGTACGCGCCGCATGACCGAGGTCTATGATCTCAGCGATCCGGCAAAACCGGTAAAAATTCGCGACTATGGACTTGCCGGCCAGCATCCGGGGGCGACCGGCGCGGTGCCGACCGAGCTGCATGGCATGATCTCGACCGGCCCAAGCGGCAATCGCGTCTATTTCGGCTACGGCACCAATAAGGGCGGCGTCCTGCAGATCGTCGATCGCGAAAAATTATTGAATGGCCCGAAGGAGCCCACTCCCGACAATCTGCATTTTCCGGTGATCGGCGAGTTGCAAATGCTCCCGCTCCAGGGCGCGCATTCGACCATTCCGCTGGGAAAGATGAAAATTCCGGAATTCAGCCGGGATCTGGCCGGCGGCGTGCGCGACATGATCATGATTGTCGATGAGTCGCTGGTGAACGAGTGCCAGTCTGCTGAAACCCGCCAGATGGTGTGGTTTGTCGATGCCACGGTGGAGACGAGACCCATGGTAGTCTCGCATTTCAACGTGTCCGAGATGAGCGGCAATTTCTGCACGCGCGGCGGCCGCTTCGGCTCGCATTCCGGCAACGAGAGCATGGCTCCGGTGTTTTATCAGAAGCTTGCTTTCGTGACCTGGTTCAATGCCGGAGTGCGGGCGATCGATATCCGCGACCCTTACGCTCCGAAGGAAGTGGGTTATTTCGTTCCGGCAATCACCGAGGCGACCGACAAGCGTTGCATCAAGATTGACGGCCAGGAGCGCTGCAAGACCGCCATCCAAAGCAACAATGTCGAGACGGACGATCGCGGCTACGTTTATGTCGTCGACCGTGCCAATAGCGGCCTGCACATCCTCGAATTGACCGGCGAGGCGCGCGCCATTGCTGGATTGCCGTAATTTCAGGTGCCTTCCGGTTTCATGCAATCGATCCGCTTTGCGCGCATGCTGCTGCTTATGACGTTCCTATGCGCGGCGCTTATCGCTGAACCGATGGAACGGGCGTTCGGCCCAGGAGGAAGCGGCGAGCTACCCGAGCAAACCAATCCGGATCATCGTCGGGTTTGCCGCCGGCGGCGGCAATGATCTGGTCGCACGCATCGTCGGCCCGAAACTGGCGGAGATCATCGGCCAACCGGTCATCATCGAGAACCGGCCCGGTGCAGCCGGGCAGCTGGCCGTCGTCTATGCGCAAGGCCAGCCGGCCGATGGGTATACGATGCTCGTCGGCGCCACCGGACAGCTCGCCATCGCGGCCGCGATCCATGCCAATTTGCCCTTCCATCCAACCAGGACGCTTGCGCCGCTGACTTTGCTTGCCTCCTATTGGCTGGTCATTGCCGGCTCACGGCAATACGAAATCAGCTCGCTCAAGGACCTCGTCGTTTTCGCCAAGGCAAATCCGGAAAAGGCGAACTATCCTTCCTCTTCGCCTGCATTCACAATTCCCGCCGAGCTGTTCAAGCTGAAGACGGGCATGCCCGGGCAAACGATTCCCTACAAAAGCACCAACGAGATGCTGCTGAGCATCGCTGCCGGCCAGACGCTGTTCGGATTTGCCGATCCACCGATCGCGATCCCACTGGTGCAGGGCGGCAAAATCCGCGCCCTCGCCATGACCGGGCCGGGCCGTTTGCCTGAACTGCCGGACGTGCCCACAGTCGCCGAATCGGGGTTTGGCAATATCGACATCAGGCTGCAATGGATCGGCGCCTTTGTAACGGCCGCAACCCCGGCAACTATCGTACGAAAACTTGAAGCGACGCTGCGCCAGGTTCTGAGCGATCCTGCGGTGCGCGATAAATTCAAAGCCGTCGCCTATTCGCCTGACGGCCGGCCAGGCGAGGAATTCAGGCAACTGATCGATGCCGACATCAAGGCCTATGCCGATGTGGTCAAAGCTGCCAATCTGAGTTTTGATTAGGGGAGAGCGAAATGCCGCAAGTGGTGCAATCCGCAAAGGCTGAACAAGAATCGGCATCGCCGATTTCGGTTCGCCGCATCGGAGCGTCTTTGGCAGCCGAGGTTACGGGAGTCGATCTCAGGCGAGAGCTGGCCCCCCCTACCGTGGAAGCGATCAGGCAAGCGCATGCCGAGCATGGAGTGCTCGTGTTCCCGGATCAGACACTTTCTTCCGAAGATCTGAAACGCTTCGGGCGCCGCTTCGGCGAACTGACGGTGCATCCGTTTTCGACCAGCACGAAGGATGCCCCCGAACTCATCGTCTATGACAACAAGGAAGGCAACCCTCCGCCGCCCACCGATATCTGGCACAGCGATGAGACGTTTCGTGCCGAACCTCCCATGGGAACGATGCTGTGTTCAAAAATCATCCCGAAGATCGGCGGCGATACCTGCTTTTGCTCCATGATTGCCGCTTACGAAGGACTGTCCGACCGCATGCAGCGGTTTATTTCCGGCCTGGAAGCGGTGCATGACTTCAAGCCGTTCAAGAGTTTATTCGAGGACAGCGACGCGGGCCGGCAACGCCTGCGCAAATTTGAAGAGATTTATCGTCCGGTAACGCATCCGGTGGTCCGCGTCCATCCGGTCACCGGCAAGAAGGCGCTGTTCGTCAATCCGCAATTCACGCTCTACATCAAGGGAATGGAAGAAAGCGAAAGCCGCACGCTCCTCGACACCTTGTTTGGCACCGTCCATACGCTGGAATATCAGTACCGCCACCGCTGGGAGCCGAACATGGTTGTGTTCTGGGATAACCGGGGAGTGCAGCATGCGGCGGTGCACGATTATTATCCACAGCGGCGGCTGATGGAACGCGTCACCATCAAGGGAGATCGTCCGTTCGGGACCGGCGAGGTCGCCCCGCTCGCGGAATTACGGCGACGGAAAGTGCCTTCCGTAATGGAGTTCAAAACCCGGCCCATGCGGCAGCACGAATTGGACTAAAGCCGCCGTCAATCAGCTCAGGCGGATGGCGGGGCTCAATATCACCAGCGCGGCATTTTGATAACGACCGTCTCGTCGCCAGCGGCGGATTTTTCATCTGGTCTGATGGTTGCGGGCGGGAGCGTCCCGGTGCCGCCAACCGTCGGGGTCCTGCCGCCACCCGGCGGTCCCAATTCGCGTCCGGCAACAATAATGTTGCCGCCGTAATGAAAAAACCAGGTGGCGAATGCAAAGCCGATCAAGAGCCCGACGGCTACGCTGAATAGCACCCGCATAGCGCTCTCCGTATCGCATTGGATCGCCGGATTGCTGGCATCGTTTGCTCCATCGGCGCTCCGGGACCGTTCAGTGTTAGAGCATTTTGCGCCCCTTCGCGAGGGGTTCACCTTTCAAAGCTTCGATCCGTCGGCCGTTGCGATTCCGCTGCCATGTGCTATGGCCGACAAACCCCGTTGTGCAGCCGTGCGAGCCAAAGTCGAGCCATGCCTGAAGTCGATCAAGAGGGTGCTAGATTTTATGCCGATCGCGCGCAAGCGGCGCCGGGTTTCTTTTTGAAGGGCTCACACCAGCTCGACTGGGGAATGAAAAACCGCTTGGCGCGGGTGTTCAGTCCTGCGAGCGGGCGCACAGTAATGCTGGCGATCGACCACGGTTATTTCCAGGGGCCGACGACCGGACTGGAACGCATCGATCTCGGTATCGTGCCGCTCTTGCCCTATTGCGACGCATTGTTCTGCACGCGCGGCATCCTGCGCTCCGTCATTCCTGCCGACACGACCAAGCCCATGGTGCTGCGGGCGAGCGGCGGACCAAGCATCCTGAAGGAACTTTCCGACGAGCAGATCGCCATGGACATGGAAGACGCCATGCGGCTCAATGCTGCCGGCGTGGGCATCCAGGTATTCATCGGCGGGGAATTCGAGACGCGCTCGATCCACAACATGACCAAGCTGGTCGATGCCGGACTGCGTTATGGCATTCCGGTGATGGGGGTTACCGCAGTCGGCACCAACATGGTGCGTGATGCAAAATATTTTCGCCTTGCCTGTCGTATCATCGCGGAGCTCGGTGCCCATTACGTCAAGACGTATTACGTAGCCGACGGATTCGAGACGGTGACCGCGTCGTGCCCGGTGCCGATCGTCATGGCCGGCGGCAAGAAGCTCGCCGAGCTTGACGCCCTCACCATGGCATACGATGCGATCCAGCAGGGGGCAGCCGGAGTCGACATGGGCCGTAACATCTTTCAGTCCGATGCACCGAAGGCCATGATCAGCGCCGTGCACGCAGTGGTGCACAAGAATGCCAAACCCGCCGACGCATTCGAAATCTACAAAGCGCTCAAGTCGCAGCCGTGAAAGGCTACGAGTTTTTTACGCGGGCCAACGCCTGCCGGCGTGGTAACGTTGGGTCTCGTAAGGAGGCAAGGAGGAAGTTTCCATGCATATCGGATCGCTGATCACGTTGCTTGGCTGCAGCCTTGGGCTTGCCATGCATGCCGCCACAGCGTCTGCGCAACAGCATGCTGCCACCACCGCCGTGAAGACCGATGCACAAATGATTGCAAACGCCACGTCCGCCGCGCCTGCAGCTGTGACGAAGGACGCAACCATTATCGCGGTGGGCAGCGACGGCAAGCTGCGGACCATCAAAGAGGGACAAGGCAGCTTCACCTGCCTGCCGGACGATCCCAATACGCCGGGAAGGGATCCGATGTGCCTCGACCGCAATGGCTTGGAGTGGTTGAAGGCGCTGCTCGCGAAGGAGAAGCCGCCCGAAGGGAAGGTATGGATTGGCTACATGCTGATGGGCGGCTCGGATGCGAGCAACGAGGACCCGTTCGCGACCGCTCCTGCCGCCGGCAAGAAATGGGTGCAAACGGGGCCGCATGTGATGATCGGCGGGCCGGGGATCGCGCACATGATCGAGGGCTATCCCACAAATGCCGATGATACGCACAAACCTTTTGTCATGTTCGGCGGCACGCCCTACGAATACGTGATGCTGCCGGTGAAGTAGGCCACCGGTGCGCACCACCGCTGCTTAGCGAAGGACCCATGGTAAGACAGTTCGATCATTTGACGATCGTGGTGCGCGACGTTGCGCAAGCCAAGACTTTCTTTGCACTGCTCGGCTTCAAGGAGGACAAGTCGGTCGTCATTGCCGGCGAGCCCTTTGCGTCCTACATGGGCGTTCCTGGCATCGAAGCCGAACATGTTACCCTTGTGCTGGAGAATGCTTCGCCGCGGACGGAGATCCAGCTTCTGCGTTACCGAAACCCGCAGGCGCTCCCTGACGCAAACATTCGCGACCTGCACAAGATCGGAATGAATCACGTCTGCTTTGCGGTCGATGACGTCGAAGCCGAGGTCCGCAAGCTTCGCGCCGGCGGCTTCAAGACCCGTAACGAGATCATGGATTTTCATTCCCGCAAGCTGGTTTTCATCGACGGTCCCGAAGGCGTTACGGTCGAGCTTGCCCAGTGGCACTGACGTTCCTGGGGCATTTGCACAATTCGACTTGGATACTGCCCCCCATGAAAACAGGCCACTATCTTCGACTTGACATAGAACATAGCATGAACTATGTTCCTCTTTCGTTCTTAAGAGGAGTAGTTCCTATGTCCGGCCTTGTTGAGGAAGCCATTACGCTTGCGTCGCTGGCGCTTTTCATCGGCACGATCGCCATTTGGGCTCAGGTCATCGCCACGTTGTGAACCCGGGCCGGCGGTCATTGTTTTTTTCCATTGATAACAACAATAGAAAATCGCAATCAACCGCTGTTGCAACTTACAGGCGCAAGCGGCCTCGTACGTCAGAGGCTGCCTGTTTTTTTTGCCCTTTATTTACAGGGAACCGAATCGGGTAATCGCTATTGCCGGCCGCTATTCCAGCCTCCGTCTCCCATCATCTGGGGATAAACGGTATTCCCGCGTCCCGTGCCGCTGCGGCGATGGACAGCCTCGGGGGCGCCGCTCACAGTCACTTCCAGTTTGCGAATCGCTGAGGGGTCCGCATGCCGGGCTTTGTCCATCTGCACGTGCATTCGTCCTATTCGCTGCTTGAGGGCGCATTGACGATTGCGCGGCTCGCCGAGCTTGCCAAAGCCGACCGCCAGCCTGCGCTCGCTCTCACCGACACCGACAACCTCTTCGGTGCCCTTGAATTCTCCGATAAGATGGCAAGTGCCGGCATTCAACCGATCGCCGGCTGCGCTCTCGCCATCGACTTTTCCGACCAGGAGACAAGCGCGCGCAACGGCAACGCGCTTGCCCCGCAGCATCTGCGCATCGTTCTCCTGGCCGCGCGCGAAGCCGGCTACCGCAGCCTGATGCGGCTCAATTCCCGCGCATTCCTCGACACGCCGCCGAACGAACAGCCGCATCTCAAGCTCGCATGGCTGGAAGGTGAAACCGACGGCTTGATCGCGTTGAGCGGAGGACCGGGCGGTCCGCTCGATCTCGCCTTCGCCGGCGGCCAAGGCGAACTGGCGAGCGAGCGCGGACGAATATTGGCCCGGCTGTTCGGCGATCGCTTCTATATCGAGCTGCAGCGCCACGGCACCAGTGCCGAACGGGTAACCGAGCCTGCACTGGTTGAATTTGCTTACACGCATGGGCTGCCGCTGGTGGCAACCAACGAGCCGTTCTTCGCAACGCGGGAGGACTACGAGGCCCACGATGCGCTGTTATGCATCGCCGCCGGCCGCCTCCTGATGGACAATGAGCGGCGCCAGCTCACGCCCGAGCACCGGTTCAAGACGCGGGCGGAGATGAACGACTTGTTTGCGGATCTCCCGGAGGCCATCGCCTCCACCGTCGAGATCGCGCAGAGATGTGCTTTTCGTCCGCGCGTGCAAGCGCCCATTCTTCCCCGCTTTTCCGTTGGCGACAGCGGCAGCGCTGTCGATGAGGCGGCGGAATTGCGCACGCGCGCGCAGGCAGGCCTCGAACATCGTTTCAACACTGCCGGCGTCGCGCCCGGCCACACGATCGAAGAATATCGCGAGCGCTTGGCCTTCGAGCTCAACGTCATCGAAGGGATGAAATATCCCGGCTACTTCCTGATCGTCGCGGATTTCATTCAATGGGCAAAGGCGCGCCGCATCCCGGTCGGGCCCGGGCGCGGCTCGGGCGCAGGCTCGCTCGTGTCTTATGCGCTCACCATCACCGATCTCGATCCCATTCGGTTCGGGCTCCTGTTCGAGCGGTTTCTCAATCCCGAACGGGTATCGATGCCCGATTTTGACGTCGATTTCTGCCAGGATCGGCGCGACGAAGTCATCAGCTACGTGCAGGAGCGTTATGGCCGCGACCGGGTCGCCCAGATCATCACCTTCGGCACCTTGCAGGCGCGTGGCGTGCTGCGCGATGTCGGCCGCGTGCTGCAGATGCCGTATGGCCAGGTGGATAAATTCTGCAAGCTCGTCCCGCAGAACCCGCTCAGCCCCGTCACCCTTGCTCGCGCCATCGAAGACGAGCCGCGCCTGCAAGCGGCGCGGGACGGCGATCCCGTGGTGCGGCGCGCTTTCGACATCGCGCAAAAGCTCGAAGGCCTGCACCGGCACGCCTCGACCCATGCGGCCGGTATCGTGATCGGCGAGCGGGCGCTCACTGAAATGGTGCCGCTCTATCGCGACCCGAAATCGCTGATGCCGGTAACTCAGTTCAACATGAAATGGGTCGAGCAGGCCGGCCTGGTCAAATTCGACTTTCTCGGGCTGAAGACGCTTACGGTCCTGCAAACGGCGGTAGCGCTGTTGCGCGACCGCGGGGTCACGCTCGATCTTGCTGCCATCCCGCTCGATGACGAAAAGACCTACGCCTTGCTGTCACGGGCGGAAGCTGTGGGCGTGTTCCAACTGGAAAGCCAGGGCATGCGACGGGCTTTGCTCGACATGCGGCCGGACCGGTTCGAGGACATCATTGCGCTGGTCGCGCTGTACCGGCCGGGACCGATGGCCAACATCCCGACCTATTGCGCGCGCAAGCATCGCATCGAACAACCGGACTACATTCATCCCAAGCTCGAGCCGATCCTGCGGGAAACCTTCGGCGTCATCGTCTATCAGGAGCAGGTGATGCAGGCCGCGCAGCTGCTCGCCGGCTACTCGCTCGGCGAAGCCGACCTGCTGCGCCGTGCCATGGGCAAAAAGATCCGCAGTGAAATGCAAAAGCAGCGCAGCCGGTTTCTTTCCGGCTGCCTCGAGCGCGGTATCGACACTGCCCAGGCGGAAGCGATTTTCGATCTGCTCGAGCGGTTCGCCGATTATGGTTTCAACAAGAGCCATGCTGCCGCCTATGCGCTTGTCGCCTACCAAACCGCATACATGAAGGCGAACTTCCCGGTCGAGTTTCTCGCCGCCTCGATGACCCTCGACATGGGCAATACCGACAAGCTCGCAGAATTTCGCGCCGAAGCCCAACGGCTCGGCGTGGAGGTCAAGCCGCCGTCGGTGAACAACTCCGGCGTCTCGTTCGCAGTCGCTGGCAATACCATCCGCTACGCACTGGCAGCGCTCAAAGGTGTCGGCCGGCAAGCGGTCGAGGCGATCGTTGAAACGCGCGGCAATCGTCCATTCAAGGACCTCTCCGACTTTGCCCGCCGCATCAATCCGCGCGCCATCAACAAGCGCGTGCTGGAAAGCCTGGCGGCCGCGGGCGCATTTGATGCGCTGGGGGCAAATCGCGCGCGTGTATTCGCGGCAGTCGATGCCCTTCTTTCCTGCGCACAACGCGAGCATGAAGCTCATGCAAGCGGCGCGCTTGAGTTTTCCTTTGGCGATGCTGCCGCGGGGGAGTCCATTGTGCTGCCGGCAATCGAGGCTTGGTTGCCCGGGGAGCGGCTGCAGAAGGAGTTCGACGCCGTTGGTTTTTTCCTCAGCGGCCATCCGCTCGATGATTACGCCGTTACGCTCAAGCACATGCGAGTGCAGGCGTGGGCTGAATTTTCGCGCGCAGTGCGCGCCGGCGCAAGCGTCGGGCGCGTCGCGGCGACCGTACTGGCGCGCACGGAGCGGCGCACCCGCAACGGCAGCAAAATGGGTATCGTTGGGCTCTCCGATCCGACCGGGCACTACGAGGCGGTAGTCTTTTCTGAGGGCCTGCAACAATTCCGCGATATCCTCGAACCGGGCGCCGCCGTGCTGCTGACGCTTTCCGCCGAGCTGCAGGGCGACGACGTGCGCGCGCGCATCCAGATGGCGGAGCCCCTCGATGCCGCTGCTGCCAAGCTCGCAAAGGGCTTGCGCGTCTTCGTACGCGGAGAGGAGCCGATTGAAAGCGTCGCAAAGCGGCTGGAAAGGCCGCCCACGAAGCCATCGACGGCCGACAAAGCCGAAGGCGAGGTCGCGCTTGTTCTGATGCTCGGTGAAGGCACCGAAGTCGAGGTTAAGCTGCCCGGACGCTTTAAAGTTTCTCCGCAGATCGCGGGCGCGCTGAAGGCGGTGCCGGGCGTAGTCGCCGTGGAGGCGGTGTAGCAAAGCTGGCGCAAGGCTGGCGCATGGCCATCCTTGCAACCGGGGAGGCGTGCCTATATAAGCCGCGCCATCTCACACGCGGACCTTGCCATTAGGGCGTCCGGTGGTCTTCGGTCTAAATGAAGGCTCACGGGTTCGCGGCGGCTCAACCGGAGAAACGAAGTGTCACTGCCTGATTTTTCCATGCGCCAGCTCTTGGAAGCTGGCGTGCATTTCGGCCATCAGTCGCATCGCTGGAATCCAAAGATGTCGGAGTACATCTTTGGCGCGCGCAACAACATCCATATCATCGATCTCGCTCAGTCAGTCCCGATGATGCATCGAGCCTTGCAGGCGGTGAGCGACACTGTCGCGAAGGGCGGGCGCATTTTGTTCGTTGGCACCAAGCGGCAAGCGCAGGACGCCATCGCCGCGGCAGCGAAGAAATGCGCGCAATACTATGTGAACTCGCGTTGGCTTGGCGGCACGCTCACGAACTGGAAGACAATCTCGCAATCGATTTCCCGGTTGCGTAAGCTCGACGAGATGCTTTCGTCGGGCGAGTCGCAAGGTTATACCAAAAAAGAGCGGCTCACGCTGCAACGCGAGCGCGACAAGCTTGATCGCGCGCTTGGCGGCATCAAGGATATGGGCGGCTTGCCGGATCTGTTGTTCGTAATCGACACCAACAAAGAGGACATTGCTATCAAGGAGGCGCGCCGGCTAGGCGTCCCGGTTGCTGCCGTCGTCGATACCAATTGCGATCCCGATGGCATCACCTATGTCGTGCCCGGAAACGACGATGCCAGTCGCGCGATCACACTCTATTGCGACCTGGTGGCGAAAGCGGCGATCGACGGCATTTCGCGCGCGCAGGGCGAACTCGGAACCGATGCTGGGGCAGCGGCAGAGCCGATTGTCGAGGAACTGCCGCCGGCTGCCGAGGGGCCGGGATATGAGGTTCTGTCGGGACCGCGTGGGGTTGCCGATGATCTCAAAAAGCTTCATCACATGTCGCCCGCGATTGAAAAGAAGCTCAATGATCTGGGGATCTTTCATTACTGGCAGATCGCTGGCTTGAGTGCCCCCGCCGCGCGCAAGATCGGCGAGGAAGTGGGTTTGCCCGGACGCATGGAAGGCTGGATCGCTCAGGCAAAGGAATTGACCGCAGAGTAGTCGCAAGCTTTGTCCGCTTCCGGGGGCCTTCCAAGCTTGCAGGCCATCTGCGCCGTGCTCCATTCACCGGCAACCCAGTGGCTTGACCATCATCGCCGCGAGTCATTCGTAGGAACGTCAGAACACTAGCCGGCGGCATGAACAAAGGACTGAACATGGCCACCATCTCCGCGCAGTTGGTCAAGGAACTCCGCGAGCGCACCGGCGCGGGAATGATGGATTGCAAGCTCGCGCTCAGCGAAACCGGCGGCGAAATGGAGCAGGCTGTCGATTTGCTGCGCAAGAAGGGCCTCGCCAAAGCCGCCAAAAAAGCCGGCCGCATCGCGGCCGAGGGTCTCATTGGCATGGCGGTCGAGGCCAACAAGGGAGTCCTGGTTGAAGTCAATTCGGAAACGGATTTCGTCGCGCGCAACGACCTATTCCAAGGGCTCGTGAAAATGATCGCGAACGTCGCGCTTTCAGTCGGCGCGGACGTGGAGAAAATCAAGGCGGCCAAGGTCGGCAGCCTGACGATCGCGGAAGCGATTGCCGACACCGTGGCCAAGGTCGGTGAAAACATGTCATTGCGGCGCGCTTCATCCTTGTCGATCGCACACGGGCTGATCGCGAGCTACATGCACAATTCCGTGGACGAGGGGCTGGGAAAAATCGGAGTCCTGGTGGGGCTTAAGTCGGGAGGAAAGCATGACGAGCTTAAGCGCATTGGTCGCATGGTGGCCATGCATGTTGCCGCATCCAATCCGCAAGCCATTGATGCGGCCGGTCTCGATCCTGAGGTGGTGCGACGAGAGCGAGAGGTCCTCGCCGATAAATATAAAGCCCAGGGAAAACCTGCGAACGTAATCGACAAAATTGTCGAATCAGGGCTCAAGACCTTCTACAAGGAGGTCTGCCTGTTGGATCAGGCATTCATTCATGAGCCGGACAAGAGCGTAGCGCAGGCCCTCACTGCGGCCGCGGCCAGCGTCGGGGCGCCGATCAAGATCACGGGTTTTGTACGCTATGCACTCGGCGAAGGCATCGACCGACCGGATACCGATTTTGCCGCGGAAGTGGCGGCGACTGCCGGACGGAGCTGATTGCCAGGGTGGCAGAGAGAGCTTGTGCCAGGCGGCACGGATCGGAACTGCGCACCATGGCTAAGCTGAAGTATCGCCGCCTGGTCGTCAAAGTTTCCGGCGAGGCCCTCATGGGTCCGGAAGGCTTCGGCATTCACCAGCCAACGCTCGATAGGATTGCTGCCGATATCATCGCTGCTCACGCTCTCGGCATTGCCATGGCGGTTGTGGTCGGCGGCGGCAATATTTTTCGCGGGGTCAAAGTATCGGAACAAGGCATTCCGCGGGTGACGGCGGATATGATGGGCATTCTGGCAACCGTGATGAACGCACTGGCGCTCGAAAGCGCATTGGCGAAGGCCGGGGCAGCGGTACGCACGATGTCTGCGTTGGTGATGCCCGAACTATGCGAGAGCTATGAGCGCCGGCGCGCTCTGCATCACCTCAAGGCCGGGAGAATCATCTTGCTCGCGGCAGGCACCGGGAATCCTTTTTTTACGACTGATACAACCGCTGTCCTGCGGGCTGCCGAGATCGGTGCCGACGCCGTACTCAAGGCCACCGACGTCGACGGGGTCTACAGCGCGGATCCAAAAAAGGAGAAGGCCGCCAAACGCTACGAGCGCCTTTCCCACCAGGAAGCGATCGATCGCAATCTCAAAGTGATGGATATGACCGCATTCGCGCTTGCTCAGGAAAACCATATGCCTATCATCGTATTCTCGATCCGCGAGAAGGATGCGATTACCGCGGCGGCATGCGGAGAGGGACGCTTTACCTTGATCGGAGAGTGAAAACCGATCGCATCATTGGAAAACGTCGCACCGGAGAGATGGCGCGCCCGCTTGATAAGCGATTCGAGATTTATCATGGCAAACCCGACATATGACCTTAACGAACTCAAACGCCGCATGCAGGGCGCTATTCAGGTGTTGAAGCAGGAATTGGGTGGACTGCGAACCGGACGTGCTTCCGCGAGCCTGCTCGAGCCGGTGCAGGTGGAGGCCTACGGCAGCCACATGCCGCTCAATCAGGTAGCCACGATCAGTATTCCCGAGCCTCGCCTCATCTCGGTTCAGGTGTGGGACCGTTCCATGGTTCATGCGGTAGAGAAGGCTATTGCGGCCTCCAATCTCGGGCTCAGTCCCTCCACGGAAGGGCAGACACTGCGATTGCGGATACCGGAACTCAATGAGGAACGGCGCAAGGAACTGGTAAAGGTGGCCCACAAATACGCGGAGGCGGCGCGCGTCGCCGTTCGCCACGTACGCCGCGACGGCCTCGACGTGATCAAGAAGCTCGAAAAGGACCACAAGATCAGCGAGGACGATGGAAAGCGCTCATCCGAGCAGGTGCAGAAGGCGACCGATGAGTCCATTGCGGAGGTCGATAGAATGTTGACCACAAAAGAAAAGGAAATCCTCACGGTTTGAGGCTTTGAACGGCGCCATGTCCAAAGAGGACCCGTTGCGCACTATTCAAATCGGAGACATCGCCGTGCCGCGGCACGTCGCGATCATCATGGACGGCAATGGTCGGTGGGCGGCGGCGCGCGGGCTGCCGCGCGGAGAAGGACACCGCCGAGGAGTCGAGGCGCTGCGCCGCACGGTACGCGCTGCCGGCGATCTTGGCATCGGCTTCCTGACGATCTTTTCATTCAGCGCGGAGAATTGGTCGCGCCCGGCAACTGAAATTCGCGAACTGATGGGGTTGTTGCGGCGTTTCATTCGTCATGATCTGGCTGAACTGCATCGCAATGGCGTGCGGGTTCGCGTCATCGGGGAGCGTGCGAATCTCGAGCCGGAAATCAGACGGCTGCTCGATGAAGCCGAGGAGCTTACGAAGAGAAATGACAATCTCGTGCTCATTGTCGCCTTCAACTACGGTGCTCGGCAGGAAATAGCGCGAGCCGCTCAGCGTATGGCGGCATTAGTTGCGGCAGGCGATTTGCCGATAACGGCGATTACTGCCGAAAAACTGGGAAACTACCTCGACGCGCCAGATTTGCCGGACCCGGATCTCATCATTCGGACGAGCGGTGAACAGCGTCTATCCAATTTCCTGCTGTGGCAGGCCGCCTACAGCGAATTGGTCTTTGTGCCCACTTACTGGCCCGATTTCGACCGGGTTGCGCTCGAAAGCGCAATAACCGAGTACCGAAGGCGCGAACGGCGTTTCGGCGGCCTGGTTGCGCGGACCGGATCGTGATCCTGGTGAGTCCCGACGGCGCGTCACAGTTTGGCACCGTTCGAGGCAATGAACTGCTGTTCCGGGTCTGCTCGGCAACAGTGCTGGTTGCGCTGGCGGTTGCGACTGCCTATGCGGGCGGCTGGTCGTTTGTCCTGCTCTGGGCAGCAGCGGCTGTCATTGTCCTGCGGGAATGGACGGCGCTGATTGCATCTGGCGGTAGGGGGCTGCTTTTCATTGGCGGCGCAGTCTCCCTTTTATTCGAGATGGGACTGCTCGCGTTTGGGTATTATCGGACCGCACTTGCCGCGATTGCAATCGGCGCCGCCGCGAATTTTGCAATCGCACCCTCCGGCCGGCGAATGTGGGCCGCACTCGGCGTTCTCTATGCAGGTGTGCTCGGCGCCTCACCCCTCGTCCTGCGCTCGGACGGTGAAAACGGCTTTGTCGCCATGCTTTTTCTGTTTGCGGTTGTGTGGGCAACCGACACCGGCGCCTACTTTATTGGCCGCGGCGTCGGCGGCGCAAAGCTGATCCCGCAGATAAGCCCGCAAAAAACCTGGTCGGGTGCGCTGGGCGGTACAGCAGCAGCGGTACTGGCGGGACTCGTTGTGGCGAAGGCCGCCGGGCTTTCCGCAGTCGTCACGCTCATGGAATTGTCAGCGATTTTGTCGATCTTTGCCCAAGGCGGAGATCTCTTCGAATCGCATATGAAGCGCAAATTCGGCGCGAAAGATTCCGGTCAACTCATCCCGGGGCACGGAGGATTAATGGACCGATTGGACGGATTTGTTGCCGCAGGGTTCCTGGCGGCGCTGATTGGCGTTATGCGCGGAGGGATCGAATCACCGGCGCGCGGTCTATTGGTGTGGTGAGTTGATGCCGTTCGATAAGTCCACACACGAACTGACCTCGCCTGCGACATCGTTTGAGCACCGCTCAGTCGCTATTCTCGGTGCAACCGGCTCGATCGGTGCGAGTACCATTGATCTCATCAGGCGTAATCGCGACCGCTACCGCGTAGTGGCGCTCACCGCCAATAAAAATTGGGCGGCGCTTGCGGGATTGGCTCGCGAGATCGGAGTTCGTTTTGCGGCCGTCGGGGATCCAGCGGCTTACGTCGATTTAAGGGATGCTCTGGCAGGCACTGGAATTGAGGCGGCGGCGGGAGAACAAGCGGTCATTGAAGCGGCGCAGAGGCCCTCCGACTGGGTGATTGGAGCGATCACCGGCGCTGCCGGACTAAAGTCGACGCTTGCCGCCGCCGAGCGAGGTGCCATTGTGGCGCTCGCCAACAAGGAAAGCCTTGTTTGCGCTGGCGGACTGTTCATGCGGCGCGCAGCCGCTGCGGGCGCAACCATTTTGCCGGTTGATTCTGAGCACAATGCCCTGTTTCAGGCAATGAGCGGAAGCCGGCGTGAAGATGTGCGGCGCGTCATTCTGACGGCCTCCGGCGGGCCGTTTCGCACGGCAGGCGCAGCAACGATCAAGGCTGCGACGGTCGAGCAGGCACTGCGGCATCCGAATTGGTCAATGGGGCCGAAGGTCACCATCGATTCGGCAACCTTGATGAACAAGGGTCTCGAAATCATCGAAGCGCACCACCTCTTTGCGCTTCGGCCTTCCCAGATCGACGTCCTGGTTCATCCCCAGTCTATCGTTCACAGCTTGGTGGAATTCTGCGATTCCTCCGTCATTGCTCAACTTGGAACCCCTGATATGCGCATACCGATAGCCTATTGCCTGGGTTGGCCGGCGCGGCTCGCTGGCCCGGCTCCGCGGCTTGATCTTGCGCGCACGGGAACCTTGACCTTCGAAGAGGCTGATGTAACCCGGTTTCCGGCATTGCGGCTTGCCCGACGGGCTTTGGAGGAGGGAGGGACCGCCCCAACGGTCCTTAATGCCGCAAATGAGGTTGCCGTATCGGAGTTTCTTGCTCAGCGGCTGAACTTTCTCGGGATTGCCGCACTTGTGGAGGAAACCCTGGATGCGGCCGAACGCCGCGATTGGATAAAGGAGCCCGAAAATGTCGAAGAGGCACTATTCGTTGACCATAATACAAGATTGTTAGCCCGCGATCTCTTGCCCGAAATTGCCGCAAAGGCATCCTAAGTTGTTCGGTTCTAGCAATTGCCGGGGGCGGCTGGGAAATCTGATTCATGAGTTTTGATTTCCTGACTGGCATAAACGTGCTGGGGTTTATCTTGCACTTTCTTGTTCCCTTTTTGTTCGTACTCACGCTGGTGGTATTTTTCCACGAGCTTGGCCATTTTTTGGTCGCACGCTGGTGTGGCGTGCGGATTTTGGTGTTCTCAATCGGGTTTGGACCCGAGCTGATCGGTTTCAATGATCGCCATGGAACGCGCTGGAAAATTTCCGCAATTCCGCTGGGCGGTTACGTGAAATTCTTCGGCGACGATAACGCGGCGAGCGTACCCGATCAGGCAGCCCTGGCGAATATGTCGGAAGAGGAACGCCGCCAAAGTTTTATTCATCAGCCGGTGGGGCGCCGGTCCGCGATCGTCGTCGCCGGTCCGTTAGCCAATTTCCTGCTGGCGATCGCCATATATGCCTGCCTGTTCATGATTTTCGGGAAACCGAGCACTTCACCTCGGGTCGACGCAGTGCAACCGGGAAGCGCGGCGGAGGCGGCAGGCTTCAAGCCAGGCGATTTGGTGCTGACCATCAATGGTCGGGCTATCGAAAGCTTCTCCGATATGCAGCGAATCGTCAGTACCAGCGCCGGCGATGAGCTCGCATTTGAGATAGACCGCGGCGGCACGCATTTGACGTTCAAAGCCACTCCCGCGCTCAAAGAGATTACTGACCGATTCGGCAACGTGCATCGCCAAGGAATTCTCGGCATTACGCGCTCGCCGTCGCCTGACGAAACTCATGTTCAGCCGGTGCCGCCCGTAAAGGCACTTGAGCTTGCAATACGCGAAACCTGGTTCGTGGTCGAACGCACGTTGTCTTACATCGGCGGCGTGATTTCCGGGCGCGAGTCACCCGATCAACTCGGCGGTCCAATCCGGATTGCCCAGGTTTCCGGCCAGGTTGCTTCGGATGGTTTCGCGCCGCTGATAAGTCTCGTGGCGGTGCTCTCTATTTCGATTGGCCTTCTCAACCTGTTCCCGGTGCCGCTGCTCGACGGCGGTCATCTCCTGTTCTACGCCATAGAAGCAGTCAGGGGGCGACCGTTATCCGAGCGCGCGCAAGAAGTCGGATTCCGGATCGGACTGGCCATAGTGGTGATGTTAATGGTCTTCGCCACATATAACGATTTTTCGCAGCTCGGTATTTTCCGGCTCTTTGCTCAATGGACGGCGTCATGAATTCCGTCGGAGTGCAGGGCTGGAGGGGGCGGGGATACAGCGTGCAGAAACGGCTGCGGTAGCAAGGGGGAGAGTAACGACCTTTCTCGTGGGTGCCGGCGTATCTTGGTGCTCAAAAGGGGACGACAAAGGGCGCATCGGGGAATGAAAGTTTGTAGTCGGATCGTTCGAGGGCTTGGCATCGTGTGCCTTGTCCTCAGCGGAGTATTTTTGAGCGTCGCTGTCGTGTCTCTCACGACATACGAGGCGCATGGTCAATTGCTGACCATCAATTCCATCGTCGTGGAAGGCAACCAGCGGGTGGAAGCTGACACCATTCGCTCGTATTTCCGTCCAGGCCCAAATGGACGCCTTGATGCATTTCAAATCGACGAAGGTGTGAAGGCGCTCTATGCCACCGGTTTATTCCAAGACATCCGGCCGCGCATTCAGGGCGGGCGGCTTATTCTCACAGTCGTCGAAAATCCGGTCATCAATCGCATCGCGTTCGAAGGCAACAAAAAGGTCAAGGACGAACAACTAAAGTCCGAGATACAGTCGAAGGAGCGCGGTACGCTCTCGCGTCCGATCGTACAGGCGGATGTCGCGCGGCTTGTCGAAGTGTATCGTCGCAGCGGCCGCTTCGATATTCGAGTAGAGCCGAAGATCATTCCGCTGCCCAACAATCGCGTGGACCTGATCTTCGAAATCAGCGAGGGCCCCAAGACCGGTGTCAAAGTCATCCAATTCATCGGTAATCAGGCTTATTCGTCATTCCGCTTGAAGGAAGTAATAAAGACCACGGAAACGGGGCTACTCGCCTTTCTGCAGACCGGTGATATCTACGATCCAGATCGCATTGAAGCCGATCGTGAACTGCTACGCCGCTTCTATCTCAAGCACGGCTTCATCGATGTCAGGATCGTGTCTGCAATCGGCGAGTACGATCCAGAGCGGCGAGGATTCATCGTTTCGTTCACAATCGAGGAGGGCGAACAGTACCGCTTTGGCTCGGTCGAGGTGGAGTCCGCGGTTCGTTCGATCAATCCCTTGCTGCTCCGGCCGAAACTTCGGGCCTATCCCGGCGATGTCTATAATGCCGAGGCAGTCGAAAAGACGATCGAGGACATGACAATCGAGGCTGCCAGAAACGGCTATGCCTTTGCTTCCGTGCGTCCGCGGGCTTCACGCGACTTTCAAAGGAGGACGGTCAATATCGTTTTTGTTGTCGAAGAAGGGCAACGCGCGTATATCGAACGCATCAACGTCCGCGGCAACACGCGTACTCGTGATTACGTCATCAGGCGCGAATTCGACCTTGCCGAAGGCGATGCATATAATCGCGCGTTGGTAAATCGCGCCGAGCGGCGCCTCAAGAATCTCGGTTTTTTCAAAAACGTGAAGATTTCCAGCGAGCCGGGCTCAGCGCCGGACCGTGTTATTCTCAATGTCGAGGTGGAAGAACAGTCGACCGGCGATTTCTCGGTATCGGGCGGGTATTCAACGGCTGATGGGTTTCTTGCCGAGGTCAGTATCAGCGAAAGAAACCTGTTCGGTCGCGGATTGATGGGCCGCGCCTCGGTGCAGTACGGACAATACGCCCGCGGTTTCCAAGTCTCCTTCGTTGATCCCTATTTTCTCGGTTATCGGGTTGCGGCGGGGATCGATATTTTCGGCAAGCAGCAGCTGCCGACCAACTTCGTCTCGTATCAGACGACCACAATTGGGTTCGGCACCAGACTTGGCTTTGCCCTGCGCGAAGATCTCGGCTTGCAGCTGCGCTATTCTATTTATCAGCAGTCAATCTCGCTGCCAAGTTATCTAAATGACTGTATTTTATCGCCCAACGCCCCGGTAAACGGCGGGCTCGGAGTGGGACCTTTCGACTATTGCTTCCTCAATGGCGAGGCGTCGCTGGCGGTGCGGCGTGAGCTCGCCAACGGTCGTGTTCTAACGTCATTGGTCGGCTATTCGCTTACTTACACTTCCCTCGACAACAATAAGAGTCCGACCCAGGGTTTGATGGGCGAACTCAGACAGGACTTTGCCGGTGTTGGCGGCGATGTGAAATTCGTCCGTACTTCCGGCGATCTCTATAGTTATCATGAGATTGTGCCGGATGTGGTCGGGATGCTGCATATGCAGGGTGGACAGATCAGCGGCTGGGGCTGCAAAGGAGACAACGGATCGATACTTGACACCCCGGCAGAATGCTTGCGCATGCTGGATCATTTCCAAATGGGCCCGAACCTGGTGCGCGGCTTCGCGCCCGCCGGCATTGGCCCGCGCGACCTTTCGCGCTTTGCCCTTACCGGCACCGGCGACGCGCTTGGCGGCTCGCTCTACTGGGGCGCAAGCTTTGAAGTTCAGGCGCCCCTCTATTTTCTGCCGAAGGACTCCGGCGTGAAGGTCGCCGCTTATGCCGACGCCGGCTCCCTGTGGCACTATGTCGGTCCGGTCAGCTGGGCGGCAACCGGTGAAACACTGTCAGGCTCTTTATGCGCCGCGCCTCCTTGTCCCCTCGACAATGCAATGCATATTCGCTCCTCGGTAGGCGTCGGGTTGATCTGGAATTCCCCGTTCGGACCATTGCGATTTGATTATGCATTTCCTCTCAGTCAGGAGCCCTATGATCGAACCCAGCGCTTCCGGTTCGGCGGGGGAACGAAATTCTGATACGGATCGGGGGGAGACGCGAGTTGGCACGGTATGAGCGAACCTTTCTTCTTCAGCCGAGGACCTGGGCTCTCGCTGCGCGAAATTGTTGCGCTAACCGGGGCCGAAGCACGGACCTCTGACGATCTCGATCGTCGTATCACGGGGATCGCCGTCCTCGACCGCGCTGCTCCAGACGATCTGGTCTTTCTCGACAAACCGAAATACTTGCCTGCTTTTGTCGCCAGCAAGGCCGGCGCCTGTCTGACCACCAAGCACTACGCCGCGCAGGCTCCGGAGCAGACGATCGTGCTCTGCGTGCGGGAGCCCTATCGCGCCTATGTGGAGGTGACGAAAAAGCTCTATCCAAACGCGCTGCGGCCCTCGTCACTTTTCGAGCTGGACGTAGGCTCGACCCGAGCTTGCATTCATCCGTCTGCACGCGTGGAAAACGGAGTAACCGTCGATCCGCACGCCGTGATCGGGCCGCGGGCTGAAATCGGGGCGGGTACCTTGATCGGTGCAGGTGCTGTAATCGGTCCAATGGTGCGGATCGGACGGCAATGTGTGATTGGCGCCAATACCTGTGTCACCAATACGCTGATCGGCGATAGAGTGGTGGTGCACCCCAGTTGCGCCATTGGACAGGATGGGTTTGGTTACCTGTCGACCGAAGCAGGCCATCGCAAAGTACTGCAGGTCGGGCGGGTGATAATTCAGGATGATGTCGAGATCGGCGCGGGAACCACGATTGATCGCGGCGGCAATCGGGATACCGTCATTGGCGAGGGGACAAAGATCGACAATCTGGTGCAGGTCGGACACAATGTTTCGATCGGTCGGAACTGCATCATCGTCGCGCAATGCGGTATATCTGGCAGCGTTACGCTGGAGGATGGCGTCGTTCTTGGTGGACAGGTCGGACTTTCGGACAATGTGCGGATCGGCGAGGGTGCAATGATAGGAGCAAAGAGCGGCGTCCTGTCCGATATTGCGCCCGGGGAACGCTGGTTCGGCTATCCGGCGAGGCCCAGCCGTGAATTTTTTCGCAGCATTGCCATTTTGCGGCAACAAGCAGCCGCACATGCCGGGCCTGGCAAAGTGGCAAGGCCCCCCCCGTCCCCTGATCGAGGCGACTTTGACGATGATCATTCCACGGGACAAAGTTCATGAACGAAGCGGCCACCACACTCGAGGCGGCCGATATTGCAGCAATCCTCACGGCACTGCCACATCGCTATCCGATGCTGATGGTCGATCGCATCATTAATATGCGCTGTGACGAGTCCGCAATCGGAATTAAAAACGTGACAATCAACGAACCGCAATTTCTTGGACATTTTCCAAACAATCCCATATTTCCAGGAGTGCTGTTGATCGAAGGCATGGCGCAAACGGCGGGTGCAATCTGCGTACTCTCAGAAATGAGCGGCAACCAGCCCAAGCAGGTATATTTTCTCACCATCGATAAAGCCAAATTCCGCAAACCAGTCATTCCCGGCGACACCGTCGAATTCCATGTCAAGAGAATTGCCCGCAAGAAACGGATGTGGTGGTTCCGCGGCGAGGCAAAGGTGGCCGGACAGATTGTCGCCGAGGCCGAGGTCGGCGCCATGCTCTCATGAGTTCTTGAATGACTGCAATCGATCCAACCGCCCGGATCGAATCGGGTGCGGTGATCGGGCAGGGCGCGTCCATAGGACCTTATTGCGTCATCGGCCCCAATGTCGTGATCGGCGACGGCTGCAAACTTGTCGCCCACGTTCATGTCACAGGGCACACCACAGTAGGACCTCGGGTCGCAATTTATCCATTTGCATCGCTAGGGACGCCGCCACAATCGGTGAAATACCGCGGCGGGCCCACCCGCCTCGTCATCGGTGCTGATTGCGATATTCGCGAAGCGGTCACCATGAATACGGGGACCGAGGGTGACCGCGGCATCACGGAAATCGGAGATCGCTGTCTGCTCATGGTCGGCTCTCATGTGGGTCATGATTGTCACGTCGGCAGCGATGTGACATTCGCTAACAACGTGGTACTGGGCGGACATGTGACCGTCGCCAATTTCGTTGTCTTCGGCGGGCAATCGGCCGTGCGGCAGTTCGTGCGGATTGGCGAAGGCGCGATGATCGTGGGGCTTAGCGGTGTTCGGGCAGATGTCATTCCATTCGGCATCGTTCGCGGGCATTTCGCCATTCTTGAAGGTATTAATATCATCGGCCTGCAACGGCGCGGCTGCGATAAGCGCGATATTCATCGGCTCCGGCGGGCCTATGAAGCGTTATTTTTCGGAACTGGAACCTTTCGCGAGCGTCTGGACAAGATCGAAGCTGCAAGCCGCGATGATCCTTTGACTGCCCGCATGATCGCGTTCATTCGCTCCGGTACGCGGCCGTTGACGATGCCGATGAGCGATGCGCAGGCCGAGAGCGATTTATGAGCCGAGCATCTGTGTCTGGGCCCGAAGAGCAGGCCCCGCTTGCCCTGATTTGCGGCGCAGGAAGCCTGCCATTTGCGCTTGCCGATGCTGTAGTGAAGCGCCGCCGACGCGTGGTGTTGTTCCCAATTTGTGGATGGGCCGATTCACAACGCGTTCTTTCATATCCCCATCACTGGGTGGCGTTCGGTCACTTCGGATCATTTTGCCGGATTGCCCGTTCGGAGGGCTGTCGGGAAGTTGCGTTTCTTGGCTCGGTGGTACGGCCAGGGTTTTGGCAACTCAGGCCTGATCTGAAAACGTTGCGATTGTTGCCGCGCCTCCTTCGCATCTTTCGCGGCGGCGATGATCATCTGCTGTCCGGCATTGCCAGCATTTTTGAAGAGAACGGCTTCCGGCTGATCTCGGTCCAAGAGATCGCTCCGGAAATCATCGTGCCGAAAGGGGTACTCGGCCGCCGCCAACCTACCAAGCAAGACCTCGCCGATATTGCCAAGGGACTTGCAGTACTCGACGCAATCAGTTCGTTTGACATCGGCCAGGCCGCCGTCATCAGCAATGGGCGTGTCTTGGCGGTTGAAGCCGCCGAAGGAACTGATCAAATGCTCATGCGGGTTGCACAATTACGACAAAGCGGCCAGATCGAAACCGGTAGCGGCGGCGGCGTGCTGGTCAAGGCGGCAAAGCGCGGCCAGGATCTTCGCCTCGATCTGCCGTCGATTGGTCCTCGCACCATCGATGGTGCTGCGCAAGCAAAGCTCGCAGGAATTGCCGTAGTCGCCGGCAGCACCCTGATCGCCAACCCGGAGCTTTTGCGGCAATCGGCAGATCGCGAGGGTTTGTTTGTAATCGGGGTTCGCGATGGGGCAGTCGATAATGAACTCGATTGCTAAATCGACACCCGCCGGTAACACGCTCGACATTTTTCTGGTAGCCGGCGAGGCCTCAGGAGACCGCTTGGGGGCAGCGCTAGTGCGCGCATTGCGAGAGCGCAGTCCGGAAGGGGTGCGTTTTGCCGGGGTCGGCGGCGGTGAAATGGCAGCGGAGGGCATCGAAAGCTTGTTTTATATCGATGATCTGTCAGTCATCGGCTTCAGCGCAATTCCTCGAAAACTGCCAAGAATACTCCGGCTAATGCGTGCTATCGCCAAGGAAGTGGTGGCGAGGCGGCCGCATGTCCTCGTGATAATCGACAGTCCGAGCTTTACTTGTGGGATTGCCCGACGTGTGCGGGCGCTTGATCCATCGATTGCAATTGTTGAATACGTATCGCCAACGGTATGGGCCTGGCGACCGGGCCGGGCGCGCACGATACGTCGTTATATCGATCACATTCTGGCGCTGTTGCCATTCGAGCCAGCGGTGCACCAACGCCTGGGCGGTCCGCCTTGTACTTTTGTAGGCCACCCGGTGGGGGAGGCAGCGCAGCGTCTCCGGCCCAGTGTCGATGAGGCGCGTCGACGGGCTTCGCCGCCCCCCGTCCTGCTCATGTTGCCGGGGAGCAGGGTCGGCGAGATTCAGCGCCTTCTTGCGGTTTTTGCCGATGCAGTCAGACAACTGAGCGAACGCGTCGGTGCCCTTGAAATTGTGATTCCCACTTTTCCGCACCTCGTCGAACCAATCCGCGCGGCAGTAGCAGATTGGAAAATTCCTCCGCGCCTCGTGCTGGAGCGGTCGGAGAAGGAGGCGGTATTTCGGATCGCGCGGGCGGCGCTAACGAAGTCAGGCACTGTCACCCTGGAGCTTGCCGTCGCAGGGATACCGATGGTGACCGCTTACAAGGTTTCGACGGCCGAATACCTCACCCTAGGGCGACGAATAGCGCAGCGACTGCCATCGATCATTCTGGCCAATCTCGTCCTAGGCGAGAACGTGGTTCCGGAATTGCTGCAACATCACTGTACTGCCGAAAACCTCGCGGCCGCGCTCATTCCGCTCCTCTCCGATACCCTACAGCGAAAGCGTCAGGTCGAGGCATTTGCCCGCCTCGACGCCATCATGGAGATTGGATCCAGTAGTCCTGCCGCTCGCGCCGCCGATATCGTGCTCAACGTTGCCGACAAGGCAAGGGCGGCGGCCACTGCTCAATAGACTCTAAGCCAGCCAAAATGCGGCAGAGACGCTATTTCCTGCGGGAAATCGGAACGTAATCGCGGTGGGTGGCGCCCGTATAAAGCTGGCGAGGGCGGCCAATCTTCTGGTGCGGATCTTCGATCATTTCCTTCCACTGCGATATCCATCCGACCGTGCGCGCAACTGCAAACAACACAGTGAACATGGTGGTCGGAAATCCCATCGCCTTAAGGGTAATGCCCGAATAAAAATCGATATTCGGATAGAGCTTCTTCTCGATGAAATACTCGTCGTGGAGCGCAATACGCTCCAGCTCCATTGCGACCTCCAACAGGGGATCGTCTTTGTGTCCCATTTCGCTCAGGACTTCGTGGCAAGTCTTCTGCATGATCTTGGCGCGCGGATCGTAATGCTTGTAGACCCGGTGACCAAAGCCCATCAGCCGGAAGCTATCGTTCGGATCTTTGGCGCGACGAATATATTCAGGAATGCGCTCGGGTTTGCCGATCTCGCGCAGCATGTTCAACGCCGCCTCGTTGGCGCCGCCGTGTGCCGGCCCCCATAAGCACGCGCAACCGGCTGCTATGCACGCGAACGGATTGGCTCCCGACGAGCCGGCGAGCCGTACCGTCGACGTGGAGGCATTTTGCTCGTGGTCGGCGTGCAGGATAAAAATTCGATCCATGGCGCGGGCAAGAACGGCGTTTGGCTTATAGTCCTCGCACGGCACAGCGAAGCACATGCGTAGAAAATTCGTCGCGTAATCCAGATCGTTTTTCGGATAGATGAACGGTTGGCCGATAGAATATTTAAAGGCCATTGCCGCCATTGTCGGCATTTTCGCAATCATTCGAATGGACGCGATCATCCGCTGAGTGGGATCAGAAATATCGGTCGAATCGTGATAGAATGCCGAAAGCGCGCCTACACAGCCGGTCATCACCGCCATTGGATGCGCATCGCGGCGGAACCCCTGGTAGAACCGGCTCATCTGCTCGTGCACCATGGTGTGGTGCGTGACCCGGTTGTCGAAATCGGTTTTTTGCGCGGAGGTAGGAAGTTCGCCGTACAACAGCAGATAGCAAGTCTCGAGAAAATCGCCGTGTTCGGCGAGCTGCTCGATTGGGTATCCCCGGTACAGCAGGATACCCTCGTCGCCGTCGATGTATGTGATTTTGGACTCGCAGCTTCCGGTGGAAGTGTAACCGGGATCATAAGTAAACATCCCAGTCTCAGCATAAAATTTGCTGATATCGATTACTGACGGTCCAATGGTTCCTTCGAAAACCGGGAACGAATTCTCCTTATCGCCGATGACAAATTTGCCGGACTTGATATTGGCGCCGGTCTTCGCATCCATGACTGAACCCTCGCTTTTGTCCGCGGCATCCTTCCACTGCAGCGAGAAGGCGTAGCTATCCCGCAAATCCTTGGCGGATGCGGTTTGGCGTAGCCCATCCTTGATTGCGCTGCAAGATGCGGGATCACGCGGCAATTCGATCTGACCGCGTGCTGCAAGCCGACGGTCACAACAGCATTTGGCTCAGGCGCCATCCGCCGGTCCGGCGACTACCGGCAAGAGCTGATCATGGATCCGACTCAGGCTCTCCGCTTTTCCAAGCACCGCCAACACGTCGAAAATCGGAGGAGACGTAACACGCCCGGTGAGCGCGGCGCGCAGAGGCTGCGCTATGTATCCCAGCTTCACGCCGTTTTGTTCCGCAAAGGCGCGGACGGCTGGTTCGATTGTCTCTGCCGTCCATGGTTCGACTGCCTCGAGTGCCTGCGCAACCTCACTCAGAAGTTTCCGTGATTCCGGCGTCAAGACGGCTGCTGCCTTTTGCTCGATTTGCACCGGTCGTCCGGCAGTAATAAACCGGGCGCCTTCGAATAATTCGACAAGCGTCTTGGCGCGTTCCTTGAGTCCGGGCATTGCAGCGAGTAGCCGGTTGCGCATTTGCGTAGTCAGCTCGTCGGCGATCTCGGAACCGCCGGCAATGTGCGGGAGCACGCGCACCAGCTCCGCCAGGAGGTCGGCATCGGGGGTTTGGCGAATGTAGTGGCCATTCAGGCTCTCAAGCTTGGCAAAATCGAAACGGGCTGGCGAGCGCCCAATCTGTGGCAGGTCAAATTGCGAAATCATCTCCGCGGTAGAGAAGATTTCCTGGTCACCATGGCTCCAACCAAGCCGCACCAGGTAATTGCGCATGGCCGCTGGAAGATACCCCATTGCCCGGTAGGCATCGACGCCGAGGGCGCCATGTCGCTTCGACAGCTTGGAGCCGTCCGGACCATGAATAAGCGGGATGTGCGCCATCACCGGTACCTGCCAACCCAATGCACTATAGATTTGGCTTTGACGCGCACCGTTGGTGAGATGATCATCGCCCCGTATGATGTGGGTGATCCCCATATCATGATCGTCGACCACCACGGCCAGCATGTAGGTCGGCGTGCCGTCGGACCGCAAAAGGACAAGATCGTCGAGGTTCTCATTCTGCCAGACAACGCGCCCCTGCACCTGGTCTTCGATTACTGTTTCGCCGCTGAGCGGCGCTTTGAACCGTATCACTGGACGGACGCCGGGAGGTGCCTCTGCCGGATGCCGCCCTCGCCATCGTCCATCGTAAAGCTTTGCGCGGCCCTCAAGGCGCGCCTTCTCACGCATCTGCGCCAGCTCTTCCGGGGTCGCGTAGCAGCGATAGGCGCGGCCGCTCGACAGGAGTTCCTCGGCAATTTCGCGATGGCGGGCGGAGCGGGCGAATTGATAGACGACTTCACCGTCCCAATCGAGACCAAGCCAAGCAAGGCCGTCCAGAATGGCCTCGATTGCCGCCTGCGTGGAGCGTTCGCGATCGGTGTCCTCGATCCGCAGCAGCATTTTCCCGCCGCGGCCGCGCGCGTACAGCCAATTGAACAACGCCGTGCGAGCCCCCCCGATATGAAGAAATCCCGTCGGCGAAGGGGCAAAGCGGGTGATCACAGTGTCAGTCATGTCAAAAAGCACTGGGCGCAATCATTCAGCAGTCCTGTAACACAAAACTCAGATAAGGATGGAATGTTCTGGCCAAATCTTTCTACCCCCGCTTGGCGTCTGAGCGCGGATTTGCCAAATAAGCACGCGCACCTCACAACCGGACGGCGTTAGGAATGGCAGACGGGAATTCACGGACAGACTCGGCAGGCAGCGATTTCATCCGCGATATCGTTCGCGCTGACCTTCTTGCCAAGCGGCATGCCACGGTTGTCACCCGTTTCCCGCCCGAGCCGAACGGCTACCTTCATATCGGACATGCCAAGTCCATCTGTCTTAATTTCGGGATCGCGCAGGAGTTTGGCGGCCGCTGTCACTTACGTTTCGACGACACCAATCCGGAAAAGGAAGAGCAGGAATATATCGACGCCATTGAGCGTGATGTTCGCTGGCTGGGATTCGATTGGGAACGGCACCTTTATCATGCGTCCGATTATTTTGACCAACTCTACGATTGGGCCGAATACCTCATCCGTGCAGGCAAAGCCTATATTGACGACCAGTCGGCGGAGGAAATCAGAGCCAATCGCGGGACGCTTATCGATCCCGGCGTTAACAGCCCCTGGCGCGAGCGCAGCATCGAGGAAAACCTGGACTTATTTCGGCGCATGCGGGCCGGGGAATTTCCCAACGGCGCCAGGGTTCTGCGGGCAAAAATCGATATGGCTTCGGGTAACATCAATCTGCGTGACCCCGTTCTGTATCGGATTTTACATTCAAACCATCCACGCACCGGAAAGACCTGGTCCATTTACCCAAGCTATGACTTCGCCCATGGGCAGTCCGATGCAATCGAGCACATCACGCATTCACTGTGTACGCTGGAATTCGAAGATCACCGGCCGCTCTACGATTGGTTTCTGGACAACCTTCCGGTTCCGTCGCGTCCCCGTCAATATGAGTTTGCCCGTCTGAATCTCAGTTACACGGTGTTATCGAAACGTGTTTTGACCGAGCTCGTGCGCGGCGGATACGTGGAGGGTTGGGATGATCCGCGAATGCCCACACTCGCCGGGCTGCGCCGCCGCGGCGTGCCACCGGAAGCGATTTGCGATTTCATCAAGCGGGTTGGCGTTGCCAAGGCAAACAGCCTGGTCGACGTTGCCATGTTTGATTTTTACGTGCGTGAAATGCTCAACAGAACCGCCGCTCGACGGATGGCGGTACTGCGTCCGCTGAAAGTCATTATCGAGAATTATCCCGACGGAGAATTCGAGGAGCTGGAGGCGGTCAACCATCCGGAAAATCCCGCCGCGGGTATGCGGCGCATTCGTTTTTCTCGCGAGCTTTACGTCGAAGCCGACGATTTCATGGAGCAACCGCCGAAGAAATTTTATCGGCTGGCGCCCGGGCGCGAAGTTCGACTGCGATATGCCTATTTCATTACTTGTCGCGAAGTCGTGAAAGATCGGACTGGAGCGGTGGTCGAACTGCGCTGCAGTTACGATCCGGCCAGTCGCGGTGGACAAGCTCCCAACGGCCGCAAGGTGCAGGCAACATTACATTGGGTTTCTGCGGCTGATGCGACTCCTGCGCAGGTGAGGCTTTTCAATCATCTTTTTGCAGTTCCGGACCCTGATGCGGCGGACTTTGTCGCAGATCTCAATCCATTATCGTGCGAGGTTTTGGACAACGCCATGGTGGAACCGGCGCTAGCGCACATGCAGCCGGGTGAATCTGTGCAATTCGAACGACAAGGCTATTTCTATCTCGATACGGCGTCTCGTCCGGATAAACTTGTTTTCAATCGCACCGTTGGCCTGCGCGATACATGGGCCAAGCTGCAAGCCGCCTCCAATCCCGGCAGATAGAATAGCCGTAAGTGCGGCTGCCGAAAGCCTGCCGCTCGTATAAGATTGCGCGCGATGCAAGGGGCGGCGAGGCCGCGCAATGGCAGAGCAACGCAGATGGCGCGGTCTGGCTGAAGCTTGGCGGCCGGCAGTTGCGCCTGGGGCGGCAGCAAGCGCAAAACCGGTCTGGGCGTGGCCAACCGGTCTCTCCAAGCTGGCGCGCGCTGCCGCGCACCGCATTCGCGAATGGCTTTTGCTCGAGACGGCGGCAGGTCGGCTGGTGCCCTGGCTCGCAATCGGGTTTGGCTTCGGTGTCATCCTCTATTTCAGCATCGACCAAGAGCCCACGCCCTGGGCGGCCGCAGTATTGATGATGGTAACCGCCGGCATCAGCGTGCTGCTACGGCGTCGGCCGACCGGATTTCCGATTGCCGTGGGTTTGGCGGCAATCGCAGCTGGATTTGGCTGCGCTACAATCAAATGCAGCATTATCGCGCATCCCGTCCTGACGACCTCGGCCTGGAATGTGGAGATTGCCGGCTTTGTCGAGGCGCGGGAGGAGCGCGAGCGCTCCGACCGCATTACCCTGCGGGTCGAGCGCATCACGGGGACCCGCCTCAACGAGAAGCTTGAGCGTGTGCGGCTTGCCGTTCGAAAGGGCAGTGCACCAGGGGTCGGCAGCTTCGTCGACCTCAAGGCACGGCTCTCACCGCCCATGGGGCCGCTGCGCCCCGGCGGGTATGATTTCGCCCGCGACATGTACTTTGCGCGCATCGGCGCATCGGGCTTCGTGCTTGGACGCATTCGCATTGCGACGCCACCGGGAGCCCCAAGCATCGCACTGCGCTATGCCATCGTGATCGATGCAATGCGCGAAGCCATCGACAAGCGAATTCGTGCCGTGTTGCCAGGCGATAGAGGCTCGATTGCCTCGGCGTTGATTACTGGCAAACGCGACGCAATTTCAACTCAAGTCAACGAGGCCATGTATATTTCAGGTCTCGCGCACGTACTCTCCATTTCCGGCTACCACATGGCGGTGGTGGCGAGTATGGCATTTTTCGCGGTACGCGCCCTGTTTGCATTATTTCCGGTATTTGCAAATTGTTATCCGATCAAGAAATGGGCCGCTCTCATCGCATTCCTGGCGGCGGCCTTCTATCTCCTCCTTTCCGGCGCAGAGGTCGCAACGCAGCGGTCGTTTATCATGATCGGAATTGTGCTTATCGGCGTCTTGGTGGATCGCGCCACGCTGACATTCCGGACGCTCACCGTCGCCGCTCTGTGCGTCTTGCTGCTCGCTCCCGAAGCGGTAGTGCATCCAAGTTTTCAAATGTCGTTCGCCGCGACACTGGCGCTGGTCGCGGGCTACCAGTTTGGGCTTCCCTGGATGAGCAGGGGAGGCGAGACACCGCTTGCCGCGCGTATCGCGCTTTGGGGAGGACGCGAGCTCTTGGGGCTGACATTGGTTTCGCTGCTCGCCGGGACAGCAACGATTCCTTACATCGCCTATCACTTCCACCGGGTTTCACCTTATGGCGTGGTTGCCAATCTTGCAGCCATGCCGATTGTCTCCGCCTGGGTCATGCCATGGGGCATTTTTGGGCTCATCGTCATGCCGCTAGGTCTAGACGGGTCGTTCTGGTGGCTAATGGGACTGGGAATCGACTGGATGGTCAAAGTCGCGCTCTGGACCACGACTTTGCCAGGTGCGCTCGGCCGAACGACAGCATTCGACGGCGGGACATTGCTTGTTTGCAGTTTGGGTCTGGTGACGCTCTGCCTTTTGAAGACTCCGTTGCGGTTTATCGGAGCGGGGCTCATGGGCGCCGCCATCGTCATGATGGTCAAGGCACCGCAACCCGATGTGCTGATCGCAGGCGATGGTACTGCCGTTGCTGTTCGAGGCAGCGAAGGTCGTCTGGCCATGATCAAGGTGGGCAGCGATACTTTTGCATTTCGCGAATGGCTGGCGGCCGATGGCGATTCGCGGTCGCCCCAGGACGGCACGCTCGCTGCCGGCATTAAATGTGACGATGCCGGTTGTATTGGCGTCCTGAAAGAGGGAGCAATCGTCGCCTTTGCTAAATCCGTTAAGGCGGTCGAGGAGGACTGCCGCCGAGCTGCAATTGTGATCAGCGTCCGCGATATCCCTGGTGATTGCGGAGCGCTGGTAGTCGATCGGCGAGCCTTGCGATCTTCGGGAGCAACGGCGCTACGCAGACTGGGCGATGGACAATTCCAGATTATCACCGCGCGCCCGCGGGGCTACAATCGGCCATGGGCGGCCGCGCGTATCGAGGGATCGGATCCGGCCCTCGCCGTACCGGCGCGCGATGCAACTCCCAGAACGGAAGATTTGGAACCAGGCGATTAAATTGATGGAGCAAGTCGAATGCGCACCTTGGCTATTGTTTTGGGAATCGTGCTGGCTGCAGTCGCGGTCGTTTACTGGGCAGTTCCTGCGGGGTCGTTGCCAAGTGCTTTCCCCGGCTTTGAAGCAGGATCCAGCCGGATACACGTCAAGCATGGCATTGGGGCCGCGGTCGTCGCGGCTATCGCGTTTGCATTCGCCTGGTGGGTTGGGCGACGATCTCGCGCCTGATCCGACCTGATCAATACCTTCGAAACAAGCCTACCAGCTTGCCCTGGATGCGAACCCGGTTGGGCGGGAGAATGCGAACTTCGTAGGCGGTATTGGCGGGCTCCAGCGCAATGGAAGCGCCGCGTCGGCGAAAGCGCTTGAGCGTTGCCTCTTCGTCATCGATCAAAGCAACAACGATGTCGCCGGTATCCGCTCCATCGGTCTTCTTAAGAAGCGCAATATCCCCATCCAGAATGCCGGCATCGATCATGCTGTCGCCGCGGATTTCGAGTGCGAAATGCTCCCCCGTCGAGAGTACATCGGGCGGCATATTGATGACGTGACTCTTGGTCTGTATCGCCTCGATCGGCGTTCCGGCGGCGATCCGCCCCATAACGGGAACTGCAACCGGGCGGCCTCCTTCGTCCTCGGAGCTTGTGCGTACCCGGCCCAGATTGCCTTCTATCACACTGGGCGTAAATCCGCGCGTGCGAACGGCACCCAGGCCGTGGCCAACGGAATCGGGCAGTTTGATCACCTCGATGGCGCGTGCCCGGTTGGGGAGTCGCCGAATGAACCCGCGCTCTTCGAGCGCCGTGATCAGACGGTGGATACCGGATTTCGAGCGCAGATCCAGCGCATCCTTCATTTCGTCGAAGGACGGCGGCACCCCATGCTCTGTCAAACGCTCGTGAATAAAGCGCAGAAGCTCAAGCTGCTTTTTGGTAAGCATGTGGTTTCCCCAGCAATACGGACTCGAAAACAAATCATGAACGGACCGTATCCGTTCCATATGTGTTCTGCAACCCTTTAATTTCAATGAATTCGCAAAAATTCTCGCTAAAAAGGGAGCCGCAGAATCGTGCATCTGCTCCCCTTTGCCGCTGCGGGAGCGTGGGGTTCGCGCACCAGCAGACAGTCGGCGAAAGCAAGGGGTGCCAGCATCGAGCTATCCTGTACCGTTGCAGGGGTCGCGACGAGGGTCCCGGCGGCATCAGTTGCAAGGCGGGCGCGCAGGTAATCGGCCCGTTCATCGTTCTGGGGGAGGTCGCAGCCAAGGGTAGCCGGCTCCAGCATCGGTTCAAGATCGGTGCGACCGGCAAGCCGCCGAATAAGGGGTATGAGAAACAGGACCGCACAGACGTAGGACGAGACCGGATTGCCGGGGAGGCCGAGGACATGCATGCAATCGAACCGGCCATGGAGCATCGGCCGGCCGGGCCGCAAGGCCACTTTCCAAAATGAGAGAGCGAGTCCTTCCGCGGCAAGGGCCTCGCGGATCAAGTCGTAATCGCCGACCGAGGCGCCGCCCGACGTTACCAGAATATCGACCCCAGCGCTGCGCGCTTGCCGGACAGCCGCAACGGTCGCCTCCAATTGATCAGGAACCAGTCCGAAATCCAGCACTTCGCATCCCTCGGCCGATGCGAGCGCCATCGTGGCGTAACCATTGGAATAGACGATCTCGCCCGGGCCGGGGGAGGAACCGGGTACGACGAGTTCGTCGCCAGTGGCGAGAACGGCAAGCCTGGGCCTGCGATGTACGGGCAGATCCGGGTGGTTCATGGCCGCAGCCAGTGCCAGGTCGCGGCCCGACAGGCGCCGTCCTCTGTGCAGAAGTTTCGTTCCATGTGCGAAGTCGAGGCCCTTGCGGCGAACGTGCCTGCCTTTATCGGCGGCGGCTTCAACAATAATGGTATCGCCTTCGCGGCTGGCGTTTTCCTGAATAACGACCGTATCCGCACCCGCCGGCATGAGTCCGCCGGTAAAAATGCGCGCCGTCTGGCCGGCCCCAACGACACCTGGAAATGGATGGCCCGCTGCCACTTCGCCCACCACCTTGAGCCGGGCGGGGATATTGCGCAGATCAATGGCACGCACGGCGTAACCGTCCATGGCGGAAACGTCGGCCGGCGGCTGCGTTCGCAACGCTTCCACGTCGGCAGTGAGCACGCGACCATAGGCATCGGTAAGGGGAACGCGGATCGGCGGGAGCGGTTCGGCATGTGCCAGAACGCGGGCAAGCGCCTCCGCAACCGGCATCAATGTCACGCTCTTACTCCTACGCTCGATAATGTCCCGATTTACCGCCGCTCTTTTCGATCAGCCGGATGCCTTCGATGCACATGCCGCGATCGAGGGCTTTTGCCATGTCATAAATGGTAAGACACGTTACTGCGACTGCCGTCAGCGCCTCCATTTCGACACCGGTTTGCGCGCTTACTTTCGCCGTGGCGCGCACCGTCAGGGCGCAGGCGCCGCGGTCTGGCGCAATGTCGACCGCGATGTTAGTGATCGGCACGGGATGGCAAAGCGGAATCAATTCCGCGGTTCGCTTGGCAGCCATGATGCCGGCGATGCGAGCGACGCCCAGAACGTCTCCTTTCTTGGCATCTCCTTTGAGTACCAGATCCAGCGTCTCGGATGTCATGGTGATCCGGCCCTCGGCAACAGCGACGCGCTCGGTTGCCGTCTTATCCGACACATCGACCATTCGTGCCTCACCGCCAGCCCCAATGTGCGTAAGATTTGGCATGCGGGAAGCGCTCATCGCACGGCGCTGAGACGACCTTTCGGTCGACGGATCAGGGCGCGAGTGGCTGCCTCCACATCGCGCTCGCGCATAAGGCTTTCTCCGACAAGAAAAGTCGATATCCCAAGACCAACCAGATATTCGACGTCCTGTTGCGAGAATATTCCGCTTTCGCTCACCGCAATTCGGTCCGCTGGAATCCTTGCGGCAAGCCGCCTGCTGGTGGCGAGTGACGTCTCGAAGGTATTGAGATCCCGATTGTTGATGCCGATCAGTCGTGAGTGTAAGCGCAATGCTCTTTCGAGTTCGCGCTCGTTGTGAATTTCCAGCAATGCATCCATGCCGAAGGATTGCGCGGACTGCTCGAGATCTCTCGCCAATTCATCGTCCACAGCTGCGAGAATGACGAGAATGCAGTCCGCACCCCAGGCACGCGCTTCCGCTACCTGGTAGGGGTCGTACATGAAATCCTTGCGCAATACGGGGAGCGTGCTCACAGCGCGGGCAAGTGTCAGATATTCCGGCCGGCCTTGGAACGAGGGGCTGTCTGTGAGCACCGAAAGACAGGTGGCCCCGCCCGCCTCATAGGCGCATGCCAGTTTCCCCGGATCGAAGTCTGCGCGGATCAGGCCTTTTGAAGGGCTCGCTTTCTTTATCTCCGCTATCAATGCCAAGTTTCCGATAGCGAGCTGGCGCTCGATCGAGTGCAGGAAGCCGCGCGGGGAGGGGGCCGATCTGGCATCGGATTCGATGGAAGCGCGTGAGCGCACGCATTTAGCGGCTGCGACCTCTTCGCGTTTATAAGCTTCGATTTTTGCGAGGATGCCGGTCACTGCAGCCGTGTCTCATGCATTCGAAATCGTGATCAGCCGTTGCAGACGGCCTTCAGCCTCTCCGGAACTCACCGAGTTCTGAGCCAGCGATACGGCGTCTTTCAGATTTTTTGCGCGGCCTGCGACCATCAATCCAGCCGCCGCGTTCAGAACCGCAATGTCACGAAGTGCATTCTCTTTCCCCTTGAGGACTTCGATCAGCGCTTGCGCATTTTCGCTCGCCTCACCGCCCCGCAAAGCTTCGGGTTTGACCCGTCTGATGCCAAATTCTTCGGGAGTGATTTCAAAGCTGCGCACCACTCCGTTTTCAAGCGCAGCGACGTGGGTGGTCCCGGCGGTGGTGATTTCGTCAAGTCCATCGGAGCCGTGCACGACCCATGCCGATTGCGAGCCGAGGTTCTTGAGCACGTGCGCAAGCGGTTCAATCCAGTGGCGTGAGAAAACGCCCACCATTTGCCGCTTCACGCCGGCCGGATTTGAGAGGGGACCTAACAGGTTGAAGATTGTACGGGTGCCCAATTCAACGCGTGTCGGTCCGACATTTTTCATCGCCGGATGATGCGCGGGAGCGAACATGAATCCGATGCCCGCTTCACTTATGCAGCGCGCAACACCGTCTGCAGTCAGATCGATATTGACGCCCAATGCGGCCAAAACATCGGCGGCGCCAGAACGAGAGGAGAGGGCGCGGTTGCCATGCTTTGCGACCGGAACGCCTGCGCCTGCCACAATCAATGCGGCGCAGGTCGAAATATTAAATGAGCCGGAGGCGTCCCCGCCTGTGCCAACCACGTCAATGGCATCCGCTGGCGCCTGTACGCGCAGCATTTTCTGGCGCATCGCGGTAACTGCACCGGTGATCTCATCTACCGTTTCTCCACGCACACGCAGTGCCATCAAAAGACCGCCCATCTGCGAGGGTGTGGCCTCTCCGGACATCATGGTGTTGAAACCGCGTGCCGCCTCCTCGCGGGTGAGCGTCGCACCAGTCGCAGCTTTTGCGATCAAGCTCTTGAGTTCGTCGCTCACGTTGCTCTCACAGCATCCAGGCGCGCGCCGCGCCCATGAGCTGAACCCCGACCTGGGGATGCGTTCCATGCTGCCGCAAGATCGAGAAAGTTGCGAAGCATCAGATGGCCATGCTCGGAAGCAATGCTCTCAGGATGGAATTGGACTCCGTGCACGGGCAAAGTGCGATGCGCTACCGCCATAATCAAGCCGTCATGCGTTTCAGCAGTCACCTCGATCTCTTTGGGGAGACTGACCTGATCGATGATAAGCGAGTGATAGCGCGTCGCGTTGAAGGGCCCATTGATGCCGCGAAAAATACCCTTCGAGTTATGGGTGATTTCCGAGACTTTGCCATGCACCGGCAAGGGAGCGCGCACCACCTTGCCTCCAAACGCCTGGCCGATGGCTTGATGGCCGAGGCAAACTCCTAATATCGGTATGAGATGTGCTGCTTCGGTAATCAGCGAAAGGCAGATGCCGGCTTCGTTCGGGGTGCAAGGCCCAGGTGACAGGACGATGGCTTCCGGATCCATTCCGAGCACCTGTTGCACCGTGATTTTATCATTGCGATGGACAGCCACCTCCGCCCCCAACCCGCCGAGATAATGGAACAGGTTAAAGGTAAAGCTGTCATAGTTGTCGATGAGGACAATCATGATCTCGTGCCCGCTCAGGCTCTTAGACGCGCGTCTTGATGGAATCAAGGCGGGATCGAGTGACGCCTCACGAGCGCAAAGTCGGGTTCGCGAGCGTATCATCCGCAGGTACCCGCTGCCGGGCCAAGGTAAGAGCCTTATTCGATTATCTGCTGCGCGCGCTCGCAAATCGCCTGGCTTCTTCGGCTGCTCGGAACAACGCCTTGGCTTTGTCCACGCATTCCTGCTGCTCCGATTTCGGATTGGAATCGGCGACGATGCCCGCCCCGGCCTGAACATACATGACGCCGTCCTTGACCAGCGCGGTGCGCAGCACGATGCAGCTGTCGAACTCACCCGCTGCAGAAAAATAGCCGACTGAACCGGCATATAGACCGCGTTTTTCCTTTTCGAGCTCGTCTATGATCTGCATTGCGCGCACCTTCGGGGCGCCGGAAACCGTGCCGGCAGGAAAACCGGCGATCATGGCATCGAGCGCGTCACGGTTCGGTTCGAGCTTGCCCTCAACATTCGACACAATATGCATGACCTGGCTGAAGCGCTCGATCTGGAACTGATCGGTGACCGTCACCGTAGCGGTACGCGAAACGCGTCCGACGTCATTGCGTCCAAGATCAAGCAGCATCAAATGTTCGGCGCGTTCCTTCTGGTCTGCCAGAAGCTCCGCCTCCAAAGCCTTGTCCTGCTGCGTCGTCGCCCCGCGCGGCCTCGTTCCCGCGAGCGGCCGAATCGTGATCGTACCCTCGCGCACGCGCACCAGGATTTCAGGGCTGGACCCTGCGATAGCAAAATGCCCGAAATCGAGGAAATAAAGAAACGGCGCGGGATTAATCCGACGCAACGCACGATAGAGCGCGAACGGGGGAAGCTCAAACGGAGCCTGGAAACGCTGCGAGAGGACGACCTGGAAGACGTCTCCAGCGAAAATGTATTCTTTGGCGATATTGACCATCCGCTCGTATTCGGCCGGCGTCGTATTGGAAGCAGGCCATACGGTGAGCGGGCCAGCCTTTCCGTCGGGAGGAGCATGTGCAAGCGGCGCATCGAGCGCCTCCACCACACCAGCGAGTTGTTCCTTTGCATTTTGCAGCGCCGTTTCGGCTCCGATTCCACCTTGCGGCCGCACCGGAGTTACAACCGCTATGGTGTCGCTGACAGCATCGAACACAACCACTACAGTGGGGCGCACCAACATGGCATCAGGAATCGCAATCGGGTCAGGCTTGCAGGCGCGAAGTTCCTCCATCAATCGCACCATGTCGTAACCGAAATACCCGAATATTCCCGCCGCCATGGGAGGCAGCGCTTCGGGAATCTCGATCCGACTTTCGGCAATCAGGGCGCGCAACGAATCCAAAGGTGCCCGGCTGCAGGGCACGAATTCTTCTTCACGGGCACTCGTTATTCGGCTGATCTCGGCGCGTGCATTGACGGTGCGCCAGACGAGATCGGGTTCCAAGCCGATAATTGAATAGCGGCCGCGTGCCTCGCCTCCCTCTACCGATTCGAGCAGAAAGCTCATGGGTCGCCCGCCGGCGACTTTCAGGAAAGCTGAGACGGGGGTTTCAAGATCGGATACCAGCGTCGTCCAGACTATCTGGGGCTCATCCCGGGCATAGCGTTTGGCGAATGCCGGTGCTGGCGGCTCGATTTGCATTAGGAGATCAGTTTACGTCGTTGCTGCCGGCTCCGCCGATCGCCTGATTGAGCGCAGCTTGATTAATGGACACGCCCACCTCGCTTTCGAGTCGCGCAACGTACTCGCCAAACATGTCTTCAGACAGGGTCCGGTTGAGAGTCTCGATCAGCCGCTTGGCGTCGCCGCTCGCCATATCGAGGGTAGGGACCTCGATATCGGTGACGCGAAATACCACCAGATCGGGAGGCGAAATTGCGTCGGCTTTTGCCTCGCCCTCCTTCCGGGTGCGGAAAACCGCATCCACTGCCGCAGCGGAGAGCGGGGGTGAAGCCGCGCCACGCTTGATCCCGGCCATAGTCTCGAGCTTGAGTTGCCTGGCGGCAGCCGCCTCGGCAAGGGTCGAACCCGCTTGGATCTTTTCCAAGATCGCGGTGGCCTGCGCATTGAGTTTGCTGGCGATCTCCTGCTCACGCCAGCGCTGCTCCACGTGCTCTTTCACCTCATCGAACGGGCGCTCGCGTGAAGGCGTAATTGCAACGACGTCATACCAGAGATAGCCGTCCTGGACTTGCAGCGGGTCGCGCTCGACACCAACATCAGTGGTAAATATCGCTTCGATCAATCGCTGCGGATCGGGAACATTGATTGGCGCCCCGCCGGGATCGCGCCCCGAACGATCGACTGCTTCGATGGTGCGTGCCGGTAGTTTCAGATTTTCGGCAGTCTCTGCCAGGCTCTTGCCTTCGGAGCGGGCGTCTTCAATTTTATCATAGAGCGAGAGTACATCCGCCTTGGCGCGCGCAAGCGCCAGCTCCTGCTTGAGCTCGCCAACGACCTCCTCGAAGGAGCGTACTTGCTCTGGTTCGATCTTGACTACATGGACGAGCACCGTGCCGAACCGGCCCTGCACCGGTGCACTGACTTCGTTCTCCTTCAGCGCAAACGCGGCTTCCGCCACAGCCCGGTCGATCATCGATCCCTTCGTCACCGTACCGAGATCAATGTCCTTTTCAGATTTGCCTTGCTCCTTGGCGATTTCAACAAAGCTCGTGCCTTGGGCAATCCGCTGGGCCGCCGCCTGAGCAGCCTCGACGTTTGGAAAGTCGATCTGCTCGATGTGGCGGCGTTCTGGGGTCACATAACGTGCACGCCGCTCCTCGTAGGTGCGGCGCAGATCAGCATCCGAAATCTCAATCCAATGTGCCTGCTCGCTCGGAATTAATGAGAGAATCACGACCTTACGATATTCAGGGGCGCGAAACAGGACTTTGCGTTCTTCGAAATAGCGGGCCAGCATTTCCGAGGACGGCGCGGGAATGTCGCCAGCCTGTGCACGATCGAGCAATACATATTGTATGGAACGCAATTCGTTCTGATAACGATTGGCAGCTTCGATCAGAGCCTTAGGCGTCGTTAGGCCGGAAGACATGGTGGCGACGAGTTCACGCCGCAATAGCCGCCGTCGCTGCTCGGCAACAAAACGTGCCTCCGTATAACCTGCGTTGCGAATCTTCTGCTCAAATATAAAGCGGTTGAACTGACCGTTCGTGCCCTGAAAGGCAGGATCGGTGGTTATCTGTTTGGCAACTTCGGAATTGGAGATGTTGAGGCCGAGCTTGTGCGCCGTTTCGTCGAGCACGATCTCGGAAACGATCTGCCCGACGACGAGCCGGTCGAGTCCCAGTGCGCGGGCCTGATCAGTGCTGATCGGCCGACCAAATTGCCGCGAATATTGCTGCAGACGATCGTTATATAGTGCGCGAAACTGCTCGACGGTAATCTCGGTCCGTCCAATTTTCGCTACCGTAGAGCGGCCGAAGCCCCTGAAAATGTCACCGATCCCCCAAATGGCGAAGCTGATAACCAGAAAGCCGACCACGGCAGCCATGACGGCTTTGCCGAGCCAGTTAGAGGACGCTTTTCGCAGACCTCGCAGCATTCCTCATCCACGGTTCCGGTGAGCCCTTTGCTCAACGCGAAGGGCCCCACATAATAGGGAGCCGCACCTTGCGCCGCAACACGCGGCCCACTGCGCCGTGCGTGTCGCGGGACGGCTGCATGCGGTATGTCCCGCCATAGCTCTGGCGTGCTTTCAAACGCTCTGCTAGCCGCTGGAAAAGGCGCTCAAGACGGAATCTCCCATGCCGCCCCCATCACGTCGGCCGTTGGTCGCGGGAAACTGGAAAATGAATGGATTGCGTGCTTCGATCAGGGAGCTTGCAAAAATCATCGACGGTGCGCGCGGGCTCACCGCAACCGATCTTTTGGTTTGCCCACCGGCGACGCTGGTCGCTGAATTTGCCGCCGCAGCGCGCAATTCGCCATTGCGCATTGGTGCACAGGATTGTCACGCCGAGCCGATGGGCGCTTTCACTGGAGACATTTCGGCCGAAATGCTGAAAGATGCAGGCGCAAGTGCAGTGATCCTTGGCCATTCCGAGCGGCGCATTCAACACCATGAGTCCGATGCGGAGATACGCGCGAAGGTATTGGCAGCGTGGCGCGCCGGATTGCTGGCAATCGTTTGCGTCGGCGAAACACGTGCCGAACGGGATAGTGGAAAGGCCTTCAATGTCGTCGAAGGCCAACTGGCGGACTCAATCCCGGACGGTTCGAGCGCCACAAACACTGTAGTCGCCTATGAACCGGTCTGGGCGATCGGCAGCGGATTAACTGCGATGCCGAAAGACATCGCTGAGATGCACGGATTCGCTCGCAAGCGTCTGCGCTCCCGATTCGGCCAGGAAGGCGAGGAGTTTCGCATCCTTTACGGCGGATCGGTCAAGAGTTCGAACGCCGGGGAACTGGTCGGCCTGGCTGATGTCGACGGCGCCCTTGTGGGCGGAGCGAGCCTTAAAGCCGAAGAATTCCTGTCGATCGCGCGTGCCTATTCTTGAAAGCGGTTTGACCGTTATGGAATTTGCATGGGGGATCGTGTAGACGGGCGCCCAATGACTATATGAGCCAGAGCCAGAGCGGGGGCGCGGCAGGCCGTACAGGATGGCTTCGAGAAACTCTCATGCAGACCGTCATAATCGTCATTCATCTCATGGTGGTTGCTACCATGATCGGGGTCGTCCTATTGCAAAAATCGGAAGGCGGCGGACTTGGCATCGGATCGACCGGCGGCTTCCTTTCAAGCCGGGGGACATCCAATATACTCACCCGCACGACCGCCGTATTGGCTGGGGTGTTTTTCGCAACCAGCTTGTTGTTGTCAGTACTCGCCGGCTGGGATCGCAAGCCGCATTCCATCATTCAGGGGTCACCTAGCCAACAGACGCCGGGCACACCCGCTGCTCCGCCGGGGCAGAGCGGCGGGCTCCTTGATACGCTCCGCCAGAACGAGCAGGCGCCGCCTGCGCCCTCGGGACCACAGGTCCCGCAGTCACAATGAAGGAAGACCAGGGGCCGGGTGACCGGCCCCTTCGCTTTGACGAGCTATGCAATCGCGGGATGACTAATTGAGGTCTCACATCAATACTTGTCGGTATATGGCCATGAACAATCAGGAAATTTCCGTTATACAGCGCTCGCATAATTCCCCGCTTCAGCCCGGTCGGAAGCCCTCGGCGAATCGAAGCGATGGGGCTAAACGGTAGGCCCCATGGCGCGGTACATTTTTATCACCGGCGGCGTGGTTTCCTCTCTCGGCAAAGGTCTTGCCTCCGCAGCTCTCGGGGCCCTCCTCCAGGCGCGTGGCTACAAGGTTCGACTGCGCAAGCTCGACCCCTATCTCAACGTCGATCCCGGCACGATGTCACCGTACCAGCATGGCGAGGTTTTCGTCACCGATGACGGGGCGGAAACCGATCTTGACCTCGGCCACTACGAGCGGTTCACCGGGCGCCCTGCCAGCCGACAGGACAACATCACGGCCGGCCGCATTTATCAGGAGATCCTCGCCAAGGAACGCCGCGGCGACTACCTGGGGGCAACCATCCAGGTGGTCCCTCATGTCACTAACGCAATCAAGGACTTCATCCGACAAGGCAGCGAGGGTTACGATTTTGTCCTGTGTGAGATCGGCGGCACCGTCGGCGATATCGAGGGCCTGCCTTTCTTCGAGGCTATTCGCCAACTCGGCAATGATTTGCCCCGTCATCACGTAATCTACATCCACCTCACCTTGTTGCCGTTCATCATCGGAGCGGGCGAACTCAAGACCAAGCCGACCCAGCACTCCGTCAAGGAGCTGCGCTCGATCGGCATCCAACCGGACATTCTGCTTTGCCGCAGCGATCGGCCTATTCCCAAGGAGGAGCGCCGCAAGCTTGCATTGTTTTGCAATGTGCGTGAGAGCGCCGTCATCGAGGCTCTTGATGTCGACAACATCTATGCCGTGCCCGAGGCGTATCATGAGGCGGGGCTCGACCGCGAAGTGCTTGCTGCCTTCGCCCTTGCTCCTAAAGCGGAACCCGATCTGGCGCGGTGGCGGCTTATCAATGAGCGGATACGCAATCCGGAGGGCGACGTCACCATCGCAATTGTGGGGAAGTACACCGGACTAAAGGATGCCTATAAGTCGCTGATCGAGGCGCTTTCGCACGGCGGGATTGCCAACAAGGTGCGGGTCAATCTCGATTGGATCGAATCCGAAGTGTTCGAACGTGAGGATCCTGCTCCTTTCCTCGAACACGTGAACGGCATTCTCGTGCCGGGAGGTTTTGGCCAGCGCGGCAGCGAAGGAAAGATCAAAGCGGCGCAATTCGCGCGCGAGAGGCAGGTGCCGTATTTCGGAATTTGCTTCGGGATGCAGATGGCCGTCATCGAGGCTGCACGCAATCTGTGCGGCATAGAAGATGCAAGTTCGACCGAATTCGGCGACACACCGCATCCTGTCGTCGGTTTGATGACGGAATGGATGAAGGGCAACGAGTTGCAAATTCGCGGTATCAATGGGGATCTCGGGGGGACCATGCGGCTAGGCGCCTATCCGGCCTTGCTCAAACGCGGCAGCCGAGTGAACGAAATCTATGGCACGAGCGAAATTTCCGAACGCCACCGCCACCGCTACGAAGTCAATACCCATTACAAGGACAGGCTTGAGCAGCACGGGATGCGGTTTTCCGGAATGTCTCCGGACGGGTTATTGCCCGAGATGATTGAATATGAAGATCATCCCTGGTTCATCGGCGTGCAGTTTCATCCGGAACTCAAATCGCGGCCTTTTGAGCCGCACCCGCTGTTCGCGTCCTTTGTCGGAGCGGCAGTGGACCAAAGCCGGTTGGTATAGAACCTGCCATTGTTTTTCTCGGCGACCGCACTAACGTCAATGCTCCATCCCGTTTAGCAAGAGGTTGCCATGATTTACGAGCTGCGGATTTATCACTGTGTCACGGGGCGGCTGCCCGCTCTGCTTAAGCGATTTGAGACCACAACTCTGGAATTGTGGAAACGGCACGGTATCCGCCAGGCGGGCTTTTGGACGGTGCTGGTCGGCGAAGGAGGCAATCAGGATCTGCATTACCTGCTTGCCTGGGAATCGCTCGCAGAACGCGAAACCAAATGGAACAAGTTTGTGAACGATGCGGAGTGGGTTGCAAAACGTGCCGAGAGCGAGCGCGATGGACCCATCGTCGCCTCCATTACAAACATGTTCCTGCAACCGACCAGCTTTTCGGCTGTAAAGTGATGCGGCATCATGAATGTTCTGGTCGAGCAAACTGCCAGCCCGATCGTTGCCGTCGGCAAGGCGCGATTTGGTAATGCGCTGCCGCTTGCGCTGATTGCGGGTCCTTGTGCGCTCGAAAGCCGCGAGCATGCGCTCGAAATGGCTTCAGCTCTCAGAGGTATTGCAGAAAAACTGCAAATCGGTCTCGTCTACAAGACATCGTTCGACAAGGCCAATCGTACCAGTGCAACAAGCAAGCGCGGAATCGGGCTCGAACGCGCAGTGCCGATCTTTGCAGAAATTCGCGAGACAATCGGGATTCCCATACTCACTGATGTCCATGAATCAGCGCAGTGCGCACGCATTGCCGAAGTTGCCGATGTATTGCAGATACCTGCTTTTCTCTGCCGCCAGACCGATCTCCTGACGGCGGCAGCCAGGACCGGCCGAGCCATCAACATCAAGAAGGGCCAGTTCCTGGCCCCCGGGGACATGGCGAACGTCGTGGCCAAAGTCACAGGCGCCGGCAATCGCAATGTGCTGGTCACCGAACGAGGTGTGTCGTTCGGTTATAACACTCTCGTCTCCGATATGCGGGCGCTCCCCATCCTTGCCCGCACTACTGGGGCCCCGGTAATTTTCGATGCTACCCATTCCGTCCAACAGCCCGGCGGACGAGGAACGTCGTCTTCCGGCGAGCGCGAGTTCGTGGCTGTGCTCGCGCGTGCGGCGGTCGCAGTCGGCGTTGCCGGTGTTTTCATCGAGACCCACCAGGATCCCGATCGCGCTCCCTCCGATGGACCCAACATGGTGCCGCTGAAGCAAATGGAAGAACTGCTGCGCCGGCTCATTGCTTTCGATCGCCTTGCCAAGAACGTATCCGATAAATGAACCAGCGATCGGAACCGGCGCAGCGCTAGACGGAAGTTAGAGCGATGAAATCTGGTTCGTGATCATGCTTTAGCCTCGCCCCCGATAGGCTGCGACGGCCTGTTCAGGTAGCCAGACGCTCACTGGCAGCTTGCCCGCCTGCCAAAAAACGTCGATGGGAATGCCGCCGCGCGGATACCAATATCCTCCAATGCGCAAGAACTTCGGTTTGAGCAGCATAAAAAGGCGCTTGCCGATTGCGACCGTGCAGTCCTCATGAAAGCCACTGACATTGCGAAAGCTTCCGAGATAAAGCTTTAGGGACTTTGATTCGACGAGCCATCTGTCGGGCACATAGTCGATCACGAGATGGGCGAAATCTGGCTGCCCCGTTATCGGACAAAGCGTGGTAAATTCCGGGACCGTAAAGCGCGCGACATAGTCGGTGTCCGAATGCGGATTTGCCACCCGCTCGAGCTTGGCCTTCGCGGGACTGGTAGGCGGCCGCGTGGGTCTGCCGAGCTGCGTAAGTTTGCTGGCCATTCGGCGATTGGACATTTCCTGATGTAGGGCTCTGCAGGCGTTAGCACATGGCGCGTGCATCCTGTAGACCGTCGCATTCAATGCCCCGCTTTAGCGGACAATGACAAGGGCATTGTCCGTCTTGTAGAAGCTGACCGTCCGGGAAGGCTCGTGAATGACTGCTATCGTAGACATCAACGGACGCGAAATTCTCGACAGCCGGGGCAATCCGACCGTCGAGGTCGATGTCCTGCTGGAGGACGGCTCAAAAGGCCGCGCCGGAGTGCCATCGGGGGCATCGACCGGAGCCCACGAGGCGGTGGAATTGCGCGATGGCGATAATCGCTATCTCGGCAAGGGAGTGCGCAAGGCGGTAGACGCGGTGAACGGCGAGATTTTTGACGCGCTCGCCGGCATGGATGCAGAGGCACAGATCAAGCTCGACGAGACCATGATTGCGCTCGACGGCACGCCCAATAAGAGCCGCCTGGGTGCCAATGCCATCCTTGGAGTTTCGCTTGCAGTTGCCAAGGCTGCGGCAGCTGCCAGCAATGCTCCGCTCTATCGCTACGTCGGGGGAACTTCGGCAAGGCTATTGCCGGTGCCAATGATGAACATCCTCAACGGCGGGGTGCATGCCGACAACCCGATCGATTTTCAGGAGTTCATGATCATGCCCATTGGCGCGTCTTCCTTCGCCGAGGCACTGCGAATGGGCGCGGAAATATTCCATTCCTTGCGGGCCGCATTGAAGCTGGCCGGGCAGAATACCGGCATCGGCGACGAGGGTGGCTTTGCACCGAACTTGCCCTCAGCCGAGGCTGCACTCGATTTTATCATGAACGCCGTTGCAAAAGCAGGCTTGCGCACCGGCAATGACGTCGTCCTGGCACTTGACTGCGCTGCCAGCGAATTCTTCAAAGACGGCTCTTATCGATATGCGGGGGAGGGCACGACGCGCTCCAGCGGGCAGCAAGCAGAATATCTGGCAACGCTGCTTTCCAAGTATCCCATCGTGTCCATCGAGGACGGCATGGCAGAAGACGATATGCACGGCTGGAAGCTCCTGACCGACCTGATCGGCAGTAAATGCCAACTCGTCGGGGACGATATCTTCGTAACGAATGTCTCTCGGCTGTTACAGGGAATTCAGGATGGCATCGCCAATTCGATTCTCATCAAGGTCAATCAGATTGGTACGCTTAGCGAGACGCTCGCCGCCGTCGAAACGGCGCACAAGGCGGGATATACCACGGTAATGTCGCATCGCTCCGGCGAAACCGAGGATACCACCATCGCTGATCTGGCGGTCGCGGCAAGTTGTGGGCAAATCAAGACCGGCTCGCTCGCGCGTTCCGACCGCACGGCCAAATACAACCAGTTGCTTCGCATCGAAGAGGAGCTTGGCCCTCAGGCAAAGTACGCCGGCCGCTCGGTAGTCCGGACGCAACGTCCTGAGCGATTTGGCCGTCGTTAAATTCCCCTTAACGAAAACGACGTCATTTTCGCTGCATGGTCATTCGCCGCCGATTTCGCGCCGTCCTCAATGCCCTCGCGCTCTACGCAATCGCGGCGTTGTTGATCGGTTATTTCGGCGTCAATGCCTATACCGGTAATCACGGCCTGCGCGCCCGCCAGGACATCGACAAGGAAATCGTGCAGCTCAAAAATGAGCTTGACCTCCTCAGGTCGGAGCGTCGCAACTGGGAGCGCCGGGTTTCGTTGCTCAAGCCCGAAAACATTGACGCAGACATGCTCGATGAGCGCGCGCGTGCATTGCTCAACTATGTCGATCCCCGCGAGCTCACGCTGCAGCTGAAGCATCCTTGAGAGGTCGGTCCAGACCCCACCTCGGCTTTCGCCAGCCGGTGATTTCCGCTATTGGAAACGGCCAGCCTATCGGATAGCCGAGGGATAAAATGGCCGTTGCCAGCAACAAATCAGCGGCTCAAGCAGCTGCCGTACGAACTGCCGCGCCAGGGCCGACCGAGGTCCCTGAATTCACTCGAGAGCAGGAGCTGCGCGCCTATCGCAGCATGCTGCTCATCCGCCGCTTCGAGGAAAAAGCCGGTCAGCTGTACGGCATGGGCCTCATTGGCGGATTCTGCCACCTCTATATTGGTCAGGAGGCGGTCGTTATCGGCATGCAGATGGCGATCAAGGACGGTGACGAGGTCATCACCGGCTATCGCGATCACGGCCATATGCTGGCATGTGGCATGCAACCCAAGGGCGTGATGGCGGAACTGGCCGGGCGACAGCACGGCTATTCCAAGGGGAAAGGCGGCTCCATGCACATGTTCTCCGTTGAAAAAAATTTCTACGGCGGACACGGAATTGTCGGCGCGCAAGTCCCGCTCGGTACCGGGCTTGCATTTGCGAACCGCTACCGCGGCAACGACAATGTCTCGCTGACCTATCTGGGAGATGGCGCGGCCAATCAAGGCCAAGTCTACGAGAGCTTCAATATGGCAAAGCTCTGGAAGCTGCCGGTCATATACATTATCGAGAACAATCAATATGGGATGGGGACCTCCGTGGCACGCGCTTCGGCCACCACGGAGCTGTTCAGGCGGGGGGCATCATTTGAGATTCCCGGCGAGCGGGTCGATGGCATGGACGTGCGCGCAGTCAAGGCGGCTGCCGACAAAGCCGTGCAGTGGTGTCGCGGACGCAATGGCCCGATTATCCTTGAAATGCTTACCTACCGATATCGCGGCCACTCCATGTCCGATCCGGCGAAATACCGTAGCAAGGAGGAGGTCGACAAAATGCGCACAGAGCACGATCCGATCGAGCAGGTGCGCAGCCGGATGCTCAAAAAAGGATATGCGACCGAAGACGTATTGAAAAAGACTGACGCCGAGGTGCGTGCCGTGGTCAATGAGGCTGCCGAATTTGCGACCAACGATGCGGAGCCTGATCCGGCCGAGCTCTTCCAGGACGTCTATAAGTAACAAACCGCAGCGATCCCGAAGAATTCCCATGCCGATCGAAGTGCTTATGCCCGCGCTCTCGCCAACCATGGAGAAGGGCAACCTCGCGAAGTGGCACAAGAAGGAGGGAGACAGCGTCAAATCGGGAGACGTAATTGCAGAAATTGAAACCGACAAAGCCACAATGGAAGTGGAAGCGGTAGATGAAGGGACGCTTGGCAGGATCCTGGTGCCGGAAGGGACCAACGACGTGGCGGTCAATACGCCGATCGCAATGATCCTGTCGGAGGGCGAAGACGCTGGCGCACTGCGCAACGCCACGGCACCGCAAGGGCAACAGAAAGCAGCCGAATCCGCGCCTCCCAGCAAAACTCAACAAAAACCGCCGCAAGCGGTTTCTGCGCCTGCGCCGCCGAAATCGGCGGTCGCTTCCCCACCGCAACCCGAAGCGCTGCCGGAACCCGACGTTCCGGAGGGAACCGAACTCGTGACGATGACCGTACGCGAGGCTCTGCGCGACGCCATGGCGGAAGAAATGCGCCGCGACAAGGATGTATTCGTCATCGGCGAGGAGGTTGCGGAATATCAGGGTGCCTACAAAGTCACGCAAGGCTTGCTGCAGGAATTCGGCGCCATGCGCGTGATTGACACGCCCATCACCGAGCACGGCTTTGCGGGACTTGGCATCGGTGCGGCATTTGCAGGTCTAAAGCCCATTGTCGAGTTCATGACTTTCAATTTCGCAATGCAGGCGATGGACCAACTGATAAATTCGGCTGCCAAGACGCGTTACATGTCGGGCGGACAGATGGGTGCGAGCATTGTGTTTCGCGGACCCAATGGGCCGGCGGCCCGCGTTTCCGCTCAACACAGTCAGGATTACAGCTCGTGGTATTCGCACATTCCGGGCCTCAAAGTAATCGCGCCGTATACCGCAGCCGATGCAAAAGGGCTGCTCAAATCGGCTATTCGGGATCCCAATCCGGTGATCTTTCTCGAAAACGAAATCCTCTATGGTCGGAGCTTCCCGGTCCCGAAGCTCGATGATTATGTAGTGCCGATCGGCAGGGCCAAGGTCGTGCGTTCCGGAACCGACGTGACAATCGTTTCATGGTCAATGGGCATGAGCTATGCCCTTAAGGCCGCCGATGAGCTTGCCAAGGAGAGCATCAGCGCTGAAGTGATCGATCTGCGCACGCTGAAGCCAATGGACACCGAAACCGTCATCGATTCCGTCAAAAAGACCGGCCGCATCGTTACGGTAGAAGAAGGCTGGCGCCAATCGGGTGTTGGAGCCGAGATTGCCGCGAGCATTATGGAAGCGGCCTTCGATTGGCTCGACGCGCCAATTACCCGCGTTACCGGAAAAGACGTGCCTATGCCGTACGCTGCAAACCTCGAAAAGCTTGCGCTGCCATCGGTTGCGGAGGTGGTCCAGGCTGCGAAGGCGGCGTGTTATCGCTGATCTGCACGGCATGAATTCCGGTGGGCGGGCTAGTGCGGTGAATTTGAAGTTCCTATCATTATGGCCGCGAGTGTGGGGAATTCATGGGCCATTTCGATCCACTGCATGCGCCGCCAACCGCCCTGGAGCACGGCGGGGTCGAAGTCCTGCGCGCAGCCATCGTTCAAGGCGGCCTGCATGTGTCGTTGCGCCGCGCCTTTGACGACCCGCAAGCCTGGGGCATGTTGATCGCCGATGTCGCACGGCATGCGGCGCGCATCTTTGCCAAGGAAACGAAGCTGACCGAGGATGAGGCAATCGAGCGCATCCGCTCGATGTTCGACGCGGAAATGGATGCGCCGACCGATCCCGGCCGCACCAGCGCGATCAGCTAGAACGATCCGGGACGCTCTCATGCCGGTAAACATTCTCATGCCCGCGCTGTCGCCAACGATGGAGAAGGGAAACCTCGCCAAGTGGCTCAAGAAAGAGGGAGACAAGGTCAAACCGGGCGACGTCATTGCAGAGATCGAAACCGACAAAGCAACCATGGAATATGAGGCAATTGAGGAGGGGACACTTGCCAAGATTGTCGTGCCGGAAGGGACGCAGGATGTACCGGTCAATCAGCTCATTGCGGTGCTCGCGGAGGAAGGCGAAGATGTAAAAACCGCCGCAGCCGCGGCGGCGAAACCCCCGCCTGCTCGCGCGGATGTGCCGGTCAAAGCCGCGAGCCCCGGCACAGCGTCTCCGCAACAAACAGTCCGGGCAACGCCCACCCCGCAAAAAAGCGCAGCATCACAGGCGATTCCCGCTCCTGCGAATGCAGCTGGCGTCAATGGGCGGACCGGCGCCAAAGCGAGCGACAGCAATCGTATCTTTGCCTCTCCTCTGGCGCGTCGCCTCGCCAGAGAAGCGGGTATTGAGCTTGCGCGCATCGCGGGGTCGGGCCCGCACGGCCGCATTGTTGCCCGCGATGTGGAAGCGGCAAAGGCCGGCAAGGGATTGGTTGCTCCCAGCCCGACCCCTGCGCCTGTAACTTCCGCGACAACGATTGCTCCTATCGCCGACGACAAGATCCGCGCTCTGTTCGAGCCGGGTAGCTATGAGGTCGTTCCGCACGACAGCATGCGGAAAATCATCGCCCGTCGGCTGGTCGAGGCGAAAACCAGCATTCCCCATTTTTACCTCACGCTTGACTGCGGGATCGGTGTGCTGTTGGCCGCACGTGAGGGAATCAACGCGGCCGCGCCGAAAGACAAGGAAGGAAGGCCTGGCTACAAAATATCGGTCAACGACTTCGTCATCAAAGCGCTTGCGCTCGCGCTTCAACACGTCCCCGAGGCGAACGTGACCTGGACCGAGGGCGGCATGCTAAAGCACAAACGCTCCGATATCGGCGTGGCGGTTGCAATCCCCGGAGGGTTGATCACGCCCATCGTGCGTCACGCCGAGACGAAATCCCTTTCCACGATTTCCAATGAGATGAAGGATTATGCGGCGCGGGCGCGGGCGCGCAAGCTCAGGCCGGAAGAATATCAGGGCGGCACCAGCGCGGTTTCCAACCTTGGAATGTACGGCATCAAGGATTTTGCCGCGGTCATCAATCCACCGCATGCCACCATTCTCGCGGTTGGCGCCGGCGAGGAACGCGCGGTCGTCAACAATGGAAAGATCGAGGCGCAGTGGGTGATGTCAGTTACGCTTTCAACCGATCACCGCGCGGTCGATGGCGCGCTCGGGGCGCAGCTGCTGGGTGAGTTCAAGAGATTGATTGAAAATCCGGTCTTGATGGTGGTGTGAGCAAATGGCTGAAGCCACTTTCGATATCATCATCATCGGTGCAGGCCCGGGTGGATATGTCACTGCCATCCGCGCGGCGCAGCTCGGCTTCAAGACAGCGATCGTGGAACGCGAACACCTCGGCGGCATTTGCCTCAACTGGGGCTGCATTCCTACCAAGGCGCTACTGCGCTCGGCCGAGATTCTGCATTACCTGCAGCACGCAAAGGATTATGGGCTCTCAGCCGAAAAGGTTGCCTTCGATGCTGCCGCCGTCGTCAAGCGTTCGCGCTCGGTTGCCAAGAGATTGAACGACGGTGTCGGCTTCCTGATGAAAAAGAACAAGGTTGCCGTGATTTGGGGTGATGCCGAAATTGCGGCGCCCGGAAAGATCACGGTCAAAGCCAGCAAAAGCGATCCTCCCAAAGGGGCATTGGGCGCCGGCAGTTATGACTGCCAGCACACCATCATTGCGACCGGCGCACGCCCACGCGTGTTGCCCGGCCTTGAACCGGACAAGAAGCTGATCTGGACCTATTTCGAGGCCATGGTCCCGGACCGAATCCCGAAGTCGCTCCTGGTCGTCGGCTCGGGCGCAATAGGGATCGAATTCGCGTCGTTCTACCGCGCTTTTGGTGCGGAAGTTACCGTCGTCGAGATTCTGCCGCAGATCCTCCCTGCCGAGGACGCCGAGATTGCAGCGTTCGCGCGCAAACAATTCGAGAAGCAGGGAATCAAGATCTTCACCGCCAGCAAGGTTAGCAAGCTCGACAAACAGACAGAGCGTGTCGCTGCGACCATTGAGAACGGCAAGGGTGGCGTGGAAACGCTTACCGCCGAGCGCGTCATCTCGGCCGTCGGAGTTACCGGCAATATCGAGAACCTCGGCCTCGAAAAAATCGGCGTGAAGACCGCGCGGGGCGCGATAACCGTCGATGTCCTCAACCGTACCAGCGTGTCGGGAATTTACGCCATCGGCGATGTCGCCGGTCCCCCGCTGCTCGCCCACAAGGCCGAGCATGAGGGCGTCATTTGCGTCGAGGCAATCAAAGGATTGAAACCGCATCCCATGGACAAAAGGCTCATACCCGGCTGTACCTATTGCTCCCCGCAGATCGCTTCCGTCGGAGTAACCGAGCAGGCCGCGAAGGAGAACAAGCTCGACATTCGCATCGGCCGTTTTCCCTTCGTCGGGAATGGAAAGGCGATCGCGCTTGGCGAGGATCAAGGCATGGTGAAGGTGATCTTCGACAAGAAGACCGGCGCTCTTCTCGGCGCCCATATGGTAGGGGCGGAGGTCACCGAGCTTATTCAGGGCTATGTTATCGCCATGAATCTCGAAACAACGGAAGAGGAGCTCATCCATACGGTATTCCCACATCCAACTTTGTCTGAGATGATGAAGGAGGCGGTGCTCGACGCCTACGGACGCGTGCTCAATATTTGACGGGAGACTCCCATGGACGAGCACAGCTATCGCGTAATCGAGATCGTCGGCAATTCGCACACCAGCATCGAGGATACGGTCAACAGCGCTATTGCTCGCGCCAACGCGACGATACGAAATTTGCGCTGGTTCGAAGTCCTGCGCACCAGCGGGCAGATCGATGCGGGCAAAGCGAAGTATTTCCAGATAACCCTGAAAGTCGGTTTCACCATAGAGGACGCGCGTGACCGTCCATCGTCGGATGATCCCTCGTTGTCCTGCAAGGGGAGGGGAGTGCGCTCCTTGCTCCAGCGCCTGACGGTGCGTAAATATCGCACAAAGGAGCATCCATGGTCGTTGTACTCGACACCGTCACCCGGCCCCGCCATCCCGAGAAGGTGCATCGCGCCGATGCTCCGCTCTTGAAAAAACCCGCATGGATCAGGGTCAAGGCGCCGGTCTCCGCGGGTTACCGGGAAACCCGCGATATCGTTCGAAGCCAGAACCTGCATACCGTCTGCGAAGAGGCGGGTTGCCCGAATATCGGGGAATGCTGGGAAAAGAAGCACGCCACATTCATGATCATGGGCGACACTTGCACGCGCGCCTGTGCGTTTTGCAACGTAAAGACCGGCTTGCCTGGACCGCTCGACGCGGCCGAGCCCGAGCGCGTTGCCCGCGCTACCGCGATGCTTGGGCTCACCCACGTCGTCATTACCTCCGTCGATCGCGACGATCTTGCCGATGGCGGAGCCGCCCATTTTGCCGCAGTTATCGCGGCCATTCGTGACCGCTGCCGCAAAACAACCATCGAAGTGCTCACGCCCGATTTCCTCCGCAAGCCCGGCGCGGCGGCGACCGTTCTTGCCGTCAAACCGGACGTTTTCAATCACAACCTGGAAACCGTTCCTTCGAAATATCTCACGGTGCGGCCGGGGGCACGCTATTACGCCTCCATCCGCTTGTTGGAGCAGGCCAAGGAGATCGACCCGACAATATTTACGAAATCCGGAATCATGCTGGGACTGGGTGAGCAGCGCAACGAAGTACTCCAGGTGATGGACGATCTGCGCGCCGCTGACGTGGACTTTCTCACCATCGGCCAATATCTGCAGCCGAGCCGCAAGCACCATCCTGTCGAGCGATTCGTGCCGCCGGAAGAATTTGCCTCCTACGCCACCATCGCCAAAGCCAAAGGCTTTTTGCTGGTCTCCTCATCGCCGCTCACGCGATCCTCCCATCATGCCGGGGAAGATTTCGCTCGTCTGCGATTGGCGCGCTCCGGCGCGGCCCTCTAGCGATGGTGCAGTTCACGACCAGACGACACGTGCGCCATTCGGCGGCCGAAATGTTTGATCTGGTCGCTGACGTCGAGCGCTATCCGCAGTTCGTGCCGCTGTGCCGCACTCTCAAAGTACGCAAACGCATTCCTGAGCCCGAAGGCGTGGAAGTTCTCATCGCCGACATGACGGTCGCCTACAAATTCATCCGCGAGACCTTTACCAGCAGGGTGACGCTCGATCGCCCGAATTTGCACATCCTCGCCGAATATATCGAGGGACCGTTTCGATCCATGGAAAACCGCTGGACCTTTCACGCAACCGACGCGCAAAGCTGCGAAGTGGAATTCTTCATCAATTATGAATTCAAGAGTTGCACGCTCGGTCTTCTCCTGGGCACCATGTTCGACACCGCCTTCCGCAAATTCGCCGGCGCGTTCGAACGCCGGGCGGATCGGGTCTATGCCAGCAAAATCGCATGATAAGTTCGTGCGTAGCGCGGCTTCACTTGCTTTCGGCGATTGCGCGCAATAGCGCGAGCGCCTCAAGCACTGCAGCATCTCTGACCTGTGCCCTGCCGATATCGCCGTACCGGCGCTCCGCACACAGCAACGGGCCGGCGCGGGATGCAGCAGCGAAATAGACCAATCCGACCGGCTTGCTGTCGGTGGCGCCTCCCGGGCCGGCAATTCCAGTAATCGACACCGCAAAATCAACGGGGGAACGCGCAAGCGCTCCTTTGGCCATCGCCTCCGCGGTTTCTCGGCTCACCGCGCCGTGCGCTTCCAAAATTGTTGCCGGAACTCCGAGCAAGGCTTCCTTCGCAGCATTGCTGTAGGTGACAAAACCGCGCTCGAAAACGTCCGAGGAACCGGCAACTTCCGTCAAGGACGCAGCGAGCAGGCCCCCAGTGCATGATTCCGCCGTAGCGATCGTCTTGCCTTTGGCGCGGCAAAACTCAAGCAGTGATTGGACTTCTGTGACGAGCTTCTGGTCGGCCAATTACCCACTCCATGGCAGGCGTATGGTGGCATTGGCAAAAGCGGCCATGCCTTCGCCGCGGCCGGTAAATCCCATCTTCTCGCTTGTGGTTGCCTTCAGGCCCACCCGATCGATTGACAAACCAGCGATCGCGGCAATGCGCGCGCGCATCGCGTCGCGGTGCGGGCCGATGCGCGGCGCCTCGCAGACGACGGTGATATCGATATGGGCAATGCGCCCCCCGCGTGCGCGCAACCGATCTACGGCAAATGCCATGAACCGATCGGAAGGTGCGCCCCGCCATTGCGGATCGGTTGGAGAAAAGTGAACGCCGATATCGCCCTCGGCAAGCGCTCCCAATAATGCATCGACGACGGCGTGAAGAACGACATCGGCATCGGAGTGGCCGACCAGGCCTTGGGAGTGGGATATGCGAATGCCGCCAAGCATCACATGGTCGCCTGCTCCGAACTGATGAACATCGAATCCGAAGCCGGTGCGCACGTCGCTCAACCGTGCGAGCTCCGTTCCTTCAGCGCGCGCGAAATCCTCGTTGCTGGTGAGTTTCACATTGTCTGCCTCGCCTTCGAACGTGCTCACCTTGATGCCTGCCCACTCCGCCAAGGCTGCATCGTCGCCGAAATCGTCGAGACTGGCCACCTGCGCTTTCCTGTGGGCGCCCAGCACTGCGGCAAACGCAAAGGCCTGAGGAGTTTGCGCCATGCGCAGTCGCGATCGATCGAGCGTGCCAGTGATCACGCCACTCGCATCGATCGTCTTTACGGTATCAGCCGGGGCGATGACCGGAACGGCTGCTCCGGTGAGGTGCGCGGCTTTGATCGCCTGGGAGATGAGAGCTGTCGAAGCAAACGGTCGCGCCGCGTCGTGGATGAGGACGAAATCGGGAGCATCGCCCGCCAATGCCTCAAGGCCGGCGCGCACCGAGGCCTGGCGCGTCTTGCCGCCGGCCACCGCCGGGCGAAGCGTAAGCCCGGTGACAGCTCCCCGATAAAGGGCATTGTCGCCGGGATGGATCACCGGCTGCACAATGGAAATGTCGGCGTGGTGCGCGAAGGTCGCGAGGCTCAATCGAACGACCGGGGTGCCGAGAAGAGCACGATACTGCTTCGGTAAATCTCCGCCGGCACGCAACCCCCGTCCCGCTGCGACGATCACGGCTGCAACAGTGCCGGCCACCATGGAATCCTCGACCTCATTTCCCCCTGCCGGCCATTGCATGGGCTTAGTGCCCCGCACAAGGCGGAAAAACCGTTTTCCGCAGACGCGGTTCGCCCTCCAATGAAAACGGGGATTTTTGCAGTGCAGCACTTGCGGATGATCGGCATTTGGCTAAACTCTATGCAACGCTTTGAATTGCCTAAATTGTGTGCAAGGATAGCTAAGTGGCTTCCGTATCAATCTTATTCGGCGCAAAACCGGTTCGTATTGGACCTGTGCACGTAGCGAACCCCGTTTTTTTGGCGCCCATGTCCGGGATCACGGATGCGCCATTTCGGCGTTTGGCCGCGCGTCTTGGCGCCGGTCTGGTGGTTTCCGAAATGACCGCCAGCGAAGCGCTGGTGAAGGGCCGGGCGGATATGCGCTTGCGTGCGGAAGGGCAGGGCGTACGCCCGCACGTGGTCCAGTTGGCAGGCTGTGAACCTCGCTGGATGGCCGAGGCAGCCCGCCTCGCGGAAGCCGCTGGGGCCGACATTATCGATATCAATATGGGCTGCCCGGCGAAACAGGTGACCGGCGGCCAATCGGGTTCGGCACTTATGCGTGATCTCGATCATGCATTGGCATTGATCGATGCAATAGTGAAATCAGCGTCCGTGCCGGTCACCTTGAAGATGCGCCTCGGCTGGGATGAGCGCTCCTTCAATGCGCCTGAGTTGGCGCGACGGGCCGAGCACGCAGGCGTGCAAGCGATAACGGTGCACGGCCGCACCCGCTGCCAATTCTACCAAGGGCGCGCCGATGCGGCGGCGGTGCGCATGGTCAAGGCCAGCGTTTCAATTCCCGTCGTTGTCAATGGGGACATCGCGACGGCGAGCGATGCCAGGACGGCACTAGCCCTCTCCGGCGCGGATGCCGCAATGATCGGCCGTGCCGCGCGCGGGCAGCCCTGGCTTCCCGGCAATATCGCGCGCGCCCTCGCCGGTCACCGCGGAGAAGCCGCGCCGACGATCCCCGAGCAACTGTCTCTCATTCTCCACCTCTATGACGAAATGCTTTCCCACTATGGGCGCGAGATCGGAGTTCGCCACGCACGCAAGCATTTGGGTTGGTCCCTCGATACAGCTGCCCAAACGGCGGGCACGCATCCATCACTGCTCAAAGCGCAGCGCAGTTTTGTGCTCACCGCCGATGAACCGGGGCTGGTCCGCCGGCGGATGACGGAAGCTTATGCAGCGTTCACCGACAGCATGAGAATGGCCGCATGAACAGACCGGTGCCAATGCCCATGCTCCCTTCGGGCACGGCCGACGCCGTGCTCGACGCGTTGCCGCATCCGATCTTCATGGTTGCCGCCGATGGGCGCATCGCCAGTGCGAATGCCGCCGCGGAGGCGTTCTTTGAGGCATCGCTGCCGCTTTTGCGGCGTCATCTCCTGAGCGACCTGGTTCCATTCGGTAGCCCGCTATTGGCCCTGGTGGAGCAAGTCCGCGCACGCGGGGCAGCGGTCAACGAGTACAAGGTGGAGCTCGGCACTCCGCGCAATCCCGGCGAGCGGCTCGTGGATCTGCATGTGGCGCCGCTGCCGGAACGAACCGATCATGTGGTGATCATGCTGCAGGAACGCACGATCGCCGACAAGATGGACCGCCAGCTCACCCACCGAGGCGCGGCCCGTTCGGTCAGCGCGCTCGCGGCCATGCTCGCACACGAGATCAAAAATCCACTTTCCGGAATCCGTGGCGCTGCACAACTTCTCGAACAGTCGGTGGGTGATGACGACCGCAGCCTCACCCGTTTGATCTGCGAGGAAGCCGATCGGATCGTAAAGCTGGTCGATCGCATGGAAGTGTTCAGCGACGAGCGGCCGGTCGCGCGCGAGCCCATCAACATCCATCTGGTGCTCGAGCACGTGAAACGACTTACCCGTTCCGGTTTTGCGCACCACATCAAGTTCATCGAGGACTATGATCCGTCGCTGCCGCCGGTGCTCGCAAACCGCGATCAGCTCATCCAGGTCTTCCTCAATCTCATCAAGAATGCCGCCGAGGCGATCGGCGAAACTGCGAGCGACGGTGAAATCCATCTGACGACCGCCTTTCGACCCGGCGTGCGATTGTCGCTGCCCGGCAGCAAGACCCGCGTTTCTTTGCCGCTCGAGTTCTGCGTCAAGGACAATGGACCCGGCGTGCCGGAAGAGCTGCTGCCGCATTTGTTCGATCCCTTCGTTACGACGAAGGCGTCCGGATCGGGCCTGGGGCTTGCGCTCGCAGCCAAGATCATTGGCGATCACGGCGGCATTGTTGAATGCGAATTGCAGCCACGGCGGACGATCTTTCGCGTGCTGATGCCGGTGTTCTCGGAAAACGAAACCAAGCCGCTGGAACCCGCTTAAAGAGGACGGCAATGCCTGCTGGAAACATTCTGGTCGCCGATGACGATGCCGCCATCCGCACCGTACTCAATCAAGCGCTGTCGCGAGCCGGCTACGAGGTGCGCTCGACCAGCAACGCCGCCACCTTGTGGCGATGGGTCACCCAGGGAGAGGGCGATCTCGTCATAACCGACGTCGTCATGCCCGATGAGAATGCCTTCGATCTTTTACCGCGCATCAAGAAAATGCGTCCTGATCTGCCCGTCATCATCATGAGCGCGCAGAATACCTTCATGACTGCGGTGCGCGCTTCTGAAAAAGGCGCCTACGAATATCTGCCCAAGCCTTTCGATCTCAAGGAACTCGTCGGAATTGTAGGGCGAGCCTTGTCGGAACCAAAAGAACGCAGCCGTCCGGCGGCAAAGCCGCAGAATTTGGAATCCATACCCCTCGTCGGGCGCTCTCCAGCCATGCAGGAGATCTATCGGGTAATTGCTCGGCTGATGCAAACCGATCTCACTGTCATGATCAGCGGCGAGTCCGGGACCGGCAAGGAATTGGTCGCGCGCGCGCTGCACGACTACGGCAAGCGCCGCAGCGGTCCATTTGTTGCAATCAATATGGCGGCAATTCCGCGCGATCTGATCGAGTTCTGAATTGTTCGGTCACGAGAAAGGAGCGTTCACCGGCGCCAATGCGCGCAGCTCAGGTCGTTTCGAGCAAGCCGAAGGCGGTACCCTGTTCCTCGATGAGATCGGCGACATGCCGATGGAGGCGCAAACACGATTGCTGCGGGTGTTGCAACAGGGTGAATACACCACTGTCGGCGGGCGAACTCCCATAAAGACCAATGTTCGCATCATCGCCGCCACCAACAAGGATCTGCGCATCCTGATCCAGCAGGGTCTGTTTCGCGAAGACTTGTTCTTCCGGCTCAATGTTGTCCCGTTGCGGCTGCCGCCGCTGCGCGAGCGCAGCGAGGATGTGCCGGATTTGGTGCGACACTTTTTCGAGCAGATCGAGCGCGAGGGGCTGCCGAGCAAGCAACTCGATCAAGCGGCCATTGAGCGGCTCAAACGACACCGCTGGCCTGGCAATGTGCGGGAGCTGGAAAACCTCGCCCGCCGGCTGGCGGCGCTTTATCCGCAGGAGACGATCACGGTTTCGGTAATCGATGCCGAACTATCGCAACCGGGCATGCTCGCGCTCGTCGAGGAACCCAAAGCAGGGCAGGGGCTGTCCGCCAGCGTCGAGCGGCATCTTTCATCCTATTTCGCAAGCTTCGGGGATGAGTTGCCGCCCCCGGGCCTGTACCACCGGATATTACGGGAAATCGAGCACCCGCTCCTTTCGGTTACACTTGCTGCGACCCGGGGAAATCAAATTCGTGCCGCTGACCTTCTGGGAGTCAACCGCAACACTTTGCGAAAGAAAATCCGCGATCTGGAAATTCAGGTATTCCGCGGAACCGGCTGACGACAAACGTGCTATTTTCTGCTCTATACCTCTGGTGCCAATCGGCCACAGGGCTCACGCGCGCGCCCTTGATTTGTCGCAATTCGGCAACATTGTTGTATAAAAGCATCAGCCCTGAAACGGGTAACCGGTAGTGAGCACAGGGGGCCGCCCAACTCGCGCGTGACCTAACGCGTGGCATAAGTCCGATGGGCGAGATGAGTGGATGACCAACGTCGCCGAGGCTGCGACCACCGAGCTGGTGACTGCTGCGGGGCCGCCGTCGCTGGCCTGGTTCGGGCGCGCGCTGGGGCTCACAGCCGTGGCGCTGGCGCTCCTTTCCGCCTTGGTGACCTTTGTCGTGCTCGCTGGGCTTACGCCGATTGCACCAACCCACGAAGTGGTGGTGACGCTTCTACTCGCCAACGCCGCCACGGTATTGTTGCTCACCGTCGTCATCGCGCGCGAAGTCTGGCGGGTGGTGCAGGCCAGGCGCCGGGGGAGGGCAGCCGCGCGATTGCATGTCCGCATTGTCGCGCTTTTCTCAATCATCGCTGCAGTGCCCGCAGTCCTGGTGGCCATCGTTGCGAGCGTCACGCTTGATCGCGGCCTTGACCGCCTGTTCTCGCAGCAGACGCACACGCTGATCGAGAATTCGCTCATGGTTGCCGACGCCTATGTGCGCGAGCACGTTCAATTCGTGCGCGCCGACAGCGTCGCCATCGCGGTCGAGCTGGCGCGGGCGAAACCTTTGTTCGATCAGTCGCGCGACCAGTTCCACCAATTCCTGTCGGTGCAGGCCACAATACGCGGACTTCCCGCGGTGCTCCTGCTCGACAAGGATCTCAACGTCATCGATCAAGCCGATGCGCAGATCAATCAGGCATTCGTGAAGCCCTCGCCGGAAGCGCTCGCGGGGATCAACGATACCGAGCCGCAGGCAGCAATGTTTCTCGATGCGAACTACGTTGCTGCGATCATCAAGCTGCGCGGCTACGGCGATACATTTCTGTATATTGCGCGGCTGCTCGATCCGCGCGTGCTCGCCCAACTGCGGGCAACCCAGGCCGGAGTGACCCAATACGCCGATCTGGAGGCGCGCCGGTTCGGCATTCAGATTGCGTTCGCGCTGATGTACACCGTGATTGCACTCATTGTGCTCCTGTCGGCGGTGTGGATCGGCTTGAACTTTGCAAACTATCTGGTCGCGCCCATTCGCCGGTTGATCGGAGCCGCGCAAATCGTTTCCACGGGCAATCTCTACGTCCAGGTTCCCACCCATCGCTCGGAAGGCGATCTCGCGCATCTCGGGCATACCTTCAACAAGATGACGCAGGAGCTGCGCACACAGCGCGATGACATCGTGCGGGCGCGCGATCTGATCGACAGCCGCCGCCGTTTCACGGAGGCGGTTCTCGCCGGCGCAAGTGCCGGCGTCATCGGGGTCGACGCGGAAAGCTGCATCACCATCCTGAACCGGTCGGCGGAGCGCCTGATCGGACGATCTGAAGCCGAGGCGTTGGGAAAACCGCTCGCCGAGATCGTCCCCGAACTCCTCGACATCTTCACGACCGCGCGTACCGGCGTTCAGCGCCTGGTGCAAGGCCAGGTGACGATCAATCGTAACGGCCGCGACCGCAATCTGTCCATTCGTGTGGCAAGCGAACAGTCGGGTTCGGCCGAGCGCGGCTTCGTTGTGACCCTTGACGACATCACCGACCTGGTCACCGCACAGCGCACTTCGGCCTGGGCGGATGTTGCGCGTCGAATTGCCCATGAGATCAAGAACCCGCTCACCCCGATCCAGCTCTCGGCCGAGCGCCTGCGGCGGAAATACGGTGCCATGATCAAGGAAGACGGCGCGGTGTTCCAGCAATGCACCGACACCATTGTGCGCCAAGTCGACGACATCAAGCGGATGGTCGACGAGTTCTCACGCTTTGCGCGCATGCCAAAGCCGGTGATGACGACCGAAGACGTGGCCGATACGGTGCGTCAGGTCGTGTTCCTGCAGCGGGTCGGAAATGCCGACATCGATATCGACGTCGAAATCGCCCAGGATCAGATGCCTGCACGTTTCGATCGCCGTCTCATCTCCCAGGCGCTGACCAACCTCATCAAGAATGCGACGGAGGCGATTGCTGCCGTCCCGCCCAACGAGCTTGGCCGCGGGCGCATCCGCGTGTGGGCCGGCCGGGAGGGCGAAGACGTCGTAATCGATATCATCGACAATGGAATAGGGCTGCCGAAAGAGAACCGCAGCCGCTTGCTCGAGCCCTATGTCACCACCCGCGAAAAGGGGACCGGCCTCGGCCTCGCTATCGTCGGCCGCATCCTCGAAGAGCACGGCGGGCGCATCGAGCTTGGTGACGCATCCGACAAGATTCCGGGCCAACGGGGAGCCTGGATGCGACTTCGTTTTGCGGCGGAAACCGCCGGCCAAAACGAAACTTCGCCTGCGCGGGAAACCGCGACCCCTCAACTCGCAACCAATGTGTAAGCCATGGCCGACGATATCCTGATTGTCGACGACGAAGCAGACATCCGAGAGCTGGTTTCCGGCATCCTGCAGGACGAAGGCTTCATCACCCGCTCGGCACGCGACAGCGATGACGCGCTCGCGCATGTGGCCAGCAGGCGGCCCAATCTGGTCTTTCTCGACATCTGGCTGCAGGGCAGCCGGCTCGACGGGTTGCAACTCCTCGATGCCATGAAGGCACAGCATCCCGAATTGCCGATTGTCATGATTTCCGGCCACGGCAACATCGAGACTGCCGTTGCCGCCATCAAGCAGGGTGCCTACGACTTCATCGAGAAGCCGTTCAAGGCGGATCGCCTGGTCCTGGTTGCGCAGCGCGCCCTCGAGACCTCCCGGCTCAAGCGCGAGGTCAAGGCGCTCAAGCAGCTCTCCCCATCCACGCTGGTGGGCAAATCCTCATCGATGAACCAGCTGCGCCAGACCGTTGAAAAGATTTCGCCGACGAACAGCCGCATCCTGATTGTCGGCCCCGCGGGCGCGGGCAAGGAATTGACCGCACGCGCCGTTCACTCGCATTCCGCCCGCAACAATGGACCTTTCATTGTCATCAATGCGGCCGCGATGATGCCGGAACGCATGGAAGTCGAAATGTTCGGCGTCGAGCAGCCAATCGACGGACAAGGGCGCAAGGTCGGGGCGCTCGAAGAGGCGCACGGCGGCACGCTGTTCATCGACGAAATCGCCGACATGCCGCGGGAAACCCAGAACAAGATTTTGCGGGTGCTGGTGGAGCAAACATTCCAGCGCGTCGGCGGCACGAACAAGGTCCAGGTCGACGTGCGCATCATCTCCTCGACCGGGCGCAATATCGAAGCGGAGATTGCGGCTGGAAAATTCCGCGAGGACCTCTATCACCGGCTTTCGGTCGTGCCGATCCGGGTACCGCCTCTAGCCGAGCGGCGCGATGACATTCCGCATCTGATCGAATATTTCATGGAGCAGATTTCGCTTGCCACCGGGTTGCCGCGGCGGCTCATCGGCGAAGACGCAATGGCCGTGCTGCAATCCCACGACTGGCCCGGCAATGTGCGCCAGCTGCGCAATAACGTCGAGCGCCTGATGATCCTCGCAGGCGGCGATCCCGAGGCGGTGATCAATGCGGACATGCTGCCCCCAGACGTCGGCTCTATGGTGCCTTCCATGCCGGGCGGCGACGGCGGCGAGCACCTCATGGGACTGCCGTTGCGTGATGCCCGCGAAGTATTCGAGCGCGAATATCTGGTGGCACAGATCAGCCGGTTTGGCGGCAATATTTCCCGTACTGCCGAATTTGTCGGCATGGAGCGTTCCGCCCTGCACCGAAAGCTCAAGGCGCTCGGAATAGACTGACCCTCTGTCATCCGTCGTTTGTTGTCCGACCATGTCTCGCATCGCCTACGTGAATGGTCGCTATTTGCCGCTCGGCAAGGCTGCCGTTCCGGTCGAGGATCGCGGCTACCAGTTTTCCGACGGCGTCTACGAAGTTTGCGAAATCAGAGATGGCCACATCATCGATGAGGCCCGCCATATGCAGCGGCTCGCGCGCTCCCTTTCCGAGCTTCGCATCCCGATGCCAATGCCGGCTACGGCGCTTGCAATTGTCATGCGCGAATGCGTTCGCCGCAATCGCGTGCGTGACGGCATCGTCTATTTGCAGATCACCCGCGGGGTCGCCCGGCGCGATCACGCATTTCCGCCCCCGGGGACCCGGCCGGTCGTGGTGCTGACCGCCCGCAGCATCGATTTTGCGGCCAATGAGCGCATTGCCAGCGCGGGAGTGGCGGTGATCACCGTGCCGGACAACCGCTGGGCACGCGTCGACATCAAATCGATCTCGCTGCTTCCCAACGTGCTTGCCAAGCAGGCGGCGCGTGAGCAGGGCGCAAAAGAAGCCTGGTTCGTGGACCAGGCCGGCTATGTCACCGAAGGCTCCTCCAGCAATGCCTGGATCGTTACTGCAAAGGGCAGGGTGGTAACGCGTCCGGCGGATCACGGCATTTTGCGAGGCATTACCAGAGCCGTCGTCATCGAAGTCATGAAAGCGCAGGGCCTCGAATTCGAGGAGCGTGCGTTTAGCCGCGAGGAAGCCTACGCGGCACGGGAAGCGTTCCTTACCTCTGCCAGCCAGGTGGTCCTGCCGGTGGTACGCATCGATGATCGTCCGATCGGAAACGGGGCGCCGGGCTTGGTTGCTACCGCGCTACGGGAGCAATTCCATCGTCATGCGGCATGGTCGTGAGACGCGCCGCTCGCATGGTCGTTTTTTGGCGAATTATCGGCAACTCCCTGATGCCCCCAACTTATGCTTGCGCTACTCGTTTCCGTGCAATGTAATGGCGGGAACCGGGCCGCCGGCGGGCAACACTGACTGGGTACTCGGCGGCTAGCGAAGAGAGGAATGCAATTCACCGCACTTGGCAGCAAACCCGGGAATATCTTCCGGGAAAAATGGAATAACGAAAATGGCGGCCGACCGCGCACAAAACCTGCAAGACACTTTTCTCAATTACGTCCGCAAGAACAAGACCCCGCTCACGATCTTCCTGGTCAACGGAGTGAAGCTCCAGGGCGTCGTGACCTGGTTCGATAATTTCTGCGTACTCTTACGGCGCGACGGGCATTCGCAGTTGGTCTATAAGCACGCGATCTCGACCATCATGCCAGGCCATCCCATTCAGCTTTTTGAGGCCGCCGAGGAGCAGCAAAGCGGGGAAAAGGCATAATTGGAGCCACGCCGCTTTAGTCGAAACGACGGGCTGAGCCGGGCAGCGGGCTCGGAAACCGGACGCGCGCTGGTTATCGTGCCGTTCCTGCGCGGGCAGCGCGCAGTACAGTCTGGGGGTAGCCGCGCCGCAACGCCGCAGCGCACGCCGCAAGCCCGGCTTGAGGAAGCCGTGGGCCTTGCCCGCGCCATTGACCTCAATGTGGTCTCTTCCGGGGTCGTTCCCCTGAGCGGCATTCGTCCCGCAAGCTTCGTCGGCAAAGGCAAGCTGAACGAGCTTTCCGGACTGATCAAGAGCGAAGAGATCGGCGTAGTCGTCGTCGATAGCGCGCTCTCGCCGGTTCAGCAGCGCAATCTGGAAAAAGCCTGGGGCGCCAAGGTCATCGATCGAACAGGCATTATTCTGGAAATCTTTGGCCGGCGCGCCCGTACGCGCGAAGGCGCGCTGCAGGTGGAGCTTGCCCATCTTACCTACCAGAAGAGCAGGCTCGTGCGGTCATGGACGCACCTTGAGCGACAACGCGGCGGTTTCGGCTTCCTCGGCGGTCCGGGAGAAACGCAGATCGAGTTGGACCGCCGCATGATCGAGGAGCGCATTGCGCGTATCGAGAGCGAGCTGGAAAGAGTAAAGCGCACCCGCAAGCTGCACCGGGACAGCCGCAGGCGGGTGCCCTATCCGATTGCAGCGCTGGTGGGCTACACCAATGCCGGCAAGTCGACGTTGTTCAATCGCATGACTCAAGCGAGCGTGCTGTCCGCCGACATGCTGTTTGCCACCCTCGACCCCACGCTGCGCGCCGTCGACCTGCCGAACGGGTTGCGCATCATCGTCTCCGACACGGTAGGCTTCATCTCCGACCTGCCGACCACGCTGGTTGCTGCATTTCGGGCGACGCTCGAAGAGGTCATCGAGGCCGACCTGATCCTGCACGTTCGCGACATTTCGCACGATGAGAGCGAGGCCCAGGCGCACGACGTGGAAGCTGTCCTGGCGCAACTCGGCATTACGGCGGTCGACGGGCCGCAAGTCCTTGAAGCGTGGAACAAACTCGACCGGGTCGGCACGGACGCGCGCGCCCGCCTTGCCAATCTGGCCGCGCGTGCGCCGGCCGAGCACCGGGCGGTATTGGTTTCGGCACTGACCGGGGAGGGGGTGGGTGAACTCCTTTGTCGCATCGAGGCGCGCCTTGCGGATCGTAGAGCGGTTCTCGTTCTTGTTCTCGAAACGTCGGATGGAGCAGGCGTGAGCTGGCTGCACCGACATGCCAAGGTACTGAGCAAACAGTTGCGTGAAGACGGTCGGCTGGTGGTGAAAATCCGTGCCGATCGCGCAAATGCGGACAGAGCGCGAGCCAAGTTCCCGCCACTTGTTCAGGCACAGTAATTAGGCCGAGTCCCTGGGGGTGGACGACTTCTCCGCCGCCTTTACCTCGTTCCAGAGCGCATCCATTTCGTCGAGACTGGCTTCGCTGGGACGCTTGCCGCGCCCGGCCAGCAGTTCCTCCACGGCTGCAAAGCGCCGCTCGAATTTGGCATTACAGGCGCGCAATACCCCTTCCGGGTCGGCGCCTACGTGGCGGGCAAGATTGACCACCGCAAACAGGAGATCGCCGACCTCGGCGCCAGCCGCGGCGCGATCTCCGCGCGTGAGTTCCGATTGGATCTCGTCGGCTTCCTCTCGGATTTTCGCAAGCACCGCCATGGGATCATTCCAGTCAAAGCCGACCTTGCTCGCTTTCGCCTGAAGCTTGCTGGCACGCGTGAGGGCAGGGAGCCCCATAGGGAGCCCGGCAAGCGCGCTCTCGCGGTTGCTGTCACCGTTCCTTTGTGCCCGCTCCTGGGCCTTGATCTGCTCCCACAGCTGCTCGACGCCATGCGGCGTAACATCCCGTCGGTCGCCGAAAACATGGGGATGGCGCCTCAAGAGCTTTTCGGTCAGCGACCGGACGACATCCCCGAAGTCAAAGGCGCCCTGTTCCTCCGCCATGCGAGCGTGAAAGACGACTTGCAGGAGCAGGTCGCCAAGCTCATCGCGCAGATCGACGAGGTTGCCGCGCGCAATCGCATCAGCGACTTCGTAAGCTTCTTCAATGGTATATGGGGCGATGCTCGCAAAATTCTGCTGCAAATCCCAGGGGCAGCCGCTGCCCGGCGTGCGCAGCGCAGCCATGATCCCGATAAGACGAGCGATATCGGACATCGGAGGACGGACGACAGAGGACGGGTGAAGGGAGAGGATAGCGCGTGCCTTTTTACCCGGTCCTCCGTCGTCTGTCTCCGTCGTCCGTCGTCCGTCATCGGTCATCTGTCGTCCACTTCACGGCTGGCTTCGAACAGGAACCAGCAGCGCTTTTCGGCCTCGTCGATGAAGACTTCAAGCAGGCTTGCGGTTGCAACATCTTCGTGATCATCGGCGAGCTTGTGCGCGCTGCGCATATTCTTGATATGGCTCTTGTTGTCGTCCATCAGCTCAAGCAGCATATCGCGCGGTGCGACGAAATCGGCGTCATTGTCCTCGATCCGCTTGAGATTGGCGATGTGGCCGATGGAGCGAATGGTCGTGCCGCCGATCTTGCGCACGCGCTCGGCGAGAATATCGATGCTCTTCTCGATCTGATCGGCCTGCTCGTCGAGCAGGAGATGGTAGTCGCGAAAGTGGGAGCCGTTCACGTGCCAATGGAAGTTTTTGGTCTTCACGTGAAGCGCGAAGGTGTCGGCCACGAGCGCGTTGAGCGCGGCCGAGAGTTCTCGCACTGCCTCCTCGGAGAGGTCGGTGGGAGTATGGAGCGGCGCCGCTGTGGGATGCGGCTCAAGCTTTCTGACTTTGCTGGTCACGGGGGGTACCTCGATTTGGGGGGGGATGCAGCTGACGGCAAGCAATACCGTCGCATCGTCAAACGCTACGCGCAGCGACCCGTTCCCCGGATTCGCATAAGGAATATTATGGAATATTTTCTTGGCGCTGACCGAAGGAAAACTGACGAGCGAAAAACATGCCGTAAATTCCGTGGTGTAGGCGCAAATCCTCATGCTGTTTGTCCAACCCAGCGTGTAGCCCGGATTGAACATCTTCGTTCAAACCGGGACTGCTCCCGGATTTCGCAAGAGCGAAATCCGGGCTACCGAGCCGGCAGTTCAACGACAAGGCCGTCGTAAGCCGGCGCCACATGCGCCGGAAGCTTCGAGTACAGGACGTCGTAGTCCAGGTCGGAATGAAGATTGGTCAGGATGGCTCGGGCGGGCATTATGCGCTCGATCCAGGCGAGCGCCTCGTCCAGGCTGAAATGGCTGGGGTGCGGCCGATAACGAAGTGCATCCACCACCCAGAGATCGAGCCCGGCGAGCGCGGGAATGCTCTCCTGCGGCAGCCCGCTGAGGTCGCAAGAATAGGCCATGCGGCCGAAGCGGAAGCCGAGGGAGGCGATATCGCCGTGCTCTTGGACAATCGGCAGCGCAGCAATGGCCCCGCCCTTCCCTTGCACCTCTATGGCCTTCCCCGGCTCGATCCGGTGCTCGGTGGCGATGGGCGGATAGTCGCTGCCGAGGGGCGCCTGGAAGCAGTAGCCGAAGCGCGAGCGCACGGCGTCGCCCGTCGCGTCATCAAGGTAGATGTCGAGCCGCCGGCGGTGCTTGATGAAAAGCGCGCGCAGGTCGTCGATGCCGTGGGTGTGGTCGGCATGGGCGTGGGTGAAGAACACGGCATCGAGCCAGTCGACTTTCGCGTCGATGAGCTGCTCGCGCAGATCCGGCGAGGTGTCGACCAGGATGGAGGTAAGGCCTGAACTGTTGCGCTGCTCGACCAGCAGCGATGTTCGCCGCCGCCGGTTCTTCGGATTCGCCGGGTTGCAATCGCCCCAGCCCAAGGCCGGTCGGGGCACGCCGCCGGAAGAACCGCAGCCAAGGATCGTGAAGCGGAGCGTCATGCCGCCGCAATTGCCTGGCGCAGGACCTTGCCAAAAAGTCGAAAGAAATTGTCGGTGGTCACCCGGGCGACCTCCTCGTAGGAGACGCCGCGCGTCTGCGCCAACACCTTGGCGGTCTCCACCACATAGGCGGGTTCGTTGCGCTTGCCGCGATAAGGTCCGGGAGCAAGGTAGGGTGAGTTGGTCTCCACCAGAATGCGATCGGCGGGAAGGCTTTTGGCGATGGCGCGCAAGGCATCGGAATTCTTGAAGGTCAGAATGCCGGTAAACGAGATGAACAGGCCGAGCGCCAGCGCCCGCCGGGCGAGATCGGCGCCTCCCGTATAGCAATGCAGGATGGCGGGGAAGGCCCCCTTCCCTGTCTCGTCCTCCAGAATTGCCGCCATATCGGCATCGGCATCGCGGGAATGGATCACCAGCGGCAAGCCGGTGCTGCGCGCGGCAGCGATGTGGCTGCGAAAGCTCCTTGCTTGTGCCTCGGGCGTACTGCGCCGATAGTGGTAATCGAGCCCAGCCTCGCCGATCGCCACGACTTTCGGATGGCCGGTGCGCGCAATGAGGTCTTCGGCACCGACGTCAGGCTCCTCGTCGGCACAATGTGGATGCGTGCCCACGGAGCAGTAGACGTCGGGAAATCGCTCCGTGATCGCGAGGATTGCAGCATGCCGCCCGACGCGGGTTGAGATGGTCACCAGAGGGCTTACGCCTGCCGCCCGCGCACGCGCGACAACGCCATCGAGGTCGTCCGAGAAGTCGGGAAAGTCGAGATGGCAATGGCTGTCGACCAGGGTTGGTGTGGACGGCATACGTCGGTTTCTTCTCTGCTGGATATTATCCTCTAAAAATAGAGGTCGGCCCCGCGCTCAAGAGGCAAGCAGCCTTTGCTATTGCGCCCTACGAACGGCATCAATGCCGCATGTCGGAGCCGGGCGCGCTCGCATATTCGGCCTCGAAGCGCGAAATCTCGCTCAGCAGCTCGTCGCGAATGCGCTGGCGCATGTCGGCGTCGGAACCGAAAGTCAACTCAGCGACGGTCTTGCCCAGCGCCGAAATGATCTCATCCATGTCAATGGTGTCTTTTTCGCCGCTGAGAGAGCCATTTTCGGCGTAGAAATCATCGATCGCGTCGGCAATGGCGCAATGCAAGCACGGCCGCTCGTCGTTTGATGCCGGGTCATCAGCCATGGCTCACACCTGCGCACTCGCTTCGCTGTCAACATAACGTGGAAAAACCGGACTTGGCGCCGGCAGCATGGCTCCGGCGGCAATTTTTCGCTTTCCGCCCACCTCTCGGAACTGCCGTTCCTCAGCCGGAACAGCAAGAAGATCAAGCAGTTTTGCCGCCGAGCTGGGCATGAAAGGCGAGCTCAGAATGGCGACTTGGCGCAGCACCTCGGCGGTGACGTAGAGCACCGTCGCCTGCCGCAGCGGGTCGGTCTTGGCGAGCGCCCACGGCGCTTCGCTTGCGAAATAGCGGTTCGCCTCCGCCACCACCATCCACACCGCATTGAGCACCTGATGCAGCTGCTGGGTCTTCATCGCTTCGCGCGCCTTCTCGATCATGCCATCGGCCAGAGAAAGGATCGCGCGGTCGGTGACGCTGAATTCCCCCGGCTTCGGCAGCACGCCGCCCAGCTGGCGCGCAATCATCGAGAGCGAGCGCTGGGCGAGATTGCCAAGGTCATTGGCCAGATCGGCATTGATGCGGTTCACGATCGCCTCGTGACTGTAATTGCCGTCCTGCCCGAAAGGGACCTCGCGCAGCAGGAAATAACGCAATTGATCGACGCCATAGGCGTCGGCAAGCGCGAATGGGTCGATCACGTTGCCGACCGACTTGGACATCTTCTCGCCGCGGTTGAAAAGAAAGCCATGCGAGAAGATGCGGCGCGGCACCTCCACGCCCGCCGAAAGGAGGAATGCTGGCCAATAGACCGCGTGGAACCGTACGATGTCCTTGCCGATCACATGCAAATCGGCCGGCCAGTAGCGGCGAAATTTCGCGCTGTCGGTATCCGGATAGCCCACCGCAGTGATATAATTGGTAAGCGCATCCACCCACACATACATGACGTGCTTGGCATTGTCCGGCACCTTCACGCCCCATTCGAAGGTCGTGCGTGAGATGGAGAGGTCCTGCAAGCCGCTCTTGACGAAGCTCACGACCTCGTTGAGCCGTTCCTTTGGCAAAACGTAATCGGGATGCCGCGCGTAGAGGTCGAGCAGCTTGTCCTGATAGGACGACAGCCGAAAGAAATAGCTTTCCTCTTCGACCCATTCTACCGGCGAGCCTTGCGGGCCCAGGCGTTCGCCCTGCTCGTTCAAGCGGGTCTCATGCGCGTCGTAGTACGCCTCGTCGCGGACCGAATACCAGCCGGAATATTTGTCGAGATAAATGTCGCCCGCCGCCGCCATCCGTTCCCAGATTCCGGCCGAGGCGCGGTGATGACGCTCCTCGGTGGTACGAATGAATTCGTCGTTCGAGCAATTCAGGCGCGCCACCATGGCCTTGAAGCGCGGCACGTTGCGTTCGACCAGCTCGCGCGGAGACAGCTTCTCCTTCCCGGCAGTCTGCAGCATTTTCATGCCGTGTTCGTCCGTGCCGGTTAGGAACAATACGTCGTAGCCGTCAAGGCGCATGAAGCGCGCTATGGCATCGGTCGCGATCGCCTCGTAGGCATGCCCGATATGCGGCGGACCATTGGGATAGGCAATGGCAGTCGTTACGTAGTAGCGCGGCTTGTCAGCCATTGCGCATAGGTATCAACGGTGCGAAGCGGCGGCAAGCCAGGCAAAGACGTTGAAAACCAACGGTTTGCGCTCAAGATTATAATCGGCAACGTCGCGCGCCGCCGCGTTGAACCCTTCCCATATGGCGGCCCAGCGGTCCAGCCGCGCGAGCGGCTGGCTGGCTTTCTGCAATCGACCGGAAAGCCAGCCGTTCACGCTGTCGGCGAACGCGGCAAGCACCGCTTGATCGGTACCGAATAGGCGATCGCCGAGCGCATGCAGCGCCCGATAATCGAGCGCGGGAAGCCGATCGAGGAGCGCAATGGTGTGATTGCGCAATTCAAGCGCATCGGCGTCGAGGAACGCCAGCGCGCGGCGCACGCTTCCTTCGGCCGCTTGCGCCGCAGCCACTATGTCGGCGGCATCAGCCGGCTGCCCGACGGCATCGCCTGCCGCGCGGGCTACGTCGTCGCTTGCAAGCGGGCGCAGCGAAATGAGCCGACAACGGGAGCGGATTGTCGGCAGCACGCGTCCGGCGCAATGACTGACGAGCAGCAAAACAGATCGACGCGGCGGCTCTTCCAGGATTTTGAGCAGCGCGTTGGCACCCTGGGGGTTAAGTTCGTCCACGCTGTCGACGATCGCGATACGCCACCCTTCCATGGCTGCAGTTGAGCCGAAGAACGTCACCGTGCGGCGCACGTCCTCTACGGCGATGTCCTGGCGCAGCTTGCCGGTCTTCTCATTGATGGTGCGCTCCAGCACCAGAAGATTGCCATGCGCCTGCGCCGCGATGCGGCGCGCTACGGCATGGTCCGCCTCCACCGCAAGCGAAGATGCCTGTTGCACCGCCGGGGCTCGATGGTCCGGGTGAGCGAGGAGAAACCGTGCAGTACGATAGGCAAACGTCGCCTTGCCGATGCCGGCAGGTCCGCTGAGCAGCCATGCGTGGGGAAAGCGGCCGCTGCGATAAGCATCGAGCAGCACGCGCTCCGCTTCGTGGTGACCATAGAGCGCGCTCGTCAAACGCGCCGCTTTCGGCTCGATGCCCTCGCCTGCGTCCTCGGTCACGATGCCACGCCGGCAAGCGCGACCGGAGCCGTGGCCGGAGAAAGCCGATCGTTCACCGCCTTCCAGATGCGATCGGCCACCACGTCCTTGGGCTCCGTCGCATCGATCATGACGCAGCGCGCAGGCTCGGCAAGGACCAGCAGGCGATAGGCTTCGCGCAACTCCTCGTGCGTGGAGAGCGATTCTGCCTCGAAGCGATCGGCGCTGCCCTCCCCTCGCCGCTTGCCCGCGCGCGCAAGCCCGATATCCGCAGGCACATCGAGCACGAAGGTGAGATCCGGCTTGAGGTCTCCTATCGACAGGCGCTCGAGAGCCCGAATGAACTGCGCGTCCACGTGACCGAGTGTGCCTTGATAGACGCGCGTCGAATTGATGAAGCGATCGGAGATTACCCACGCTCCGCTTTGCAGCCCAGGCTCGATGGTGTTGCGAACGTGGTCGCCGCGCGCTGCCGCAAACAAAAGCGCTTCGGCCTCGCCGCCGAGCGGCTTGGCGGCGCCGGAGAGAAGAACATGCCGGATCACTTCGGCGCCGGGCGAGCCGCCCGGCTCACGCGTGAGCAGCACCTCCAGCCCCAGCGTCTTGAGACGGTCGCAAAGGCGGCGGGAGTGGGTCGATTTGCCGGTACCTTCGCCCCCTTCGAATGTAATGAATCGGCCACGCATACCCGATCACAAACGCTGCAGGCCGGAGCGGAAGATCCCGAGAACCAGTTCGGTAGCCGCATCGAAGGCGCGCCGCGACATTGACCCGACGCCAACACTCTCGGCTGCCTGCAACGGAACTTCCAGAACGAGGAATTCGCCGCGCCAGACTTTCAGCGTCCCGATCCGCTGGCCCTGCTCGACCGGAGCCCGCACGGGACCCGAATAAACCAGCCGCGCGATGATCTTCTCGCGCGTGCCGCGCGGCACCATCAGCGACACAGCCCGGTCGGCGGTGAGCCGCACATGGCCTTTTTGGCCGCCATAGACCTTGGCCTGGGCGATCTCCTGCCCTTCCGCAAAAAGCAGCCCGGACTGAAAATTATGAAATCCCCATTCCAGGAGCTTCTTGCCTTCGTCCCCGCGTTCCTTCTCGCTGCGCAAGCCATTCACGACGACAATCAGCCGCAATCCGTTTTGCACGGCCGAGCCGACCAGACCGTATCCCGCTTCCTTGGTAAAGCCGGTTTTCAGACCGTCGGCGCCGATGTTCAGGGCAAGCAGCGGGTTGCGATTGTATTGCCGTATCTTGTTCCAGGTGAATTCACGCTCCCCGTACAGCTTGTAGTAGTCGGGATACGTTTGAATGATGTGACGCGCGAGCTTTCCAAGCTCGCGTGACGTCATGAGCTGCCTTGGATCTGGAAGTCCCGTGGAGTTACCGAACGTGGATTTCATCAGCCCGATTTCGCGCGCCCGCTTCGTCATCAGCTCGGCAAAGGGGGATTCGCTGCCTGAAATTCCTTCCGCCAATGCGATGCAGGCGTCATTGGCCGACTGAATAATTACTCCGTGGAGAAGATTGTCGATCGACACCCGGCTGTGGATCGGAATGAACATGCTCGACGTATGCGAGGGTGCGCCGCCTTTGCGCCAGGCATTTGCGCTGACAAGAAACTCCGTCTCCGGCTTCAGCCGCCCTTGCGCGATTTCGTTGAGCACCAATTCCGCGGTCATCAGCTTTGAAAGGCTGGCGGGCGGGATCAGCTCATCGGCGCTTTTTTCAAACAGCACGCTGCCGGTATCGGCGTCGATGAGAATGGCATTGGTCGCGCCGGTCTGAAAACCGTCATTCGATTTTGGTCCGGAAACCGGATTGGGCGCTGCCAGCGCGGTCGCGATCAGCGAGACGGCAACAGCGGCCGATCCCCATCCGCACAACCTTGAATATAATGCGTGCATCAGTATAAGCCTCGTCCGCTCATCAGACCGGGATTTGCACCGTCGCTGCGCGGCACGAAAGCAGCTGCCGGGGTAGTTGCCGCCGACGCCTCGGTGCGCAAGCCGATATTAGAGGATTTCGGCGGCGGTCGCCTGCGATCCGAGTCAGCGGTGGATACCTGATCGGCTACGCGTATTGAAGCGGAGGTTTGCTCCTTGCCGGCGGCGCCAGTGGGGAGAAACGGCTTGGCCGAGGCAACCATGACCTTGGACGGCGCAGGCGCCGGCATTCCTTCACGCAGCGTTGCCAGCAGCATGCGGTCATCGCTGCCTTCAAGAGGGGCACGTCCGACATATTCGACCCGCACGCGGGCAAGTCCATGGCCGTAGGAATTCAGCGCCTTCGCGGCGCCGATCGAGAGGTCGATGATGCGGTTGCGCACGTAAGGCCCACGGTCGTTGACCCGCACGATGATGGAACGCCCGTTGTCGAGGTTGGTGACACGCGCATAACTGGGCAGGGGCATGGTGGGATGCGCAGCCGAAATGGCGTGCATGTCGTAAAGCTCGCCATTTGCGGTCAGCTTGCCATGGAAATCGGGACCATACCAGGACGCAACACCCTCCCCGCGATAATTCGAGTTCTCACGAGGGACATAGGTCTGGCCGTTAATGTTGTACGGCTTTCCCACGCGATAATTCCCGCCTCCTTTCGGCACTGGCTCGCCATCATCGACCACCCGCTGGCTGGAGAATGGCGCAAAGGGACTTGAACAATGGACGAGCGCCATGCTGCCAAGTGCGACCCCTGCAACACGGACAATCCCGCACAAGAGTACGGTTGTGAGCTGCCGCCCCATACGCTCCCCACGCCGCAACCAAATCCGCGATCATAGGCCCGGCCGCCGCGGGCGGCTGATGAGCCGAGATTGATTGGAAGCTCAATAGCTTGATCGCGCGCGACCGGCAGCGACCTGTTCCCATCCCGCGAAGCATAACGCAGTCCAATGGCGGCGGGAGTGGGGCTGGTTTGCGCCGTAAATTGGGGTAGTAAAGGTCGGTTTGTGCTAAGGCTATGCGAGTGACGGCGGCATGAGATCGGGGCCAGCAATGAAACGACGTGGGAGCAGGGTGATGAGGGGCGGGTCGTACAAGTTGGGTATTCTCATTCTGTTAGCTGGACTCTCTGCGGCACCGATTGAAGCACAGGCGCAGCCCCTACCCGAACCGCAGCCTCAACCACAGCCACAGCCGCAACCCCAACCGCAGCCTCTGCCCCAACCACAGCCCCAGCCACAGCCACAGCCGTTACCACAGCCTCAGCCGTTACCGCAGCCGCAGCCCCAACCACAGCCGTTACCACCACAGCCTCAGCCGTTACCGCAGCCAGCGCCTCAACCAATACCCCAACCACAGCAGTCACCGTATTTTCAGCTGCAAGTTTGCAATCAGACTACGGGGACGCTCTGGGTTGCCGTTGCAAACCCGCAAACTCCTGGCAGCGCTATCTGGGTGGTGCAGGGGTGGTGGAGCGTCGCTGCAAACTCTTGCAGCAACTACTTCGATATCCAATTCCCGAAGGGACCATTCTATATTTATGGCGAATCGCCCGAGCAGAACTTGGTCTGGACGGGCAAAGACGCCACACTATGCGTCCGAGACCCCGGACCGTGGCAAAGCCTAATATATCCAGGCGTACAATATAGCTGCCAGCGTCAACTCAACGAACGCGCGGTTAATTTCCGCCGGCTCGATGTTAATAGCGATACCTTTCAATACACGATGCATCGATAATCTGAAAAGCGACTGTCGTTGCAGAATTAACGGGGAACGACCTTCGCGCCCTTCTTGGCGGTATCGGTGGAAAGGACCGGCGGGGGTTGCGTGTCTTCGGATACACGGCCTTCCACGGACGGGATCGCTGGATTGACCGCCGATCTGGGCATATTCGTTGTGCTCGGTGCCGTTGCGTCAGTCGCAGACTGGGGAGCGTTTGTTGGCCGATTCTGACTCTGCGCGGATGTGATGGCCAACGCAACCAGCACGGCTCCCATCGTCAACGAGGCGGCAGTCTTCATCTTAGTCTCCTGATCGATTCGATGGCGGGCGAGGACGCTCGCCGCAGCCTTCGTCTTATGCCCTTGCCAACCGATATCCCCTACTCCAAAGACTTAATTGTGACGCGGCAAGAGGAAATTGACCGCACTGCCCTCACCAATGTGTGAGCCGCCAGTTCATGATATTCTGATTGGCCGCCATCGGAGCAAGGCAGCGGTCACTGTATTGGGCAGGGAGCAAACGGATGAGGGGGCTGCAAGGTAGTCTGTTCGCCGTCCCTCTGACGGCGGTCGTTCTTGCGGCGAAAACAATATTAGTCGATCCGGCTCAGGCACAGCAGCCACCGCCGGCGCAGACGCCGCTGCCTGGGCATTTCGCCTTTCAAGTCTGCAATCAGAGTGCCTACAAGGTAATGATGGCAGTCGTCTATCTGCAGGCGCCGGACAGCAATAACTTCATAAGCTCAGGATGGTGGCCCTTTGAAGCTCACAGTCCCTGCGTGAACTGGCCTGGCGCGAACCTGCCTGTCTTCTTCCTTCCCAAAGGGATGTTTTATCACCACGAGGAAGCTTGGGGACGACCGGACATCTATTGGCCGGCGGACGACAAGAAGCTTTGCGTTCGCTCCCAATCGCAGACTTGGTTCGGACCGGCAAACCCAAATTGTAGAACGGACGAGCGCTCCGTCGGCTTCACCGCGTTGAATGTCACCGACGACCTATATACGTGGACCATGCATGACCGATAAGCACTCTCTCCCACTCTTAGAGCGGGATGATTCTTGTTCGACTCGCGATGGCCCTGTAATTCTTTGTTTGTGCATATTTGGATTGCTGGCATTCTTGGCGACTCCGGCGCACGCGCAGCAGCAGGACGTCTTCCAGCTCCAAGTCTGCAATCGTAGCACGTTCCAGGCGTGGTTTGCTTTTGTCAGCCGGGAGAGTCCGCAAAGCAGCGCCTTTGTCATCCAGGGATGGTTCCCGGTCGATCCTGGACCCTGTCGGCCCACATGGAGTTTTTCAAAGGGCTGGTTTTTCTATTACGCCGAGGACAGTACTCGCCGCCGGACTTGGCCCGGCCAGGCGGGCACATTTTGCATCCGCCGCCCAGATAAATGGATGGCAAAAGTTCCGAGCACAAACTATTCCTGTCAAAGCAACGAGTCCCCGCAGGGATTTAACGGCCAAGAGGTGAACTCTCCGGCGCTTATCGTGACTTTAAACTAGTGCCTCGAACCCGAAGTTCGCGCACACTGTGAGGCAAGTTTGATCGCGAACTTCGGGTTCAAAAGGGGCACTAGAGTCATAGAGTTGCTAGTGGTCCTTAGATTCCGAAGTTCGCATTTGACGCGCCGCAACCACTGGCGAACTTCGGAATCGGACCACTAGGCGCTCTATCGAACACCATGCGGTTGAGGGACGGGCGCGAGTTCGGGCGAAGGAACCCGTACCCCGGGCGATGCGGAACTCGAGCGCACCTCGGCACCGGAGGCTGGCTTTTCTGTCGAGATCGGTACTGATGCGGAAACCGGCGGCGGGATATTGCTTTGCAACTCGGGGGGCGCGCCTCGATCTTGCACTTGCGGCACTGCCGGCGCGGCCGCAAGCAGGACGAAGCCGGTGATCAGTAAGGCTGCCTTCCTGACCATGTGAAATCTCCCATTTCGGAGTTCATTTAAGATGCGTGTGTAAGGATCTGAAGCTTGATCTTGGCGGCCACAAGGTCTCAATTGTGGCGGCGTGCGTGCATCACTTGGTTACACGTGTTGTTGAACGGTGCAGCCCCCCAAAAACGGACTTGAGCTTGAGATCAGCCGCGCTTGAGTTCCTCGGGTGCCTTGATGTGGCGAAACGAAAACAGCAGCGCGAGATCATAGGCAATCTTGAGCGTCCCGGAGAGCACCAGCGGCAGACCGATGAATGCCGTCGAAAGCAGCGCGCCGGAAAGCGCGGGGCTGATGGAAGACGCCAGGCTGCGGGGAACCGCGGTGACGCTCGCCGCTGCGGTGCGCTCAGCGGGGGTAACCACCGCCATCACATAGGAGGTCCGGGTCGGCACATCCATTTGCGACAGTGCCGACCTGACCAGCAGGAGGACGAGCACCAGCTGCAGGTTCGCTGCAAAGGCTGCCGCTATCAAGCACAGACTCGATGGGATATGCGTGAATACCATGGTGTTGATCAGTCCGAACCGTCCTCCGAGCCTAGCTGCCACCGGATAGGAGAACGCCGACAACACATTCGCCCAGAAGAAGAACACGCTTGCCCCAGCAAGCGACAGATCAAAGCGCTCGAACAGCCAAAGCGCCAACAGCGACTGCACGGTGAAGCCGCCGGCGAAAGCATCGAGGCTGAACAAGGCCGCAAGCCGGTAGACAATCGCGCGCGAGGGACCAAGCGGCGCGGGTTTTTCCGTGATCTGCTCGGGTTTGACGCGTGGCAGGCGGGAATAAAAAAATGCGGCAAGCAGCCCAAGCGCGGCATAGAGGTAGAACAACAGCTGCATGGCGGTAAGTTTTCCTATGCCGAGAGACGCCAACAGGTCGGGCGTGCCCGCCATGAGGGCGCCTGCTGCAATGGAAAGCGCGCCGATCAGGCTGTAGCGCGCAAAGGTATGGGTTCGCTCCTGGTCGGAAGCGGCATGGGCAAGCGAAGCGTGCTCGAGCGGAACGTGCACCCCGATATCGCCAGTGCTTGGATTGATGGTGCCGACAAAAGCAATCAGCGCGAGAAAGGTGAAATGCCGGAAATTGGGAAATGCCAATCCGGTCAGGATCATCAGGATCGCGCAAGCGATGAGCAAGCTACGCAATTGGAAGCGTGAGCCAAGGAAACCGATCGCCAAGGTCAACACTGCCGACCCGAGCAGTGCTGCGGTTGCGATGAGCCCGATTTGAAAGGGAGCAAAACCGATTTCAGCCAGGTAGGCCGGCAGCACGACGGCAGCAAATCCGTCGCCGAAGCCGCGCGCCGCACGCGCACTGTAGAGATGAAAGCGCTCGCGCTCCGCGCCATTGTTGAGCAGCGAAAGCCACGCTCGAATCATGTTTTCAGCCTGGCCGGTTGCGCAAGACGATGCAGGCGCCACCGGCGCGGCGAATGCCGGCACAAAGGGTGTCGGCAGCCTCTCGCGTGTCGGTGCCTACACGCACCTGATAGAATGGGCGTGTCCCGCGGGTGCGGAATACCATGCTGCTGATCGTCGGGTCGCGGCCCGCCAACACCGAAGCGTAGCGGCCTGCCATCGCCGCATAAGCGGCAAGCGCCCGTTCGCGGGAAAATCCGGCACTGAGCTGGATCCCCCATGGACTATCGGTGCTCAGTTTCACGCGCTGCTCGAGCCTCTCGACGAATGGATTGGGCGCCCGTTTAAGGAGCGCCATCAATTGCCGGCAGTTCGGCGGAGTTTGCGCCGGTTCGCGCGTGCCTCCCTTCGCCCAGTCGTCGACGCCAATACCGGTAATCGCAGCGACGTAATTGCGCGTTTCGCTGGGCAACCCTCGCGCACCGGAAAGGAATTCGCGCACCCGCCCGGGGCCGGCATTATAGGCTGCGGCGGCGAGGCCGAGATTGCCAAACTTGTCGCGCAACTCGCGCAGGAATTCCGCCGATTTCGGCAGCGCTTGAACCGGATCGAACGGGTCGAGCAGTCCACGCTCGGCAGCGGTACGCGGCATGAACTGGGCGATACCCTGGGCGTTCTCGCCGCTGCGGGTGCGCGGCCCCACCGCACTGGGCTGGAAGCGGCTTTCCTGCCAGATCACCCGCGCAAAGAATTCAAGCGGCAACCCATTTGCACGGGCAGCCGACTCAATCATCAAACACATGGATTCGCGAACGTTCGGTTGCGCGTTTGCTTCGTTTTCGGGAGCAGCCGGCGCGGCCGGCTCCCCGGTCTGCGCGGCGGCTTCTCCCACGCTCACCATCAACAAGGCGAAGGTCAGAGCAAACGTGCGGGCGATGCGCATCAGGCAGCCGAACCAGTGAGCCTCGATACTGGCGAGCAAGCGCAAGCTCTTCAACACGGCGCGAGCAAATTAGGGCTAACCGATGAGCCCCGGGTCAGGCACCATCAAGTGGAAGGCCGTCGACGGCTCGGCGTATTACCAGACGAATTTGTGCATTCGACAGGAATAGATCGTGGTTGATAATGCCCCAACTCTGCGCCGAGGCGTCGATGACGCGCAATCCGAGCTTTTCAAGCTGCGCCTTTTCCGCCGCACCCACCCGGGTTGTCCCGCCGGCGATCCAGCCTGAAAGCGCGAGCGCGCGGTCGTTGGTAGCGGTTATCACCGTGATTTTTGGCGCAACGGGAGGCATGCGTTCGACAGACGAGGAAAAAACGTCCATGTCGATGTCGGGAGAGGCGAACACCACTGCGCCAAGCTTTTCCGCGACGGCCATGCCATGGCGCGTGTAAATCTGCCGGAGCGATTCCATGGTCAGCATGGTCCCGACACTGTGCGCGACAATGTGAATGCGTCCGATTTTCGGATTGGCGACCAGGCGGGACAGTACGCGTTCCAATGCATCCCGTGACCACATCGCGCTCTCGCGATCATAGCCGTAGTCGAAGAGTTTCGCCTTGGAAGGCCAGGCGAACACCATGGTATCGCCGTGAAAGCTGATCCCATCGGAAAGCCGCGCCGCATCGAGCGCGGCGGTCTCGAAGGTCTGATTGAAGCCGTGTACGTAGATGAGCACGTCGTGGTTTTCAGGACCCGCCGCAAACAGATCGTCGATGCGAGCTACCGGCGCGACTGCTTCGAGCTGCCAGTCGCCCAGTCCCACCGAGGCGAGCGAGAAACGACCTTCGTCGGGCGGGATGAGGCGCGCGCGCGCAATGGTCATGGTCGAGGCGCGCTCGGTTCCAAACCAGGGTTTTGCCTGCGCGCCATTAACCGGCTTGCGGGTTGTTGCGACCAGAAGGGTCGGGCGAGCGGAAAGCTCTCCGCTGTCGTGACGCGGGAGGCTGGACGAGAGAGCCGCACATCCGCCAAGCGCCAGCAGGAGCGCAAGCGTTCCGCCTTGCCGCAGTATGGCGCGCCGTGAAGCAGGACTTAACGCTGACATGATCTCGCGACCGGCACGCTTCGTTGGGAACTTGCGAACTCGCATCGCCCCATGGCTGAAGCCTGATCGCGGCGATAACAGGGCGAAATTGCCGCGAAACGGCATACGCTGCCGATTTAGAAAGCGGCATGAAAACGGAGAAACTTGTAGCCATCGGCTGCCTGCGGCGATCGCGCAGCGCTTGCAGAGAAAATCGTAAAATCGCTAGTGTCCCGGTTCCGACGTTCGTAGCACTTTGCAGCACCCCTCGCATACGAACGTCGGAACCAAAGGGACACTAGCAACTATATGAATTCTAGTGTGGCTTTGGATTTGACGTTCCTACGAATAACTCGCGGCAATGCTGGTAGAACGTCAAATCCGCCACACTAGTGATTATTCGGCCGTGACTGCCAAAAGACAGGCCATCAGCATGATGAAGGCGCCGGCGAGCCAGAAGAGTTCAATGGGAAAGGAAGTCATGGGGGGATACGCTTGGGGGGTGGGGAACAAAACGCTCAACGTCACCCCTTGGTCGCTGCAACCCCCGGTCTGGTTCAACCGAGCCGCCGCTAGAGTAGTATTCAGGCTGCCTTCTCTACCTTTTCCGGCGCGGCGCCTTCCCGCCAGATTGCCAGCGCCACCGCCATGATCGCCGGTCCGATAAAAAGGCCAAGCAGACCAAATGTTTCGAGGCCGCCGAAAATGCCGAGAAGGATCCACAGGAAAGGTACCCGGCTCGACATGCCGATGATGGCGGGCCGGACAAAATGATCCGCAACAAAGACTAAGATTGAACCAAACAGCAAAATGGTTAGCGCGGCGGCGACATGGGCCTGAGCGAGGAGCACAATGCAAGCGCCGACCAGCACGACCGGCGCCCCGAACGGAATGATGGCGAAGATTCCCGTCGCCAGGCCGAGCAGAACTGGATGGCGCAAGCCCGCTAGTGCATACGCAATTCCGAGCAAGGCACCTTCGGCAAGTCCGACCAGCACAAGCCCGTTAACTGTGGCCCGGATGGTGGATATCGCTTCCTCTGCGAGCCGCCTTGCGCCGTGTCCGAGCAGGCGGTCGGAGATAGTGCCCGTCTGCTCGACGATCTGCGGGCCGTCGCGATAAACGAAAAACAGCGTGAGCAGCGTGACGCCGAGGATTATCGCACGCGAGACCAATTGCCTGCCTACGCCGCTCGTCCGCGTCAGGCCCATCGCCTCGATTCGTCCCAACAGCTCTTTGGCGGCTACCGGGTCGCCCAGGTGATCTTGCCACCAGGGGCCAAGATAGCCGCCGACCAAGGGCAGCTGATAAATCCAATCCGGCGTGCCAAGGCCGGTTTCTTTGAACTCGCGTACCCATTGAATGATCAGATCGGCTTCCATCGCGACCTGAATGGCCACCACGATCAGGGGCACAATGATGAGCAACCCGATGATCGCGGTCAGCGTCATCGCTGCCGCGGTTGGCAGCATGGCTTTGCGAAGCAGTCGTTCGCGCAACGGCCATGTGGCGATTGCAAGGACGGCAGCCCACGCAAGCGCAGGCAAGAAGTGCCGCAACATCCAAATCGTCGCCACCGCGGCCGCCGTAACAAACAGGAAGCGGCCGACCATGTGCAGCCATGAGGTCGTCCCGGGGTCGTTCACGTCGGGATCAATTCGCCACCATGTTGATGATCAGGCTTATTGCCAGTTCCCCGATGCCAACGAGATCGTCGAGAATGGTGTTGGGAATCTCGCATACATAAAGGGCATTGAGCATGGCGGTTTCGACCCACCCGGCAAATGAGATGTTCGGCCCGAGCGAGAATGCAGTCGCCAGCGCGAGATTGGCACACAAAAAATCGCCGACGAGCCCGAAAGCTGCGAGCCGATGCATTGTAGTGCTCACGGTTTGCTGGTCTCCTCTCGGGCGACGGCATTTACGTAATGGCCGTCATAATAGGCACTGGCCGGAAGGGCCGGCGGCTTGAGGTCGCCGCTGGCCATGAGGGTATCGCGAACCCGCTCCACCGCCTTCTCGGTAATTGACCCATCGGCAATAAACCCTCTCACCTCTCTGCACATTTCCCAGGTTTTGAGCGCATCGTCGACGGTCGAGCGCGAGGCCTTGGCGAGCATTTGCGCGGTCTCGGCTTTGTTCACAGGATCGAGAAGGTAACGCACCGCTTTATTATGCGCCCGGACAAATCCGAGAAGCGGCTTCTCGTTATCCTGCGCCCAGCGCGAGTTGACGTGCCAGATCATCATCGGAAACTCGCCGAGATAAGGCGCAACGGGGCCGAGATCGGTAAAGCCATCCGCAATCGCCTTGAAGCTTTGCGGCGTGGAGAGCACCGTCGCCTCTATGGCGCCGGCATAAAGCGCCGACATGCGCGCGGCCGTCGAACCGGAGAACAGGAGCTCGACGTCCTTGGCGCTGTCCAGCCCGAAATGCCTCGCCGTAGCCTGCCACCAGAGATTGGTAATATCGCCCGGCCCGCCGGTCATCACGCGCTTGCCCTTGAGATCGGCGACCGACTTGATGGACTTTGCTGCAATCAGGCTGTGCGTCCCCACGGCGAGACTGTTGAGAAACACCTTGACCGAAGCCCCCGCCCCTATTGCCCGCATCGTATCGACGAGCGACGAACTACCGATCTCCGCACTCCCAGCCGCGACCTGCTGTATGGAGCGTGAACTGGAACCGGAATCGATAAAGTCCACGTCCAAAGCCTGCTCGGCAAAGAAGCCCTTTTCTTTGGCGACGATCGCGGGCCATATCGAAACGCTGACGCCAATGACGACTGTCGGAATGGAGATGAGACTCGATTGGGCGGATGTGGGCTGGATGTGGCACAGCAAAAGCAGCCCGGCGAACATTGTCCGCGCTATAGTGGAAATCTCCGGGGAGCGAAAATGGATGCGTTCATCTGCACCGCCTGCGGCACCCAATACCCGCCGAGCGACAAAGCGCCTGCGCGCTGCGAAATCTGCGAAGAGGAGCGGCAATACGTGCCGCCGCGGGGACAAACCTGGACCACCCTCGCCAGCCTGGCGGCGGGACATTTCAACGGCTTCCGCGAGCACGAACCCGGAGTGATCGGCATCGGCACCCAACCGTCTTTTGCAATCGGTCAACGCGCACTCCTCGTTTGCACGCCGAACGGAAACATATTGTGGGACTGCATTGCAATGCTCGATCAGGCGACCATCAGCTTGATACGCGGACTCGGAGGGCTTGCAGGCATCGGGATATCGCATCCGCACTTCTATACGACCATGGTCGAATGGAGTCGCGCTTTCGCCGGGGTGCCGATCCATTTGCATGCCGACGACCGGCGCTGGATCATGCGCCCGGATCCGGCGATCAAGCTGTGGAGCGGCGATAGCTTGCGCCTTTTGCCGGATATCACGCTTATTCGCTGCGGGGGTCATTTTCCGGGGGGCGCTGTGCTGCATTGGTCGAAGGGAGCGGGCGGTCGCGGTCTCTTATGCTCCTCCGACATCGCGACCGTCACCACGGACCGTAAATTCCTGAGCTTCATGCGCAGCTATCCCAATCTGATCCCGCTTTCGGAAAAGCAGGTAAGCGGGATTGCGGCGGCACTCGCGCCGTTCGAATTCGATGCCATTTACGGCCATTATTTCGATCGCATCATTGCGACAGGAGGGAAAGCGATTCTGCAAGCATCCGTCGCGCGCTACATCGCCGCAATCAACGGCGCATATGAGGGGGAGTAAAGCGGCGACTGCACAGTTTTGACTCGCTCTCCCCGTCATCCTTGAGGTGCCCGCGCGTTATTCTTGTCGCGCAGCACGGTAGTGAAGTGGGTGCGCGGGCCTCGAAGGATGATCGGGCTCGGAGGGCCGTATCCTTCGAGGCTCGCCGCTTCGCGCCGAGCACCTCTCAGGATGACGGGTCCAGGATGGGAATTGTTGAGCTTAAATCAATCACTCGGCCGCTTGTTTGAGTTCATCCATTGTCGGGCAGGTGCAAAGGAGGTGACGGTCGCCGTAGGTATTGTCGATGCGGTTGACGGGAGACCAGTATTTGTCGGCGCGCAAGGCGTCGATGGGAAAGCAGCCTTGCGCTCGTGGATAAGGACGCTGCCAATTTTCGTCCGCCAGATCGAACACCGTATGCGGCGCATTTTTCAGCGGATTGTTGTCGCGCGGCATGCGCCCTTCTTCGATGGCTCTGATCTCCGCCCGTGTGGCAATCATCGCCTCACAGAAGCGGTCAAGCTCGGCCTTCGATTCTGATTCGGTCGGTTCGACCATCAAGGTACCGGCGACCGGAAAGCTCATGGTCGGAGCGTGAAATCCGAAATCGATGAGCCGCTTGGCGACATCGTCGACGGTCACTCCCGCCGTTTCCTTGAAGCGCCGCAGGTCGAAAATGCATTCATGGGCAACGCGCTCCTGGCGACCTTTGAACAGGAGCGGGAACTGATCCTTCAGGCGTGCTGCGATGTAATTCGCATTCAGGATAGCGGCCTGCGTCGCCGCGGTGAGCCCCTCCCCGCCCATCAGCATGATGTAGATCCATGAAATGGAAAGGATCGATGCCGACCCGAACGGCGTTGCAGAAACCGGTCCCACGCGCGACGCACCGGGCAGAAATGGAGCAAGATGCGCCTTCACGCCGATCGGCCCCATTCCCGGTCCTCCGCCGCCGTGCGGAATGCAGAAAGTCTTGTGCAAGTTGACATGACTGACATCGGCGCCGTAGTCGCCGGGCCGCGCCAAACCGACCTGGGCATTAAGGTTGGCGCCATCGAGATAAACCTGCCCGCCGCAGCCATGCACGATGTCGCAGATGGTGCGAATCTCCGGCTCGAACACGCCGTGCGTGGACGGGTACGTGATCATGATGGCGGCAAGGTCGCCGGCATGCTTGCGGGACTTGAGCCGCACATCCGAAAGGTCGACGTTGCCGTACGTATCGCAGTCGATCACGACGACGTTCATGCCGGCCATGTGCGCGGAAGCCGGGTTGGTGCCATGCGCAGAAGACGGAATGAGGCAGACGTTGCGGTTGGGCTCGCCGCGACTGCGGTGGTAGGCGCGAATGGCCAGGAGGCCGGCATATTCCCCTTGCGCTCCCGAATTCGGCTGGAGTGAAACCGCATCGAACCCGGTGATGACGCAAAGCTTGGCAGCGAGGTCGTCAAGCATTTCCCTGTAGCCGGTCACTTGGTCCGCCGGCGCGAACGGATGGATGTCGGAAAGCTCCGGCCAGGTGAGCGGCATCATTTCGGCGGTGGCATTGAGCTTCATGGTGCATGAGCCGAGCGGAATCATGCTGCGGTCGAGCGCGAGATCGCGATCGGCGAGGCGGCGCATGTAGCGCAGCATTTCGGTCTCGGTGCGGTGGCGATGGAAAACCGGATGCGCGAGGTAGCCGCTCTGGCGTCGGAGCGAAGCAGGCAGAGCGTCGATGGCCTGTCTGGACAAATCTGCAAAGGAGAGGCCAGCTTTTCCATATTCCTCGAAGGTGCCGAACGCGCGCCATACTGCTTCCACCACGTGCGGCGTCGTTGTCTCGTCGCAGCTTATGCCGATCGAGCGCGTGCCATGCTCTTCGACAATGCTGCGGAGATTGATGCCGTTGTCGACGGCGCGCTGGAGAATCGACGCTTGGCGCTCGCCGACGGGGACCGTGAAAGTGTCGAAGAAATGCTTGCCTGCGACGGTCCAGCCCAGTGCCCGCAGCCCCGCGGCAAGCGTCGCCGCGCTGTGATGGACTTTGCCGGCAATTCGCTTAAGCCCCGCCGGCCCGTGATAGACCGCGTACATGGACGCCATGATCGCCAGCAGAACCTGCGCCGTACAGATGTTGGATGTCGCCTTGTCACGGCGGATGTGCTGCTCGCGGGTTTGCAGGGCCAACCGATAGGCGGTGCGGCCGCGCGAATCGATCGAAACGCCGACAAGGCGTCCCGGCAGGGCGCGCTGGTGGGCTGATTTGGTGGCAATGTAGGCCGCGTGCGGGCCGCCAAATCCCATCGGCACGCCAAAACGTTGCGTCGAGCCGATGGCGATGTCCGCGCCCAGTTCGCCCGGCGGCGTGATGAGGGCAAGCGCGAGCGGGTCGGCCGCCATCACTGCAACGGCCCCGGCGCTGTGCAGCGCAGCGATGCTTTGCCGAAAATCACGGATTTGGCCGCATGATCCGGGATATTGCAGGATTGCGCCGAACACGGTCGCCGCATCGAGATCAACCATGGGGTCGCCAATCCTGATCTGCCAGCCGAGCGGCTCCGCCCGCGTGCGCAGGACGGCAATGGTCTGTGGATGGCAGTCGCAATCGACAAAGAATGCAGTCGCCGCGGAGCGCGCGATGCGCCGGGCCATGGCCATGGCCTCGGCGGCAGCGGTTGCCTCGTCGAGCAGCGAGGCATTGGCGATTTCGAGGCCGGTGATATCGGCAATCATGGTCTGGAAATTGAGCAAGGCTTCCAGCCGGCCCTGGCTGATCTCGGCCTGATACGGCGTGTAGGCCGTATACCAGGCGGGGTTCTCCAGGATGTTTCGCTGGATGACCGGGGGAAGGATCGTGCCGTAATACCCCTGCCCTATCAGCGAGATCATTTTCTTGTTCTTGGCAGCGACGCTGCGGACCTTTTCCAGCACCTCAGTCTCCGAGAGCGGCCGCCCGAGATCGAGCGGCGCATGCTGCCTGATGGTGTCCGGCACGGTCTCGCCGATCAAATCTTCGACGCTCGCGGTACCGATCGCTTCCAGCATCTGACTCACATCAGCCGACGACGGACCAATATGGCGGGCAGCAAATTCGTTGCGATCGATCACTTCAATGAGGTTTGCCGGCATTGCGGAGCCTTGTCTCTGCGTGAACGTTGCTTGCGTTGGCGAAACGGTCAGCCGATCAGCGCCTTGTAGTCAGCCTCGTTGAGCAATGTGCCGATCTCGGAAGGCTCGGCAATCTTCATCCTGAACAACCAGCCTTTGCCCGCGGGATCGGAGTTGACCAAACCAGGTTCGCTGACGACGGGCTCGTTCACTTCCATTATCTCGCCGCTGATCGGCGCATATACATCGGAAGCAGCCTTGACGGATTCGACAACAGCAGCAGCCGAACCTTTGTCCAATTTCTTGCCGATTGGCGGCAACTCCACGAACACGAGATCGCCGAGCTGCTCCTGCGCATATGCGGTGATGCCCACGGTCGCGATATCGCCTTCGATGCGAAGCCATTCGTGCTGGTCGGTAAATTTCATCATGACAGACGATCATCCATTCAAGTCATCTCGCGTCTTTTGTATTTGAGTTCGACGAAAGGGAGTTCGCTTACCACTACAGGCACGCGCCGTGCGCGGACGTCCGCGAATATCGTGGTGCCCGGCTTTGACTGGGCGCTCGCGACATAGCCCATGGCGACGGGCGCATTGACGCTCGGCCCAAAACCGCCCGAGGTCACCCGGCCGATAGCAGTTTGTGCGGCTTCGTCGGGATAAAGTATGCTGCCGGCGCGGATCGGGGTGCGCTCCTTGGAGCGCAGCCCAACTCTTCGCCGCTTCGCGCCGAGGGCCAATTGCCGCAAGATGACTTCGTCGCCGGGAAATCCCCCCGCCCGCAAGCCACCGTGGCGACGGCTCCTGGCAATAACCCATTCGAGCGCGGCTTCCACGGGGCTCGTCCCCGCATCGATATCAGAGCCATAAAGCGGAAATCCCGCTTCGAGCCGCAGGCTGTCACGCGCACCAAGCCCGATGGGGGCAACCCCCGGGTGGGCAAGGATCTTTCGCGCCAGAAATTCGGCGCAGGCCGCAGGAATGCTGATCTCGAAGCCGTCCTCCCCGGTATATCCCGAGCGCGAAACAACGCAATCCACGTCAAACATTTGCAATCTGCGCACGTCCATGAAGCACATGCTGGCGACGTCCGCGCAACTCGAAAGCACGCTTTCCGCAAGCGGACCCTGCAGCGCGATCAAGGCTTGATCCTGCAAGCGCTCGACAATGCAATTTTCCGGCAAAGATTTGCGCAGGTGGGCTTCGTCTGCGTCTTTGCGGCTCGCATTCACGATCAGCATGAACTGGTCGCCGAGATTGGCGGTCATCAGGTCGTCCAATATTCCGCCTGTAGAATTCGTGAGTAGCGCATAGCGCTGGCGTCCTTGCGCCAGACCCAACACATCGGCCGGGACAAGGCTTTCCAGCGCACGTGCGGCAGCTGTCATCGTCTGCGACCGCGGGCGCACGACCACTTGGCCCATATGGGATACGTCGAAGAGACCTGCCGCCGCACGGCTATGCAGATGCTCCTTGAGGATGCCGGCGCGATAGTTGAGCGGCATTTCATAGCCGGCGAACGGCACCAGCCGGGCGCCAAGCTCGACATGCAGCGCATGGAGTGCCGTGCGTTGCAAGCCGTTGCTCGGATTGGAATGAATGGGTAAGGCCATGGGAGCACCTGATACGGCTTGCAGAGCCGATCCGTGCCCCCTCTGTCTATTTGCCTGAGAACGTTATCCCGTCGGCGGGCGTGCGCAACGCCACTTTCCAGAGTCGTTTCTCGCTATCGCTTGGTTCTGGTGCCTGAGAGTTTCCGGGGCGGTTGCTCCTTCGGCGCCGGCGCAAGGCCGATCTCTCCCGCAGCGCTAGCGTCTTCTCGACAATTCTCCGTAATGGAAGTCCTGCATATCGCATTCTATCGCGCATGACGGTGAAAGTCACCTTCGGAGAAAAGGTTTCTCCTGCCTGCAAATTCACTACTATTGCCGGTGAACCATGATGCTCGCACCCGAATCGACTGCTGTTGCTCCCGGACGGCGTGCCGATGCTGCACGCCTGTTCGCCATTGCCCGCCTCATTCGCGCGCGCGCACGGCTTATCAGCGGCCTGGTGCTGCTCGCGTTCGTGCTCTGCCACCTCCTGAGCCACATCTCGCTGATCATTTCGGTGCCAGTTGCGGAAGAAGTGCTCGAGGTCTTTATGCAGTTCTGGTGGACCGACACCGGCACCTACGTGCTCGCGACTGCGCTCGCGGTTCACGTGCTCAACGCACTGTGGTCGGTCTATATCCGCCGCTATCTGCGGCTGCCGGTCTGGGAACTGGCGCAGCTCAGTCTCGGCCTGGCGATACCGCTGCTCCTCATGCTGCACGTCATTGGCACAAAGATCGCCGCGGAGTTCCTTGGTGTATCCAACAGCTATCATTCGGTCCTGGTAATTCATTGGGTGCACGCCCCATGGTTGGCATTGCTGCAGTTTGCCGCGGTGCTGACAGTGTGGGTGCACGCCTGCATTGGCTTGCATTTCTGGCTGCGCACCAAAAAATGGTATCCGCCCTGGCTGCCCATCTTGGGAACCGTCGCAGTGCTCATTCCGGCCCTTGCGCTCGCCGGCTATGTCTCCGGCGGGAATCAAATCGTGCGCGCTGCACAGAACCCCGAATTCGTTGCCACCGTCGACGCGAATGCAAACGAGTCGCCGCAGATCACTGCACAGGTCCGGCACATCGCTTTCATCACCTTGCTGGCGTATGTCGGCTTGGTGGGGCTGCCGTTTGCCGGGCGTGGCCTACGCCGATTTATCCATCGCATGCATAGTCCGCCCCAGCTCAGCCATGCCAATGGACGGACCATGCCCATATTGCCGGGCGCGACAGTGCTCGAGACCCTGCGCGCCAACGGCATCCCGCACGCTTCCGTCTGCGGTGGACGCGCACGCTGTACTACGTGCCGAATTCGGGTGCTCAGCGGCAGCGAGGATTTGCCCGAGCCAGCGGGGCTTGAAGCGGCTGCGCTTGCGCGCATCGGAGCGGCTGAGGGCGTGCGGCTTGCCTGTCAGGTGAGACCCGCCGCCGACATTTCGGTGATGCCGCTGTTGGCGGCGGACGCCCGCGCTGCCGACGGTCTGGTCCGGGGCGGCATGGAAGGCAGCGAACGGCTGGTGACGGTGCTGTTCATTGACCTGCGCGGCTCGACGACGCTGGGCGAGGCACGGATGCCTTATGATGTGCTTTTCATCCTCAATCAGTTCTTCAATGAAATGAACAAGGCGCTCGCTGCGACCGGCGGGCACTATTCGAATTTTACCGGCGACGGGCTGATGGCACTCTATGGGCTCGAAAGCCGCGAGCCGGGGGCCGGCGCGCTGGCGGCATTGCGCGGTGCGCGCGAGATGTTGACGCGCCTCGACCGGCTCAATGCGCAGCTCAAGGCTGATCTGAAACACCCGCTGCGCATCGGCATAGGGATTCATTTCGGCGAGGCCATCGTCGGCGCAATGGGACCGCCGCGCTCACAAATCATCACGGCCATCGGCGACACGGTGAATATCACGGCTCGCCTGGAAAGCCTCACCAAGGATTACGATTGCCTCCTGATTTTGTCGCGTGCCGCGGCGCAGGCGGCAGGTATCAACCTGGAGGGACATAGCGTTAAGGAGGCGGCGGTGAAGGGCCGCGCCGAATCCGTCGAATTTTACGCCTTGAACAGCGTGCCCGAGATCCCTGCGTGACTTGCTGCAGGACTTGCTGTGGGACTTGCTGTGGGACTTGCTGTGGGACTTGCTGTGGGACTTGGCGCGTCCAAGTCAATGCGAATGCAGGAATCGGGCGAATGCCTTCAGGGTCGTTTCCGACACGTGATGTTCGATTCCCTCCGCATCGACTTCGGCGGACTCGGCAGGAACCCCTAATGCAATGAGGACATCGACCACCAGGCGATGGCGAGCGCGCACCCGCCGGGCCAGGGCCTCGCCCTTTTCGGTCAGAAATACGCCGCGATAAGGCCGTGCGGTCGCAAGTTCTTCTCGCTTCAACCGCGCAATGGAATTGATCGCGGTGGGGTGCGATACCCCCAGGCGCCTTGCAATGTCGGTGGGGCGCGCCTCGCCGGTCGAGGCCAAAAGATCGGCAATAAGCTCCACGTAGTCTTCGAGCAACGCGGTCGACCGCGCCGTGCGTGCTTTGCCGAAGCGGCGCGCCTGGGCGATTTCCGTCGGGAGCTGCGGCGCAAGCCGCGTTCGGTTCACCGCTTCCCTGCGAGTTCATTTTGCCTCCTCGCGTGCCACCCCTATCATTTTGCATTGACAATTCCAATGCCTAAATTGTAGTGATGGCTACATCTTGACACCGATGCTAGATTTCCATGCGGCCACTACCTGAGTCGGTATTTCGGCACGACACGCTCTCGGAACGCACCGTCGCCGCGGCGAGCGAGCTGCTTGCCGGCCGGCGCGGCGGCTTTCGCGCCTATCTGGCCTTCGTCGGCCCGGCCGTGGTCACCTCCATCGCCTATATGGACCCCGGCAATTTCGCCACCAACATCCAGGCCGGCGCAAGGTACGGCTACGGGCTGCTCTGGGTGGTACTGCTGGCCAATCTGATGGCGATGTTGTTCCAGGGCCTGTCGGCAAAGCTTGGCATCGTGACCGGCCGGAACCTCGCCGAACTCTGCCGCGACCAGTTTCCTCGGCCGGTGGTGTGGGCGATGTGGGTTGTCAGCGAAATCGCCGCCATGGCAACCGATCTCGCCGAATTTCTCGGTGGCGCTATCGGGCTCTCGCTGCTGTTTGGCATCCCCCTCTTCTACGGGATGATCGCTACCGGCGTGATTGTCTACGCCATCTTGATGTTCGAGCGCTTCGGATTCCGGCCGGTCGAGCTGATCATCGGCAACCTAGTGGTCGTCATTGCGCTTTGTTACCTGATCGAGATGTTCATCGCGCCGGTGGATTGGCGCGCGGCGGCCCTGCACACGGTGCTGCCGGAAATTGCCGACGGGGGAGCGCTGGTGCTGGCGGTGGGGATCATCGGCGCCACCGTCATGCCGCACGCCGTCTATCTGCATTCCGGTCTCACGCAGGGGCGCATTCCCGCGCGCGACGAGAGCGACAGGCGCAAGATCGTGCGCATTTCCAATACCGAAGTGGTGATCGCACTCGCGGTCGCCGGCATGGTGAACATGGCAATGGTGATGATGGCCTCGAGCGCCTTTCATGCCGGACACAGCGATGTTGCGGAAATCGAAACCGCCTATCACACGCTCACCCCGCTGCTTGGGATTGCTGCCGCCGGCGTGTTCCTGCTTTCGCTGCTTGCCTCAGGCGTCTCGAGCTCGACGGTCGGAACCATGGCCGGGCAGCTCATCATGCAAGGATTCGTCGGCTTCAGCATTCCCATCTGGGTGCGACGCCTGGTGACCATGCTGCCGGCCTTCGTCGTGGTCGGCCTCGGCGCCAATGCGACGAATGCCTTGGTGATGAGTCAGGTCGTGCTGAGCATCGCGCTTCCTCTGCCGATGATCGCGCTGATCATGTTTACGCGGCGGCGCGAAATCATGGGTCCATTCGCGAACGGCCGTCTCACCAACCTCGTGGCGATAGCGGGCGCAGTGGCGGTGCTCTCGCTCAATGCCCTGCTTATCCTGCAAGCCTTCGGGGTCCCGCTTCCAGGGTTGAAGGATTAGGGCGTGAACGCATAAATGCGCGCGGGCGAACGGCCGACGAGACTCCGCTCATTCCCAAACGAAGATGCATTGCGAATTATCGCAATACTGAAGGGAATCGCCGTGCTATCATTTCAATGAAAATCAGCCCGAAGGGATGGTATGAGGCGGCGCGAGTTCATCTCCCGTCTCGGTGGCGTGGCGGCGGCGTGGCCGCTAGCAGCGCGAGCGCAGCAAACCTTGAAGCTGCCGACCATAGGGCTCTTGGGCGCGGGCACGCGTTCAGGCTGGAGCGACTGGGTCGCCGCATTTATGCAGCGTCTGCGGGAACTCGGCTGGATCGAGGGCCGCACCGTCGCGATGGAGGTTCGCTGGGCGGAGGGACGCCCCGAGCGCTACACCGAGATCGCGGCCGAGTTCGTCCGGCTCAAGGTAGACGTCATTGTCACGGTGGGAAGCGCAGTCGTCGCTGCAAAGCAGGCCACATCTGTCATCCCCATCGTCTTCGCGGCGGCTGTGGACCCGCTTGGGACGGGTTTGGTCGCGAGCTTGGCGCGGCCGGGCGGCAACGTCACCGGGCTGTCGATGCAGTCAGCCGATTTTGCTGGCAAGCGACTGGAATTATTACGCGAAGTTCTCCCCGGTCTCCGCCGGTTGGCGGTCATTGGCAACGGCAATTATCCTGCCGCGGTGCTGGAGATAGGCGAGGTTCAAGCAGCGGGCCGCACGCTTGGCGTCGACGTCGACAAGTTCGAAATCCGGCGCGCCGAGGATATCGCCCCGGCCTTCGAGGCGTTCAAGGGCGGGTCGCAGGCCCTGTACCTGTGTGCCGATGCGCTGTTAAACGCCTATCAAAATCGCATTAACATCCTAGCCGTCAGGCGCGCGACTGCCTACGATCTACCCCAGCCGCAATTTTCTCGAATCGGGAGGTCTCATATCCTATGGAGTAAACAACGCGGACTTGTTTCGCCGCGCTGCCGACTATGTCGACAAAATTCTGCGCGGGGCCAAGCCGAGCGACCTTCCTGTCGAGCAGCCTACCAAATTTGAACTCGTCTTCAATCTGACCACCGCCAAGGCGCTTGGCCTCGAAATTCCACCGACCCTGCTCGCCCGCGCCGATGAGTTGATTGAATAAGATTCGCTGCATGACCGCTGTGAGTCATTCGCGACCGGGGCAAGCTAGCGGCATATCCAGGTCGTGTCCTCTGTACTTCGAAAGCGGAAGCAAAATTAGAGTACCGGCATCTGCCGCGACGGGGCCTTTGCGGTGGCGTCGCCTTCATGTGATTCAGCGGCGTGCGACCCGCATGCGTTGGCCGATCAGCACCACTGCCACCACGGCCGCCGCGAACAGCACGGTTTCGACGTCGATCGCTTCGCCGTTCACCGGCAAAGCCAGAACGATAATCATGAATGGTTGCAGGAGCATGACCTGCCCGATGCGGGCAATACCGCCGATTGCCATGGCTGCATTGAAAACAAAGAAGGCGGTGTACTGGCTGACCAGGCCCACGTAAGCGAGCCCTGCCCAGGCGGAGAGCGGTACGCTGGCGATGTCCTGCGGCCACAGGGCAATCGTCGCCAATGCGGCAAACGGCAGAAAGATTACGACCTGCCAAGAAATCACCTCCCAGCCCGGCATGTGCGCAGTCAAGCGGCCCGACAGCGTATAGCCAACGGCACCGGCCACAATCATCGCCAGCAGATAGAGGTCTCCGGAAGAAACGATGGTGCCGGCGCCGCGGCGCAGCAGAAACGCCAACACAATGATCGTGCCCGCTGCACTCGCAAGCCAGAAGCCGGGGCTCGGCCGCTCATGGGCAAACAGCGCCGCCGCCGCGGCAGTTGCAAGCGGCAGAATGCCGATCACCACGCCGGCGTGGGCCGCGGGAACCGTCACCATGGCAAACGCTGCGAGCAGCGGAAAGGCGAGTACGGTGCAACTCGCGGCGGCAGCCAATTCGAACCAAAGGGAGCGCGGGGGCAGACGGTGCCGCGTGAGGAGGAGCACGCCAAGCGCCGCACATCCGGCGATGGTGACGCGCGCTACGGTCAGGAACAGCGGATCGAAGCCGAAGATGGCCAATCGCGTTGCCGGCAATGTGCCGGCAAACAGGCACATTCCGAAAAAGCCGAGCAGTAATCCGAGCTGGTGGCGGGAACTGGTCATGCAGGGGATAGGGCCAGCCGTGTGCGGCTGGTTTGACGCTCGGCAATGTGCAACACAACAGGATGCCGTTTAGCAAGGAAACCGCCGTGCAACGAAATATCGATGGCGATAATCAGAGCCTGCGCGGCTTTCTGCGCCTCGTCGAGACGGAGTATCCGGACGAATTGCTGCGCATTCGCGAGCCTATCGATGTGCGTTTCGATTCCACTGCGCTGGTTTTCGAGCTGGACCGGGCCGGAAAAAGCCCGGTGGTGGTGTTCGAGCGCGTGCGCGGGCACGACATGCAGCTCGTTACCAATGTCGCAGGGAACCGCAAGCTGCTCGCGGCCTGCCTCGGGGTCCGACCCGAAGATCTGCCTACTGCGTTTCGCGAACGCTGCCAGAAATACATTCCGTGCGAGAGCGTCGCCCGCGGCGCATGGGAAGACGTGGTGCTTGAAGGCGACGCGGTCGACGTAACCAGACTGCCGATCCCACTGCAATTCACCGTCGACGCGGCCCCCTATATCACCGCCGGGCAGGTCGTGGCGCGCGATCCCTCAACCGGGATCGATACCACCGGCTTTCACCGGCTGATGGTGAAGGGAAAGAACCGGCTCGGCGTTTCGCTCCATTCGCGCCGGCGGCTCTACGAATACCACCGGCGCGCCGAAGAACAGGGTAAGTCGCTGCCCGCAGTCGTCGTGCTCGGCACGCATCCCCTGCATTACATGGGCTCGATGGTCTACGCCTATCCGCCGCAGGTACGAAAATTCGAGATTATCGGCGGCCTGTTCGGCGAGCCCTATCGGCTCGCCCGTTGCGGGATTGCCGATCTGGAAGTGCCGGCCGGCGCCGAAATCGTCATCGAAGGCGAAATCCTCGCCAATGTGCACGAGCCGGAAGGCCCGTTCAGCGAGTTCACCGGCTATGCTTCCTATCGCAGCACGCAAAACGTGTTCGTGGCGCATCGCATTCGCATGCGGCGCGACGCCGTTTTTCATAGCGTCATATCCGGAATGTCGCGCGATCACATTCAGGTTTCCTGCATCACGCGGGAAGGCGAAATCCTCAATGCCTTGCGGCGCAACCTTCCAAACGTTCGCGCCGTGCACGTCCCGCATACCACCTGCGGCGCGTTCATGGCATTCATCTCCATGAAAAAGATCGCCGAAGGCGAGCCGCAGATGGCGATCATGGCAACGCTTGGAACGGAGCTCTACACCAAATACGTCATTGTGGTGGATGACGACGTCGATATCTTCAACATCAATGATGTGATGTGGGCGATCGCCACCCGCGTGCGGGCCGAGAAGGACATCGTCTTCGTTCCGGGCGCCAAGGGTGCAATTCTCGACCCCACCTCCGACCCGGAGACCTTTACCCTCACCAAGATGGGCATCGATGCCACACGTCCGACCGGCCGTGATTTTGCCGAGCGCCTGACGATCTCCGACGACCAGCGCGCGCGGGCGCGCGCTCTCTTGCAGGCGGCCGGCGTCCAGGTTTAGCAACAACACCGAACGCGTTCACGACAGCAACGATCAGGAGGCGGGAATGAACGAACGAGATCGTGATTTTTCAGTGCTGCGCGCGGGAATGAGACCGACGGCTAGGACTGCATGCATGCTTGCGACGAGCGTGGTCATCGGCTGCGTGCTGCTGGGCTCAGCGCAAGCCGAGACCAAGGTTCGCTTCTCCCTGGACTGGATTCCCGGCTCGGTGCACGCGCCTTTCTTCATCGCGTATTACAAAGGGTACTATAAGGCCGAGGGCCTGGACGTGAGCATTGAGCGCGGCAAGGGATCGGCCGAGCTGGTGCGTCAGCTCGCCAGCGGCGTTTACGATATGGGCTATCCCGATATCAGCGTCGTGACCGATTTCGATTCCAAAAATCCCGACAAGGCATTCCCGGTGCTGCTGATGGGCTACGAGCAGGCGCCCGCCGCAATCGTTTTCCTGAAGTCGAGCGGCATCAAGGAGCCGAAGCAACTGGAAGGCAAAAAGTTGGGCTCAGCCGCCAACGATGCGACGTTCAAGCTCTTTCCTATATTCGCGCAACATGCCGGTATCGATGCCAGCAAGGTCACCATTCAGTACATCGAGCCGAAATTGCGCGAAGTCCTGCTTGCGAAACACGAAGTGGACGCCATCCCGGGCCAGATCTTCAACGCGATGCTCGAACTCAAGGCCAAGGGCGTGAATGGGGAAGACGTCGGCTCATTCATGTATCGCGACTACGGGCTCGATCTCTACGGCAATGGCGTAGCGGCCTCGCGCGGCTTTCTGAAGGATAATCCCGAGGCGGTGAAGGGCTTCCTCCGCGCAACCATCAAAGGCGTGCAGGACCTCGCGCGCGACCCCAAACTTGCCCTGGAAATGACCCTGAAGTTCGAGCCCCTGCTCAACGCTGATATCGAGCGCGACCGGCTGAAAATGGCATTGGACTGCTGCATCATCACGCCGGGCGTGCGCAAGGAAGGGTTCGGCGCCGTCGATGAGGCCCGGCTCAAGCGGGGAATTGCCTTGATCACCCAGGGCTACGGGCTGCCGCGCGAGCCGAGCCCGCACGAGGTATTCGACCCCGCTTATCTCCCGCCGCAGAACGAGCGAAAGGTGAATTAACCGACCAGATGAACCGAACCGCCGAACGCCTCGCTCCGTGGGTCACCGCGGCGCTCCTCCTGCTGCTGTGGTGGCTCATCGTCGTGGTGTTTCGGATCGAAAGCTTCGTCCTCCCCTCCCCTGTCGAGTCCATTGCCGCGCTCTACCGCTATCGTTATCCGCTGGCGGTGCACGGCCTTGCGACCTTGGCCACGACGCTTGCGGGTTTTGCGGCAGCGGTCGTCTTCGGGCTAGTCCTCGGCATTATCATCGGCTCGTTTCGTCTCGCCTATGTCTCGCTCTATCCCATTCTTATCGCCTTCAATAGCGTGCCCAAGGCTGCGCTCGTGCCGATCCTGGTGATCTGGTTTGGCGTCGGGACGGTGCCGGCGGTGATCACCGCGTTCATGCTTTCCTTCTTTCCGGTGGTGGTCAACGTGGCCACTGGTTTCGCGACCATCGAGCCAGAGTTGCTGGACGTGCTCAGGGCGCTTGGCGCCACGCGGCTCGACATGGTGATGAAAGTGGGAATTCCGCGATCGCTGCCCTACTTTTTCGCATCGCTGAAGATTGCCATCACGCTCTCGTTTGTAGGAACGGTGATCGCCGAGATCGTTGCCGGCAACAACGGTATCGGCAACGTGATGCTGATTGCCAGCTCGAATTTCGATGTGCCACTGGTATTTGCGGCCCTGCTCGTAGTCGGCACCATGGGGGTCGGCATGTACGCGATATTTGCCGCGCTGGAAAACCGCTTCGCCGGCTGGTCGATCCGCGGCGGTGGGATCGAGTTCGCCGGCGGCGGGTGATCAGGTTGCCTTGTCCCATAGCATGGCAATGACCGGTTTCGGCGTTGGGGCTTCCGTGCCACGCAAAGAGGACGAGCGATTTCTGCGCGGTCGCGGGCAATATGTCGCAGATTTCAATTTTCCAGGCACGCAAGAAGTTGCCTTTGTACGCAGCACAGTGGCGCATGGACGCATTCGTCATGTGCATATACCCGATCAGCACAAGGACGCATTCTTCACAGCCAAAGAACTGGCCGGCGTGAAGCCGATCCAGGCGGCGACCGCGCTTGCCGGTTTCAAACATTCCAGCGAACCGATTCTGGCAAGTGAGAAGGTGCGCTACGTGGGCGAGCTGGTTGCGATCTGTGTCGGGCGTTCACGCGCGCAGGCTGAGGATATCGCAGCGACGGTGAGGATCGATTACGAAGAACTTGCGCCGGTCGTCGACATGTTAGCCGCGCGCAAGCCCGGAGCCCCGCTCCTGCACGAACAATGGGGTGACAATGTTTTCATCGAATTCTTCCACGACGGTCCCATCGATCGCGTAGCGGAAACTGCTGCCATCAAGGCAACGCGCGAAATCCGCACCGCGCGCCATTGCATGTTCCCGCTGGAGGGCCGCGGCATCGTCGCCTATCCGGATGCGCGTCTCGGCTCTCTCACCATCATCACCTCGACTCAGATGCCGAATATCGTGCAGCGCGGGGTGGCCAAATGCCTGGGACTCGATGACGGATCGGTGCGCGTGATTTCGCCGGATGTCGGCGGCGGCTTCGGCTACAAGGGTCTGCTTTGCCGTGAGGAGGTGGCTTTGGCGTGGCTGGCACTGCGCCAGCGCGGGCCAGTGCGCTGGATAGAGGATCGGCGCGAGCACCTGACCGCAAATGCCAATTGCCGCGAGCACCACTATTGCATAACCGCCTACGCCGATCGTGAAGGCCGCCTGCTCGCGCTCGATTGCACCGCCCATGTGGATGCCGGCGCCTATTCCGTCTATCCCACGTCATCGGCCCTTGAAGCGGCGCAGATCGCAAGCCTGCTGCCCGGCCCTTACGACTTCGGCCTTTACCGCTGCCGCTCGGCTGCGGTGGCTACCAACAAGTGTCCCATTTTGCCTTATCGCGGCGTGGCGCGTTCAGGCGTTTGCCTTGCGATCGAAACGATTATGGATGCCATTGCCAGAGAAGCCGGTCTCGAACCCTGCGAAGTGCGGCTGCGCAATCTCGTCCGTCCCGAACAGATGCCTTTCGCGAACGTCGTCAAGAAAGAGTTCGACGGCGGTGACTATCCCGAATCGGTACGCCGCGCAGCGACGGCAATCGGGCTTGCCGCAATTCGCGAACGGCAGCGCAAAGGTGAGCCGGACGGTCGCCTGATCGGGGTCGGATTCTCGGTGTTCTGCGAGCAGGGCGCGATGGGAACGGAGGTGCTCGCAGGCTGGGGGCGGCCGGTGGTGCCGGGCTATGAGCAGGCAAGTCTGCGCTTGACTGCCGACGGCACGCTTGAAATCCGCGTCGGCACGCATTCGCATGGCCAGGGGCACGAGACGACCCTTGCTCAGGTGGCGCACGAAATTCTTGGCATCGAATTCGATCGCATCAAGGTGCTGCAGGGGGACACGCTCTTCAATCCCTTCTCGACCGGAACCTGGGGGTCGCGTGCCATGGTGATGGCAGGCGGCGCCGTTGCCCGGGCCGCTCGCATGCTGGCAAAGCGCGCCTGCCACATTGGTGCCTGGTTGCTGCAAGCCGACCCGGCCGTGGTGCATGTCAGCGCGGGCAACGTTCGGGCGGGCGGCGCCAGCGTCACGCTGCGCGAAATTGCCGAGGCCTGGTACCTGCAGCCGCACAACCTGCCGCCGGGCGTCGATACGGGCGGCCTGGAGGTTACCGCCGGATATCGCCCTGCGCGCGATAGCGGCACATTCAGTTACGCAACCCATTCAGCGCTGGTGGCAGTGGATGCGGAAACGGGAAACATTGAAATTCTCGACTATGTCGTGGTGGAAGACGGCGGCAAACTCGTCAATCCCATGATCGTTGACGGCCAGGTGCATGGGGGCACCGCGCAGGGGATCGGCACCTGCTTGTTCGAGGAGGTGGCATTCGATGCGCAGGGCCAGCCGCTTGCATCAAGCCTGTTGGACTATTTTCTGCCGAGCGCAACCGAGCTGCCGCCGATGCGCGTCCTGCACATGGAGACGCCGTCCCCGCATACCGAGTTCGGAATGAAGGGTATCGGCGAGGGAGGCGCAGTCGGTCCTCCCGCCGCCATCGTTTGCGCGGTAAACGACGCGCTTCGCGCCATTAACGTGGAGGTGCATGATCTCCCGCTCGCGCCGGAGCGGGTTCTTGCAGCAATCAGAAGAGCTGCGCCGCGGCTCGAATGAGCGCAGCAGTCCGAAGCGGGCCGCCGGCAAACGCGCATTGACTGCGATGAATCGGCCTCCTACCAAAGGACAGCCGTATGATCCCGGATTGGACGAGTTGATGAGCGCAAATATTCGCCAGAAGGTGCTGCAGACGATCGACGCCAATCGGGAGAATGCAATCGCGTTTCTCCAGAAGATGATCAGCATACCGAGCGTCACCGGCGACGAGGCGACCATCCAGAAGTTTCTTGCGGGCTACTTGCAGGGCATCGGGCTCAAAGTGGACCTGTGGGAGACGAATTGGGAGGAACTCAAAAAGCATCCCGCTTATCGGCCTGTGGAGCGAGGCTATGAAGGGCGGCCGAACATTGTCGCGACCTTGAAGGGCGCCGATGGCGGTCGTTCATTATTGCTGAACGGACATACCGACGTTATTCCGGTAGGCGGCGGAGAAGGCTGGAGCGACAATCCCTGGTCGGCAAAGATCAAGAATGGCCGCATCTATGGGCGCGGCTCGGCCGACATGAAGAGCGGCGTTGCCAGCCATATCATGGCCGCAGAATATCTGTTGACCGCGGGCGTTAAGCCGAAAGGCGACGTATACATCAATATCGTCGTCGACGAAGAGGTCAGCGGGCACGGAACCTTGGACACGGTGATCCGCGGCTACAAAGCCGACGCCGGCATATCCGGGGAAACGAGTGATCTGGCGGTACAGCCGGCCTGCATCGGCCGCATCTGGTTCGAGATCGAGATTCACGGCAAGCCCGCCGGCATTCAAAAGCGGTATGAAGGGATCAGCGGGATCGAGCTGGGCAACAAGATCGTCAAGGCAGTTGCCGATCTCGAGGCAAAACGCGTGGCGACCGTAAGGCATCCGCTCTACCCAAAGCCGCTCAATTCAATCCCGTGCATGATCGGAAGCTTCTCCGCCGGCAATTATCCCAGTGCCTTTCCCGCGAATTGCCTGCTCAAGGGCAGCATAGCCACCGTGCCCGGGGAGGATCACGAAGGGGTCAAGCAAACCCTGGTGCAACAAGTGGCGCGCGCGGCAGCGCAAGATGAATGGATGAAAATGCACCCGCCCAAGGTCCGCTTTGTCGGCTACGATGCGGAAGCATCCGAGCTCCCGGTTGAGCACCCCATCGTCGCGACCGTCTGCAAAAACTACAAGGAGATCACCGGCCGGGATGCTCAGATCAGCGGCCGCCAGGGCGCCGCGGATACACGTTTTCTCAATCGCTACGCAAACACGCCGACTGTGATCTTCGGTCCCGGTTCGACTGCGGTCATGCACTCGGACGATGAGTATGTCGCAATCGACGATTACATCACCGCCATCAAGGTCGTGGCGCTCAGCATCTGCGACTGGTGTGGCATCGCGTAACTCAATGATATTGCGATTTAATTCGGATCGGACCGGGCCATAGTCAGCATTCAGCAAGCAGGCTTGGCGGAACCCTTGCGGTCGATGAGGAGTTAGCTTCCGCCGCATTTGCACAAGGTGCGGCAAGTCGGAGAGTGGAACGGGGCCCAACCCAAGCCGCCAGCTTCGAGGTTGGGCCTCCGTTCGTTTTTCAGAAGGGGCAGCAATCCATTTTCGCTGAAACCGGATTGGCTTTTGGAGCGTTGAGACGGACTACTTGCGTGAGGGCAGTTCCCATGCGCCACAAGTCTGATCCTCAGGAACGCGAAGAAGTCGATCTCACATCTCTGCCCAATGATGTGGCCCCGATAGACTATGCAAAGTTCGGGCGAAAACTCGCCGAGATTATTACCGAGGCAGTCAAAGCTTCCACGCGGCGTCGGGAAGCAGCTAATCCTTTTCCTTAGCCATTTCTTCCCGCATCCAGTCCCGCGCCATCTGTAGCAACTGCTCACGTAGCTCAGGTGGCGTATTGGGCTGGTGCGCCAGTTTCACACATTCTTGGGCGTACTTGCTAAAGTCCTTTGCTGTGTCCGACGACATGGTACAAGCTCCCTGCATCGGTCATTCGTCATGGCTCTAAGAACCCGAGTTCCAATTCAAAGTTCCACGGCCTACGGAAGCAACGATTGGTAGTCCCATCAGGCAGCGCACCGATCGAGACAAAAAAATAAGTGGTGGCCTGGGAACCTTAAGGGCACCAGTGCGTTATGCGGGCTTTCAGGGGGAGCCCGGGGAATTGTGAAAACGGCACAAGAGTATCGGCGTTACGCCAGAGAGTGCCTCGAATTGGCGAACACTTTCGACAAGGCGCGAGCAAAATATACCCTGCTTCACATGGCGCAGGTGTGGCTACGTTTAGCGCAAGATGCCGAAGTTCAAGAAAAAGTTGCCCTACGCGAGTGAGGCTGGGAGGCTCAATGTATGGTGCGGATCGGCATAGTTGTGTCGGTGATCTGGTTCATTGGCTTTGGTGCATATGTATGGTTCAGCAGCATGCAGCGGCTGAACGACCTTTACAGTCTTGATCTGCAATCTTGTTCGGCAAAATTTGATAGAGATCAGAATTCAGTAAATTATGAAGATTGTCTGGATGAAGCGACCGAGCGTTATCATAGCAGGTTTAATACCTACAAAGAACGCATACCACAATTACTCCTGCTAGACTTTGGCATAATGGCTGTTGGTTGGTTGATTGCGTTGTTAGGGGGTGTAATCACAAGATTTATAAGGCGTGGGTTTCCAACTCTAAAGTAAATCACAATGCCGAGCCTCGCTTATTTGCATCGGTACATTCCGCTGCACTTTTTACCCGCAAGCAATTCGTTTAGACGAGCATCCACGTTTCGCGCCAGCTGTTTGCAAAAATTATCGTATCTATCGAATAGCACATTGATCATTACGCATTTGTTCCCGATGGAACCCATCAAATCCTTCGATACAGGGGTTAGCCTAGCGTTCACAGCATCTTCTGAGACCCCGCCTGATTTGCCTGTCTTGATTGCAAGCGCGAGAATATCGTTCGCCAAACCTTTATAGGTTTTAACGAGCCTCGGTGCATCGGGATCAGGATGGCCTTCGATACAATTAGCGCTGATCACATAATAAACTGAGCACTCCAACATTTCCCCCGTAAGCTCGTTTAGGGCGTTGGAGCGATTAGACTGCGCCGATGCCGTTATCGAAACGAAGCACCATGCGAATAATGCCAGCTTGAACATGTCGTGTTCCTCGACCCATCGCAACGGCCGAAGCCATATCTTGGGCCGCTATTGGTATGTGAGCTTAATGAGAATTATAACGAGCAGAGCTAACAGAGCGCCGCTGGAAATCTCGACGATGCCGGGATAGCGTTCCTCCAGGTAAACCAACAAGCTCTGCATGACGCTCCTTATGACAAGGTCAACCGGCGTTAGGAAGTTCCCTTACTATCTTTTGCGGCATTTTGCGCTTCCTTGCGGGCTTGCTCAACAGTCCACGGGCTGCCATGACGGCCAATGCTCAGCATCCGTTGTGAGCCATTGAGGCGATATCGGAGATAGTAGAAAATGCCTTTCGTCTGCCGCCTTGCCCCAAACCCGAGTGTGCCTCACGGAATACAGCTGGCCTTAGCCGCAGTCCCATGATGCCGGATGATTTGATCAGCGATCGCAATCTCACTCGGGCCGAGGCGCTCGCTCTCATCGATTGCGATCCGGACGAATTATTCCGGCGAGCGGCATTAAGACGCGACGCGGCGCATGGTTCGCGCATCTCCTATTCGCGCAAGGTATTCATTCCACTGACCAGGCTTTGCCGCGATGTCTGCCATTACTGCACGTTTGCGCAACCGCCGCGCAGCAATGAGCAGGCATACCTCACCATCGATCAGGTCCTTGACATCGCACGCGCCGGACGCGCCGCGGGCTGCAAGGAGGCGCTGTTCACGCTGGGTGACAAGCCGGAGCTCCGCTATCGCGCCGCCGCCGAGGAGCTTTCGCGGCTCGGGCATACCACCACCTTATCGTACCTTGCCGAGGCTGCGCGTGCGGTCCTGAGCGAAACCGGGTTGTTGCCGCATCTCAATCCAGGAAACCTCACCGTCTCCGATGCCGCCGCGCTGCGGACCGTATCCGTTTCTCAGGGCCTCATGCTCGAATCGATTTCCCAACGGTTGTGCGATCGTGGAGGACCGCACCACGGTTCGCCCGACAAATATCCGCAGGCGCGCCTCGCCAGCATCCGCGCCGCCGGACTTGCGCAGGTGCCGTTTACCTCCGGCATTCTTATCGGGATCGGTGAAACCCGGGAGGAGCGAATTGATGCGCTCCTGGCATTGCGCGACCTCCATGAGGCGCACGGCCATGTACAGGAAATCATCATCCAGAATTTCCGGCCCAAGCCTGGAACGCGCATGGCGAATGCGCCCGCGGCAAGCCTCGACGAGCTCCTGTGGACGATTGCAATCGCCCGCCTGCTGTTTGCCTCCCCCATGAACATTCAGGCGCCGCCAAACCTCAGTCCCGGCGCGTTGCGCCGGCTCATCGGCGCCGGCATCAATGATTGGGGCGGTGTCTCGCCGGTTACCCCCGATCATGTCAATCCGGAAGCGCCGTGGCCGAACCTGAAGCTCTTGGAACGCGCGACCGAGACGGCCGGCAAACAGCTTGTTGAGCGCCTTGCCATTTATCCGGCCTATGCGCGGCAAGCGAACGTATGGGTGGGTTCCGAATTGCGGCCCTTGCTCCTGAAAAACATCGACGGCGAAGGCTGGCCGCGCACGGACGAATGGGCTGCTGGAAAGTCGCATGCGCTTCCCGAGACTCTCCGCGGGTGCGCCTCACGCGGATCGGTTGCAACCGAGATAACGGCGATTTTTGCAAAAGCGCAAAGCGGTGCAACGCTCGGCGAAGCGGAGATCGTCCGTCTGTTTCGCGCCCGCGGCGATGAATTCGCCGCTGTCTGCACGGCAGCCAACGAATTGCGCCAGGTTGCCAACGGCGACATCGTCTCATATGTCGTCACGCGCAATATCAACTACACCAATATCTGCTATTTCAGATGCGCCTTCTGTGCCTTCTCAAAAGGCAAAATGAGCGAGAACCTGCGCGGCCGTCCGTATGATCTTCCGCTTCGTGAAATAAAGGAACGCGTCATCGAAGCCTGGGCGCGCGGCGCGAGCGAAATATGCATGCAAGGCGGCATCCATCCGAGCTATACCGGCAGGAAATACGTCGATATCTGCCGCGCGGTGAAAAGCGTCGCGCCGGGTATTCACATTCACGCGTTCTCCCCATTGGAAGTGCATCAAGGCGCTGCAACGCTTGGCGTTGCAGTGAAGGAATTCCTGCAAGAACTCAAAGCAAGCGGCCTGGGCACGCTTCCCGGAACGGCGGCGGAAATCCTCGACGATGAAGTGCGGGAGGTTCTGTGTCCCGACAAGATCAGGACCGGCCGATGGCTCGAAGTGATGCGCACGGCACATCAGGCGGGCTTGCGAAGCACAGCAACCATCATGTTCGGTCATGTCGATGGTTACGAGCATTGGGCGCGGCATATTCTGCGCATCCGGGCATTGCAGGAGGAAACCGGCGGATTTACCGAGTTCGTTCCTTTGCCGTTCGTGCACATGGAAGCACCGATCTATCTGAAAGGTCGCGCTCGGTGCGGCCCCACATTGCGCGAGGCGGTGCTGATGCATGCTATTGCGCGCCTGGCGCTGCATCCGCTGATCGGCAACGTCCAGGCATCCTGGGTGAAGATGGGACGCGAGGGGGTTAAACTTTGCCTCGACAGCGGCGCGAACGATCTTGGCGGCACGTTGATGGAGGAATTGATCACGCGTTCGGCGGGCGCAAGCCACGGACAGGAAATGACACCTGCAGAAATGGAAGCGACCATTCGCTCCCTCGGCCGCACGCCGCGCCAGCGCACCACGCTTTATGGTGACGCTCCCGCGGACCGTTATGCGGCTTCCTTGGTCGCCGCGGGGCGTTCTTGCCGGATCAGCGTTGCCGCTGAGCATTGAGGCATGGCCGCTCCATTCCTTATCGAGCCGGAAGTCGTCAACGGTGCCCGCCGGCATGCTGCCGTCGAGCATCTGCGCGCAGCCCGCATCAGCCTTCCGACTTGGGGCCAGCTCGCCGCGCCCGCGCGCATGCCGGCCGGCGTGGAAAAGAGCCTCAAATCCGTCGATCCCGATGCGCCAGACGGAAAAAACCTGTGGCGCGTACATTGGTTCAACGGCGCCGACCGCAGGAGCCGATCCCGACTGCCGGGACATGTCGTGCTGCCGGAGGCGCTGACCGGAGTGAAGTCACCGATCATTGTCCTGCTCGGTCGCCGGTTCCCGATGATCGGCGCGCACAAGGTGCTCGCCGCCTATGCCTGCCTGGTGCCCCGCCTGGTCAGCGGTCGGTTTGATCCCAAGCATGATCGCGCGGTCTGGCCGTCGACGGGCAATTACTGTCGCGGCGGTATTGCCATCTCCCGCATTCTGGGCTGCCGCGGCGTAGCCGTGCTGCCGGCCGGAATGAGCCGGGAACGCTTCGATTGGCTCGGGCAATGGGTCTCCGACCCGGCCGACATCGTTCGCACGCCGGGGACCGAAAGCAACGTCAAGGAGATCTATGACAAATGCGCGGAACTCGCGCGCGACAAAGACAATGTAATTCTCAATCAGTTCTCCGAGTTTGCCAACTACCTCATTCACTATCACTGCACCGGTGCGGCGTTCGATGCGGTATTCTCGCATGTGAAAAACACCAATTCGGCACTTCGGCTGTCGGCTTTCGTTTGCGCCACCGGCTCGGCCGGGACGATTGCGGCCGGCGACTATCTCAAGTCACGGCACGGGACGAGGATTGCGGCGGTCGAAGCTATCGAATGCCCGACCATGCTGTGCAACGGCTATGGCGAGCACAATATTCAGGGAATTGGCGACAAACACATTCCACTGATCCATAACGTCATGAACACCGACCTCGTCGCCGGCGTCACTGATCTTGCAAGCGATTCCCTCAACGCGTTGTTCGGAGGCAATGTCGGTCGAAATTATCTGGCAGGGCGCCGCAAGATCGATCCGGATGTGGTGAGCAGTTTCGATGACATCGGCCTTTCCGGCCTCGCCAACATTATCGGCTCGATCAAGGTCGCCAGGCACCTCGATCTCGGCGCCGAGGACGCAATCATGACAGTCGCCACCGACAGCGCCTTGCTTTATGCCAGCGAGCGGCAGAATTTTCTGGCCCGGCGCTATAGCGACGGATTTGATGAAGTGAACGCCGGCGAGATTTTCAGCCGCCACCTCGAAGGCGTCGTGGACGATCACGTCCTCGAGCTTACCCATTTCGATCGCAAGCGCATATTCAACCTCGGTTATTATACCTGGGTCGAGCAACAAGGCATCGAGACCGGCGATTTCGACCGCCGCAAGGACCAGCAATTCTGGGATGATTTGGTGCGCAGTGTTCCGGCATGGGATCGGCTGATCGATGAATTCAACGCGGAGGCCGGGTGTTCCGCGGAGCTTGCTCCATCATGACCGCTCCAAAGAGCAGCGCACAAGCGCGGACGGTTGTTCCTTATCTCGAGCTGCGCGAGGAGCTGGCCCGCCGCGACCGTAGCCTGCGCGACAAGGTGGTTTCGCTCGAAGAGGCCGCCTCCTTCGTCCGCGACGGCGACTTGGTCGGGATCGGCGGCAGTACGATGTCGCGCACGCCGATGGGCATGGTGTGGGCGCTCATTCGGGCCGGAAGAAAACGCCTTACCTGCTCGCGCAGCATCACATCGAGCGATGGCGATTTGCTGCTGGGCGCGGGTGTCTGCGATCACATCGTGACCAGCTGGTTCAGCCAGGGAATTCTCTGGGGCGTGTCCAAGGTCATGCGTCATCATGTGGAGACCGGCAAGGCGCGTTTCGATGAATGGAGCCACATGGCCATGGGGATGCGGTTTCGCGCCGGCGCAATGGGCATTCCATTCATGCCGATCCGATCCATGCTGGGCTCGGACGTGCGCAAGCAGCGGCCCGAAGCGGTCGAGATCGATTGTCCGTTTACCGGGGAAAAGATTCTACTGGTCCCTGCGCTCAATCCGGACGTCGCCTTGATCCATGTGCAGCGCTGCGATGCCTATGGCAATGCGCAAATCGACGGCCTGCAGTTCATGGACATCGATCTCGCCCTCGCCGCCAGCAAGGTCATTCTCACGACCGAGCGCATCGTGTCCAACGATCAAATCCGCCGCTCGCCCGACCAGACAAAAATTCCGTTCTTTACCGTCGATGCGGTTGTCGAACTGCCGTTTGGATGCGCTCCGCACGAGTGCTACGGCGTGTACGAGCCGATGCTCCGCCACATGGAGTATTATGTCGGCCTGGTGAACAAGGAGCCGGTCAAGGGCATGCAGCATTACCTTGAGCGCTTCGTCTACGGCCCCAAGTCGTGGAATGAGTTTCTGAGCTTGATCGGGATAGACGAGTTGCTCGAGCGCGCCCGTTCCGGCCAGAGCATCTACGATGCTTAAAGCGCAGAGCCACACCGCAGCCGAACTGCTGACCGTGCTGAGCGCTCGCCAGCTCAGCGATGGACAACTGGTATTTGCCGGCGTCGGAATCCCATTGTTGGCCGCGACTTGGCCCAGCGCCTGCGCTGTCCGGGCCTCACGATCCTCTTCGAAGGCGGTGTGATCGGCGCCTTCGTCGAGCCCGGGAAGCTCCCACCCTCGACCAACGATCAACGCTGCACCATACGCGCCAACATGGTTCTCGGCAGCGCCGACGTCCTCCTGTTGTTGCAACGGGGCTATGTGGATGTCGGCTTCATGGGTGGTGCGCAGATCGACCAATACGGCAATTTGAACAGCTCGTTCATCGGCGACCCGTCGCGGCCAAAAACCAGGCTCCCAGGCACCGGCGGAGGCAACGACATCGCAAGCCTTGCGCAGATGATCGTTGCCATGAAGCACGAGAAACGGCGCTTTGTTGAGCAGGTCGATTTCGTCACCAGCCCGGGTTATTTGCACGGCGGCAGCACACGACAAGAAAGCGGCCTCCTGGCCGGCGGCATGTTCCGCGTGGTCACCGATCTTGCGGTGTTCGGATTCGGAGACAACAGCAGGCGCATGCAGGTGATCTCGCTCAATCCCGGAGTGACGCGCGAAGAGCTGCAGGACAATACCGGGTTTACCGTAGAATACGCCGAGCACCTGGGGGTCACCGAGCCGCCAACAGATC
>CAWFNG010000015.1:0-317703 GCA_963817135.1 uncultured Alphaproteobacteria bacterium | reverse complement strand
ACCGGACCAAATCGAGCTTCCTTGCCAACATGAGCCACGAGTTGCGCACGCCGCTCAACGCGATCATCGGCTACAGCGAAATCCTGCAGGAGGACGCCGCCGACAAGGACGACAAGGCGCCGATCGACGACTTGCAGAAGATCGAAAGCGCCGGCCGGCACCTGTTGGGGCTGATCAACAACATTCTCGACCTGTCGAAGATCGAGGCCGGCAAGATGGATGTCTTCATCGAGGAGGTCGACATTCAGGCCCTGGTCAAGGAGGTGCTGTCGATCGTCAAGCCGCTCGCCGACAAGAGCGAGAATGTCATCGAAGTGATCTGCCCGGCCGATATCGGCAGCTTCCGCTCCGACCAGACCAAGGTGAAGCAATGCCTGCTCAACCTGATGAGCAACGCCAACAAGTTCACCAGCAAGGGCACGCTGACCCTGGCGGTGGCGCGCGAGGACAATTCCCAGGTCAGCTTCCGTGTGTCGGACACCGGCGTCGGCATGACGCAGGAACAGCTCGGCCGGCTGTTCCAGGCGTTCAGCCAGGCGGATGCCTCGACCACCAAGCGCTTTGGCGGCACGGGTCTTGGGCTCGCCATCACCAAGCACTTCTGCACCATGCTGGGCGGCGACGTGACGGTCGAGAGCACGCCCGGCAAAGGCTCGACATTCACCATCAGGCTTCCGGATCAAGGCGTTGCCCCGGCTGCCGTGGAGGCGCCCGCGCCGGCGGCAGCGGCGGCGGACGGGCGCGCGACCGTGCTCGTGGTGGACGACGATGCGATCGGTGCGCAGCCTGCTTGCCAAGACGCTCGAGAATGAGGGCTATCGCGTCATATCGGCCGGCAACGGCGTCGAGGCGCTGGCGCTTGCACGCGAGCACAGGCCGCAGGCGATCACGCTCGACGTGATGATGCCGCAGTTGGATGGCTGGGGCGCGCTCAAGGAGCTCAAGGCCGACGCCGAGCTGCGCGACATTCCCGTGATCATGGTGACCGTTCTCAACGAGCGCGGCATGGCGATCCCGTTGGGCGCCGCCGATTTCGTGACCAAGCCGATAGACCGGCAGCGCCTGACGGCGATCCTGCGCGAGCATTGCGCCGGTCCGAGCAGCGCCTCGATTCTGGTCGTCGAAGATGACCTGCCGACCCGCGAGGCGCTCTGCCGGTCGCTGGCGAGCATGGGATATGCGGCCCATGCGGCGGTCAATGGCCGGAGCGGCCTGGACTGGCTCGCCAACCACCCGGCCCCAAGCCTGATCTTGCTCGACCTGATGATGCCGGAGATGGACGGCTTCGAGTTTCTGCGCGAGCTGCGCAAGCAGCCGGCGTTTGCGAATGTCCCGGTCATCGTGGTGACGGCGAAGGAGCTGACCGCGGAGGATGTCCGCATCCTGAGCGGACAGACCGAACGGATCATCGCCAAGGACCAAGCCTATCTGACCGAACTGGCCGCCGCCGTGCGCGGGCGCCTGGCGCGGCAACCCGCCCGTGAAGCGGAGCGCTGTCGCCAACTGAACAACGAAGACATCGGGAAAACACATGGCAAAAATTCTGTTGGTTGAAGACAATGAGATGAACCGCGACATGCTCTCGCGCCGGCTGATCCGCAACGGCTACGAGGTCGTCCATCGCGGTCGACGGGCAACAGGGCGTCGACATGGCGTTGTCGGAGCGGCCGGACCTCATCCTGATGGACATGAGCCTGCCGGTGATCGACGGTTGGGAGGCGACGCGCCGGATCAAGGCCAACGATGCCACGCGGACAAATCCCGGTGATCGCGCTCACCGCGCACGCGATGGCCGGCGATCGCGAGAAGGCGATGGAAGCGGGCTGCGACGACTACGACACCAAGCCGGTCGAAATTACGCGTCTGCTTGGCAAGATTGCGGCCCTGCTTAAGCCCACGGCGGGCTGAGCGGACGCGCCAGCGCCGGCTGCACGTCGAGGCGGGAGGCTGTGCCACGACCGATCAAATCGACCAGGGAGCCGACCGGCGAACGGAGCGGGCGCTCGTTGCCTACGTGCGGCAGGAATTGAGCGCGCCCGCGATCGCCATCATGGGCTATGCCGAGATGTTGATGGACGACGCGGTGCAAGCCAACCGCGGGCAGCTCATCGACGATCTTCAGCGCATCCTCGATGCCAGCCGGACTCTCCATCGCCTCATACTCAGCCTGCTCGATCCCGCGACCGTTCACCGGGCCGCTGGCAGTGCGGACCTGGCGGAGTATCGCCGGACGCTGCGCCATGACCTGCGCACCCCGATCAATGCGATCAAGGGATACGGGGAAATGCTGCGCGAGGACGCGGCAGACGGAGGCGCGGACGCGTTGGTCGCCGATCTCGACAAGCTCCTGGGAGAAGCAACCCTGCTGCTCGACCGGATCGATGGTCTGGTGACGTTTTCCGGGAGCGATGCCCCGCCATCGGATGGAACCGGCGCCGCCGCCACCGAGGCTGCCGCGCCGGCGAAGATGGTCGAGAGCCTGCTCAAGGCGGTCCGCCCGATCACAGCGAAGGAAGCGGACCTTGCGGCCGATACAGCCCAGCCGGATTCTGGTGGTGGACGACAATGCGTCGAACCGAGACCTTCTGTCCCGCCGCCTGCAGCGTCAGGGCCATACCGTGCTTCAGGCGGAAGACGGCACCATTGCGCTCGCCATGGTCGAAAAGGAGGCCCTCGATCTCGTCCTGCTCGATCTGATGATGCCGGGAATCAGCGGATATGATGTCCTCGCCCCGCTTAAGAGCGATCCGCGATTCCGGGAAATCCCCGTCATCATGATCTCGGCGCTGACCGAACTCGACTCGATCGTCCGTTGCATCGAGGCTGGAGCCGACGACTACCTTGCCAAGCCGTTTGATCCCACTCTGCTTCGCGCCCGCGTTGGCTCATCGCTCGAGAAGAAACATCTGCGAGACCGCGAGCGGGCGATGGTCGAGGCGTTGCGGATCGAAAAGGAGCGGTCGGAACAACTCCTCCTCAACATTCTGCCGAAGGAGATCGTCACGCGCATGAATGGCGGCGAGACCGATCATCGCCGACCAGCTATCGAATGTGACGATTCTGTTCTCCGATCTCGTCGGCTTCACCAAGCTTTCGTCCCGGCTTTCGGCGGCGGATTTGGTTCGTCTTATGAACGAACTGTTTTCGGAGTTTGACCGGCTGGCGCTCGGTCTCGGGATCGAGAAGATCAAGACGATCGGAGACGCCTATATGGTGGCTGGCGGCTTGCCCGAGCCGCGAGCGGACCACGCGCATGCGGTCGCCGACATGGCTTTGGCGATGATCGAGACGGTCGAGCGGATGAATCGCGAGTTGCCGATCCCCCTGCAGATGCGCATCGGCATTCATTCGGGCGACGTGGTGGCCGGGGTCATCGGGACCCACAAATTCGTCTACGACATCTGGGGTGACGCGGTGAATATCGCCAGCCGAATGGAGTCGCACAGTTTGCCGAACCGTATCCAGATCTCGGCAGCGACCCATCGACACCTTCAGGAGAGCTTTCGGCTTGAGCCGCACGGCAGCGTTGACGTCAAAGGCAAAGGCCCGATGGAAACCTATTTTCTGCTCGGCCGAGCCGACGAGGTCGTCGAATAAGGATGTTTTTTGTTGCGGTGCATGAGTCTGCTTTTGGCACTCTTCCGGGCGAAACGATCAGCTTGAATTTAAGTCTGTTGATTGGGGTGAAGCGGTCATCAGTATTGCGGTGCGGTAACAGCAGGACCTGACCCATCAGCGACATTAGCTGTGCACTGCGCCAATGGTTTTCAGCTCTGTGAAAGTACCTGTTTCAGCGGATACAATGCTCGCTCCTGAGCCTGTGAGCCAATATGCGGCGACGCGAGTTCATTAGTTTGGTTGGCGGGACGGCAGTGGCATGGCCGCTCGCGGCGCGCGCGCAGCAGGCGGCGCTGCCCGTGGTAGCGGTTATCACCGGCGGAGCGCCGGAGGCATCTGTGCGCAGAGCGGCCAGTTTCCGTAACGGTCTGAGCGAAACCGGCTATGTTGAAGGTCGGAATGTGGTGGTGGAGTATCACTGGTTAGAGGGTCACTACGATCGGCTGCCTGCCCTGATGGCTGATTTGGTTCGCCGCGGCGTGGCTGTCATCGCCACGCCCCCAGCAATCCAGCTGCGCTTGCGGCCAAAGCTGCTACACCGACGATCCCGATCGTGTTCGCCGTTCCGGACGATCCGGTCAGGCTGGGTCTGGTCGCGAGCCTTGCCCGCCCGGGCGGCAACGCGACGGGCATAAATTTTTTCGTCAATGAGATTGTTGCCAAACGGCTGGGGCTCCTGCACGAGTTGGTGCCTAAGGCCGCTCGGATCGCCCTGCTGATCAATCCTGGCAACACTTTCTCCGCAGAGGCCACCCTGAAAGAAGTGCCGCAAGCCGCTCGCGGCCTTGGGCTGCAGCTTCAGGTCTTCAAAGCCGGCACCAGCAGCGAGATTGATGCGGTTTTCCGTGCGCTTGCGCGCGAGCCGGTAGACGCGCTGTTCCTTGCCGGTGATGCATTCTACACCAGCCGCAGGGTGCAACTCGCCACGCTCGCAGCACGCGAACGCGTCCCCATGACTGTTTCCGGGCGCGAACTGGTCGAAGCCGGCGCACTGATGAGCTACGGAACAGATATCACCGACAGTTTTCGTCACGTTGGCGTATATACCGGCAACATTCTCAAGGGCGCTAAGCCCGCAGATCTTCCGGTCGTGCAGTCTACGAAGTTCGAGCTTGTCATCAATCTTCAGACTGCAAAGGCACTCGGCCTCGACGTACCGCCGACCCTGCTCGCGCGCGCCGACGAGGTGATTGAATAGAGGGCGGCTTTGCTGCACTGCATTAGTCCGCAAGTGACGCTGTGACGGCTCCTCCACCGGCACGCGAGTGCCATAGATATGGGGGCTGCTAAGGCTTCCACGATTTGGAGGAGCTGGTTATGCAAACGATCACGACAATCGGTCTCGACATCGCCAAGTCAGTGTTTCAGGTGCACGGGGTTGATGCTGCTGGCCAGGCGGTGATCCGTCGGCAGTTGAAACGTCGGTATGTGCTGGCGTTTTTCCAGAAATTGCCGCCTTGTCTTGTCGGTATCGAAGCGTGCGCATCATCGCACTATTGGTCACGCGAGCTGCAGGCGCTTGGCCATACCGTACGCCTCATGCCGCCGGCTTATGTGAAGCCTTACGTCAAGCGGCAGAAGAACGATATGGCGGAAATCCGGTAGGCTCAATGAATATCATATTATTTCTCTGGCGGTTTCGTCCCAGCTGACAAGTCCGGGTGGAAAAAGGACGGGTCGACGGTGGTCGGATAATTCTGAATTATGTAAACGGTGAATTCGACCTGCTAATAGCAAACGCAATGGGTACAACTGGCTCCGTGAAGCAAGCTGGCGGAAAACTATTCGCTCGAAAGAGTAACAACGGTCTAACTGCGATAACGGTCTTCTATGATGATACGGGAATAACGGAGGATTATATTTTTCAGATTAATGATCGGGGCGACGGAACCGTGGCTTCGACGGTTATTCGAACTGCTGCCACAGTTAACAAGATGTCGCTAATGACGGCGCAGTGTCGTGCGCCCGAGGTCGCGCGCGCGCCTGATCCGGAAGTCGCCGTGAAGCCTCCGCCGTCGCAGGAGGTCAAGCAGGAGACACCGCAGAATGCCGTGCCGACCTGGAACACGCAGATCGTGGCGCAGCTCGAGCGTTACAAGGCTACCCCCGGAGGCGCAATTGCGTGGTGAGCACGGCGTGGCGCAAGTTTTCTTTACTCTCGACCGGCAAGGACGGGTGCTCGAAAGCCGCGTGTTGCAAAGCTCCGGCGCCGCCGCCCTCGATGCGGAGGCGCTCGCGCTTTTGCAGCGCGCGCAGCCCTTTCCGGCTCCGCCCGCCGAATTGAGGGGCGAACGCGTGAATGTGACCGTGCCAATCCGCTTCAATCTCAACTGAAGCCCGACCGGATCGAAAGCGATGACGGATCGCGCTTGCCCGCAAGCTGTTTGGCTCATCGAACGAGCGTCGGATCAAGTTGAGGGGTCCGTCGGCCGACTAGATTAGTTGTTCGAGGACAGAGATAGCCATGTCTGACGAGATAGAAATCGCCCAATCGCTTTCAATTCGAGAGGCAGGGTTTGACGAGTATTGGTTACAGGATCAGATCGTTGAAAATCCAGCGTGTCTTGGCCTTGGTGAACTTGAAACCATCGCGAAGGAACGACAACAATCGTATGGCGGCCGTCTGGACATTCTCCTAAAAAATCCAGAAGACGACTCGATGTACGAGGTCGAGGTAATGCTCGGCGAAACTGACGAGACACACATAATCCGAACGATTGAGTATTGGGATAACGAGAAGCGTAAATGGCCACAGCGACAACACGTCGCGATATTGGTGGCCGAACACATCAACCGCCGTTTTTTCAACGTCATTCATTTGCTGAGTCATTCAATTCCCATAATTGCGGTTCAAGTTTCTATGTTGGCCGCCCACGGCAAGCGGAGTTTGTCTTTCACAAAGGTTCTGGACACCTATGAAGAAATTGACGATGGAACGTCCCTCGGCGAGGATAGAAATTACACTCGGGAGGATTGGACCAAGAAAGCCAAATGGACCCTTGAAGCCGCAGACGCGTTGGCGAACGTCACAAGCAGCGTGTTCGGCGAGTCTGTACTAAACTATCTCAAAGCCTACGTCGCAATCACAGTGGGCGGCTCGAATTATATGTGGCTGCACAGGCGCACTTTACCCAAATCTCTGCTTTTGTTTCGTATAGCTCAATCCTTACAGGATGAAGCTGCTGGTATTCTCGACGCGAAAAACATTGCCTATGTTCGAAAGCCAAAGACCATTCGCATTACAATCGATAGGGAAATGGTTGAAGCGAACGCAGAGCTTTTTAAGAGTATTGCCGCGCTTGTGAAAAAGTCGTGGGAGGGCGGTGCGTGACCCTCGCCCGCCAATTGCTGCGCAAAGGGAACCCAGGAGCCAACGTTCTGGTTGTGTGATCAATGTCCAATTTGATGAAAAACGAATAGACCCGCGCTCTCGGTCAGTCCAGGACTTGGGGCGAGAACATATTCTCGCGTACAAACTCGCGGATCTCCTGTGTGAACCGAATGAGTTTGTTATTGGTATCAATGACTGTCACAGCCATAGCTGTGGGTCCTTTCTATACTGCGAGCCATACGTGACACATATAAGCGCATCGTATGACTCTATCGCTTCATCGCATATGCGAATAAGCTTGGATCGCTCATGTCGCCGAGTGGCTCCTCGCGGTTACCCGGACGCCGTTGACGCCAAATCTGCCCCGGCTCGAATTTAAAAAGGTAGTGCAGTACGACGAAGCCCTCGCAGTTCAGGGGATCCTGATTTAAAATCAAATATTCAAGTTAGCGACATCGTTTCAGTTGCGTTTCTGTTGCGCGAGGGACCCAGGAATTAAAAATCAAATTTTCAAGTTTCGTGAAACTGTAGTCAGCATCCGCCTAATACTCGAATGTTTCCGGGCTCCTCGCAGATTCGCGTTTATGCGGTTAGTTCGTAAAATTAATCACCCAAATGTTGTTTGTTACGCCAACGCCGATTGTTCTCCATTCAGGCGTTAGCATGTTTTGCCGATGGCCTGGAGAATCGATCCATTTCTGCAAGATGAATTGGGCGCCGCCGCCTGTTGAGCCACTGCACGCTGCGTTTTCGCGGAACCGACGACCCGGGAACCTGGCTCGCATTCGGGCATGATAGTTCGAGTCGTGATAGAGAAACCAGCAAGCACTATGCAGGTTTAGTTGGTCGGACCAATATTGCGCTTCGCGGGTAACCGCAGCATCCAATTGGACCGGTCTAAGTCCATTCTTGGCGCGATAGTCATTCACAAGACGACACACGAGCGCAGGCTTGTCCTTTCCGGGACAATATGGATCTCGAACCCCCGCAGGTGACTGCGGGCGGTTTGGGGAATTGGATTGCTGGAGGGAGTAATTAGGGAACTGAAACTTGGGTTCTGGATGAAGTTTTGGATATTGCCATTCTTCGTTGTCCCCGTCCTTAACAGCATCAGGCGGAGCAGTGAAAGACCGACCGTGGGCCTCTAGGAGAAAAAACACCGCACTGACAAATAGCAAAACTAGCTTCATGTTTTTTAAACTGACATTTCTTGTATATTGAAGTAATAAGCGGCTAACCTCCGGGACGCTATGCGCGGGACGGAATGCTATCCCTGCTGCTCGCCATGCCATGCTCAGCGCAGGGGGGACCGCTTCACTTTTGCCGCGGTCGAGAAAGGTGCTCTCCGGCCGCCACAATTTGACCGGATCGTTTCGCGTTGACGGCTTGTACCAGCGTCCTGGCGGCGTTCCTTACCTCCTCTTGAATAGCTTCATAGGATTTTAGATCCCGCTTACCAGGTCGAATACGGCTTCCAGTATCCGATATAGCGGTCAAGTGCCGCCTTGTGTGTCGCCATGTATACTGCGAAGAGCCGACCGGCGAGATGGCGAGGGCGCCACGTTCACGACGTTCTGATTGGTCACTTGCGCGAAGGTGGGAAATCAGTGGGACCGCTGGAGCGGTATTACCTCAATCCGGTTGGGTGAACCGTGGCGACACGCGGCTGCGGTCAGCGGTTCAGGTTGTAACGTATGTAGGCGTCGCGGTCGGTGGGGTTGTTCCCCAAGCCCTGGTTCAATGGAAAGGAGTGATTTAATTGGTTGATGCGCTCGCTGGGGTTATTGATGGGCGGTGGATTGTAAGTGGTAACAGGCGGCGGCGCCACGATGCCGGATGACCGGCCGGTGTTCGGCAGCGGAATTGGCGGGACGTAGGCACTGCTGCCCCGCGGATCTCGTGGACGTTCGGCACGTTTGCTCGGGCGATCCTCGCTTTCAGGTCCTTTCGGCCGTGCTCGCGAATCCTTCATGATAATCGGGGTTCCGTTCTCATCCACATCTACCATAATGTTTGGCACGGAAGGGGCAAATTCGAGGGGGCGCTCCAGCCGCTCTTTCTTCGGTTGCGCCGATGCAGTGTCAGCCACACCGACAGCAAACCCGGCTAGAGCAATCATTAAAACTTTCGACCATAGCGAGCCCATACCGCTTAAATTAATACTGCCCAGTCGGAGGGGCAAGGAGCAATCGAAAGCCATCAAACTTTTTCGCTCCACCAGCGGACTAGTGGCGAGCATCAAGTACCTAATGTCTTTGCGACGCCGCGGCTTTGATGTAATTTCCGCTAACGGCCATCACAACGTCCTTTGTTTTTCGCCACATTCCTTACACGTGTAGGGCACCCGAACCTGTCCTGGATCGGCTGAGACGCGATTTGGCGCTCCGCACTTTCCGCATTTCGTCTCTATGCGAGTCTGTCCCTGCTTAACGATGACGGTTTTCCGCTCCAATGCTTCCTTCACCAAGCGTTCGGTCTCGTCGCGCATCGCTTGTTTTGACATTTCACGCCTTTTTGCTCTCTGCATAGAAGGTCCAACATGCAATCGCTCTGTACGCTTCGCAGCCACTGTCGCCAGTGGCCACGCAACACTCGCTACCAAGCGGACGCTACTCCTTACTTGGGCCGGACTTGCACCGGCTGGATCGCACCAGCTTGCGGCTGGCGCACCTATTCGATCACCTCGTCGGCGCGCAGCAGAAAGGATTCGGGGATTTTCAGACCGAGCGCCTTGGCGGTGGTGAGATTAATCACGAGATCGAACTTAGTTGGTTGCTCGACCGGAAGATCGGTAGGATTCGTGCCTGTGAGGATTCGGTCCACATACCAGGCTGCGCGCTCCCCCAACGCGAACAGGCTCGGCCCATAGGCCATGAGCCCGCCGACTGCGACAAATTCTCGGGTCTGTTGAACCGTCGGCAGCCGGTAGCTGATCGCGAGGTCGGCGATTTGCCGGATATAGGCATTGAAAGACGTGCTTTGCTGCACGATGACCGCGTCGGTGGGCTCTTTGCCGATCGACCGAAAGGCCTCGGCGATCTCCTCAGGAGGCACTTCAAGGGTTCGCACTTCTATCCGCAAGGTCTTGGCAGCAGCCTGCGTTTCTTTAATCAGGTTGGCCGTCGGCGGATGGTCGCGCTGTGCGAGAACGGCGATGCGGGCGAGCCGCGGTAAGACATCCTTCAGCAGCTCCAGCCGCTTGCCTGCGAGCTCGGTGGAGTAGAGGGTCACACCCGTGGTGTTTCCCCCCGGCCGCGCGAAACTCGCCACAAGGCCGCTGCCAATAGGGTCGGAAATAGCGGTCATGACGACGGGAATAATTTTGTTAACGGTGCGAATGGCCGCGATCGCTTCGGTGGTGTTCGAGGCGAACACGTCGATCTTCAGCTGAAGCAGCTCGCTCGCAAAATCGACAAGTCGCTCGTTTCGTCCCGCCGCCCATCGCTGCAAAAGAACCAGGTTTTGGCCCTCCACGTAACCGAGCTGCCGCAATCCGTGTTGGAGCCCCTCGATGCTGGGGCTCGGCCCCGCACCCAGGCCGATAATGCCGACCCGCGCCAGCTTACTGGGCTGTTGCGCGTGCGCCGCCAGCGGCCAAGTCGCCGCCGAGCCCACAATTGCCTTGGTGAAATCGCGCCGATTCACTCGATCACCTCGTCGGCCAGCGCCAGCAACGTTTGCGAGAGTTCAAGGCCAAGTGCCTTGGCCGTCTTGAGATTGATAAAGAGCACGAAGACGGTTGGCTGCAACACTGGCATGTCGCCGGGCTTCTCGCCGTTGAGAATCCGGCCGACATAGGTGCCGACTTGGCGATACCCGACAGTGATACTGGGCCCGTAACTGATTAGGCCCCCCACCTCAACGAATTCGCGAGCAAAGTAGATTGTCGGTATCCCATACCGGGAGGCAAGCCGCACGAGTTGGTCGCGTTGGCCAAGCAGAAACGGATCGGTGCCGATAATTAAGGCGTCGGCTCTCTGCTGGACGATATTTGTAAACGCAGCATCGATTTCGCTTTCGGTGCTGGCAGTCAAGACATTGATCTGCACTCCGAGGGAGCCCGCGCCGGTCTGTACATCGCGCGCCTCTACCGGGCCGGGCTGGTAGTTTGGGTTGATCAGCATGGCAATTGTGCTGGCGTTAGGTCGTAGTTGGCGAATCAGCTCCAAACGCTTTGGCCCAATTGAGGCGAAGAAAAAAGTTACGCCGGTGACATTGCCGCCTGGTGGTCCGAGGCTCGGTACGAGGCCGAATTCTACCGGGTCGCCTCCAGCGGTAAAAACTATCGGTATGGTGGACGTCGCCGCCTTGGCTGCCTTTGGTGAGGGCTCACCACCTGTGGCGGCGATCACAGCAACCCGACGCTGGACCAGTTCGGCAGCCAACCCAGGCAACCGATCGTAGTGGCCTTCCGCCCAGCGATACACGATGGTGACGTTCTTGCCCTCGGAATACCCCGTCTGGCTCAAACCATGGCGAAATGCGCTGACAGCGGAATCCGACTCATCTGGCGATCTGCTGCTAAGGAACCCTACCACTGGCGTCGGCCGCTGCTGCGCGCGCGCGGCGAGCGGCCATGCGACAGCCGCGCCACCCATCGATATGATGAACTCGCGCCGTCTCATTTACCGCCCCAAAGCTGAGAATCTCGTTGAGACCGCGTGAAGAAGATACCACAACGTGCTTGCTATGTCTGAGCCGGATTACGTTCAGAAATGGCCACTAGGGAGACGCCTACATGAAACTTCCCCGCCGCACATTCTTGCATCTCGCAGCGGTTGCCGCCGCCCTCCCGGCTGTCTCGCGTATTGCGCGCGCGCAAAGCTATCCAACGCGGCCGATGACGATGGTCGTGCCCTATTCGGCTGGCGGTCCGACCGATACGATTGCGCGCATCATGGCCGAGCGGATGCGGGCATCGCTTGGACAGGTCATCCTGGTTGAGAATACGACGGGCGCTGCTGGAACCATCGGCGTCGGCCGGGTGGCGCGTGCGGCGCCCGACGGCTACACGATCTCAATCGGCCATTGGGGCACGCATGTGGTCAATGGCGCGATCTATGAGCTGCCGTACCATGTGCTCAATGATTTCGAGCCGGTCTCGTTGATCGCCACCAATCCGCAGCTCATCGTCTCCAAGAAGGCCGTGCCGGCAAAGGACTTGAAAGAGCTGATCGGCTGGCTCAAGGCGAACGCCGCGACCGCGACGCAGGGAACCGCCGGCCACGGCAGCGGCTCCCACGTCAGCGGCGTCTACTTCCAGAACGTCACCGGTACGAAATTCCAGTTCGTGCCCTACCGTGGTGCCGGGCCCGCGATGCAGGATCTCGTCGCCGGCCAGATCGATATCATGATCGACCAGGCCGCCAATTCCATTCCGCAGGTGCGTGCCGGCACCATTAAGGCCTATGCGGTCACCGACAAGGTGCGCCTCGCGGTGGCACCCGACATTCCCACCGTGGACGAGGCCGGCGTGCCGGGGCTTCATGTTTCGATTTGGCATGCGCTCTGGATGCCCAAGGGCACACCGAAGGAGATTATCGCAAAGCTCAATGCCGCCGTCGTGGACGCCTTGGCCGATGCAAACGTGCGCAAACGGCTCGCCGATCTCGGCCAGGAAATCCCGCCGCGCGAGGATCAGAACCCGCAGACGCTTTATGCTTACCAGAAGGTCGAGATTGAGAAGTGGTGGCCGATCCTGAAAGCAGCGAATATCAAGGGCGAGTGACCCAACAACGGCGGTAATCAGCGCGCTCGCTTTAGGTCCGCTTTACCTCAGTCATCCGACGTTGGTAGTGCGCGTCGGCACGGCGGGTTCGTGCCATGTGTGGACGGCTCCGAGTTGGCAAGGACTTTCTTCACGCACGCAGGTTGGTCGGTGCAGCCATGTGTTCGGCCTTTGAGTGCGGTTCACATGACCGCTGGCCATAATGCCCTCCGCGGATCAGGTCCCGGTCAAAACCGCGCATTCAAAGATGCGGTGGCACTAGTGGGTTGTCCTGATCGCCGGATCGACCGGCTCTGCATTACGTGCTGTTCGCCCTCCCAACCTTCACATCACGCCGGGTCTCGGCGCGATCTGGCTACGGCCTTAGCGCGACCGGATAATTGTATCGCTCGCCCTTGGCCATCATGGCCCAGGCCATTCGCGCGAGCTTGTTGGCAAGCGCGATGGCCGCGACCTTGGTCGGCCGTCGGGCCAGCAGCGCTGTGAGCCAGGGCCGATGCTTGGTGCCGTGGATTTTGGCATAACGGATGACGGCGAGGGCGCCGGCCACGAACAGGCTGCGCAGATAGCGGTCACCCTGTTTGCTGATACTGCCGAGCCTATCCCGACCTCCGCTTGAGTGCTGCTTCGGTACCAACCCGATCCAGGCCGAGAAGTCGCGACCTGACCGGAAGGTTTTGGGATCGGCGACACTTGCCACTAGAGCGGTGGCGAGCAGCGGACCGACGCCAGGAATGCAGTTAAGGCGCTTGCTCGTTTGATTGGAGCGGTGCCAAGCCATGATCATTCGATCAAAGTCTAAGATTTGCTTTTTGAGGCTGAGCAGCTGGCTGCCCAGTGCGGCAAGGCATCCACGCACAACCTCAGGCACCCGGTTGTCGTTCGGATCGGCAACGACACGTAACAGTTCCTCGACGCCTTTGCGTCCGACCGGCGCGATGACGCCAAACTCGGCAAGGCGAGCGCGGATCGCGTTGATCACGGCGGTCTGCTGGCGGATGAATAGATGGCGCGTGCGATGAAGCATCAAGCCCGCTTTGCTGCTCAGGCTGTGCAGTTCGTCGCCTTGTAGCCGCGAAATTGGGTGCGGGCGTGAGCACGTCGAGGCGCGCTAAACCCGCTTCACAAAACCTGCCTATGCCGGGCTTGCCTCCTTAGGTCGGGATCTTCCTTGGACAGCGGACAGTTGCTGTCATGGCCAAAAAAAAGCCCGGCGGGGTGTCCGTAGGCGTTGTCCCCGCCGTGAGGTTTAGAAGCCTTGCCTCTTTCTCTTGTCCCATTCTGTTAGGAGACACAAACAGAACAGAACGATTAAGACAGTCCACTCGATCATTGGCACGTCTTCCCGAAAAGCCTAAGCTCCCAAACGCCGCTTCGTTTTTTCTTGCGCTGATCTGTATAACGCCGCCGTCCCGACATCGATTGCTTAGCGCCGCCAATTTGTTGCTATTTGGCGCCAAGCGGGACCGGCATGATCCTGCGCCATGAGTGCCAGACAAGCCGCGACGATGACGGTAGCGTTGGCAAGCTCATACAAAAGCCGGGCCTTGCCGCTGACTTCTGTAATGTTGGCCGCCCAGCCGACTGAGGGCTGGCAATACGACACGCCCGGAGAGCCGGTTAGTTTGATTCAGGAGCGAACCGTTTGGCAGATACGAGTTGGAGCAACAAGCAACTCAAGCGCACCGCAACGCTTCTTGCGACTCACGCCTTATTCAAGAATTTCATCGGATCGAGCGGCGTCGCGCCTTTGCGGACTTGGAAATGGAGCTGGGGCGTGTTGACGTTGCCCGTCTGACCAGACCGTGCGATCGGCTGCCCGCGCTTGACTGGGTCACCGCGCTTGACCAGGAGTTCCTTGGCGTGGGCGTAGACTGTGAAATAGCCGTTCGGGTGACGAACCTGGACGAGATTACCGTAGGCTGTAAGCTCGTTGCCGGCATAGGACACTATGCCGTCCTCGGCGGCTTTCACCGGCGTGTTTTCCGGTAGCGCAATATTGATGCCGGCGTTGGGCTGGCCATTGATGGTGGAGCCAAAGCTCGCAATCACGCGCCCAGTGGCGGGCCAGCGAATTTTGGAAAACGTGCCGGTGCCCTCATCGGAAGGTTTGCTGTGGTCCCTGTCGGGCGCAGCCTCGGGTTGGGGTACCGGCGTATAAATCAGACCGATCTCCGGCTTTTTTGACGCCGCTGCAGCTACTGGTTTGCCTTCGTTGCCTAGAGCTACTTGCGCTGCAGCCGGCGTCGCCTTCGGCTTGCCGGCTGATATGTGCGCGCCTGGAATCATCAGACGGTCGCCGACATTGAGTTTTGCCGTGGCCAAAATCTTGTTCGCTCTGGCGATCTCGCTGATTGGCTTGCTGTAGAGACGCGAAATCTTGGTCAGCGTCTCACCCTGCGCTACGACGTGCACTCCCGGACCCCGGCCCGGCTCATTGCAGCCATCGGGGCGGGCTTGGGTGCGAGGGAGGCTGCCGGGCTTGCATTTTGCGGTAGAAGCGCCTGGCCGTCCACTTGGCCGACGGGCGCGACTTGTCCCGGCTGAAGTGCGCCGGTTGCTTCGGGACTGCTCTCGTTGAATTGCGATGAAACGCCGCTGCAGGCGGCAAGACCGATAGTGATCAGCGCGAGCGTGGCAGCGCGCGGCCACAACCGCGAGCGTAACAACTCGACAACGCAGGGCATCGCTGCACACTCATGCACAATACGCCGTCAAATTATCACCTCATAGGTAAACAAGACTTTAACCGGAAACTGGCTGCAAACTGGCGTGTTCAGTCGGAGCGACAGCCCACCCTCCACCGCCCGCAACAACGCGCTATGGCATCGCTCTAGCTGGCAGTTTGCTCATCTAGCCGTGTGTACGCTTATTGGACTAGATACTCATTCAAACGAGCAGCTATCCGCTTGCGGCGTTCCGCAAGGAATTGTTTGTACGCGGCCTTCTCTAATAGCGATGTGTCAGTCGGAATAGACTGAGCAACAAATAGCTGCGTCCCATGCTCTTTCAATAAGGCCGCCAAATATTTCGCCGGTTCTTTATCGCTAATCGCTCGGTTCGTCTTACCGCCAATGAACGCAAGGTTTGCTATATCGTCCGACTCACGTGCACTATATCCCGCCTTCAGTACCGCCTTAGGAAAGATGTGATGAAATTGAAGCCGATGCTGGGTACCTGAGTGATCAAGCGAAATGGCGAGATTTGATTTCCAATCCTTAGCTCCTCCCGCTTTAAACGCGAGAAACATCGTTTTGAAAAGCGCGCTACGTTGATTGCGCCCTTCTAGCTCTTCTGGCGTGATATCAAGTCGTCCTACCTGCAAGCGCAATCGGTCGATGAGGCCCTGCACGCCTCCATTTTTTATAGAAGTCAAATCTTGATCGAGAATTGTTTCGCTTGATCCGCGCGAATATCGCCCCTTCGCATTGGCTGCCAATGTCCAGTACCGCAGTTGTTTTGCGGTCTCGGCATCGAGCTTGTACGTTCGTGACTGCCCGAAGAAGCCGAGTGTGATGATAAGAAATGGGGAGGACAGAAGAATAGGGCTCTCAATTCCGACATTGCTGCGAAGAAAATTCATAGCAAAGTGCATCCCTTCCTGGGCCTCCTCCCAGCCAGCCTTCAGTTTATCGATATTGAGTTTGTCCGACTGTCAAAAACCGAGATTGGCCAGTCGCAAATACAATCAAATTCTTGAGATGAATTCCGAGATCAAGATCGTAACCAAGCTTCGCGCACTCAGCCTGAAAGGCCAGAAAAGTCTGCAAAGAATGGCGCCACTTTGCCGTTATCTGCGCCAGCGCCAGGTCAGAGCTACGCAGTTTCGCCCCCAATGAGTTTACCCGAACAAATATGTCCGTCACCTCGTTGTACGATAACTTTCGCTCCAAAACGTCCATTCGATAAATATACTTGCGCACTGCCCGAAGCCTCGCCAATCGCCGACTGTATCGCTCATATCGTGGATCGTCGAAGCTCGTTACGCCGGCGCGTTTGAGGAAGGGCGCATCCGAGTCGGACTTGAAGACTTCCGATACTTTAATCCATTGAGGCAGTTGGCTCAGTTTCTTTGTCGCGACGACAAAAGTCATCTTGTTAAAGCGCTGTTGTAATTCATCTTCTGTGCTATCTACCTCATCTTCAGTTATTTCAGTCGCCTCTTCATTGTCATCATCTTCATCGCCGTTCTCTTCCTCAACCTCCGTAACTAAATCAAGCTGATTTAGTTGTTGATGTTCTAAATTAAAAAGGATCTCGATTGGCTTCCGACGGCCACGCACCGTGACCGATTGACCGCGGATTACTGCCGAAAGCGACGTGAGCCGTTGTTGTCCATCAAGCAGCAGTCGGACGCTCTGATATGGATTTCCCGCTTGGTCCACAGCAAATTTTTGTAATGGAACATCCTCGTCTGTCTCCCATAGCAGAATTGCGCCGGACGGATAGCCGCGATAAAGAGAGTCGAGAAGATCGCGAACTCGAGTAGAGCGCCACACGTATTGGCGTTGCATTTCCGGCAAGCGAAGCTCGCCACGCTCGATCATCATCACCAACTCTTCAACGCTTGCTTCCTGCTTGGCCATAGGAGAAACGCCCTTCATCCAATAGGTTTGTTTTTAGAACTATAGCACTCGACAAATTCACAAGGATTTTTCTATCGCTAAGTGCGGAGCACAACTCACTATTTGTTCATGCGCATCAACCTGTCAGGGCTGCCCGCCTAAGCCGAGCCGAGCATCAAGCTGTGAGAACTCGCGCACTCTCGGCATCATAACGACAGTTCACGATCGTTCCATCTTTGATCCGCCGCACAGCTTCGTCGATCGCATCGAGCGGCACCAGAAACCATTCGCGCGGCCGAAATGGCCTTCCAAAACGGTCCTTGATTTCAATATCAAGTCGGGCTGGCTCGAAGAACCTATGGATCAGGTTCTCCAGTTTCACCCGGTTGATGTTGAAGAGCTCATAGGTGGCAACAATCTCGACATCGGCCAACAGGAAGGTCGGGTCGACCTTGGCTGAGGCAATACGCGCCTCGACATCATTCCCGGTCACGCCGATCTTGTGGATTACCTCGCGGTGGTCGGCAATGCGGGGATCCTTGGACTTGCTCCGCAGCACATAGATGGTGCCGCTGCCTGGTCGCCTTCCTCGGACGAGCTGCCGAACAGGGGGCCGGCATCGGGATCGGTGATCCGCCGTCCTGCCGGATCAGCATGGAGCTGCCGCTGCAGTGAGCGCATGAGCATATTGCTCTCGGTGCCATTGTCGAAAATAACGCGCAGGCGGGCGTCGCGTCGGCCCTGGTCGTTGGTGAAGACCTCGCCCTTCTCAGCGACATAGGCTTTCTGCCCGCCGACGATGAAGCAGCGGTCCGGCTCGATTTCGGACTTCAGCTCGAACGGGCGGGCTTTGCGAATTTCGGCCTTCAACTCTTGTTGGACCTTCTGGAAGAGCGGCTTGAAGTTCTCGAAGTCCTCGCACGGCTTCCGATTGGCGATCTCTTCCGGACGCTTCACTCTTCTGGCCGCGGCACGTGCACGAGATTTTCGATTTCGGATGGCGCGTCAACTCCTCCCAGTTCGGCCAGTAGGTCGTCGTCGTCCAGCTCTGCTTCGGGCTCCGGGGCGTCGCCTAGCAAGCCTTGATGGTCGAGAGGCGCGAGAATTGCCCGGCAATCGGCAAGTTCGCGCAGCCGGTCCAGGCGCACGGCATAGAGCCGCTCGAAGATGTCGCGGTCTTCGCCGTGCTGCGGCGCCGACCGTGTTCTCGACGAAGCGCTGGATTTCCTCGAAGCCGGCGATGATGCGCTCCTCGCGCGGCGAGCGGCCGCCCTTCTTCTCCGGCTCGGCGAAGTCGTCGAGTTCGGCGCGCAGTTCGTCGAGGTCGAGGTCAGTCATAGCGGCCCTCTCTCTTGAAGCGCACGAAGGCGGCAGCGCCTTCGGCCATGCGCTTTTCCCAGGCGTCGGGCGAAGTGATCGAGGGCAGCCGTCCGCGCTCCTTCTTGAACTTGAAGGCCCGCTCGGCAAGCTCCTTCGCTTCCTCGGGCGTCAGGCTGTGCGCTTGGCGGCGATCGCCGCCGCGACCTGCTTCAGGCTCTCCTCGCTCATGGTCTTGGCGAGGATGGCGTAGGCCTCGCCGAACGGATTGATCCGGTCGATCAGGTCGATGTCGAGTTCGCGCACATCCATCGCAAACTTGCGCACGCCGTCGATCAAGGCGGTGTTGGCGCTTGGCTCGTCTGCGTCCGGCTCGCCGCCGAGCGCGATCTGCTTGGCCTGCTGCGTGAGGTTGAGGGCGGCGATGGCGTGCTGGCGCACCGCCTCCTGATCCTCCTCGTCGAGCTCGGGGTACTTGTCCTTGATGATCTTGCCCATGCGGACCTGGGTCAGTTCCTCGGGCACCAGCTCCTCGTCGAACAGGCCGCGCTCGATCGCGGTCTTGTCCTGCACGAAGGCGGCGATGACCTCGTTCAGATCCTCCTGGCAGATGCGCGTGGCTTCCTTGCTCTTGGGCTCGGCGAGGCCCTTGATCTCGATCTGGAACTGGCCCGTCTCCTCGTTGAAGCCGACATTGCACTTGTTCGGATCGTAGCCGCCTTCGCCATAGTCGAAGCCTGGCGTCGGCCCGCTGTTCGGGTTCTTCGGCTTGAACTCGAAGCGCGGCGCGAGCACCTGCTCCATCAGCAGGCTGGCGGCGATCGCCTTCAGCGTGTCGTTCACGGCCTCGGTGACGGCCTCCTCGGAGGCATCCGGCTCGGCGATCAGGTTGGTGAAGCGCGCGCGGGTCTTGCCCGGCGCGTCGCGGGTCGCGCGGCCGATGATCTGCACGATCTCGGTCAGGCTCGACCGATAGCCGACCGTCAGCGCGTGCTCGCACCAAATCCAGTCGAAGCCTTCCTTCGCCATGCCGAGCGCGATGATGATGTCCACATGGTCGCGGTTGTTCTTCTGCGCCGGGTCTTTCAGCGCGGCGGAAACGCGGTCGCGCTTGGCCGGGTCGTCATCGACCAGATCGGCGATCCGCAGGACGCGGCCGTCGGGCGTCTTGACCAGCTGGAAGCCGGTCGCGGGGTCGGTCGCCCTGCCATTCGCCCAGCTCCTCGATGATGTGCTCGACCTCCTTGATCTTGTCCTTCGTGCTCTCGCGCGAATTGACGTTCGGGATGTGGACGATCGTCTTCTCGGCCGGGTCGAGCACCTTCAGGATGTCGTCGGCATAGGAGCCGGAATAGAAGAAATAGCCGATGTCGAGCTGCTTCAGATATTCGTAGCCGTTGAGCTGCTCGTAGTAGGTGTAGGTGACGGTATCGAACTTCGCCTCGTCCTGCGGGGCCAGCACCGGCTTCGGCGTCGCCCCGGAAATAGGAGCCGGTCATCGCCACGATATGCACGCTGGTCGCGGGCGATGAACTGGCCGAGATGCAGGCCGAGCTTGTTGTCGGGGTTGGCCGAGACGTGGTGGAACTCGTCCACGGCGATCAGCCGGTCGTCGAACGCCTCGACGCCGAACTTGTCGACGGCGAAGCGGAAGGTCGCATGGGTGCAGACCAGCACCTTGTCGTCGCTTTCGAGGAACGCGCCGACGGAATTGACCTTGCCGCCGTTGTCCGCGCCGGGCGCGTTGCAGAGGTTCCATTTCGGCTCGACGCGTCCAGTCGGCCCAGAAGCCGAATTTGGTCAGCGGCTCGTCGTTGAAGCTCGCGCCGATGGACTTCTCCGGCACGACGATGATCGCCTGCTTGAGCCCCTGATTGTGGAGCTTGTCGAGCGCGATGAACATCAGCGCCCGGCTCTTGCCCGAGGCGGGCGGCGACTTGATGAGCAGATACTGCTCGCCGCGCTTCTCATAGGCGCGCTCCTGCATCGGCCGCATGCCGAGCGCGTTGGCCTTGGTCGAGCTGCCGTTGCGGGCGTAGGAAACCGAAACGGAGGGGACTGATTTGCTTTCGTCGGTCATGCGCTTGCCCCCGCCTTTCGTCTTCTTGCGTCGCGCCCGGTCGACTGCGGTCATTTTGGTGTAGAGCTCGAACAGCTTTTCCAGCCGCTCGGTGTCGTTCCGGAAGCGGCGGCCGATATAGATGCGCTCCAGCACCTCGTCGTTGCGCTCATGCGCCTCGCGCAGGTCGGCGGGCATGTTGTCGGGATCGTAGAGATCGGCGATGGTCGCCGGGAAATGCGCCTCGCGCGCCAGCAGGATGTCCTCGGCGCAGCGGGTCAGGTCGGCCTTGTTCTTCTCGGTGAGCGTCGGGACGGGAAAGGTGTTCCAGCCGAGAGTGTTGGAGTAGCGGATAGTCGGTTTTCAGCTTGCCGCAGACGGTCGCGATCCAGACCAGATGCAGGCGCGACGCGATCAGCGCCATGTTCCAAAGCGGAGCGTCGTAGAGCGCGAATGCTAGGTTCGATACGATCGTGCTCGGCTGTCAACAAGCCGACCGGCAAGATAGTCTCGCGTCTCCGAACGACACGCGCGGAACGACAATGCGTGATCGCTTCGCCGATGCGTGCATCTCACGAAACTGATGCGGGCGTGCTGCGCATGTCCTTGCGTGCCTGCGTCCTTGCTCGCAAGCGCATTGCTGCGAACCTGCGTCAATCCGTTGCGCGATATCGGGCAATCGCATGCGCATCCTCAAGATGCTCGTCCTCAATCCAGAGGCAATATCGCTGCAATGCCGTTGATGAACTCTGTCGAGCCGTAGAATGCGTCGAATGAAGTCGTCGCTGCTCGGGATGCGTCAGTGCAAGTGCTCTCGACTTCGTCAGCGGTCAGAATGAGATGTCCGCCATCGTCACGGCATGTTGCCGAAGTCCATTTCGGGCAGATCCGAGATGCGGCTTCGATGGCTTCGTCAACGATGATATTCGGCGCCGGCGACCAGATAGGCGTTGATGTTGTCGACCTCTCTGACGATCGTCTTCCGTCGTCAGTCGAAATAGACGTCGCTTCGTGCCTGCGTGATTCGACAATCCCGACGATGACGACGGTTACGCCGGCGTTGTGGCTGGCGAGGTTTGCCCACTTGAACGACGTGTGGGCGAAAGCGATCTCGATGCCCGTCTCGAAAATCAGCGGCCAGAGGATCGGAACCTGTTGCGCCTTGACAGATCGAGTTGGTGGCACACGAAAGCGCAGCTGCCGGCGTGTGCGTGCACGTAGTCGGCAGCCTTCATGAACCAGCCGGCAACATAGTCGAGCGACTTCCAGTCTGTAGTTCGCTCGTCAAAGATCAGCTGCAAGATCGACTTTCTGCTCGTCGGTTTGCCATCTGGCTCCCTAGATACGGCGGATTCCCGCAGATATAGGTCTCGCCGCCCTCGTTCTCGAAGTCGATCTGCGCCTGATCGAGCGGCGTGCTGAAACAGGTCGTCGGCCTGAAGCTTCACGCCCGTTCCGGTCGGCGGGCAGATGCTCAGCCAGTCCAGCCGCAGCGCATTGCCGCAGGTGATCCAGTTCTGCGCGTCGAGCGGCAGAAACTCGGCCAGCGCCTCCTTCTGCCCGCGATAGAGCACGTCGCACTGATACTCGGCGATGATGAGCGCGAGGCGCGCGATCTCGGCCGGGAAGTCGCGCAGCTCGATGCCGCGAAAGTTGGTGAGCGGGATTTCGGTGCGCCGGTCCGGCTTCGCCGCGCCGCTTGTTGATCTCGGCCTCGATCGCCCGCATCTCCTTGTAGGCGATGACGAGGAAGTTGCCCGAGCCGCAGGCCGGATCGAAGACCCTGATCTTCGCCATGCGCTTGCGCAGGTTGAGCAGCATGCGGGGATTGTCGCCCGCCTCCTCAAGCCGCGCGCGCAGGTCGTCGAGGAACAGCGGATTGAGCACCTTCAGGATGTTCGGCACGCTGGTGTAGTGCATGCCGAGCGCGCCGCGCTCCTCGTCCTCGGCGACGGCCTGGATCATCGACCCGAAGATGTCCGGGTTGATCTTCGTCCAGTCGAGACTGCCGATGTGCAGGAGATAGGAGCGCGCGATCTTGCTGAAGCGCGGCACGTCCATGCTGCCGGAGAACAGGCCGCCGTTCACGTAGGGAAAGGCGTCGGCCCAGCGGGGCAGCTTCGCGGCTCGCGCGATCCTCGATCTTCGTGTTCATGGCGCGGAACAGCTCGCCGATCACCTCATGGGTGTTGGACGAGTCCTGCGCGCTCATCTGCTCGATCGTGTCGGTGAACAGGCCGGTGCCGTTGAAGATGTCGGTGTCCTCGGCGAAGAAGCAGAAGATCAGCCGCGCCATGAAGTGGTTCATGTCGTGGCGGCGCTCGGCCGTGCCCCATTCGGGGTTGTCCTTCAGCAGCTCGACATAGAGCCGGTTCAGGCGGCTGGTCGCCCGGATGTCGAAGGAGCTTTCGCGGATCTGCTTGACGGTGGTGATGCCGGCCAGCGGCAGGAAGAAGCCGAAATGGTCGGGGAAGTCGGCGTAGGCGCAGGCGACCGTCTCGCCGCTCGTCAGGTCCTCGGCCTCGAAGTCCACGCCGTCGGTGGCGAGAATGAACCTCGCCTTGGCCGCGGTGGTTGCCGGGCTCACCTGGAGTGCAGTAAGCGCCCGGCGTCGTCTCACCTCCCGTGCAAGTGGCGATGTGGATGTTGTTGCTCTGAAGGACGCCGCCGAGAAGTCGGACTTGTTCGACGCCCCTGGCGCAGGCGCTTGATGGTCGTTTCCTTGTTCCCGAAGGCCTGCAGGAAGGCGAAGGGGAACTCTCCCGCATCGAAGGGCTCTGACGCTTGGTGATCGCCACCGGCTCGGCCCTGGCCGCGTCGATCAGTTCGCCGAAGTGATTTTTGGCATCGGCCGATGTGAATTTGCTAGGAGGTCGTCGGAAAAAACACATTCAACCCCAGGGTGGCTACGAACGTCCAGCGAACGAAATGGTCACCAAAATGGTCCCCGACACGGGACCACGGGCGGCGATTGAACGGCACGGAATGGCACGTGCGGCCGATTTTCCCAATACCAATCAACCCTTGTCGGGACAGAACAAAACGTGTCGGGACGGCCATCAACACATTTCGAGTGCGGTGCTTTCGACCACTCAGCCACCTCTCCGAAGCGGCCGCTGCAAATCAAGGCGTGCGGGAGCGCTATCTATCGACGCCAGCGATGCGAGACAAGAGTGGCCATCGTCGCGAGGCAGTAAATGGTCCATACTGAACGCGCGCGCCTACCTTCCCTGAAAGGGGAGGTCGACCGCCAAGCGGAAGCGAAGGCGATCGGACTAATTTTGAAGCACTCATCAATCATGCTGTTGACCCCCACCCGGCTCGCTTCGCGACACAGCCGATGCAACGCATCGGCGTTCTTAGCGCTAAGAACGGCGGCCAGAGGCCGCCTATGCCTCCCCCTTTCAGGGGGAGGTATTCCGAGATTGCGGCAAGCAAATGCAATCCTGTTCGCGCTGTTCGCGCTCGCCGTGCCGGCCATGGCGCAAACTCCCGCGCCGGCGCAAAAATTCGAAGCGCGCTATGCCATCTCCATGACCGGCATACGGGTTGGCCAGAGCGCATGGACAATCACGTTCGAGGAGGACCGCTATTCCATCAAGGCAAGCGGCGGCAGCGTCGATATCGTCAACGTGCTGATGCGCGGTGAGGGGGACGCGGAAAGCGCAGGCATCGTCAAGGACGCCCGGTTGGTGCCCGAGAGCTTTTCCTCAAGTCTGATCGAGGAAGGCAAAAAGATCGATCTGAAAATGACGCTGAGCGACGGCACCGTTACCAATGTGGAAGACAATGCCCCGCCGCCGGAGCCCGATCGTGTGCCCGTCACCGACTCCAATCTGCGCGAGGTGAGCGATCCGCTCAGCGCCTTGCTCATTCCCAACGATGCCGCGGACGGCGCCATGGCGAAGGAGGCGTGCAAGCGGACGCTCGCGATCTTCGACGGACGCAGGCGTTACGACCTCGTTCTCTCATTCAAGCGAATAGGGGAGGTGCACCAGAAGGAATACGACGGCAGCGTTCTCGTTTGCAACGTCGTGCTCAATCCGATTGCGGGTCATCGCGCCAACAGCGTGATCATGAAATACGTGGCGAGCCGGCGCGACATGGAGGTGGCGTTCGTGCCGATCACGGGAACGGCGTTTTTGGCGCCGTTTCGCCTCACCGTGCCGACACTGCTCGGGACCATGACGATCTATACGACTGCATTGAAATGGACCGCAGCGGCGCCGCCGGCAGCGCCAAAGGCGGATTAGTCGAGCGTTTCCTTGGTTCGAGTCATATCGGTGTCATTCCGGGGCGAGGCCGAAGCGCAGCGAAGGTCGAGAGCCCGGAATCCATAAGCCCAGCCGGGAGTATGGTTTCCGGGCTCGCCGCTCCGCTTCGCTTCGCGGCGCCCCGGAATGACAGAGACGTTCAAATATGAGCAGTTCCATGGAATCGATCGTCTAGGTACGGTGAATTTGAAGTTCCTATGCAGCGTGACCATTGCGCCGCACGGTATTATCTTTCCGGAAGCGTTTGAGCGTGGAGTCGCAATTGACCGAGACGCTGCAGTCACAAAACCTTCCCCCCTCCCCATCCCTCCCCCACAAGGAGGAAGGGAGCGGGCCCAGTTTGCCGTTCGGATTCCTGTCAGCCCCATCGCTGCGGCGCGAACTGCGCGGCGTCGCAATCGCCTTGCTGATGGTCGCGGCGACCACGCTCCTCGTCTACGTCCTAACGCTCACCCTCGAGATCCGTCGCGGATCAGCCATCTACCTCATTCCGGTGCTGCTCGCGGGTTGGCACCTCGGCCTCGTTCCGGCCCTGGTGGCGGCGGCAGCGGGCGTACTGTGCTCGGGATACTTTTTCTTTGCTCCCTATTACAGCTTCTTCGTCTCCCGCCCGGGCGAGATTCTCAATCTTCTGCTGTTCATGGTGGTTGCGGCGGTGACCAGTCATCTCGCGAATTCCATGAAGCGGCAAACCGAGATCGCCCGCAAACGGGAAAAGGAAACCGCAGATCTCTATGCGTTCTCCCGCCGCCTCGCCGTGGCGTCCTCCGCGGCCGACATCTATCGCGCCATCGAGGAGCATGTCGCGAGTCTCGTCGAACGCAAGGTGGTGCTGTTTGGGGCAGGCGCGAGCAGCAAGCACAAGACGCCGCCGCAAACAGTGCCGGTGAGCGAGCGCATCCATTCCGCCGTATCCGAGAGTGCAAGCGGGCCGCACGCTCTCCACCACCGTGGATGACGGGCAAGGCGACCTCTGGCTCATCCGTCGTGTGTCGCCCAAGACCGCCGATTTCGGCGTTATCGCCATCGATCTCGGCAGCGTTCCGGCAGGACGCACCGATGACGTGCGCCAGCAGGTCGACGATATCCTGGCCGATGCGGCGGCAACGCTTGAACGGCTCGATGTGGCAAGCGCGCTCAATGACGCCAAGATGCGCTCGGAAACGGAGCTGCTGCGGGAAGCATTGATCGGCTCGGTCTCCCACGAATTGCGCACGCCGCTTGCCTCGATACTGGGAGCCGCGACGGTATTGAGCAAATCGGAAGCGGTCCTCCGCGATGAGCGGCTTAACGCGCTTGCCGCCGTGGTGCGCGACGAAGCGGAGCGGCTCAACAATGACATCCAAAACCTGCTCGATGCGACCCGCGTCAGCCGCAAGCAGATCACCCCGCGGCAGGAATGGATAGAACCGCAGGACATCGTGAACAGCGCGCTCGCGCGCCGGCGGCGCATCCTTTCCGGCCGCAAGCTTGCCATGCAGATGGAATCCAATCTGCCCCTCGTTTATATCGATGCCGTCCTGGTCGAGCAGGCTTTCGTTCAGCTCGTCGACAACGCCGCCAAATATTCGCCGTCCGGCTCGCCCATTGTGCTCGGTGCGAAGCGCAACGGAAAGGACGTGGTGTTGTCGGTTCGCGACGAGGGCGCCGGGCTTACTGCGGAGGAGAGCGGCCACATCTTCGAGCGCTTCTTTCGCGGCCAGCGTCATGCCGCCACGACTTCCGGCTCGGGCCTCGGCTTGTGGATCGCACAAGCTTTTGTGAGCGCGAACGGGGGACATATGGAGGCACTGAGCGCTGGCGCCGGTCAGGGCACAACCGTTGCCATCCATCTTCCGTTTGCCAAGCCGGCGCGTGAACCGGAGATCGGTCCCGATGAATGAAGCGAACCCTCCCCGCGTGCTGGTCGTGGACGACGAAGCACAGATCCGGCGCTTCCTGCGCGCCGGTTTCGAACTCGACGGCTGCGCGGTCGAGGAGGCCGAGAACGGCGGCGAGGCTTTGGCGCGGGCGTCGAGCACGGTCCCGGACCTGGTGATTCTCGACCTTGGATTGCCGGACATGGATGGCAGCGAAGTGCTGGAGCGGCTGCGCGCCTGGTCGAGCGTCCCGATCATTGTGCTCTCGGTGCGCTCCAACGAACCGGAAAAGGTCCGTCTCCTGGAAAGCGGGGCGGACGATTACGTCGTCAAGCCGTTTGGCATGGCGGAGCTTCTGGCGCGCGCCCATGCCGCGCGGCGGCGCCACGTGCGCGCCTCGAGCGGCGAACCCGTTGTCAAGATCGGACCGCTCTCCATCGACCTTGCCGCGCGCATTGTCACGGTCGATGGCGCCCGCGTCATGCTCACGCCAAAGGAATATCGACTGCTGCAACTCCTTGTGCAGCATGCCGGCAATGTCGTCACCCACCAGTTCCTGCTGAAGGAAGTGTGGGGCGCGCCGCACCTGCAGGATACGCATTATCTGCGCATCTTCATGCGCAAGTTGCGGCAGAAAATCGAACCCGACCCGACCCAGCCGCGGATGCTGTTGACCGAGCTGGGCGTCGGCTATCGCCTGGTGAGCCCGGAAGCAACCCAGCAGGCAAGCGCGTAGAGCGGGCCGAGCTTTACCTCCCCTGAAGGGGGAGGTCGGCGCGAAGCGCCGGGTGGGGTCATATGACCCCCCACCCGACTGCCTTCGCTCCGCTCGGCATGTCGACCTCCCCCTTCGGGGGAGGTATTCAGAGTTTGCCGCTCGCTCCGCCCGTCAGGCGCCTTGACCACCCTACAAGGCTGACCGAGAGGGCGCATTTACGAACGCAACGCCGCGAGCAACGCCGCGCGGCGTGCGGGATCGTAGAGCTTCGCATAGTCATAAGTGAGCGGCTTTGTCGGCGCGACCCGCAAGGTGGCGAACACCGGCCCTTCGTGCCTGAGCACATGGGCGACCTGCTGCTCGAAATTGGCAAGTTCGGAGAATTCGAAGACCTGCGCATAGCCTGCGGCGCGCGCCACTGCGGAAAAATCGAATTCCGGGTTTGGCAGGGGATGGCTGCCGTTCGCCTCATAGGTGCCGTTCTGCACCACCATGTGGACGAGGTTCTTCGGCGCCGCGGCGGCAATGGTGACGAGGGAGCCGAGATTCATGAGGAGGCTGCCGTCTCCCTGGAGGCAAATGACCCGCCTGTCGGGTCGCCCGAGCGCAAGCCCCAGGGCATGCGAGGAGTCGAGCCCCATGGCACCAATGGAAAAATAGTTGAGCGTACGCTCGCCCCGTTCGAGCCAGTCTACCGCCGAGCTGTAAGTTGCGACCACGATCTCGTCGGTCACATGCCGCGCGAGGGCGCGGAAACATTGTTCGCGCTGCATGGTCATGTGACCTTAAAATCGATTGGCGAAGGCCTCCGCCCGATGAGCAGCGCGAGGGGTTGCGAGCAAGCATAGGCCTGCTCGATGGCGGGTGCGATTTTCGGCAGATCCGCGTCTTCGTTGATCAGGTGATGCAGGATGCCCATGGCATCGAGGATCGGCTCGACGATGCGAACGCCATAACGCGGCGAGCTGCGCGGTAGCGTCGCGGGATCGTGCGCAAGGAGCCCGATCATCATGCAAATGGGCTGCGCGTACTCGACCGCTACACCGCGAATGGCATTGATGGAATCGAGAAAGCCGGTGTGCTGGATCAGACAAAGCGCGCGCTTGCCGCAGTAGTACAAGCCCGATGCGATGCCGATGCATTCGTCCTCCTTGCAAACCCGGATCAGGCGAAACCGGGGGTCGCGCGCAATCGGCCGCAACAGCCCCCCGCTGGTGACGATGTCGGGAACGGACAGGATGAATTCGACGCCGCTCTGCTTGATCGCGGCAAGAATGCCCGATCCGCTCAGGGCGGTGTCATTGTCGAGGTCAGGCGCCAGATCCACGTCCATTGCGCACGTTCCTTGACTTCGCCCGGTCGCATCCATAGTTTCCGCGCGACTGCCGCGATCATAGATTGCCAATCGCCGACCAGTCCATGGAGGCTGGAGGCCAACGCCCGACAGCGCGATGCGCCCTCGGACGAAATTGGTGCTTTGCGCGGACTAGGTCCCGGTTCCGACGTTCGTATCACTTTGCGGCACCCTCGCATACGAACGTCGGAACCAAAGGGACACTAGCAACTCTATAGTTTGCAGTGTGGCTTTGGATTTGACGTTCCTACGAATGACTTGCGGCAATGCTGGTAGGAACGTCAAATCCGCCACACTAGTAACGAAGCCGCAGGAACGTAAAGGCAATGTTCGATTCGCTCTCGGAACGACTTGGCGCAATCCTCGACCGTCTGACCCGGCGCGGAGCGCTGACTGAGGCCGATGTCGACGCGGCTCTGCGCGAAGTGCGGCGCGCTCTTCTTGAGGCGGATGTTGCGCTCGACGTGGCGCGCGCGTTCGTCGAGAAGGTAAAGACGCACGCGGTCGGCATCGAAGTCATAAAGTCGGTGAGCCCCGGCCAGATGGTCGTGAAGATCGTGCACGATCAGCTCATTGCCACGCTCGGTGAGAAGGGCGAGCCGGTCGATCTCAACGCGCCTGCGCCGGTGCCGATCATGATGGTCGGCCTGCAGGGTTCAGGCAAAACCACCACCAGCGCGAAGCTCGCGAAACGGCTGACCGAGCAGGGGCGGCGCAAGGTGCTCATGGCCTCCCTCGACGTGCGACGTCCGGCGGCAATGGAACAGCTGGCGGTGCTCGGCACGCAAATCGGTGTCGACACCCTGCCGGTGGTCGCGGGCCAGGCGCCGGCGCAGATTGCGCAGCGCGCGCTGCAGGCGGGCCGCCTCGGCGGCTACGATATTGTGATCCTCGACACCGCCGGGCGCACCACGCTCGACGAAGCGATGATGGCGGAAGCCGCCGAGGTCAAGCGCGCCGCCGCTCCGCACGAAGTCCTGCTGGTTGCCGACGCGCTCACCGGCCAGGACGCGGTCAATCTCGCGCGTTCGTTCGACGAGCGCGTGGGCCTCACCGGGATCGTGCTTACGCGCATTGACGGAGACGGCCGCGGCGGCGCTGCGCTTTCCATGCGCGCCGTGACGGGCAAGCCGATCAAGCTCGTCGGCACCGGCGAGCGGTTGGATGCGCTCGAGGATTTCCATCCCGCGCGCATTGCCGACCGCATTCTCGGCATGGGCGACATTATCAGCCTGGTCGAGAAAGCGGCGGCAACCATCGACGCCGAAAAGGCTGCCCGCGTCGCGGAGAAGATGCGCAAGGGCGCCTTCGACCTGTCCGACCTGCGCGAGCAGCTCATGCAGATGCAGCAGATGGGTGGAATGACCGGGCTCATGGGCATGCTGCCCGGCATCGCCAAAATGAAGAATCAGCTGGCGAATGCCAATCTCGACGAGCGCGTGCTCAAGCGCCAGGTCGCGATCATCGACTCCATGACGCCGAAGGAGCGCCGCAATCCCGACCTCCTCAAAGCGAGCCGGAAAAAACGCGTCGCTTCCGGTTCCGGCACCAGGGTCGAAGACATCAATCGCATGCTCAAAATGCATCGCACCATGGCCGATGTGATGAAAGCGATGGGCGGCGCCAAACGCGGACCCATGGCGGGGCTTGCCAACATGCTTGGTCTGGGCGGCATGGGGGGCGCAATGCCAAGCCCGGACGAGATGCAGAAGCTTGCGGAAAAAATGCCGGGCGGATTGCCGGGCGGCTTCCCCGGAGTCTCCGCCCGGATTGCCGGGCGGCGGGCCGAAATTGCCGGGAACGGGCTCGCTCCTGCCGGGCCTTGGCGGCAAGCCGCACGGCATTGGCGGATTGCCCGGTTTTGGCAAAAAGAAGTAACCAAGAGAGAGCAAAGGTAGATCATGTCCTTGAAAATTCGTCTCGCGCGCGCAGGCACCAAGAAACGTCCGTTCTATCACATCGTGGTCGCCGACAGCCGCTCGCCCCGCGACGGGCGGTTCATCGAACGGCTCGGCTATTTCAATCCGCTGTTGCCGAAGGAAAAGACCGAACGCCTCAAGCTCGATCTGGACAAGGCAAAGGCCTGGCTCGGCAAAGGTGCGCTGCCGACCGACCGGGTTCTGCGGTTTCTCGATCAGGCTCGGAATCAGGCAACGCGAGAAACGCAACAACCCGAACCGGGCAGTGCCGCGCAAGGAGCGCAAAGCGCGCGCCGAGGAGGCGGCAAAGGCCGCGGCCGCCGCCAAAACCGCCGCCGCCGCCAAAGCGGCCGCCCCCGCCGCCGGATAGGGAAGGCTGCACGCCGCGCGATGCCGCGTCGCATCTGCGTTGCTCAAATCGGCGGTCCGCATGGAATCCGCGGCGAGGTCAAGCTCAAATCATTCACCGCCGATCCCATGGCGGTGAAGGACTACGCGCCGCTGGAAAGCGAAGACGGTGCGGCGCAATTCGTGATCGAAACGCTGCGTCCCGGCAAAGGTCACCTCGTCGCGCGGCTTCGCGGGGTTGGCGATAGGAGTGCTGCCGCGCGGCTCACGCATCTGCGCCTGTTCGTCCCGCGCGAGCGCCTGCCGCCGACCGACACCGACGAGTTTTATCACATCGATCTCATCGGGCTTCGCGCGGTGACGCAGGACGGAAAAGAGATTGGCACCATTGTCGCAGTGCATGATTTCGGAGCAGGCGACATTCTCGAACTGCAGGCTGCGCAAAGCGGCAACAGAATGATGGTGCCGTTCACCGAGGCTTTCGTTCCGCGCGTCGACATCGCCGGCGGCTGCGTCGTCATCGCCCCGCCGCAGGATGTCGACGACAGCAGCGGCGACTAATGATGTGATGCGAATTTCTCGCGGTGGACGGCCGTTACTTCCTGATGGGTAGGTCGACTCAGCGAAGCGAGCTCTGAATCGCGTAGACCCCCACCCGGCGCTTCGCGCCGACCTCCCCTTTCAGGGGAGGTATGGAGCGCGCGGCGCGGTCGACAAATCCATCCATGACCGGAATTTGCTGCACGTTCGACTCCTATGTGGCACGCCAGCATTCTCACCATCTTTCCCGAAATGTTTCCCGGGCCGCTCGGGATGAGCCTCGCCGGAAAGGCGCTCGCCGCCGGCGCCTGGAAGCTTGACGCTTGCGATATCCGTGCGCATGCGACCGATAAGCACCGCTCCGTGGACGACACCCCGGCGGGAGGCGGGCCCGGGATGGTGATGCGCGCCGACGTGCTCGGCAGCGCCGTCGATGCGGTGGCCCCTCAAGGCGATGCGCGACCACGCCTCCTCATGAGCCCACGCGGCGTTCCCCTCAATCAAGCGCGAATTGCCGCGCTCGCGCGCGGGCCCGGCACCATTATCCTCTGTGGCCGCTTCGAAGGCGTGGACGAGCGTGTCATCGAAGGTCGCGCGTTCGAGGAGATCTCTCTCGGCGACTATGTGCTCTCCGGCGGCGAGATCGCAGCGCTGGCCCTCATCGACGCATGCGTGCGGCTGTTGCCCGGCGTCATGGGCAAGGATGCTTCCGGCACGGAGGAAAGTTTTAACGAGGGCCTCTTGGAATATCCGCACTATACGCGTCCGCAGACATGGGAGGGCCATTCCATTCCGGAAGTGCTCGCTTCCGGCGACCACGCCAGGATTTCCGCCTGGCGGCGCGCCGAGGCCGAGCGGATCACGCGCGAGCGCAGGCCCGACCTGTGGGCGGCGTATCTGGCGCGCAAAGGAAACGGTAGCCCGGATGGAGCGTAGCGGATGCGAAGCCCAATCCGGGGACAGCCGTTCCCGGATTACGTTCGCGCTTTTGTGCTCGCTTTATCCGGGCTACGGAACCATGCGTGACAAACATCCCGCCATATCGTAGAAACCCGCCCGATCCGGACAGGAAGAAATGCGCGCCGTGACCGATGGGGCGCCGCGGAGGTTTGCCCATGAATCTCATTCAACAGCTTGAAAAGGAGCAGGTGGAAAAGCTTTCCGCCGGCAAGGAGATTCCGGATTTTGGCCCCGGGGATACGGTTCTCGTGAATTACAAGGTGGTCGAGGGCGAGCGCAGCCGCATCCAGGCCTACGAAGGCGTGTGCATCGGCCGCGCCGGCTCCGGACTCAATGAGAATTTCACCGTGCGCAAGATTTCCTACGGCGAAGGGGTGGAGCGCGTGTTCCCCCTCTATTCGCCCATGATCGATTCCATCAAGATCGTGCGCCGCGGCAAGGTGCGCCGTGCCAAGCTTTATTATCTGCGCGGTCGGCGCGGCAAAGCCGCGCGCATCAGCGAGCGGCAGGACCATCGTCCCGGCGAGGAAGCCGCCGCAGCCGTCGACAAGGCAGCGGAGTAACGGCTTCTTTCAACCTCTTGCGAAGTCGCATCCGCAGTCGTCTTGGCCGGACTTGTTCCGGCCATGACGAAAACTACTCCAACTCCACCGTCTTGAAATCGGCGGGAAGGATGACTTCGAGCACTTCGCAATCGTCGGAGTAGCCGGTGACGGCGTGCTCGATGCGGGGCGGCTGAACCCAGCAGCTCCCCTCGCGCATCACCACCTCGCCCACGCCGTCAAGCTCCGTCTTGATCCAGCCCTTGAGCACATAGATCATCTGGAACTCGACATCGTGATAATGGCGCTTCGATACCTCCTCCGCGCGAAACGGTGGAGCGAAGCGGATCACGTGCGCTTGCACCATCCCGCCGGTGGCTTGGCTGATGCCGAGATCGCGGTACTTTGCATAAGCCCGCAACCCGCTCTTGAAATCCTCGTCGCGACAGTGGCTGGCCGTAAACCGTTGCGGGGGCGCGGGACGACTCCGCAAACGCGATCTTGCCTTGGCTTGCGGGCTTGTCTTTCGCTTCGGCAGGATCCGTCGCTTGGCAGCAGTGAGCGATTGTGCTCGCGTTGGCGCCGACTTTCGTTTGGCTTTGGGCATTTGTAATTCCTCCCTACAATGGAAGCTTACTCGGTCCCAGTTGGAACAGCGAGTTCCTCACTCTTTCCCTGGCGGTCGCAACGGGCTAAACGACGGCGCAAGCACTTCTTGCGCATTACCCGTGGAGCATTCACGCCATGGTCGCCCCGCGTACCCTCTATGACAAGATCTGGGAAGATCACCTCGTCGATGAGCAGCCGGACGGCACCTGCCTCATCTATATCGATCGCCACCTCGTGCATGAAGTGACGAGCCCGCAGGCCTTCGAGGGCTTGCGGCTCTCCGGCCGCACGGTGCGCGCGCCGGAAAAGACCCTATGCGTGGTCGACCACAACGTGCCGACCACCGATCGCAAGGCACCCAATCCCGATCCGGAGAGCGCTGCGCAGATCGCCTACATGGCCGAGAATGCCAAGTTGTTCGGGCTCGAATATTTCGACGAATTCGACAAACGCCAGGGCATCGTTCACATCATCGGTCCGGAGCAGGGGTTCACGCTCCCCGGCACCACGCTCGTTTGCGGCGACAGCCATACTGCGACGCACGGCGCGTTCGGCGCGCTCGCCTACGGCATCGGCACGTCGGAGGTCGAGCACGTGCTGGCGACGCAGACGCTCATCCAGACAAAATCCAAGAACATGCGCGCCGTAGTCGACGGCGTTTTGCCGGCGGGCGTCACCGCCAAGGACATTATCCTCGCCATCATCGGCGAAATCGGTACTGCCGGCGGAACCGGCTATGCGCTCGAATATGCCGGCGAGACGATCAGGTCACTCTCCATGGAAGGACGCATGACGGTCTGCAACATGTCGGTCGAGGCCGGCGCCAAGGCCGGCTTCATTGCCCCCGACGAGAAAGCCTTCGCCTATCTCAAGGACCGGCCGCGGGCGCCCAAAGGTAAGCTCTGGGACGACGCCATGCGCTTTTGGGAGACGCTGCACTCGGATACAGACGCCCATTTCGACCGCGAGATCAGGCTCGATGCGGCCAAGCTTCCGCCGCTTGTAACCTGGGGCACCAGCCCCGAGCAGGTGACTTCCGTCACCGGGCATGTGCCGCGGCCGGAAGATATCGCGGACGACAACAAGCGCCGCGCAGCCGAGGTCTCGCTAGGCTATATGGGATTGAAGGGCGGCGAGAAGATAACCGACATCCGGCTCGATCGCGTATTCATCGGTTCCTGCACCAATGGCCGCATCGAGGACCTGCGCGCGGTCGCGCGCGTGGTCGAGGGCAAGCGCGTCAATGCCAATGTCCAGGCGATGGTGGTGCCGGGGTCGGGGCTGGTAAAGGAGCAGGCGGAGGCTGAAGGGCTCGACAAGATCTTTCTCAAAGCCGGCTTCGAATGGCGCGAGCCCGGCTGCTCCATGTGCCTTGCCATGAATCCCGACAAGCTTGCGCCCGGCGAGCGCTGCGCCTCGACTTCCAACCGCAATTTCGAAGGCCGCCAAGGCTACAAAGGCCGCACCCATCTCGTCTCGCCGGCTATGGCTGCAGCAGCAGCCATCGCCGGACATTTCGTCGACGTGCGGGAGTGGCAGTGATCAGATGCCGGAGGTCAGAGGTCAGATAAGGGACACCTGTCATCTGACCTCTGGCATCTGACATCCGATCTCCCCGGTCATTCCCACCAACAGCGCATCCGCGGGACGATCACCTGACCGCTCGGGCGATTTTCTTTCGCCAGCCAGGACGTGCATTGGCGCACGCCTCCCGGCCCCGGGTACTCGTATTTGTAGGGAACGGGATAGGTGGTGGAATAGAGGCGGTAGGGATAGGCAGGGGTGACGCGAATTCGTGTTCGCGCACGCACCGGACGCGCCTGCGCATAGGCGGAAGCTGCCGAGCGATGCGGCGTCGCGCCGCCCGCGCTTTGGGCGCTGGCTAAGCCGCCCGGCAGCAGCACGGTCGACACGATGATCATGCACAAGAAAGCTATTCGTTGCATCGGGTCACGGTCGCTTATTCGCTCGCTGGCGTCAACGCCGCAGCCGGATCCCCCTGCAGCTTGGCCCATCCCTCGCAGTTCCCTAAAACTGCAAGCCATGGCCGACCATGCCGGTTCCGATCCGCTCGCCTGGCGCAGCAGCAAGTCCCCGTCGCTTGCGGAGCTCGAAATGTTGGCAGAAAGCGCATTCCGGCGGCTGCCGCAGAAATTTCGCGCTCTGTGCGAAGGGCTGGTCATCCGGGTCGATGATTTCCCGGCCGAGGAAGTCCTGGACGAACTGGGCGCGGAAACGGAGTTCGATGTGCTCGGCCTGTTCCAGGGAGTAGGCCTCCCGTTCCGGTCGGAGAGCGATCCGGTGCAGATGCCGAACATGATCTGGCTCTATCGCCGGCCCATACTCGACTACTGGGCCGAGCACGAGGAGACCCTGGGGGCGATCGTCACGCATGTGCTGGTGCACGAGATCGGCCACCATTTCGGCATGTCGGACGCTGACATGGCGGCAATCGAGGCGGGTGTCGCTTGAGGGCGCCGAGTTTCTCCACTAATGGAAGCTTCGCAATGGCGTCATTCCGGGGCGAGGCCGGAACGAAGTGAAGGCCGAGAGCCCGGAATCCAGACTCCCGATTCGTGGTTATGGATTCCAGGCTCGCCGCTTACGCGGCGCCCCGGAATGACAGAAAAGCAAGTGTGGTAACCCGATGCAAAAATTCACGACACTTGAGGGGGTCGCGGCGCCGCTGCGAATGATCAATGTCGATACCGACATGATCATCCCGAAGCAGTATCTCAAGACCATCAAGCGGACGGGCCTGGCGGCCGGCCTGTTCGCCGAGAAGCGCTACCGCGACGACGGCAGCGAGAACCCGGATTTCGTGCTCAACAAGCCTGCCTATCGCAAAGCCAGGATTCTGGTGACGGAAGACAATTTCGGCTGTGGCTCTTCGCGCGAGCATGCGCCATGGGCGCTGATGGACTTCGGCATCCGCTGCGTGATCTCGACCTCATTCGGCGACATTTTCTACAACAACTGCTTCAAGAACGGGGTGCTGCCGATCAAGGTCTCGCGTGAGGATCTGGAAAAACTGTTCGACGACGCCGAGCGCGGCGCCAATGCGACGTTGTCGATCGATCTCGAGCGACAGGAGATCAGAGGCCCCGATGGAGGCGTGATAAGGTTCGAGATCGATGCGCATCGCAAGCACTGCCTGCTCAACGGTCTCGATGACATCGGCATGACAATGGTGAAGAAGGACAAGATCGAGCGGTTCGAGCAGCAATCGAAAGCCGCGAGGCCGTGGGCCGGATGACGGAGGACAGACGACGGAGGACGGATAAAGACTAAAGAATAGAGGCTCGTTAAATCTGTCCTCCGTCGTCCGTCGTCTGCTAGGCGGCGGGCTTGCTCGCGAGGCGGCGTTCCTCGATGGCCTGCACAATGTCGAGGGTGCGCCGCGCCATTTGCGCATGCAGGCGCTCCACCATGCGGCCGTCTACTTCCACCACGCCCTTGGCGCGGTTCTCCGGGCGATCGAAGACTTCGACGAGCTTGCGGGCTTGCATGATCTCATCCGCCGTGGGCGAGAAGGCGGCATTACACGGCTCGATCTGGTTGGGATGGATCAGGGTCTTGCCGTCGAACCCCATGTCGCGGCCTTGCGCACATTCCCGCGCGAATCCGTCACGGTCGGAGAGGTCATTGAAGACCCCGTCGAATATGAGCAGCCCATAGGCACGCGCCGCCGCCACGCAGCCCATGAGCCAGGGGAGCATATTGGCCCGCCCCGGCGTGATCTGTGCCCGGGTTTCCTTGGCGAGGTCGTTCGTTCCCATTACGAATGCGGCGAGTTGGGTCTCGACGTCTACTGCCTCGGCGGCGATAAGCCCGGCATTGAGGACAGCGAGCGGGGTTTCGATCATTACCCAGACACGCATGCGATGCTCCGCGCTGATGTCGACCATCCGCTCCGCTATGTCGGTCAGGTGCCGGGGCGTAGATACCTTGGGGACCAGAACGGCGTCGGGCTTGGCGCGCGCGGCGGCGTTGAGGTCTTCCAGCCACCAGGGCGTATCGAGCGCATTGATGCGCACGACAACTTCGCGGGGAGCAAAGCCGCCGGCGCTCACTGCGTCCAGAACCTGCTGGCGAGCATTTGCCTTGGCTTCCGGGGCAACGGAATCTTCAAGGTCGAGGATGACGGCGTCGGCAGGGAGCGTGCGCGCCTTCTCGATCGCACGTGCATTTGAACCCGGCATGTAGAGCACGCTGCGGCGCGGACGGACGGACATTGCGGTTCTCCGGTTTGGCCAAATCCATGCTATCAGCGGTGGCGATCCTTCATACCAGTCAGCATGTGCCAGTATTTCAACCCATGCCGAGCAATGACGTATGGCTTGCCGGCGTCGACGGCTGTCCCGCGGGATGGATCGTCGGCTGATTCCTGCGACCGAGAGGAAACCGTTCGGCTTCGCGTCATTCCGCGATTTGCAGAATTTTCTGACGGCTTGCCGGAAAACGCCAGACGTCCTTGTCGTCGATATTCCGATCGGACTGCCCGAGCGCAGTGGATCGCTGGCGGGCGCGCCGCAGAGCGTGCGGTGCGGCCGCTTCTCGGTCCGTCGTCGAGCATTCTTCGCGTGCCTCGCGTCCCGGCACGGGCGACGCTGGAATAGATACCGCCATTCCAAACTTGCGAAGCGTGCGCCATTGCGCTTTGCATTGCTCGCGACCCTCCGTGATAAGAAAGCGTTTTCTACGGCAGATGTTCATTCTTTTGCCGCAAGATCGTCGCGACGTCGATGCATGCCTGCGGCGACGATTCGTTTGCACGCCCTCGCGTTTCGAAATGCATCCGGAGTTGGCATTTTGGCGTCAACGGAATCAACGTGCATGAGCCCATGAAGGCAGGGGCTGCTGAAAACCTGCTGCGGGCATCGCCTTGCGGCGGCGCCTGCTTGCTAGTGCGACGGATGCCGGTGAGCGATTGTCAACGGCAACGCGCCGCAAGGGAGCCAGCCTCGATGATCTCCTTGATGCGGTTGCCTGCGCTGCGATTGCGCGCCGCATTCATGCCGATGAGGCGCGGCCATTTCCCGATAAGCCCGAGCGCGACGCATTTGGACTGCCAATGGCAATCTGGGCGTGAATTGTCAGTGAAATTTGTAGCCCGGATTGGGCGTCTCGCTCAATCCGGGACTTCGACTCCCGGATTTCGTAAGAACGAAATCCGGGCTACAGAGGGCTTTACGCCGCTTTGCGCTTGGCCTCGATCAGATTGCGGTTGATCAGGCATTCCGCGATCTGCACGGCATTGAGCGCTGCGCCCTTGCGCAGATTGTCGGAGACGCACCACAGCACCAGGCCGTTGTCCACAGTGGGGTCTTCGCGAATACGGCTGATATAGGTGGCGTCCTCGCCGGCCGCCTCGTAGGGCGTCACGTAGCCGCCGGGCTCGCGCTTGTCGATCACCAGGCAGCCTGGCGCGTTGCGCAACAGATCGCGTGCCTCGTCCGCCGTGATAGGGTTCGCGAACTCGATGTTGACCGCTTCCGAATGCCCGACGAATACCGGCACCCGCACGCAAGTCGCGACGACCTTTATCTTGGGGTCGAGGATCTTCTTGGTCTCGGCCACCATCTTCCATTCTTCCTTGGTGAATCCGTCGTCCATGAATACATCGATATGCGGGATCACATTGAAGGCGATCCGCTTGCTGAATTTCTTCGCCGCGGTCTCCTCCAGCGTGTAGACGGATTTTGTCTGCGCAAACAGCTCATCCATCGCGTCCTTGCCGGCGCCCGACACGGACTGATAGGTCGCCACCACAACGCGCGTGATCCTGGCGCGATCGTGCAGCGGCTTGAGCGCGACCACGAGCTGCGCGGTCGAGCAGTTCGGGTTGGCGATGATGCCCTTCTTGCGGAACGAAGCGACTGCGTCGGCATTCACTTCCGGCACCACCAGCGGAACGTCGGCATCGAAACGCCAGCACGACGAATTATCGATCACCACTGCGCCGGCGCTTGCAATCTTCGGCGACCATTCCTTCGATACGGCGGAGCCCGCCGACATCAGGCAAATGTCCACGTCGGAAAAGTCATAGTGCTCGAGCGCTTTTACCTTGAGCGTCTTGTCGCCATAGGAGACCTCGACACCGTGGCTCCGGCGCGAGGCGAGCGCGATCACTTCCTCGGCGGGAAATTCGCGCTCGGCAAGAATGGTCAGCATCTCCCGGCCCACATTGCCGGTGGCGCCGACAACGGCGACTTTGTAACCCATCGTTAACGCTCCGCAGAAAGGCTTGCCGCGGCTTCTAGGCGAGAACCGCGGCCCTGACAATGCCAATTGGGCAACAGGAGCCGGGCGCTGGCACCCCCGTCCGCGCTCCGTTAGAATTCAACCCGGAGCGTCAATTCTTCAACAAAAAGGCGAGCGAAATGGCCAAGTTCGGCATCGGGCAAGCTGTGCGGCGCGTGGAAGACCAGCGTTTCCTGACCGGCAACGGCCGCTACGTCGATGACATCAGCCTGCCTGGACTATGCCATGGCGTGACGTTGCTGTCGCCGCATGCGCACGCCCGCATCAAACGCATCGATACCGCCAAGGCCAAGGCTGCTGCAGGCGTGCTCGCCGTGCTCACCGGCGCCGATGCCGTGGTGGAACACCTCGGCAGTTTCACCGCCCACCTGATGCCGGAGGATTTCGGCGCGCCCAAGGGCTATCGCACGTTTCAGCCGTTGCTCAACCACGAGAAAGCACGCTTCGTCGGCGACCGCATTGCCTTCGTGGTGGCGGAGACGCTGGCGCAGGCGCGCGACGCCGCCGAGCTTGTCGAGGTGGAGTATGAAACCCTTCCCGCCGTGATCACCCTGGAAGACGCGGCGAAGGACGGCGCGACCAAGGTGTGGGAGGACTGCCCGCAAGGCAATGTCGGCTTTCGCCTGATGTTCGGCAACAAGGAGGCGACCGATGCCGCCTTCAATGCGGCGAAGCACGTGGTGAAGCTGCGGGTCGAGGGCAATCGGCTCTCTCCTGTTTCCATGGAGCCGCGCGTTGCCATCGGCGACTACAATGCTGCGGAAGATCAATACACGCTTTACACTGCATCGCAGAACCCGCACGGCGTGCGCATGGAAATGTCGCACCTGTTCCACGTGCCGGAAAATCAGATCCGCGTTGTCGCGCCGGACGTCGGCGGCGGCTTCGGTCTCAAGGGCAATACGTTCCCCGATGACGCGCTGGTGCTGTGGGCGTCGCACCGCGTTCGCCGGCCGGTAAAGTGGACGGCGACGCGCTCGGAAAGCATGCTCACCGACCATTGCGGGCGCGAGACCGTCTACTACGGCGAGCTGGCGCTCGACGCAGACGGCAAAATTCTGGCGCTGCGGGCAAAGTCCCTGTTTCAGTTGGGATCCTATTTCGTCGGCGCGGCGCTGGCGGCAGGCGCCTTCTCCGTGCGCTTCATTCCCGAGGCCTATGACATCCAGACCATGCACATCATGTCGCAAGGCCTGTTCACCGATACTTCGCAGTCCGGACCCTATCGCGGCGCCGGACGCCCCGAGGCTGCCTATTTCATGGAACGGCTGATCGAGCACGCCGCGCGGGTGATCGGCATGGAGCCGGCAGAAGTGCGGCGGCACAACCTCATTCCGCCGGAAAAGCTGCCTTACGCAACGCCGACATTGTGGAATTACGACAGCGGCGAGTTCAAGCGGCTGATGGAACGCTGCATCGAAATAAGCGACTGGAAAGGATTCGCCGCGCGCAGGAAAGCGTCCGAGAAGATCGGCAAATTGCGCGGCAGGGCGGTGAGCTACTACATCGAGTTCGGCGGCATCTTCAATGACCGCATGGATCTGCGCTTCAATCCCGATGGCACGCTCACCATCCTCGGCGGCACCCACTCGCACGGCCAGGGCCATGCCACGGTGTTTGCGCAGTGCGTGCATGAATGGCTCGACGTGCCGCTTGAATCCATTCGTTACGTGCAGGGCGACACCGCGCAGGTTCCCATCGGCCGGGGCACCTATGGCGCGCGCAGCGCGGTCGTCGGCGGCAACGCGCTCAAGGCGGCGAGCGACGCCCTTATCGCCAAGGCGAAACCCATGGCAGCGGCGCTGATCGAGGCGGATGCCGCGGATATCGAATTCAAAGACGGGCAATTCCGCGTGGTCGGCACCGACAAGGCGGTCAGTCTCATCGACGTCGCCAAGGCGGCGTATGCGCCCATGGGTCCATTGACCGGGAAATTCGGCGTCGGACTCGACGCGGCCGGCAGCTTCAGCCCGGAGCCGCCGAGCCACCCCAACGGTTCCCATGTCTGCGAACTGGAAGTCGATCCCGAGACCGGCGAGGTGGTGGTCGACCGCTATTTCGTGGTCGATGACCTCGGCCGCGTGCTCAATCCCATGATTGTGCGCGGGCAGATTCACGGCGGCGTGGTGCAGGGGCTCGGCCAAGCGCTCATGGAGCACCAGGTCTACGACCCGCAGTCCGGCCAGCTGCTCTCCGGAAGCTTCATGGACTACGGCATGCCGCGCGCCGACACCATGCCGGACGTCGAAGCGGAGCTCGAGGAAGTGCCATGCAAGACCAACCCGCTCGGCGTGAAAGGCATTGGCGAATCCGGCACCATTGGCGCGCCGCCCACGGTGATCAACGCGGTGATCGACGCACTCACTCCGCTCGGCGTGAACGAAATCGACATGCCAGCAACCCCCATGCGCGTGTGGCAGACCATCGCGCGGGCACGGACGCTGCACGCCGCGAGGGGGTGAGCGAAGCCTACGCGCGCCTGCCTGCGGGCTCTATGGTCTTGAACTTCGGCGGACTTCCGGAATGACGGATTCTGTTAGTTCGTCTCCGCCACGATTGCCGCCGAGATTTTTTCCGCCAGCATTATGGTGGGAATGTTGGTGTTGCCGCGCGGCAGCGTAGGCATGATGGAGGCATCGACCACGCGCAATCCGCCAACGCCGCGAACGCGGCCGGCATTGTCAACCACCGCATCGGCGTCGTCTGCACCGCCCATGCGGCACGTTCCCACGGGATGAAACATGCCGGCGACGTTGTTGCGGACATGCTCGGCAAGCGCATCATCATCTGCAACCAGCGTCGCAAGATCGACGCGCCGGTCGGCAAGCGTTGCGAATATGGGCCCGGCGAGCGGCGGCACGGCGTCAATGAGGGCGGCGATGAGCGCGCTCCTGACCTTGTTGGCGCGGGTGATGCGGTTGAGCCGCCGCAGCCGATCGGAAAATCTGACGGGAAAAGCGACGCGGCCGATCGCGCGCACGTCGGGATGCTGGACAATCTCGACCGCGCGGCGGAAGCCTTGCATGAAGCGCGCAAGATCAAGCTCCTCGCCGACGAAGTTGAATTCCACGCACGGGTACGCTGCATCGCGCCGTTCGAGGAAGACGCGCCCGCGCGCCATGGGCTTGAGCAGCGTCGGCGCGAGATTGGCGACCTGGCGGCCCAGCGCCGACCACGAGGTCTTGCATTGCACGTTGATGTACATGTCGGATGGCGGCGCTCCCGCGAGACCGGACGAATAACGCAGCGCCGTCATGGGATGCGGCCGGATGTGGCGCGCCTGCCGCGCGCCGGCGCGCTGGAACAGCCCCACAAACAGAATTGCATGATTGGACAAGTTCCGGCCCACGCCGGGAAGGTCCGCGCGCACCTCGACGCCCAGTTGGGCAAGCTCTCTCGCCGGCCCGATTCCGCAACGCAGCAGGAAAGCCGGCGAATGGATGCCGCCGGCTGCCAGAATGACTTCGCGCGCGCGAAATTCCTTGCTTTCATTTCCGAGCCGGGCCGTCACGCCGGTAACGCGGCGGCCGTCGAATAAGAGGCCGGTGGCGCTGGCGCCGCCGATGACGGTGAGATTCTTCCGCACGCGCACGGCGATGTTGAGATAGCAGATGACTGCCGAAGCACGCATGTAGAGCCAATTGCTCATGGGCACCGCGCCGTAGCCGTCGCGAAAATCGGCGTTCATGTCGGCGATGAACGGGAATTGCCGCTCCTGTGCAAAGGCGTGCGCCGCCTTCGCGAGCGGTGCCCAATCCTCCATTCGGGTACGGCGGATGGGAACGGGACCCGATTCGCCGTGCAGTACGCCACTGAAATCGAGGTCGTGTTCGAGCTTGCGAAAGAACGGAAGGACGTCCGCCCAGCCCCACCCGGCGGCCCCGTGTGCTTCCCATTCGGCGTAATCGTCGGGTGTTCCCCGATAGGCGACCATGCCCATCACCGAGGAGCCGCCGCCCAGGAGCTTGGCTTGCGAAAACCAGACCGGCGGAGAATTCTCCTTGCGGCGCCAATGCACATTGAGGCCGGGCCAGAAATAGGCATCGGTGTAATAAGACATGGGGTAGGTATCGACCACGTCGATCGGCTCTGTGCCGGGGGGAATGTCCTGTCCCGCCTCCAGGAGGAGCACGCGGCGGCGCGATTGCGCGGAAAGCCGGTTGGCCAGCACGCATCCGGCGGCGCCCCCGCCAATGATGATGGTGTCAAAAGAATTCATCGGTGATTAAGCTAGCACATGGTTCGCGCAGCAATCATTGGTCTCGGCCGCTGGGGCTGCTCGCTCGTGCGTTCCGTGCACGGCAAGAGTGGAGCGTGCGGCATTCGTTTTGTCGCGGGCCACACCCGGACACCCGCCGCGGCGCAGGAGTTCTGCCGTGCGCACGATCTGCCGCTGGTCGAGCACTACGAGCAAATTCTTGCCGATGCGAATGTCGATGCGGTCGTGCTCGCGACGCCGCATAGCCAGCATGCCGGCCAGATCGCGGCGGCCGCGCTGGCGGGCAAGCACGTATTCGTGGAAAAGCCGATCACGCTTGATCGCGCGAGCGCCGACGAAGCGGTCGCGGCAACCGGCAAGGCCGGTGCGGTGCTCGCCGTCGGCTTCTGCCGCCGCTTTCATCCGTCCGTGGTCGCGCTGCGCAATCACCTGCGCGCCGGCCGCCTCGGCGCCGTCGTCTCCATGGTGGCGCAGCACACGACCAGCACCGGGCAGTTCGTGCCGCCGGACAATTGGCGCGCCTCGCCCGAGGAGGCGCCGGGCGGCGCTTTTACCGCGGTCGGCGTGCATTCCCTCGATCACATGATCGAATTTGCCGGACGCGTGCGCAACGTGCATTGCGTGACCGATCGTTACCTTGCGGGAGTATCCGACGACACCACCACGCTCATGCTCGAATTCGAAAACGGTGCCACCGGGCTCATCTTCTGCTCGGTCGCCACCGCAACGAATTTCAGCTTCACGCTTTACGGCACCCAGGGACTTGCGGAAATCTCCAGGCCCAACTTGCAGCGGTTCCGCTTCGTGCCCGGTTCGAAAGAACCACCCACCGGCCCCATTACCGCTCCTCCCGATGAGGTGAGCGAGCATACCGGCTTCGATATGCTTGCCGCCGAGCTTGCCGCCTTTGCCCGCGCCATTCGCAAGGGCGAGGCATTTGCAGTGCCGATCGCCGATGTCCTGCACGGCATGTCGGTGTTCGACGCCGCGGTTCGCTCGGCGCAGAGCAATCGCATCGAGCAGGTTGTAGAACCGAAATGGAAGGAAATTCGCCATGGCTGAACCCGACTTTGACCGCTCGACGCAGGACCTCGGCAACATCGTCAATCTCGGTCACGTCAATGTCTGCATTACCGACCAGCATCTGGCCACGCACTACTACATCACCGCCCTCGGCCTAACGCGCGATCCTTTTCTCAATACCGGCGCGCGCAACATGTGGGTCAATGTCGGCATGAGCCAGTTCCACCTGCCGAGCGGAACGCCCGACATCCTGCGCGGCCGGACCGGGCTGGTGGTGCCGAACCGCGCGGCGCTGCTCGACCGTCTCAGTGAGATGCGCAAGCCCCTCCAGGACACGAAATTCGATTTTCGCGAGGGGAACGATTGCGTGCAGACTATCTGCCCGTGGGGCAATCGCATCAACGTGCATGCACCGGACGAGAGCCGTTTCGGACGCATTGCGCTGGGAATGCCGTATATTGAATTCGACGTGCGCCCCGGCACCGCCGCGCGCATTTTCCGGTTCTATCGCGAGGTGATGGGCGCGCGCGCGACCATGGTTGAAAACGGCAGTGCTCCGTGCGCCCGGGTTGCCGTTGGGCAAAAGCAATATTGGTATTTTCGCGAAACCGACGCGCCGGAAGCGCCCTACGACCGCCACCACGTCCAGATCTACATCAGCGATTTCTCCGGTCCCCACCGGCGGCTCAAGCAGCTCGGCCTCATCACATCGGAGGTGAACGAATATGAATACCGCTTCAAGGATGTGATCGATATCGACACGCGTGAAGTCCTGTTCACCGTCGAGCACGAAGTGCGCAGCCAGACGCATCCGCTTCATGGCCGTCCGCTGGTGAACCGCAACCCGGCGCAAAGCAACCGCGACTACCGGCCCGGCCACGACAGCATGGCGTGGGCAATGGGGTGAGCCGGGAGTGTCCCGCAAGGGGAGAGGGCGCCATCTGTAGCACCTGCGCTTGCGGCGAGGGCATTATTTCATCGCACAGTCCTTGGCATAGCGATCGGCGTCGTTCGCGAAAATCTTTTTGACGATCTGCGTCTCATATTTGCCGTCCGCTCGCTTGGCCACCTTGACGAGATAAAAATCCTGGATCGGGTAGTGATTGACGTTGAACTTGAAGCCGCCGCGCAGCGATTTAAAATCGGCTTTCATCAGCGCCGCGCGAACGGCATTCTTATCGCCGACATTGCCGTTGAGCGCGCGCACCGCGCTGTCGATCAGCAGAGCAGCGTCATAGGATTGAAACGCATAGGTTGCGGGCACAGCCCCGTATTCCTTCTCGTAAGCGGCGACAAAGGCTTTGTTCTGCGCCGTGTCGAGGTCGGGCGCCCAGTTCGCTCCGCCGAAGAACCCCAAGGCTGCATCCTGTTGCGCCGGGAGCGTCAACTCGTCGACCGTGAACGACGATAGGAACGTAACCTTGTCGGCGAGGCCGGCCTGGCGAAACTGCTTGACGAAGTTCACTCCCATGCCGCCCGGCAGGAACACATAGATGGCGTCCGGCTTGGCAGCGGCAATCCTGGCGAGTTCGGCCGCGTAGTCGAGCTGATTGAGCGGCACGTAGACTTCGTCGGCGATCTCGCCCTGGAAGAATGATTTGAAACCGGCGAGCGCGTCCCTTCCCGCCTGATAATTGGGCGCCATCAGGAACACTTTCCTGATGGCGGCGTCCTGCGCATATTTGCCGGACACGCCGAACACCTGATCGTTCTGGTAGGAAGTCACGAAGAAGTTCGGGTTGCATTCCTTGCCGGCGAAATTCGACGACCCGGCATTGGGACTGATCAGAAACGCGCCGGCCTCGGTGACCGGCTTCATGATGGCCTGCAGGATATTGGAAAAAACCGGACCCACGACGAAATCGGCCTTGTCGCGCTCGACCAATGCCTTGGCCTTGGTCACGGCGACGTCGGGCTTGAGCTCGTCATCGGCGACGATCACCTCCACTTCGCGGCCGCCGAGCTTGCCGTCGAGCGTCTTGACCGCAAGATTGAATCCATTGCGCAGCTGTTGTCCGATGACCGCCGGCGGCCCCGACAGCGTGGCAATGATGCCGATTTTGAGCTTTTCCTGGGAGTGCGCGGCCGAACACGCGAGCAATGCGGCTCCTACGGCGGCGGATAGGCGGATCAAGTCAGTCATGCCACCTCCTCGATTGCGCGTACTCATCAGTCAGCGCACATGGCACCAACGGGCGGCTGTATACCTGCCCCCTGAAAGGGAGAGGTATGCCGAGTTTGCCGCACGGTTGTGCCGGGCAGGATTGCTCTACACAATTGCCTCAAGCGCTGTCACTATAATTAAGTCAACACAGTCAGCGGGGAGCGTGCATTCATGCAGCCTCTGAGCGCAGGTATTACCAAGGCCGGCACCGGCATCGACGGCATCAGCTGGAACATTCTGGGCCAGACCTATGTGCCCAAACAGGTCTGCGAAAATTCATTTTCCTGGCACGCGACATTTCCGCCAGGGACCGCGGTGCCGCCGCATATTCATCCGACCCAGGACGAGTTTATCTACATGCTGGAGGGCCGCTTCGATCTTCTCATCGACGGGCACGCATATAGCGCGACGCCCGGCGACCTGATCCGGCTGCCCATGAACATTCCGCACGGAATTTTCAACAAGACCGATCAGGGCGTGAAATGCTTTTTCTGGGTGACGCCCACGCGCAAGCTCTATGATCTGTTCTGGGCCATCCACAGCATGAAGGAGCAATCGCCGGCCGAGGTGGTGGCGCTCTCCGCAAAGCACGAAGTGCTGTTCCTGCCGCCGCCGGCGTGAGTTATGGACGAGCTGAGCTAGGGCGCCTTGGTAATTGCTGTCAGATCCACTTCGACCAGCATTCCCGGCCATGCGAGCTGATTGATATTCAGGAATGTGTGCACGGGTTGCGGTGCTCCAGCGAGCGCTTCCGCGCGGCACTTTCCGGCCTCGGCCTGATTGCGAATGTCCGTTACGTAGGTGACGACCTTCACCACGTCATTCATTGTCGCGCCGTGTGCCGCCAGCAGCCGCTTGATCTTGTCATAGGCATAGCGGCACTGGCCCGCGAAGTCCCCGATGTGCCGGATTGTGCCGCGCCCACCGCTCTCGTCCTCGGCTCCCACTCCGGCGAGAAAGATCATCTTGCCCGGATGGGTAACAGTGACCACCTCCGAGAATAGCCCTTTCGTCCACTCACTATAATTGTAGTTCTTCTTTTCAAAAGCTCCGGAGTCTGCGGCTGGCGTTTGCGCCTGCGCGGCCAGGACCGTGGAAAGCAGCAGTGCAGAGCAGGTGGCAGCGATGCGTCGCACGGTTCACCTCCAAATTGCGGATCTTCCGAGGGTTCGAAAATCTAGAACGAGGCGCAAGCCAGGTCAAACAAATGCAGACTTGCATTGCCGACCTGCGGCATGAGGGCTCTGCGATCCTTCAAGCTTTAAAAAAGCCGGTGAAGTGTTCGATGACCTTCTCCGGCACCTCCTCCTGAATGTAATGCCCGCACTCCATGGCCTCGTGCGCGACGATGTTCGAGGCATAGCGCCTCCATACGTCCAGGAACTCCTTGGCACGCTCCGGCGAGTGACCGCGTGCGCCCCAAAGCAGGAGCAAAGGCATATCGAGCTTCCTGTCCTTGTCGGCCATGTCCATCTCGAAATCGCACGTCGCCGTGGCGCGGTAATCGCGGCAAGAGCCGGTGATGGTTTTCAGCGTATAACAGCGGATATACTCATTGATCGCCGTTTCCGTCAGAAAACCCAGCCCGGTGCCGCCGCGGATCGTCATGCGGCTCTTGATGAAATATTCGGCCGGCACGGCGCTGATGAGCCGCTCGGGAAACGGCTCAGGTTGCGCCATAAAGCCCCAATGCCACGTTCCGATCACCCAATTTTTCGTGATGTTTGTCCACACATGATAGTTGGGCACAATGTCCATCATGCATGCCTTGATGATGCGCTCGGGGTGATCGAGACATAGCCGGTGCGTCGTGCGCCCGCCGCGATCATGGCCGGCGACCATGAAGCGGCGGTACCCGAGTTGGTCCACGACCTCGACGAGATCGCGTGCCATCTCGCGGAAGCTGAAATTGATATTGTTGGGGCCCGGATCGGGCAGCGAGCTGTCGCCGTAACCGCGCAGGTCGGGAAGAATGACATGGTAACGCTGCGCGAGCTTCGCGGCGACCTTGTACCAGCAGGTGTGGTTCTGCGGATTGCCGTGGACGAGCAGCAGCGGCGGGCCGGAGCCCCCGTGGCGCAGCCGAATTACCGCGCCGCTGGTGCGCATATCGAGATGCTTGAATCCGGGAAAGTGCGCCGCCATCTCGGCCGAGCCCCAGCGCGTGGGGTCGCGTTTGTAGTCGGCTTCATTCGCCACGGTCATGACGACGATGTTCGGGGAAGCACTGGCAGGCGCGTCGCGCCGGTTCATCTCAGTGCTCATCGTGGCCCCCTCCGCTGCTTTAATTTGTTGACGTGGCCCGCATATATGTGCAGCGCAACATTGGCTGCTTCAAACCTGCGCCCGGGAGTTGCCTAATCCCTCATGGATCAGAACGTGCCAGGCCCGATGCGGGCATTTATGCCCACAACAAAGGCGCTGACATTTTGTCTCATGCCGAGCGTGAACGTCGGCGGCAGCAGAGATCCCGCTGAAGTAAAATTTGCATTCGGAGTTCCGAAATCCAAGTAGTCGTACTCTGCGAAGACTGACCATTTGCGCGCAAACGCCCATTCAAAACCAGCCCCTACGGTCCATCCTGATGCATTCAAACCGACGTTTGCTGCAACACCTGCGGGCACGCCAAAAAACGGCGACCCACCTGTCGTTACGGTGATCGATAGGTTATCTTTCATCCAGGCGCCGCCTGCTTTGACGTAAAGCAACCCTCTCGGTACCACAGTGATCCCGGCGCGGGCAGTTACCGCAGCAAACCACGGAATGGAGGTGTCCGTCGTAAATAGACCGCCGGGTTGCGCATTGCTTCCGCTGATATGAGCTGCATCCAACATTCCCTGAATCCCCAAAACAAACCTGTCGGCTTGGTAGTCGCAGCCGATTTGCCCGCCAGCCACCGCTCCCGGAACGCTTTGTGAGCCGAGATCGGCATTGACAACGGGATTGCCCGCAACCCCGGTAATCACCGCATTCGTGTCGTAAGGATGCGTGGTCGCCCAACCTCCCCCAATGTTGCCGCCGACGTAGCAGGCGGTCCAACTGACCAGCGGCGCGACGGGTGGATCTGCGCTGTAAACAGTGGCGCGCATCCCCGGTGAAGGCAGATCTGCGGCAATGGCCGCATCTACAGTCGCCCCTACCAATGCGACAGCACCAAAAATAATGGCTCTCATATGTTCGCCTCCGACGATTCGATCGGCGAGACGAGATGGTGCGTCGCGTAACATTTCAGCAATTAATCAGCGAACAGCCCGCTCCCCTTTGCCTCAGGTCCATTCTGATGGCCGTTACCTAACCAGTGGATTTCCAGCACATTACATTTTCTTAATCGTCTGCATCGTTATAAAATTTTTATGTGAAAAGAAAAATTGACCGCGTGCAGACGAGCGGAAAATAGAGGAGTCGTCGGGTTAACTCGCAGATTTGAGCAGTGATTGGATATTGTTCTTTTGTGATTGCCAACCAATCGGAGACGGTTGATAAAGTATCGCCATGATGATGCCTTTCGCTCGCATCGTTGTGCTTGTCGGTGGTTGGCTCGCTGCTTCCGCGACTGCGGTGCTCGCACACCTGTTGCTGGGGACACCTGAACTACCGGTGCTCCTTGCAAGCGGCGGCGTATGGACGTGCCTCTTGCTTCTGCAATGACGGAGCTGACCATGCGGCGAACAGAGTTTTTTTCAACACGGCGACCGGCTTTTTACTGCTAGGACGACTATTGCCTATAAATGTTCCTTGAACTTACAGCGTTACCCAGCCAATCCGCTGCGAAGTAGAAAGAAGCCGTTCACCCATTCGATTACGAGATTTTTATTACCGATCGCTGCTGAAGTTTTGAGCATAAATGCAGCGTAAAAATGCTTCCTCATGCTTCGCCTTTCTAACAATAACGTAACTTGCGAGAGCGTACCCCTGCGTTTAGGTTCCGATGGGGAAATCGGTGACGATCGGGGTGAAAATGAAGAATATGTCAGCGCGGCGGGTCGCACTGACTGCGGCCTGTGTTTTTGCTCTCGTAGCCGGCGGCGCTGCGTACTGGGTTTCGAAATCAGAACCCGGCGGTGCTCAAGCGCAGAAATTGCCTGCGCGCGCGGCCGTGCCCGTGAGCGCCGCGATTGCCAGCAGACAAGACATTCCAATCTACTTGTCCGGCCTCGGAACGGTGCAGGCCTCCTTTACGGTAGGTATCCATTCGCAGGTGGACGGGAAGCTGCAAGACGTTTTCTTCACTGAGGGACAGCACGTCAAAAAGGGCGATATTCTCGCAAAGATCGATCCGCGCCTGTTCCAGGCCGCGCTCGACCAGGCCAAAGCAAAGAAAGCTCAAGATCAGGCGCTGCTGGTAGCAGCGGAAAAGGATCTCACCCGGTTCAAGGGTCTCGCGCTCAAGTTCATTGAACCGCAGCAGAACGTCGACCGGCAGCAGGGAACAGTGGATCAGCTCAAGGCGGCGATCGCCGCCGATGAAGCGATGATCGAAACCGCGCAGACTCAACTCGACTATACAAATATTAATGCTCCAAGCGACGGCCGCATCGGTGTGCGCCAGGTCGACCCCGGAAATATCGTGCATGCGGCAGACCAGGGGTCCATCGCGACATTGGTTCTCACGCAGCCGTGTGCCGTCCTGTTTACCTTGACTGGTCGCTTTCTGGATGACGTGAGGGATGCAATGAGCCGTGGCCCGGTCGAAGTCATTGCTTTCGACCAGGACAATGTACGCGCGCTCGCCACCGGAAAGTTGCTGCTGGTCGACAACATCATCGATCAGGCTACCGCCACGATCCGGTTGAAAGCGATGTTCCCTAACACTGACGAAAGATTATGGCCCGGAGAATTCGTAAACGCGCGTATATTGATCGACACTCGGCGTGATGCGCTTGTGGTGCCCCCAACCGCGATTCAGCGCGGACCTCAGGGGTTGTTCGCCTGGGTCATCGCGGCCGACGACACCGTCGAGCAGCGTCCCATCGAGGTCGGCCCCAACACAAAGGAGGCCGTGGTTGTTGCCTCGGGACTACGTCACGGTGAACGCGTCGTCACCGGCGGGCAATACAAACTGAAAAAGGGCGTGGCAGTAAGCGTGAGCCCGCCATTGACCGCGGCATCCGGAAGAAATTCGTGAACCTTTCCGAACCCTTCATCCAGCGGCCGGTCGCAACCACACTGGTGATGGCGGCACTGGCTTTCGTAGGCATTACTGCGTACCCGTTTTTGCCGGTTGCTCCTCTGCCGCAGGTTGATTTTCCGACAATTCAGATCACGGCGAGTTTCCAAGGTGCGAGCGCCGAAACAATGGCCTCTTCAGTCGCGGCGCCCCTCGAGCGCCAATTCGCGCAAATTCCCGGCGTGGGGCAATTGACGTCGCTGAGCACCCTGGGCGCAACGACAATCGTGATTCAATTCGATCTCAATCGCAATATCGACTCTGCCGGCCAGGATGTGCAGGCCGCGATAACCGTTGCCAGCAAGACGCTGCCGCAGTCGATGACCACCCCGCCCAGTTATAAGAAGGTAAACCCCGCGGATTCGCCGATCCTCCTGCTCTCGGCACGTTCCGAATCGATGCCGCTGACCGAGGTTGACGATTACGCGGACCTTTTCCTGGCACAGCAAATTTCCCAGGTTGCAGGAGTGGCTCAGGTCTCCATTTTCGGCGACCAAACACCCTCGATCCGAATACAGGTAGACCCGGCAAAGCTCGCCTCTACCGGCATCACTTTGGAGGAAATTCGCAGCACGCTGGTGACGTCCACAGCGAATGCCGCAAAGGGCACGATCAATACCGACAGGATAAGCTTCACGATTGCTGCCAACGACCAGATTACCGAACCTGCGGTATTCGACGACGTCGTTCTCGCATATCGAAATGGAGCGCCGATCCGCGTGCGGGATGTGGGCCAGGCGATCCCCGCCGCAGCCGATCGCAACGTTGCCGCATACCAGAACGGTCAGCCGGGGATCATACTGGCGGTGTTCAAGCAGCCCGGTGCCAATGTCGTCGATACGGTCGATCAGATAAAGGCGCAGCTTCCGCAGCTTACCGCCAGAATACCGCCGGCCATCCAGGTTGAAACCATACTCGATCGTACTACCACCATTCGCGCCTCGGTGCGCGACGTTCAGTTCACGCTCGCTCTCACTATCGCGCTTGTTGTGATGGTCGTTTTCCTGTTTTTGCGCAATTTCTGGGCGACATTCATCCCAAGCGTTACCGTGCCACTCGCGCTGCTCGGCTCTTGCGCGGCAATGTATCTCTTCAATTTCAGTCTCGATAATCTTTCGCTGATGGCGCTTACCATCGCGGTAGGCTTCGTTGTGGACGATGCCATCGTCGTAGTCGAGAACATTCACCGTCACATTGAAAACGGTTCGACGCCGTTCCAGGCGGCCCGCGAGGGATCGCGTGAGATCGGCTTCACGGTACTGTCAATCAGCATTTCGCTGGTGGCAGTGTTCATACCGCTGCTGCTGATGGGCGGCATCATTGGCCGCCTGTTTCGCGAATTCGCCCTTACCGTGACTGCCTCCATCGCGGTGTCGGCGCTCGTATCGCTGACGCTTGCGCCGATGATGTGCTCCCGGTTCATGCATCGAGAAGCGAGTCAACACGGCAGGATGTACACTATCATCGAAGCCGCCTTTAACGCGATGCTCGCTTTTTATCGGCGCACGTTGGATATCGTGTTGCGCCATCAAGCCATCACGCTTGGCGTGTTCTTCGCCACCATGCTCTTGACCGCGGTCATGTTTGTGCAAATTCCGAAGGGCTTCTTCCCGATTCAGGATACCGGGATGATTTCCGCCTTTGCCGAGGCCGCTCAGGAAGCGGCGCCGGAAGAAATGATGCGAATACTGGGCAAGATGAGCGAGGTGATTCTGCGCGAGCCCGATGTCGCAGCAGCCGCATTATTTACCGGCACGACGGGAGGCGCGCAGACGGCCAATACGGGACGCGGCTTCATCATGCTCAGGCCGCGCGATGAGCGCGAGCTCACATCTTCGCAGATCATCGACCGACTGAGACCGCAACTCGCGAAAATAGAGGGGGCGACGTTGTTCATGCAGCCGACGCAAGACATCACCGTAGGCGGCCGCATAGCGCGTGCGAGCTTTCAATATACCCTGCAGGATTCCGACATTGCGGAGCTTTCCGAATGGTCGGACAAAATGCTGGAAAAAATGCGAACCTTGCCGGTACTCGCCGATGTTTCTACCGATCTGCTGGCGAATGCGCCGCAGCTCAAGATCACTATCAATCGAGATCAGGCATCCCGTTTCGGCATTTCGCCGCAGACGATCGATGACACCCTCAACGACGCCTTTGGACAGCGTCAAATCACGCAATACTTCACTCAGCTCAAGACTTACTGGATCGTGCTGGAGATTCTCCCGGAACAGCAGCGTGATCTCGCTTCCCTCGATATCATTTACATCAAGTCGCCGCTCACCGGCGGAGCCGTACCCTTGTCCGCACTGGTGAACGTCGACTCCCACAAGGTCGGGCCGCTCTCGATTGCCCATCAAGGCCAATTTCCAGCCGCCACGCTGACCTTCAATCTGCAGCCCGGCATTGCACTTGGTCAGGCCGTGGACGCGATCAGTCAGGCTGCACGCGAGATCGGCATGCCTTCTTCCGTAATTGGAACCTTCCAGGGCAACGCGCAGGCTTTCCAATCATCGCTGTCGAGCGAGCCGGCGCTCATCGGTGCTGCCCTCATCGTGGTCTACATCATTCTCGGCATTCTCTATGAGAGCTTCATTCATCCTCTGACCATTCTCTCCACCTTGCCGTCGGCAGGTGTCGGCGCGCTGCTGGCTCTCAATCTCGGGCACATGGACCTTTCGGTTATCGGGATCATCGGGATTATTCTGCTGATCGGCATCGTCAAAAAGAACGGGATAATGCTCGTCGACTTTGCAATCGCGGCTGAACGTGACCGCGGCATGCCGCCCATTGCAGCTATTCGCGAAGCCTGTCTTCTGCGGTTTCGCCCGATCTTGATGACGACTGCGGCCGCCATGCTGGCCGGAGTGCCTCTGGCATTTGGTCACGGTACCGGAGCGGAGCTGCGTCAACCGCTCGGCTATGCAATGGTCGGCGGGCTGGCGGTCAGCCAACTGCTCACGCTGTACACCACGCCTGTCGTCTACCTTTATCTGGATCGTATCCAGGTCTGGTTGCGCGGCGGGCGGCAACATCATCAACGGCAAGTCGAACCCGTCTCTGCGGTGGCTGCGGAATAGAACCTGAGTCGATGAGGACGATCATGGGGACCGGTCGTTCCGAGCTTGACGAGGACGAGGACGAGGACGCTAACCGGGTAGTCCGCTTCCCGTTACGCACCGCCGAGAAGTTCGGAAAAATTCGCCGGAGGACTTCGATCGGGCGTCTCCGGCGAGACTACTCGCCAGTTCCCGACCTGACGAAATACCAGACTCCCGAAAGCGATGATGAATATCGCCACCGGATGATGGTGAATGCCGTTGCCCTTGTCTTCACCGCACTGCTGGTTCTCGCCGGGGTATGGGCAGCGATAACGATCATACATTCCTCGAACTGAGCGGAAGGTGCGCTAATCCCAGGTGAATCTGGCTATCCGGATGATATTGGGGTCGGCCAACTCCCATGTTAAGATCGGAAAGCTGCTGCTTGGGTCCTGATACTTTGCGGAGCGCCTGATCATGCATTTCCAAACAAAGGCGACGAACACCACCGGGCCGATTATTGGCTGCGTGCTCTTTTCCGCAGCCAGCGTGGTGATGGGCGCAACGCTGTTGGCTTCATCATGCGCGCAAGCCATGACGCTGGCTGCGCCTGGCGGTCTCCAGGCGGCCATTCACGAAGCAAATGCCGCGCAAAAGGTGCCTTACGTATGCCGCCGCGGCGCGAACGGCCGGGAATGCTACCATGTCTCGCCTCCCAATCGGCAACCCAATGCCAACGAGGATACCCCTTATTTTCAGAAGCGATATACGGGGCCTTCGCAATATCAAACAAATCCGTGGGGGAATCCGTACGGGTCGCGGTGAATTGCTCCAAAAAACAACATGTCAGAACACAGAGCGACTATAAAGTGGGAGCGCGGCGGCGCCGATTTCTCGTATCAAAAGTATCCGCGCGACCACACCTGGATCTTCGACGGCGGCCATACATTGACTGCGACGGCGGCTCCCGCGTATCTCGGCAATCCCGCCAATGTCGATCCCGAGGAGGCGTTCGTCGCTTCGCTCTCGAGCTGCCACATGCTTACCTTCCTGGCGATTGCGTGTAAGCAGAAGCTCGTGCTCGATCGATATGAAGACGCGGCGGTCGGCCATATGGAGAAAAACACCGACGGGAAAATGGCGATCACCCGGGTTGAGCTACGCCCGAAGATCACATGGAGCGGGGATCGAACACCGACTGCGGGAGAGCTCGATAAAATGCACCACGCCGCGCACGAGAATTGTTTCATTGCCAATTCCGTGAAGACCGTCGTCACGGTGACAAAACCCTAAAGCGTGACAGCTGGGTCCTGCCGGCGCAGGTTCACGCAGCCGCCCGCTGCCCGGCGATCTCCGCTACGCAGCCGGGGCCGGGTGAAACGCTGAACCGAAACCCGTGCAGCTTGACGATGGCGTTGACCAGGCTGAGCCCAAGACCGAGCCCCGGAGCGCAACGGCTCTTGTCGCCACGATAAAACCGTCGACCCACAAGGTCACGCTCGCCGGCGGCGATTCCGGGCCCGGTGTCGCGGACACGGACGATGACTTCGTCGCCCTTCCGATTCAGGCTGAGTTCGACGCGGCCGCCCTCCGGCGTAAATTTGACGGCATTGTCGACGAGGTTCGCCACCGCCTCGAACAGGAGATCGCGGTCGCCGTGCACAGCGACGTCCTCTTTCGCACGGATTGCGAAAGCAACCCGCTTGTCTTCCGCTATGGGTTCGTACAGGTCGCCGACCTCGCGCACGAGATCGGCCAATGCGACATCACGGAAACCGTCCAGCCGGCGATTGTGCTCGATCTCGGCGATGCGCAAGAGGGCGGTGATAATCGTCAATGATTGATCCAAGCCAGCGATCGCCTGATCGACCGCCGCTCGAAGGTCGTCCAGAGTTCGCGCATTCTGGCGAGCGCGCTCCAGACCGACCCGTACGCGGGTGAGGGGAGTACGCAAGTCGTGTGCGATATCGTCTCCGACTCCAGCTATGTTGCGAATGAGAGCCTCGATTTCGTCGAGCATCCCATTGACGAGAACCGCCAGCTTGTCGAAAGCGTCCTGCGTCCCTTGCGTCGGCAGCCGTTCCCGCAGTTCACCGGCGATAATACGCTGGATTTTCCTGTTCACCTCCTGGACCCGTCTCTGCGCACGAATGCTCAGGAAGGCCCCAGCTGCCAGGCCGAGACACAGCGTCGGAATGAAGCCCAGCGCCAGCGCGCGTTCCACGCTGTGAACAATCCACGCAAACTCGTAGTCGGTCCGGCCAATAACCAGGGTTCCGCCTTCAGGAATTTGGCGTGCCACGGCGCGGGCGGTTCGCCCCTCGCGACCCGGAGCATCGATCTTGACCAATGAGACGAGCTGTGGCCCAGCATCCGCCTTGAGCTCCGGGGGCAGATTCTCGACATTGCCGGCAATGCGCGTGCCGTCGGCAGCAAATAACCCACCAAGCTTCGTACTGTGCGGATCAACCCCCAGGTACTCATCGAGCCTTTCGATGCGACGCTCCAGCCCCTTCCTTGCAATGACGCTATCTGCGACTCCCGCGATCAAGCCGTCCACGTCGACGGTCATGTAAGCATACGCCTGCGCCAGGACGAACCCGAACATCAGAAGAATGCAAAGCGTGAACACGCCGGACACGACAAGCGTCCAGCGAAAAGTTGTCGTTCGCATGAAATCAGGCAGGCGCACGCAGAATGAATCCTTCGCCGCGAACGTTGTGGATCATGGGTTGCTCGTCGGGCATGTCGACCTTCCGGCGCAGCCGGCCCATATGCACGTCGACGAGATTGCTCTGGGGCACAAATTTGTAGTTCCAGACCTCCTCGAACAGCATCGCCCGGGTCAGCAGCTGGTCCTTGCGGCGCATCATGTATTCGAGCAGGCGAAATTCGCGCGGCAGCAGTTCGATGGAGCGATCGCCGCGCTTCGCCGTGCGCGACAAGAGGTCGAGCTCGATCGGCCCGACGCGCAGGATGGTATCGCGACTTTCCGCGGGCCGGCGCAGGAGCGCCTCGATTTGGGCGACCAGCTCGACGATCGCGAACGGCTTGGTGAGGTAATCGTCTCCACCGGCGCGCAGCCCGCGCACCCGGTCGTCGACTGCTCCGAGCGCACTGAGGACGAGGACAGGGGTGCGAACGTGTTCCTGTCGCACCGCTTCGATGATGGTGAGGCCATCCATCCCGGGCAGAAGCCGGTCGACGACCATGACATCGGCATCCCCGGTGCGCGCCTTATCCAGGCCCTCTATTCCGGTTGCTGCCCAGTCGACCTCGAATCCGCGGTCGACGAGCTCAGCCTTGATCTCGTTTGCGGTCTCGGCATCATCCTCGATCAAGAGCAGTCTCGGCATCGAAGGGCTCCCGCCACGGCCGGTCGCAACGGCTGGAGGCAATTCAAAATGCTGCGTGAATACTGCCACCGGTTTTCATTCCAGAATACGAGCAGTTTCGGCTCCCACCGCGCATTTGCGCCGAGCTTAAAATAGGCCGCGCAGCCGGAAAGCGCCATTAAAATGAATTTTAAGAAATGGCTTTCTTATCCAGAACGTCAGTGACCCGGCCGAACCGTTTTTAAACGCGATTTTAGTTTCCTGAAGGTCAATTTAATGGCGCACCGCTTGTTGCTGTGTATCTCTACCGCAGCGGCACTCGCCGCGTCACTTGCAGACTTCAGAGAAAGCGGCCCCCGGCTGCCAAAGAAGCCCGCGAACAACAGGAGACCGCAATGAGCAAAATCATGTCCGTGATTGCAATCGCATTGTCGCTGCTCGGCAGCGCGAACTTCGCAATGGCGCAGAGCTATCCGAACTTTGGCGCCAACACCGGCAGCGAAGCCAATCGCGCCGCGCATAACCACGACGGCGAATACACTGGCGACTAACAAGGTTTGCCTCCGCACCGCGAGAAGACTCGCGGTGCGAGGCGAGCATGTCCAGAGGCGTGTCATGAAACAACCGCATCAACAGATGTTATCCGACATGGAAGTCGTGATCTTGGTTGGCGTGATTCTGGGGGTTCTATCGTTTGCGCTGACCTGATAGCGGCTCGATCTCGCTGCGCGCGACACGCGCAAAGAACATGAAAAACATGGAGAGATGCCATGAAAATACTCATCGCTGGCGTGGTCCTTGCCGCTCTCTTTGCATCCCCAGTTGCATCCCCAGCTTTCGCCCGCACCGCCACTGTCCCGCCCGAGGAGAGCCGCATGGCAGGACTCCGGCCGCTGAGTTCGACAACGCAGCAGCCAGGACAATTTCAAGCTGAAAGTTTCAGAGGCAGCGGGCGAATGGTCCAATTCTGTGTACCGCCGGAAGAGGATTCCGACGACGCGAAACTGTTCTGCCGCAGCAGTTCGTAGCGATAGTCAAAACACCACATCAGGAGATGTAACATGAAGACGTTTTTTGCCGCTCTTGCACTGGCCGCGCTCATAACGGTCCAGGCGTTCGGCCCGGCAACAGCAGCGCCTAACAATCAGCGCGATGGGTATAGCCAACAAAAAGATGGCTGCATGTACGAGGGATATCCCTGCTACCAGTGGAGACACAGTGGAGAAGACATGTGGTAGTCACTGCCATACGGCCGCTGATGGGTACAGATACATCTGCGGGCGGTGCTGCCATGTCATGAGTTTGAAGCAGATTTGACGGCGCTAGCATGGGTCTTCTCGTCGACGGCTACTGGACGGATCGCTGGCACGAGACCTCCGCAACCGGAGGCCGTTTCGTGCGCCAGGAAAGCGCGTTTCGAAACTGGATCACGCCGGACGGCGCACCTGGACCGACAGGCAAAGGCGGCTTCAAGGCGGAACCTGGACGCTACCACCTTTATGTTTCGCTTGCCTGCCCATGGGCGCACCGGACGTTGATCTTTCGCGCGCTCAAAGGCCTTGCGAGCGCCATTTCTCTCTCGGTCGTCAATTGGTTCATGGGCAAGGAGGGCTGGACGTTCGAAGGGGGCCCAGGTGTTATTCCCGATCCCATTGCCGAAGCGCGCCGCCTCTACGAAGTCTATCTACGGTCGAATCCGACCTATACCGGCCGCGTCACGGTTCCAGTGCTTTGGGATAAAGAGCGAAACGAGATCGTGTCGAATGAATCGTCGGAAATCATTCGCATGCTGAACTCGGCCTTCGATAAGGTCGGTGCAGCGGCCGGCGATTTCTATCCCGTCGATCTCAGGGACATGATCGATCGGCTCAATGGTCTGGTTTACGAGAACGTGAACAATGGCGTCTACAAGGCTGGATTTGCGACGAGTTCAAGAAGCGTACGAAGAAGCAGTGCGTCCGCTATTCGCAACGCTCGACGAATTGGATGCACGTCTCGCAGCCCATCGCTATCTTTGCGGCGACCGGTTGACCGAAGCAGATTGGCGGCTATTCACGACCTTGGTGCGATTTGATGTGGTCTATGCGGGACACTTCAAATGCAATCTGCGGCGGATCGTGGATTATGCAAACCTGTGGGGCTACACACGCGAGCTTTATCAATATCCGCGCGTCACAGAGACCGTCAATTTCAGCCACATCAAACAGCACTATTATCAGAGCCACAAGACGATCAATCCGACTGGCATCGTGCCCATCGGACCTGATCTCGACTTTTTGTCGCCGCACGGCCGCGAGCGCCTGCCGAGGCGACCTGAAATGTGATGCCGAATGTCGGATGCGTCACATCTGCGGCGCGGTAAAATCAGCTCCGTTGCACGCTCTGGCAGGCACGCCAGATTTTCTCCGGCGTTGCCGGCATGTCGAGATGCGCGCCGGCGCCCCCTGGGATTGCATCGGCGACGGCGTTCATGACTGCGGCAATGGCGGCCGTGGTGCCGGCTTCGCCCGCCCCTTTCACCCCGAGCGGATTGGTCTTGGCCGGCACGAGGTGCAGCGCATCCTTGAACAACGGCACGTCTTGCGCGTGCGGAATGGCATAGTCCATGAACGAGCCGGTGATGAGCTGGCCGCCTGAACCGTCGAATACCGCCTGCTCCATCACCGCCTGGCCGATCCCTTGCGCGATCGCGCCGTGCGTCTGCCCTTCGACGATCATGCGGTTGAGCGCATTGCCGCAATCATCGACCGCGGAGTAGGAGACGAGCACGAGCTCTCCGGTCGCGGGGTCGATCTCGACCTCGGCGATGTGGCAACCGTTGGGGAAAGTCAGCGGCGTCTCGGCGTTGGTCTTGGTGTCGAGCTCCTCGCCGATTTCGCCGCGCTGCTTCATCTCCTTTGCCCGCGCCGCAAGATCGAACAGCGAGATGCGGCGATCCGTGCCCACCACGCCGAACTGCCCGTTGCGATACTCGATATCGGCCTCCGCCGTCTCCAGCACCGTTGCGGCGATGCTCTTTCCTTTCGCGAGCATCGCATCGACCGTCTTTATCAGCGCGTGACTGACCGTCATGGCCGAACGCGAGCCGACCGAAGCGTAGCCCGCGATCTCCATTGCGGAATCGCCGTGGCGGTGCTCGATCTGCGCAAGGGGAATCCCGAGCCGCTCGGCCAGCATCGGATTGAAGACGGTGCCATGACCTTGGCCGGTCGACTGCACATTGAGGCCGAGCACGAGCTTTTCGCCGCCGGGAAAGATCAGCGCCGCCGCCTCGAGCGGAAAGCCGCCCGCATGTTCCAGCATGCAGGAAATGCCGAGGCCGCGGTACTTGCGCCGCCGATCGGCCTCGCGGCGGCGCTGCTTGAAGCCGGCGTAATCGGCAAGCGCCAGCGCCTTGTCGAGCACCGCCTCGAACTCGCCGCTGTCGATGGTGGTGCCGACCGGCGTCTTGAACGGCAGCGCCGCACGTCTGGTGAAATTGCGCCGGCGCAGCCTGACGCGGTCGATGCCGCTCACCCGCGCCGCCTCCTCCACCGCGCATTCCAGCATGTAATTCGCTTCCGGGCGCCCGGCGCCGCGATAGGGCGCCGTCGGCGTAGTGTTGGTGAACACGCAGCGCACGGCAATATCGATGAGCGGGATGTGGTACATCCCCGGCAGACAGCGGGTAAGATTGACGGTCTGAATGTTGGCGCCGACCGCCCCGATATAGGCGCCCATGTTGCCGAGATGGCGGATGCGCAAGGCCAGGAATTTGCCGCGCTCGTCCAGCGCCAGCTCCACTTCGCTGAAGGCATCGCGGGCGTGGTTGTCGCTGAGAAAGGCTTCGGCGCGGCTCGACATCCAGTGCACCGGCCGCCCCAATTTGCGCGCTGCGACGAGGATCGCGAGATATTCCGGATAAGGACCGGTCTTGAGCCCGAATGCCCCGCCCACGTCTTCGGTGACCACGCGCAGGCGCTCCTTGCCGACGCCGAGAATTGGCGCGAGCCCATCGCGCAGCGCGCGCGCGCTTTGCGAGCAGCAGCGCAGAAAAAAACTCTCGCTTTGCGCATCATAGCTCGCAGTGGCGCCGCGCGGCTCCATGGAGGCGACCATCAGCCGTTGATGCAGCACCGAGACGCGCGCCACATGCGTGGCGGAGGCGATGACGCGCTCGACCTCCGCCGCATTGGCGGCGGGGTCGCCGGCGAGCCCTGGCCAATCGACGGCGACATTGCCGGAAGCCTCGGTCCAGACTTGCGGCGCGCCGCTTTGCACGGCTTCGCGCAGATCCACGGCAGGCGGGCGTGCCTCGTATTCGACGGCAACAAGCTCGGCAGCGTCTTGCGCGGCGCCGAGCGATTCGCCGACCACCAGCGCGACGGGCTCCCCGACATGGCGCACCGTCTTGCCGGCGAGCGCCGGCCGATGCGGCACAATCAGCGGCTTGCCGCCGCGTCCGGCAAGCGGCGGATGCTGCGAGACGTTGCCTATTCCCGCCATGTCCGCGGCGGTGAGAACCGCCAGCACGCCGGGTGATGCGCGCGCGGCTTCGATATCGATGGAGCGGATGTCGGCAAAGGCATGCGGCGAGCGCACGAAATAGCCATGCGCCTGATCGGTCAGCGGAACATCGGCGGCATAGCGGCCAAGCCCGCGCAGCAACGGTTCGTCCTCCAGGCGCGGACGGGGCCGAGTTTCAATCGTCTTGGCTTCCATGGCGATTTCCAGAAAAGGGCGAGGAGCTTGCGGGAGGGTTTATAACTCAATGCTGCGCAAACGATAATGTGTGGAGTTTCCGAAAAGTGGTGCTCACTTTTCGGATCATGCTCTAAAGCTCGCGATGGCCGCTCCCGCAGCTGCACTGAGAACGACGACAAGCCACGGCGGCACCCTCCACATGAAGAGCAACAAAAATGCCGCGCAGGCGAGGCCAAAGTCGCCGGCATTGGTGATTCCCGCGGTCCACACCGGATTGTAGAGCGCGGCGAGCAATAGCCCGACCACCGCTGCGTTCACGCCACGAAGCGCGGCTTGCGCAGCAGGCCGATGCCGCAATTCCTCCCAAAACGGCAATGCGCCGATGACCAGAAGAAATGACGGCAGGAACACCGCCACCAGGCAGATCGTCGCGCCGACCCACCCGTTGGGCTTCGGGCCCATGACAGCGCCGAGATAGGCCGCGAAGGTGAACAGTGGCCCTGGAACGGCTTGTGCGGCACCATAACCGGCGAGAAACGCATCATTCGTTACCCAACCGGGAGGTACCACTGACGCCTGCAGCAGAGGCAACACGACATGCCCGCCGCCAAACACGAGCGAACCGGTGCGATAGAATGCGTCAAACAGCGCCAAAGGCTGCGACGGTATCGCCAATGCCAGCAGAGGAAGACCGATCAGCAGCACGAAAAAGATCGCGAGCATGGTGACGCCGGTTGCCCGGCTCACGCGCAACGGCAATGCGGCATGGTCGCCCGGCGCCGGTACGCGCAACAATGTGATGCCGGCGATGCCGCCGAGAACGATGGCGCCGATTTGGCCCAATGCCGTCGGGATGGCGAGCACGATGACAGCCGCACCCACCGCCATGGTCGCGCGTTCGCGGTCGGGCACAAGCGATTGCATCATCCCAAGCACGGCCTGGGCGACAACGGCGACCGCCACCACCTTGAGGCCGTGCAGCCAGCCGGCTCCGCTTACATCGCCGAGCGCACTAACGCCATAAGCGAACAAGACAAGCGCGATGGCGGAAGGAAGCGTGAACCCGGTCCACGCAGCGAATGCACCCCGGTAGCCGGCACGCAATAGGCCGATAGCGAGGCCGACCTGGCTCGACGCGGGACCGGGCAGAAATTGGCAGAGCGCAACAAGGTCGGCATAGCTGCGATCGTCGAGCCAGCGCCGGCGAATGACGAACTCGTCGCGGAAATAGCCGAGATGAGCGACCGGGCCGCCGAATGAAGTAAGGCCGAGCCGCAGAAATACCGCCAGGACTTCGAGCCAGTTACCGACTGGACCGGCCTGATGCTCCCGCGCCTCGATACCCGCCATCAACCTATACTGATCTGTTGAAGACCGAAGCGCCAGGATGAGGCAGCCCTCTGTGAATTCCTATTCGGCCTGGCGGTCTTCCTGCCGGAGAAATTCAGGAGCTGATGAAACACAGCCGCGAATACCGCCAAGCCGCGCGGTTATGCGCGGGCTGTTGCCACGTCAATCTAAATCAACTAATTTCTGTCCAGGCGCGTTCCATCAAGAGACGTATCGGGGATCAACAGCGCCGGGTGGGGGCAATGCTCAAGAAGCCTACTGGCAATGCGGTGTGTCCGACAAAACCGCCGTTGAGCATGGAGCGGCCGCAGCAGCATTTGCGCTGGTATGTCGTTCGAACATTGCCCCGTCGCGAGACCGGCGCAAAGGCGCAGCTGGAGAACCAAGGTTATCGGGTATTCATGCCCAATCGGTTGAAAACCATACGGCATGCGCGCAAGTTCAGAACGGCGTTAAGCCCGCTTTTTCCACAGTACCTGTTCATCGAACTCGATCTAGCAGTCCACCGCTGGCGAAGCGTCAATGGCACTCTCGGCGTCAGCGGTTTAGTGATGTCGAGAGAGCTGCCGCAGCCAGTACCCCCTGGTATCGTCGAAGCGATGCTTGTCGCAGCTGATCGCAGGGGACTTCTGCGGGTCGATCAAAGCCTCAAAGCAGGCGAGCGGGTGCGTTTGACGGCGGGTGCGTTTGCCGAGCAGCTTGGAATTCTCATCAATATGGACGATTCGACCCGCGTTCGCGTGCTGCTCGAGATGATGGGCGGCAAAATTGATGTTGAAATTCCCCGCGACTTCGTGACTACGGCAGCATGATCGGCGGCCCGCGCTTCGTTAGCGGACGTAGAATCGAGATAGAGTTTTAAATCGGGCAGGCGCTGGTTCCATCAGAGCCATTTTATGCAGCGGCTCATCTTTCTAAACCGTTTTTTCTTTCCCGATCATTCCGCAACCAGCCAACTCCTCACCGACCTCACATTTCATCTCGCTGCGGGTGGCCTTGAGATAGATGTCATCACGAGCCAGCAGCTTTACGACTCTCCGCGTGAGTGCTTGCCATCGCAGGACATTGCGCATGGCGTCCGGATTCATCGAGTTCCAACGACACGTTTTGGGCGATTTACGCTACCCGGTCGGGCAATTGATTATGCAACCTACTATCGCTCGACATGGCACTGTGCGCTGTCGATCGCTCAATCAGGTGACGTTCTTATTGCAATGACCGATCCGCCACTGATTTCGCTTGTAGCGATGCGAGTTGCTCGCCGAGCGGGAGCGCGCATGGTCAACTGGCTGCATGACCTCTATCCCGAAACTGCCGCTGAACTGGGCGTCCCCCTCATGGCGGGCCCGTTTGGCCGATCGCTTGCCTATTTTCGCGACCTCTCGTTGCAAAGCGCCGAGGCAAACGTCGTGGTAGGTCAGATCATGGCGCAGCGAGTAAGGTCACGCGGCATAGCGGCCGAACGCGTGCATGTGATTCCGAACTGGAGCGATGACGAAAAGATTCATCCGGTAAGCCATAGCGACAATCCGCTGCGGCAGGCTTGGGGTTTGCGAGAAAAATTTGTTGTCGGCTATTCCGGCAATCTCGGACGTGCTCACGAATTCGAGACCGTTTTGTCCGCTGCGGAACGGCTGAGGGATTATCCGATCGTTTTCCTTTTTGTTGGCGGCGGTTATCAGTTCGCACGGGTCGCCGAACGTGCAAAGCAGCGCGAGCTGCAAAATTTCCGGTTCTTGCCCTACCAGGAACCTGAGCTGTTGAAATACGCGCTCAACGTTGCAGACGTCCACATTGTTTCCCTGCGCCCCGAGCTTGAAGGCTTGATTGTGCCGAGCAAATTCTATGGCATTGCGGCGGCCGGGAGGCCGGCAATTGCAATCGGTTCCGGCGATGGGGAAATTGCCCGACTGGTGCGGCAACACGAAAGCGGCCTGGTTATCGAATGCGGTCATGGCGAGAAGCTGGCCCAGGAACTGATCGTTCTGATGAAAGAGCCTCAACGCGTGCGCAAAATGGGAATGCGTGCCCGGGCAATGCTGGATGCCAAGTTTGCGCGCAAACAGGCGCTTACACGCTGGCAACAGCTTTTGACAACCGTAATGAACACGCCGCCGGAGAGAACTTGTTTGCAATCCACTCGCTGTGAGCGCTTAGCTGAGAATACTGATCAGGCCTAATATTTCCCGCGACCGGCGGCATTGGGATCGAGAGCGATTTGTCAAAGAAACCAACGGAGGCTTTCACTCGGCCGCCTGCAAAACATGGCTTTCATCGTGGCGTGGCGTGCGTTGCGGCTTTGCGCCGGCAAGCCAGTGCTGAAGACGGTCGAGGTATAGATAGACGACCGGCGTGGTGAACAGCGTGAGCGCCTGGCTCAAAGCCAACCCGCCTACCATTGCGTAGCCGAGCGGTTGGCGCAACTCGGATCCCGCACCATGGCCCAGCATCAACGGCACGCCGCCAAGGAGAGCCGCAAATGTCGTCATCATGATGGGGCGAAACCGCAACAGGGCGGCTTCGCGAATCGCCTGCTCCGGACTGAGCCCATTGCGCTCGCGATCGATGGCAAAATCGACCAGCATGATGCCGTTCTTCTTCACAATCCCGATCAGCAGGATGACGCCGATGATGCCAATCACCGATAGATCAAACCCTCCTGCCCACAAGGTGAGCAGCGCACCAACGCCCGCCGACGGCAGCGTCGATAGAATGGTGAGCGGATGGATGTAGCTCTCATAGAGCACACCGAGAATGACATAGACCACCAGGAGGGCGGCGGCGATCAGCAACGGTTCGCTGGAAAGCGAAGTCTGGAACGCCTGGGCATTGCCCTGGAAACTGCCCGTAAGGGAAGCCGGCTTGCCGATGTCCGCTTCTGCGCGCGCGATTGCCGATATCGCTTGCCCAAGCGATACCCCGGACGGCAGGTTGAAAGTGAGCGTCACCGCGGGGAATTGTCCTTGATGTGAAATCAACAACGGACCGACTCGGTCCGAACTCACGTCGACCAGCGTCGACAGCGGGACCAGTTGTCCTGTGCCCGCGGCTTTCACATAGATCTGGTCGAGCGATGAAGCATCCGTTTGCAGTCCGGGGAGCACTTCCAGCACGATGAAATATGCGTTCGTCTGCGTGAAATACTGTGCGACCTGACGCTGACCGAACGCGTCATTGAGAGTGGCGTCGATCTGCTCGGGCTGAATGCCGAAGCGGGCGGCGGCATCGCGATTGATGGTGACGGTGAGCTGCGGGGCGTCGAGTTGCTGGTCGCTCGTGACGTCGGTGAGCTCAGGCAATGTTTTCAACTTGGCCAGCATCCTGGGCGCCCAGCTGTTGAGCTCATCGAAATTGGCGTCCTGCAATGTGTACTGATATTGGCCGCGCACGATGCGCCCGCCGACCGTGATGTCCTGCGCCGGTTGCAGCGACACGGCGACGCCCTCGATCTTCGCCAGCTGGGGCCGCAGGCGGTTGATGATGTCGACGGCAGTTGCGGTGCGCTCGTCGCGCGGCCGCAGCCCGACGAAAAAGCGGGCATTGTTCAGCGTATTGCCGTAACCGCCGCCGAAGAACGAGCCCAGGGCGGCAACATCGGGATCACGGCCGATCACCGCGGCAACCTCGCGCTGCAGCCGCTTCATTTCGGCAGGTGAGACATCCTGTCCCGCATCCATGATGCCGGTGACCAGTCCGGTATCCTGCGTGGGAAAAAAGCCTTTGGGGATGCCCCAGAACAACAGCACGCTGATGGCCATCGTGAAAAAGAAGGTCATCAGTGTCAGGAACCGGCGGTGCAGAACGAAATCAAGGCCACGTTCGTAGCCGAACGCGAGAAGATTGAAGACACGTTCAATAGCGCGGGAGATGCGCCCGGGCTGCGCTTTTTGCACCTGCAGAAAGCGAGACGCGAGCATGGGGTTGAGCGAAAGCGAAACGATCATGGAAACCAAAATCGCCGCCGTCACGGTAACGGCAAACTCGCGGAACAAGCGCCCGACAATGCCGCCCATCAGCAACAAGGGAATGAACACGGCGACCAGCGAAATGCTAATCGAGACGACGGTAAAGCCGATCTCGCGCGCTCCTTTGAGCGCGGATTGCAGCGGAGGCGTGCCGGCTTCGATATGGCGGTATATGTTCTCGACCACGACGATGGCGTCGTCGACCACGAAGCCGACGGCAATCGTCATCGCCATCAGCGAGAGATTATCGAGGCTGTAGCCGAAGAGATACATCACCGCGACCGCGCCGGCGAGCGAGAGAGGAACGGTAACGCCGGGAATGAGGGTTGCGCGCAGCTCTCGCAGGAATAGAAAGATCACCAGCACGACCAGGCCTATGGTGATGGCAAGCGTCATTTCCACATCGGCGACCGACGCGCGGATTGTCTGCGTGCGATCGACAATCGTGTCGATCTTGATATCCGGCGGGATCACCGATTTGAGCCGCGGCAGCGCCGCTTTTACCTGGTCGACGGTCTCAACGACGTTGGCACCGGGTTGCTTGAATATCAGCAGCACCACGCTTTGCCTGACTCCTTGATCGTTCCCCATGACTGCCGAGATCGTCACGTCTTGCGGACCGTCGATTGCCGTCCCCACGTCACGCACACGCACCGGAGCGCCGTTGCGATAGGCAAGGATCACGTCGTTGAAAGGCAGCGCCTTGGTGATCTGGTCGTTCGCGGCGATCGTAAAGCTTTGGCGTTCGCCGTTGATCGTTCCTTTGGCGGCATTGGTACTTGCTGCGGCTAGTACCGTGCGCACGTCCTCGAGCGTGAGCCCGCGCGTCTTGAGCTTTGCCGGATCGATCTGAACCCTGATTGCCGGCCGCTGCTCGCCGCCGATGATCACCTGCGCAACACCGGTAATCTGCGAAATCTGTTGTGCCACGACATTGTCGGCGAAATCGTCGACCGCGGTAAGCGGCAGCGTGTCGGAATGCGCAGCAAGGATGAGAATGGGCGAGTTGGCGGGGTTCACCTTTCGGTAGGTGGGCGGACTCGTTAGGTTCTGCGGCAGCTGCCTCCCTGCCGCGGTGATCGCCGCCTGCACGTCCTGCGCCGCTGCATCGACACTGCGGTTGAGATCGAATTGCAAAGTGATATAGGTCGACCCCAGCGTGCTCACCGACGTGAGCTGAGTTCAGGCCGGCAATTTGGCCGAATTGTCGCTCAAGCGGCGCGGCAACGGTGGCAGCCATGGTATCGGGGCTCGCGCCCGGCACAGTGGCCGTCACCGAGATCGTGGGGAAATCGACCTGCGGCAGCGGCGCGAGCGGCAAGAGCGGAAATACCACGATGCCGAGCACTGCGAGCGCCGCCGTCAATAGCGAGGTCGCGATCGGCCGGCGAATGAACGGCTCGGAAAAGTTCATGGGCCACGTTCCGCCGCTGACGCGGCCTGAGTTCTAATCTCGACACGAGCACCTCGCTCCAGGCGGTACTGGCCGTTAACCACCACCCGCTCGCCGACGTTCAATCCGTTCTTGACAATCGTTGCCTCTGCCGTGCCTGGCGCCGTCTCGATTGTGCGCTGGTCTGCCGTGCTGTCGGCCTTGATGACCCAGGCATAGAGTCCTTGCGGGCCGCGTTGCACCGCGGATGGTGGAATAGTGGTCGCGCCTTTGACCGTATCGACCAGAACATGCAGGTGCACGAATTCACCGGGCCACAGTCGGGTATCGGCATTCGCAAAACGCGCTTTGAGCCTGATGGTGCTTGTCGTCTGGTCGATCTGGTTGTCGATCAATAAGAGTTGCCCGGTGGTAAGCAGGTGCACGTCGTCCTGATCGAAGGCGATGACCTCTACGGGCCCGTGCAGCATTGCCTCGCGCACATCCGTCAAATTCTTCTGCGGCAGAGTGAATACCGCGACCGCCGGCTGGATCTGCGTGAGCACCGTGAGCGGGTTTTGGTCGTTGGCATGAATCACATTACCGGCGTCGACCTGACGGAACCCGACAACGCCGTCGATCGGTGCGGTGATGGTGGTATAGGACAGCTGCGTCTTCGCGCTTTCGATTGCGGCTTGGTCGGCATCGATCGTCGCCTTGAGCTGATCGACCTTCGCCTGCTGCTGATCGAGTGTCTGCTGGCTCGCTACCGCCTTTCGCACGAGGTCTTGCGTGCGGACAAGGTCTTTCTGTGCGGCAATCAGCTGCGCTTCGTCTTGCGCGCGTTTTGCGACCGCCTGATCGAGCGCGGCTTGCCAGGCGCGGGGATCGATCACCGCCAGCACGGCCCCCTTCTTCACCTGCTGGCCTTCGGTGAAATTCACCGACTGCAGCATGCCGTCGATCTGGCTGTGCACGGCGACCGTGTTCAAAGCCGCAATGGTGCCGAGTGCATCAAGGACGATCGGAACATCGGCGATCTTTGCGCTGGTAACGGTTACCGGGATGGCGGCGGGCGGGCGCGCCGCCGGCTGAGCTTGCCGAGTAGCGTGCCAGAAGTAAGCAAGTGCCGCGATTGCGAAGATCGCCGCCAAGCCGAGAACAGCAAGGGCGCTGTGTCTTGCGCCGCGACGTGGAAGGGCTTCGATGCGGTTCATGCCGGTGATCTGTCTCTATGGGTAAGCCATAGAGACAAAATAGGCTTCCGCGGATTACGGAAAGCTCACCAGCAAATTAAAAGCGGGTAAGGTGGGACCGGCTTGGCAGGTGCGTTATGCCAATGCCGATTGCCGGAGCGAAGGCGCGTTCCAGGCGCCGCTCACAAGCCGCCAGCCGCCGAACAGGACCGCGGTCCAGAACAGGTCGCCGAGCATCGTTGTATGCAGGAACGGGAGCGCCGACACATAGCATTGCGTGAGACCTGCCAGGGTTCGCGGATACATGCCTCCGAATGCCCACACCGCGAAGTTGCTGCTGGCGAAGAAGATCAGCGAAGAAGCGACAGCGAGCGGGAGGATCATCGCCGGCATTCGGCGCCCGAAGGTCCCCAGCAGCACCGGCACAAGCAGCCCGGCATAGACCACGCTCATGACCCGCCAATCATAGCCTCCGAGCAGGAGATCGCTCGCCAGCATGGCGGCCATTGGCACACCAAGAGCCAGCGTTCGCCTGCGCAGGACGACGCCTGCAAACAAGGCGCTCGCGGCAAGGGGGGCAAAATTTGCCGCGTGCGGCAGCAAGCGCGCAACGACATCGAGCGTCACCAGACCAGCGGCAAGGGCAAATTCCGTTGCCGGGCCGCCGCGACGCAGAGTTGAAGCGATGTGAGTCATCACGTTTCTTCTTTCTGGCGTCGTTCCGGGGCGAGGCCGCAACGAAGTGACAGTCGAGAACCCGCAATCCATAACGCCAGTCTGTGATTGTGGATTCCGGGCTCGCCGCTCACGCGGCGCCCCGGAATGACAGACTGTGGCCAATGCCACGGCGAACGACATTATGCAAGCGCGTCCGCCTCTGCCTGACGCAACAGGCGCGCATCGCCGATTGCGTTGACGCGCCCGGCATCGAGCCACACCACAAAAGTCGCGAGCCGGGCCAGCTCGCGCGCATTATGGCTGACATAGACCATGGGCACGCGGGCATCGTCGCGCAGCCGCTCGAGATAGGGCAGGATCTCCCGCTTGCGGTAGTCATCCAGCGAAGCGAGCGGCTCATCGAGGAGGAGGAGGCGCGGGCGCATGAGCAGCGCGCGCCCGATGGCGACCCGCTGGCGTTCGCCGCCGGAAAGTCGTCCAGGCCGCCGCTCGAGCAAGCTACCGATGTCGAGCAATGCGATGATGCGGGCCGCGTGGGCCGCGTCGCGCTCAAGGCCGCGCATGCGCCGACCGTAATCGAGGTTGGCGGCGACGGTGAGATGGGGGAACAGGCGGCCTTCCTGAAAGACGTAGCCGATGCGCCGGCGGTAGACCGGCACGTCGATGCTGGCGACGGAGTTGAAGAGAGCATCGCCGTCGAGCGTAATGCGTCCGCGTTCGGGCGCGATCAGGCCGGCGATCATGTTGACCAGGCTGGTCTTGCCGGCGCCCGAGGCACCGAACAAGCCGGTCACTCCGCCGGCGCTCTCGAAAGCCGCGCTGATGAAGAATTCGCCGAGTCGTTTTTCCACGTCGAGCGAGAGCAAATCATTCTCCATGGAAACGGGTGCCGGCGCGGCGCGCAAGCCATTCGGCCGCGATCAGCGCAACAAGGGAAATGGCGATCGCCACCAGCACCAGTCGGCCGGCAGCGGCGTCGCCGCCGGGCATCTGGGTAAATGTGTAGATGGCCGCCGAGATGGTCTGCGTCTCGCCCGGAATGTTGGAGACGAAGGTGATGGTTGCGCCGAATTCGCCGAGCGCCTTGGCAAAGCAGAGCACCATGCCGGCAATCACGCCGGGCATTGCCAATGGCAAGGTAACGGTAAGGAACACCCAAAGCGGATCGGCGCCAAGGGTAGCGGCGGCATCTTCGAGCTTGCGGTCGATCGCTTCGAGCGCAAGGCGCAACGGCCGCACCAGCAGCGGAAAGCCCATGATGCTGCAGGCAAGCGCTGCGCCGGTCCAGCGAAACGAGAACACGATGCCGAAATGATCGGCGAGGAATATCCCGATCGGTCCGCGCCGTCCGAACGAAATCAGGAGCAGATACCCGGTCACGACGGGCGGCAACACCAGAGGCAAATGGATGAGACCGTCGAGCAGCGCCTTACCCCAGAAGTTCTTGCGCGCGAGCAGCCAAGCGACGGCAAGTCCGAAGGGCAGCGCCACCGCGGTGGCAACCACCGCGATCTTCAGCGACAGCTTGATGGCAATCCATTCGTCGGGAGAGAGAGCAAGCATCAACCGGGGCCTGCAAGGAAGGTGAACCCGAACTGCGCGCACAGCTCCTTTGATTCCTGCGAGCGCAGGAATTCAACGTATCGGGCAGCATCCTCGCCGGCGCCAAGTGTGACCGCAGAGGCGAATGCCTGCACCCGCGCGCTGTTCTCGATCTGCTTCACCGGCGCCGAGGTTGCCACATAGCTCGCCACTACCTTGATGCCGCTCTGTTTGGTGAAGAGAGCGTCGACGGCATCGAGCACGTTCTTCAAGGAGGCCGCTGCAAACACGATGATGGGCGCGTCGTGTGGCGGAGCGGCGCGCGCAGGCGTGCCAAGGGCCGCCGTGAAGAGGGACACGAGGAATACGAACCGCGCAAACATGCAATCGCTGCTCCATTCGCCCCGACGAAGGCGTGCACGGACCCCGGATTTGTCCGGGCAACATTTGCGGAGATGCGGCCGAGCCGGAAGCGCCGTTCCGGGCGAGCGACGCGCTTACGGCGCGTCGGCGGGTCGCAATAAACAAGAATAGCAATCACGGTGGCAGGATCAAAGGACCTCCTGATAAAAATGAAGGCGATCTCGTCACGGCCGGGATGGCTCGGCGCCGTCGCTATGGCGCGGCATCCTGCTTTCTGGTTACTATGTTGCAAAGTCCCGAGCCGGAAGGGATTCAAGGATATCCATGAGCGAGAAGGAACTCCCCATGAAAAACGCAACGCGCGTGGCAGCGATGCTGATTGCAGTCACGTGGAGCGTCTGTCAGAGCGTGCCCGCGCTGGCACAGCGGCCGCCGGGGATGTCGCCGCCTGCCTGGGACCCGCTGAAATCGGACCTGCGGAACCCGCAGATTGAGATCGTGTACGAGGAACCGAAAAACCCGAATCTGCGTCCCATTTACGAACGACTTAAGAAGAGACAGGTACTGGAAGAGTTGCGGGCATTCTTGGCGCCATTGCGTCTACCCAAACAGGTTCGCGTGCGCACAGCGGAATGCGGCGCGAACATCTCACCCTATCAGCCGGACGGACCGGTAACCATTTGCTACGATTACGTCGCGCTGATGGAGGCGCGCGCGCCGCAGGACTGGGTGCCGGTCGGCGGCTATCAGTTCTTGCGCTCCTACGCAATCACCGGCGCGTTCGTATCCGAGGCTTTGCATGAATTTGCGCTTGCCACCTTCGATCTCCTGGAAATTCCGGTTTGGGGAGGAGACCAGCATGCCGCTGACCGCGTCGTGGCGCTCGTCATGCTGCAGTTCGGAGGGCTTACCGCCTACAAGTCGCTGATGGGAACGGCGTGGTTTCTCGCACAAACCAGCGTGACCGGCGTCGGCGAATTCAGCACGACAATGGGAGAGGATCTGCAGGTCCAGCGCTTCTACAACTACCTCTGTGTCGCCTATGGCGCCGATCCCCAGCTCTTCTCCTTTTTGAAGACGACACTGGACAAACGGCGGCAGAATTGCGGCTTCGAGTATGATCAGATCATGCGCTCCTTCAACGACACTTTCATGCCCTATATCGACAGGGACCTGATGAAAAAAGTGCAAGCCATCGAATGGCTCAGGCCGGACGACGGAAAGTAAGCCTGTTGCAACCGCCGATCGTTTCTCCTGCACGAATTCACAAGGATGTTCCCATGAACCGTACCCATGCTGGTGCATTCATCGCGTTCCTGACGAGCTCTCTGATCCTTCATTGCAGCGCAGCTTTCGCGCAAATCCAAATTCCGCCGGAGCTTCGCGCCGGCAACGTCAAGGTCGATTATCTTGAACCGAGGGACCCCGGCGCCGGGAACCCCAAGGATTACGCAAATTACAAGCGATACCAGGCGATCTACGAACGCATGAAAAAGCGCGAAGTGCTGGAAGAATATGCCGCCTTCCTGTCCCCGTTGCGCCTGCCGGTCACGCTGCGAGTGCGGACCCAGGAATGCCAGGAGAGCAACGCATTCTACGACCCACGGGAGTGGACCATCAAATACTGTTACGAATATCTCGATGAGGTGGAGGCGATAGCCCCGAAAACTTCCACCGCGGGATTCTCACGCGAGGAGGTCATTGTCGGCGAATTCTTGATGACTCTGCTGCATGAAACCGGTCATGCCATGAATGATATTTTCACGCTTCCCGTGCTCGGGCGCGAGGAGGATGCCGCCGACGATATGGCGGCGTTCGTGTCGCTGCAATTCGGGCCGCAGGTTGCGCGAACCGCCATCAAAGGCGACGTCTATTATTGGTTGACTGCCGCGCAACGCGGCCCGAGCCCGCGCTGGGACGAGCATTCAACTTCGGCGCAGCGCCTGGCCAATATGCTTTGCATCGGTTACGGCGGTTCTCCCGACGCTTTCAAGGACATGATCGAGAAAAACTGGCTGGCCAAGGACCGCATACCGACCTGCGCCCGGCAATATCAAAGGCTGCGCCTGGCGTTCAGAAAGACCATGTTGCCGCATATCGATCCGGACTTGCTGAAGAAGGTTCAATCGATCACCTGGCTTGCGCCGGGCGACGGAAAATGGTGAGAGAAAGCTGCCATGGCCAAATTACGCCACATCGCCCTTTCGGTTCCCGATCCCGAGGCTGCCGCGAAATTCTTCGAGCAGGCATTCGGCATGCAGCGCGTAGGCAATGCCATGCGCGGTATCTATATGACCGATGGAACCATCAATGTCGCGCTTTTGAATTTCGGTGACGAGCCGATCGCCGGATTGGAAAATCAGAAGGGGTTTCACGGGCTTCTGCATTTCGGGATGTGGGTGGACAACCTCGAGGAAGCGCACAGCAAGGTGACTGCAGCAGGGGGCAAATATCTCACCGGCCGCAAAGAGACCAACCCCAATGTTTACTACGAGGTGAAATATACGACGCCGGAAGGGATCGTATTCGACATCACCGAGAGCGGCTGGAAAGGCGCCGTAAAAGAGGTGAGCCCCGCGACGGTGCCAGTCGCCGATCCAGTGTGACTCTTGATATTGTTTCGCGTGTCCCGGCCGAGCGAGCGCCCCAGTAAAAGATGCATTGCACCGCCTGCGCGCGAGCGAGAGCACGGCAATGAGCGAGTAGCCCGAGCCCGGAGTCTCCGCTCGCGCTGGCGCGCTCGCTCACGCGCCCGGGACACAGAAAGTCCCGCTCATTCCTTATTGCTGCCGCACAACGTCCCTCCATTCGTCCAAAGGCGGTTGCAGGAAGGCTTCCGGGGTACGCGTTCGGGGGAGTTACAGCAATGTATTTGTTGGCCTTCTTCAAGGAGTTCGCGAAGCTTTTGGGCAGGCGCTACCGACCGGAGCGGCACTATATGCGAGGTCCCGGTCCGAAATGGCGTGAGCGCCACCGCCAAGTCCGGGGTCGGGTCAGTTAGTACGCCCCAAGCGGGCATGGTTTTCGCTGTCATTTCCGAGGCGAGGCCGGCTCCATAAGCCCGGAATGAGTCAGCCCAAGCCCGGCACCGGTTAACCCGATCATAACAATGATCGAGCACGCTCCTCCTCACTGGGAGAGGGGACTACCTTGCCGCGCGTCATCAACCGCGGCTCGCGGCTGGGGACAATCCGTCTGAAAACTGTACGGGCGTAAAGTATGCGGACATTGCTCGCCGTGAATTCGGCTGACCGGATTTCCCGCTATGCTATTGTGTTCGCGGGACTGCTGTGCGGGGTGTTGGTATTCTTTGTGGCGATTCCACTCGCGCTGTCGAGCCCGTTCCCGCCGACCCGCGAGACCGAGTGGGTCGTGCAAAGGCCGCATGTCGCTGCGCCTGTCACGTTCTCCGAACCGATCGACGAAGAGCAGGCACGCGAAATCGAGATGGCGGCGCCATGGAGCTTCGTCTCGCTTGCGCCAAGCGGTGCCGCAGCAAGCTTTGAGCCGGCAGAGTTCGTGCCCGCTGCGAGTGTCGCATCCGAACAGCCGGACAGTACTGCCGTAACTACCGCGAGCATTTCGCTGGCCTCTGCCGCACCAGCGCCATCGCGACCGGCATCTCCACCAAAGCGGACGGCATCCCCCATAGATGAAGTGAACGAGTATCTCTGGGAAGTCTATACGCGCGCGCCCACCAAGCGCGATTTAAGCGGCGACTTCACCTGGAAAGATCCCGCGGCTGCAAAGCGCTTCGGGATCTCCATGCCGGAATACGTTATCAGCGGCATGGATCCTGATTTTCGCGAGCAACTCTATCACGCGGGCAAGGCGATGGACGCTGCCGGAATTCGTTGGTCCATCCTCAGCGCGTTCCGCGACGACTACCGGCAAAGCATTGCATCGGGCCTGAAGGCCTCATCAAGCAATTCGCTGCACGGAGGCAAGGCGCGGACTGGCGGATACGGCCACGGCCAAGCTGTGGATGTGACCAGCGAGGACGACAATGCATCTGCCGTTTGGCGATGGATCGACGCGCATGGGAGAAAATTCGGGCTTTATCGTCCGATGCCCAGTGCCGATCCCTCGCATGTGCAGCCCACGGGCACCTGGCACAAGCTCGCGTCCAGCCTGCGGGACAGCCGCGCCCGGCTTTCCCAGGAAGCGCGCGCTGCGGCAGCCGATACTATGTCCGCGCGTTAAGAGCTCCGATCAGCGGACCTGCACGATCACGCCCTCATCGGGGCGCAGCGATCGAATATCGACGTCCTCACCCTCTCGGTTGCGAAGGGTCGAGATCAGGAGGCGGCCCTGCGTGCTTAGTTGCGGGGCGAGTTTCTGATGCTGCGCGCTCATGTTAAGTACGATCCGGATTCGTCGTTCGCCGTATCGCCGTTCATAGCTCAACACGCTTTCGGTAGCGGCGACCGGCTGATAACCGCCGATTGAAAGCGCCGGCTCGTGTCGACGCAGCGCAATAATGTCGCGATAGAGCGACAGCAGAGAGTCGCGGTTACCTGATTGCATTGCGACATTCGTCTGCGCGTAATCAGCAGCAACCGGCAGCCACGGCTCGACCGCGCTGAACCCGGCATTTGCACTGGCATCCCATTGCATGGGAGTGCGCTCGGGATCCCGGCCCAGGCCGAGCCCCGGGACATTGATCTCCCAGGGGTCGCGCACGCGCTCGGGCGGAATTGGCACATCCGCCATTCCAATCTCCTCGCCCTGATAGATAGTGGGAGTACCGCGCAGCGTGAGCAGCATCATGGCGGCGACGCGCGCCTGGGCTTTACCGATCCGGCTTGCCAGCCGCGGCCGGTCATGATTGCCGAGCACCCAGTTCGGCCAGCCCCCTTTCGGCAGCTGGGCCTCGTAACTTTCGACAAGCTTGAAAATTGCGATGGGAGTCCAAGGTGTCTGGATCAGATGGAAATTGAACGGCAAATGAAACCCGGAGAGATCGGAGCCGTAATAAGCCATCAGTTGCTCGATCGGCAGGTATGCTTCGCCGATCAGGAGCCGATCTGAGCCATAACTGTCGGCGACGCGCCGCATGGCGGCAATCGCCTTATGCACTTCCGGCTGCTCGATCGTGTGGGTGCGCAGAAGACGACACGCCGGCGACATGCCCGCGCGCCAATCGGGATTTATCGGATTGTCGCGCAGCTCGATATCTTCATAGAGATGATGGATGGCGTCGACCCGGAACCCATCGACTCCGCGGTCAAGCCAGAAGCGCAGCACATCGAGCATCGCGTCAAGGACAGCGGGGTTGCGCCAGTTCAAGTCCGGCTGCTGCGGCAGGAACGCGTGATAATAATATTGCTGCGTTGCCTGATCCCACTGCCACGCGCTGCCGCCGAATTCCGCCAGCCAATTGGAAGGGGCGCTCCCGTCAGGCTTGGCGTCGCGCCAGATATACCAATCGCGTTTTGCGCTTGCGCGCGACGCGCGGCTTTCAATGAACCAGGGATGCTGGTCGGACGTGTGATTGGGTACGTAATCAACAATGATCTTCAGCCCGCGCCTATGCATCTCGGCGACCAGTCGATCGAAAGTTCGCAGATTGCCGAAACGCGGGTCGATGTCGCAATAATTCGCCACGTCGTAGCCGAAGTCGGCCATCGGCGAAGGGAACACCGGTGAAATCCAAACGGCATCGACACCGAGGTCCACCAGATAGTTAAGCCGGGTCATGATGCCGCGAAGGTCGCCGATACCGTCCCCGTCGGTATCCTGAAACGAGCGCGGATAAATCTGATAGATAATGCCGCGCTGCCACCAGTTTGGCTGGGCTTGCTGGCTGGAGATTTCAATTCGCGTCATTCTGCTCATGGTCGCCGCAATAACACGTGCCGAATTGCGGATACTGCGCTATTCTGTCCTATTCCCGACCTTGGCATTGCCCCAGGGCCAATGACGCATGGAGAAACGAGCCCCTCCGCCGGAAAATTTGCTGGCTTCGCTGCCAGACGATTTGTCACGTGGGCTATTCGCCAATGCTCATGTCGTTTCGCTGACGGCGGACCAGACATTGTTCCTGGAAGGCGACGAGGGCGAGGGTTGTTATCGAATAGAGGACGGGTTGCTCAAGGCGAGCGTCGCCGCACTCAGCGGGGGGGAACGCATTCTCGCCATTCTGGGTCCTGGAGCCGTGGTTGGCGAGTTATCCATGATCGACGGCGCGCCGCGCTCGGCCTCGGTGACCGCGCTCAGAGATTCGAAACTAAGCTTCATAAGCCGCACCGCCTTCGAAGCGTTCGGCCGCGCTAATCCGGAGATCTATCGTCACGTTATGATCCTGCTGGCGCATCGGTTGCGCGACACCAATGAGGCGCTGGCGGCAACGAGTTTTCTTTCGGTCAAGGGGCGTGTGGCACGCGCGCTGCTCAGTCTTGCCGATGCATTCGGACGCGATGTAGGGCAAGGCCGCATCGTAATCCGGCAGAAAATCAGCCAAAACGATCTCGCCGCAATGGCCGGCATAGCGCGGGAAAATGTCAGTCGGGTGCTCAAGGACTGGGAGCATCGTTCATTGATCAGCCGGCTCGCCGGATACTATTGCCTGGAAAAGAAGGAGGACATCAGACGCGAAGCCGATATCAAGGAGCATTGAATAAGAGTCTAATCAGTTGATTCCTGTCTTGGCCGCTTGCGGCGCTCTCGCCAAAACGCGCGGGTCTGACCGCATCAAGCGGGCGCCGATCGGAATGCGGCACATGGCGGCGATGGTCGCCCAGCTCAAGAGCAACGTGGCGCAAACTACGATGGCCCCCTTGAAAATGGCCGAAAAAGCAAAACCGAGCAGGAGGTACTGCAGCCAGATCGCATACGGGTAATGAACGAGATAGATGCCGTATGCATTTTCCGACAGCCTCCCGAATATTGGCGAGCGCGTCGTCGCGAATCGCAGGAACACGGCCAGCAGGGCAAAACACGACGCTACCGACGCGAGAACGAAGCCCAACTCGGCGACGAATTCCAGAATTACGGTCGGGGCACCTGGAAGCTTGATCATGACCGCGGTCGGGATCATCCATGTGAGCAGACCCGCAAGCGCGCTCGCAACCCAAACGCGCCAATGCTGCGCCAACGATCCGTCCGATCCGAGTATCCCCTTCTCTATGCCGAATGCACCAAGGCCAATGCCTGCAAAGAAATAGGCGATGTAAAGCAAGGTAAAGCTTGGCTGAAACGCGAACGGACCGAATTGGACCCAATCCCAAGGGCGAAAAACCGCGGCCAACGGCATGTAGGCAAGCGCGGATACGATCACGAGCGCAACAAAGTACCGGCCCGGGCTGGCACCCGCTCGCCCCGATACTCGGCCCAGATACTCGCCCCAGCGCGGAACAAGGACGAAGAGCCCAGCGGCGGCAATGTTGAGCGCCAAGAGGTACCACAAAAACCACAACTGGCCGCTCGGCCAGAACGGTAAAGCGGTCCAGTGCGTCCAGAATGCAGACCAACTCGGGTCGGTGGCGGTGACGCGGTACACCGGGAAATGCGCTACAGGCATCAACAGATAGACGCCGAGCACAAATGGGATACCGAGACGCAGCACGCGATCAAAGAGAAACGTCCTTCCTCCCTTGCGCAGGAGACTAGGCCAAACGAACAACCCGGAAAGGAAAAACATGAACTGCATGAGATAGACGTATTGCGACGCGCAGAACAAGTCGAAGCCGAACCATCGCTGGCTATCGATGATCGGGATCGCCTTCCAAGCATAGGGCGGACTGTCGAAAGGCGGAGCGGAGGCAGGCTGCGAGCCCAGATAGGCCAGGCTCGAATGGAACGCGACCACGATCAGGATCACGAAGCCCCGTAAATTGTAGAGCGCCAGACTCGACCTAGACATTGCCCATCGATCTTTTCGTCACATTGGACCAGCGGGCCGGGCGCCGCCTGGCGTATTTAAACGATCCAGTTCCGGACAATCGTCATTTTTACAGATTTCCCCACTCAAGCCTAGTGCGGTGAATCGGACCACTAGTGTCCCGGTTCCGACGTTCGTATCACTTTGCAGCACGCTCGTATATGAACGTCGGAACCAAAGGGACACTAGCAACTATGTGATTCTAGTGTGGCTTTGGATTTGACGTTCCTACGAATGAATCGCGGCAATACTGGTAGGAACGTCAAATCCGCCACACTAGTCTTTGGAAGCGAAACCCCGGCGCGACAACGGCCAGATCCGCGCAATCGTGTCGCTTGTTCCGATAGCAATGCCGCTGATGATGAGCAGTGCGGCGATAATCAGATTGGCATCGAGGGATTCTCCGAGCGCAATGGACGAACACGCAACGCCTACCAGCGGTACAGCAAGCAGGCCAAGCGCCGTCGTTGTCGCCGGCAGGTCTCGGTTGACGCATTGCATTGCCCAATAAGGCAGCGCCACGCCGACGGCGCCACCGTAAATCAGCAGCATCGCCAGGCGAGCGCTCCATTCGACCTGCGGCAGGCCCTCGAACAGGACGGCAATGGGCGCAAGCGTCACTGTAGCCAGCAGAGCCTGCCACGGCACAAGATCGAAGGGAGAAGAGATCCAGCGGTGCGCGCGGACATGCAAAATGCTCGCCGTCCAACATAGCGCACCGAGCAGGATCAGCAGATTGCCGAGAAGAGCGGTGCGGTCGTGCCACACGAAAGCAAAAGGATTGAACAGCAGGAGAACTCCAACGATTCCAACAACGATTCCAATCGTGCGTGCCGGAGTAAGAACTTCGCCAAGAAAAATGCGCGCGCCCAAGGTTACCCAAAGCGGGGTCGTGTAACCGAGCACCACCGAACGGCCGGCTGGAACGAATTGCAGTCCCAAGCTCACAAGGCCGGCAAAGGCAACCATATGCAACAGCGCTACATTGAGAACGACCGCAGTGTCGCCGCGCTCGGGAATGGTCAGCCGGCGACGCCCGATGGAAATTGCGAACAGGGTGGCAGTTCCGATTGCGGATCGAAGCGCTGTCGTCCAGAGCGGAGGCACATCCTGCAGGATGGCCTTGGTTACGGGCCACGCTGTTCCCCACCCTATCGCGACCGCGGCGAGAAGCAGAATAGCCGTCTCGCGCCGCAATGACGACGCATGCACCGGCGCAAGCTCATGCCGCGACATTATCACCCGGCATACCCGCATCCTTCCACTGTGAGACATAGAGGTGATTTCAACGCCAAGATCAAGGATCGCAACCGAACCCATTGGCGTCTACACCGTTCAAAGAGGGCAGCTTACCAGCAATTTTATGCTAGTCTCTCTTGCAGCCGGCGCGGCACCGGCCCGGAGGATGACGCCATGGCGGGCCGCCTCGTTTCATTCGTAATCGGTTTATGAGCGGTCATTTGCTTTCCCGGCGCGACTTCGTCGCCATGCTTGGCTACGCAGCGTGCGGGCGGCCGTTCCCTGCGCACGCCCAGCACCGGGAGCGAATGCGACACGTCGGGGCGATGATGTCGCTTGCGTTCGACGACCCGGAAGCGAAGCTGCGCGTCAATGCGTTTGAAGGAGGGCTGCGAGAGCTCGGCTGGATCGAAGGCCGCAATATGCGGCTTGAATATCGCTGGGCGGTTGGCGACGCTGATGTGTTGCGAGCAGAGGCCGCTGCCCTCGTCGGCCTTAGCCCCGAAGTTATTCTTGCCATCGGTACGCCGGTGCTTGCCGCCCTGGTCGCTGAAAACCGCCGCCTGCCCATGGTAGTATTTGCGCAGGTGATCGATCCCGTCGGCAGTGGGTTCGTCCCCAATCTCGCTCGTCCCGGCGGGCATATCACCGGCTTCACCGGTTTCGAGTTCACCATTGGCAGCAAATGGGTGGAAGCGCTCACGCAGATCGCCTATTGGACCAAGCGCGTCGCGCTGATCTTCAACCCTGAAACGGCCCCTTTTGCGCCGCGGTTCTGGCCGTCGATCGAGAGCGCGGCGGCGGCATTTGCGCTCGAGCCCATCAAGATACCGATACACAATGCCTCCGACATAGAGCCCGGCCTTACGGACTTTGCGCGCGAGCCGAACGGCGGCCTCATCGTCATGCCGGACGTCACTACAGTGCAACATCGCGATCTGATCATCGCGCTTGCCGCCCGCTATCAGCTGCCCGCGGTCTATCCATATCGCTTTTTCGCAGCCAGCGGCGGCCTTTTGTCCTATGGCAGCGATGTGTCCGATGTATTCCGGCGGGCGGCCGGTTACGTCGACCGCATGCTCAAAGGCACCAGCCCCGGCGAGCTGCCGGTACAGGCGCCGGCTAAATACGAACTGGTCATCAATCTAAAAACCGCCAAGGCCACCGGTTTCATGGTGCCGCCCTATCTGCTCGCGCGCGCCGACGAGGTGATCGAATGAATGCGCGGCATATGATAGGAGAAATGGGAGCGACCTGAATCGCCTGCCGACGGAGTGATTGGTGAACGGGAAAGCGGCCACCACGGCTGATCTCAACGCGGAAAAGCTCCCCGCACCACGGGCGCGCGGGCGGCTATTTCGCAAGTATGTCGGCCTGTTCCTGGCAGTCGTTTGCATCGCCTTGCTGACCAACGGGCTGTCAGAACTCTGGTTCTCTTATCAGGAACACAAGACTTCTCTCATTCGCATTCAGCGCGAGCAGGCGGAAGCGGCAGCCGCGAAGATCGGACAGTTCATCAAGGAAATCGAGAGCCAGGTGGGCTGGACGACGCAGCTGCCCTGGTCGGCCGGAACCATTGACCAGCGCCGATTCGACGGGTTGCGTCTGTTGCGCCAGGTGCCCGCCATCACCGAGCTGTCGCAGCTCGACGCCAGCGGTCGCGAGCAGCTGCGCGTATCGCGTCTCGCCATGGATGTGGTCGGCAGTCAGGGCGATTTCTCCAAGGAACCCAAATTCGTCGAAGCAGTGGCCCACAAGGTCTATTACGGCCCGGTCTATTTCCGGCGCGAGTCGGAGCCTTACATGACCTTGGCGCTTGCCGGGACGCGGCGCGACGCCGGGGTTAGCGTGGCCGAAGTCAACTTGAAGCTGATTTGGGATGTCGTGTCGCAGATCAAGGTCGGCCAACGCGGACAGGCCTACGTCGTCGACTCGCAGGGCCGGCTCATCGCCCATCCCGACATCAGCCTGGTGCTGCGCAACACCGACCTCTCCCGCCTGGCACAGGTTCAGGCGGCGCGCGCGGTGGGCTCAGGGCAGGCGACAGAGCAGCTGCAGACTGCCGACGACATCCAGGGGCGGCGCGTGCTCACCGCTTACGCCCATGTTGCTCCGCTCAGCTGGCTGGTTTTCGTCGAGTTGCCGGTGTCTGAAGCCTATGCGCCGCTCTTCTCAACCATGCAAAGGTCGGGCGTTCTGCTCATGGGCGCGCTCGCCTTTGCGTTTGTCGCCGGGCTTGTGCTGGCGCGCAGAATGGTCGGACCGATCCAAGCCCTGCGCACCGGCGCGGCGCGCATCGGCAGCGGCGACCTCGCCCAACGCATCTCCATCAAGACCGGCGACGAGCTGGAAGGGCTTGCCGATCAGTTCAACGACATGGCCGGAAGGCTGCAGGAATCCTATGCCGATTTGGAGAAGAAGGTCGAGCTGCGTACCCACGAGCTGGCCCAATCGGTCGCAGAACTGCGTGCGCTCGGCGAAGTCAGCCAGGCGGTCAATTCCACTCTCGATCTCGAAGCGGTCTTGAACACCATCGTCAGCAAGGCTGTGCAGCTTTCCGACGCCGACGCCGGCGCGATCTATGATTACGATGACAGCCGCAGCGAATTCGGACTGCGCTCGACCTATGGCATGGAGGCGGATTTGATCGCCGCGATCAGGGAGCGCCACATCCGCATTGGCGATGCCGGGATCGGGGAAGCGGCCGCACAACGCGCGCCGCTGCAGATTGCCGATCTGCGGGAACAGCCGCCCAGCGAGTTGATCGATGTGATCGTGCATGCCGGGTTCCGAGCGGTGCTGATCGTTCCGCTGCTCGGCGCCGAACGTATCGTCGGCGCCCTCGTCGTCCGCCGCAAACGGCCTGGCGAGTTTTCCAAGCAGACCATCGACCTGTTGCAGACATTCGCCGCGCAATCGGTGCTGGCGATTCAGAACGCTCGCCTGTTTCATGAAATCGAGGACAAGAGCCGCCAGCTCGAAGTGGCGAGTCAGCACAAGTCGCAGTTTCTCGCCAATATGAGCCACGAGCTGCGCACGCCGCTCAATGCGATCCTCGGTTACACCGAGCTTATTCTCGACAGCATCTACGGGGACGTGCCGGCCAAGATGCGGACCGTGCTTGAGCGCGTGCAAAGCAACGGCAAGCATCTTCTCGGGCTGATCAACGACGTGCTCGACTTGTCGAAAATCGAAGCTGGTCAGCTCACCTTGGCGCTTGCCGATTACTCGCTCAAGGACGTCGTGCACAGCGTCTTTGCCGCCGTCGAGTTGCTTGCGCAGGAAAAGAAGATCGCCTTGAAGATCGAGCTGCCGAATAATCTTCCCGGCGGGCATGGCGACGAGCGTCGATTAACGCAGGTGCTGCTCAATCTCGTCGGCAATGCCATCAAATTCACCGATCAGGGCGAAGTCGCAATCAAGGCCTCGGCAATGAACGGCGCTTACACCGTTTCGGTCTGCGATACCGGCCCGGGGATCGGGCCGGACGATCAGGCGAAGATTTTCGAGGAATTCCAGCAGGCGGACAGCTCGGCCACCAAGAAAAAGGGTGGAACCGGTCTCGGATTGTCGATCGCGCGGCGTATTGTGGAACTGCATGGCGGCCGCATCTGGGTCGAGTCGACGGTGGGGCACGGCGCTACCTTCTCCATCAGCCTGCCGGTAAAAGTCGAGCACAAGGCCAAGGCCGAACAACAGATGGTGCAGGCATGAGCAAACGAATTCTCGTCGTCGAGGACCAGGAAGACAACCGGCAGATTCTGCGCGATCTTCTGGCCAACGCCGGATATGAGATGATCGAGGCCGGGGATGGCGCGCAGGCCATTACCGCCGCGAACGAGCACCGGCCAGATTTGATCCTGATGGATATCCAATTGCCGATGGTCGACGGCTACGAGGCGACACGGCAGATCAAGGCAAACCCCGCGCTGAAGGCGATTCCCATCATCGTCGTCACTTCATACGCGCTCAGCGGGGATGAGGACAAGGCACGCGCTGCCGGTTGCGATGCGTACGTCGCAAAGCCCTATAGCCCGCGCGCGCTGCTCGCCAAGATTCGCGAATACATCCCCTAGCATGTCTGCCCTGCATTGAAACGCCATGCACAGTCCACCGCGCATCCTGATCGTCGACGACAATGAGATGAACCGCGACATCCTCGTGACGCGGCTGCAGACGCAGGGCTATGAACTCTCGCAGGCAGCCGACGGCGAGGAGGCATTGGCAGCGGCACGCGAGCAGCTTCCCGATCTCATTCTGTTGGATATCATGATGCCGAAGATCGATGGCATCGAGGTCTGCCGGCGGCTCAAAGGCGACCCGGCGATGCCGTTCATGCCGATCATCCTGGTCACTGCAAAGGCCAGCAGCTCGGACGTCGTGACTGGACTTGAAGCAGGCGCCGACGAATATCTGACGAAACCGATCGACCAGATGGCACTGGTCGCGCGCGTCAAGTCGGTCCTGCGCATCAAGGAGCTGCACGATCAGGTGCGTGCCCAGGCCGACGATCTGGCGAAATGGAATCGCACCCTCGAAGAACGTGTCGAGCAGCAGGTGCTGGAGATAGAGCGTGCAAGCCGACTGCAGCGTTTTGTATCTCCGCAGATCGCCAATCTCATTCTTTCGTCGGGCGATGACAAAGTGCTGGAGAGCCATCGGCGGCCGATCACGGTCGTGTTCTGCGACCTGCGCGGCTTTACCGCTTTTTCCGAGACAAGCGAGCCAGAGGAAGTGATGACTTTGCTGCGACAGTACCACGCGGTGCTTGGCACGCTCGTCCACAAGCACGAAGGGACCGTGGAACGATTTGCCGGCGACGCCATCATGGTGTTTTTCAACGATCCGATTCCCTGCTCCGACCCAAGCCTGCGCGCGGTGCGGATGGCAATCGACATGCGCGACGAAGTCGGCAAGATGCTAGCGACGTGGCGCAAGCAGGGCCATGAGCTGGGCTTCGGTGTCGGAATTGCGCACGGCTATGCCACGCTCGGCCGCATCGGCTTTGAAGGCCGCTTCGACTATGGCGCGGTCGGCAGCGTGGTCAATCTCGCGGCGCGCCTATGCGCCGACGCCAAGGACAGCCAGATCCTTATCGAGAGCAAAGTGCAATCGGCGATCGAGGCTTCCACCAGCACCGAAGCGGCGGGAGAGCTGCAGCTCAAGGGATTTCATCGTGCCGTGCGCGTGTTCAATGTCTGCACATCGCTGCCGGTCACCGCGGAATCCGCGTAGGTCGTTCGCTAGCCACCGGTGACGTTCATGTGGCGGGACAGCGCCGGCCGTTGATGACGCCGGTCAATGATGAAATCGTGCCCCTTGGGCTTGCGCGTGATCGCCTCGTCGATCGCCGCATTGAGCAGGTCGTTGCCTTCGGACGCGCGCAATGGGCTGCGCAGGTCGGCTGCATCTTCCTGTCCCAGGCACATAAAGAGAGTGCCGGTACAGGTGACGCGCACTCGGTTGCATGATTCGCAGAAATTATGCGTAAGCGGCGTGATGAAGCCAAGCCGCCCACCGGTTTCGGCCACGGTGACATAGCGGGCCGGTCCGCCCGTTCGATAATCGGTATCATTCAGCTTGAAGCGTTCGGCCAGGCGTGCCCGCACGATAGAAAGAGGGAGATACTGATCGAGACGCCCCTCGCCCACGTCGCCAAGTGGCATCACTTCGATGAGGGTGAGTTCCATGCCGCGGCCGTGCGCCCATTCCAGTAGTTTTGCAAACTCGTCCTCGTTCACTCCCTTAAGCGCGACCGCGTTGATCTTCACCTTGAGTCCGGCAGCTTGCGCGGCATCGATCCCGGAGTGCACCTTGGAGAGTTCCCCCCACCGGGTGATGGCGCGGAATTTGTCGGCATCGAGCGTGTCGAGCGAGATGTTGATGCGGCGCACGCCGTAGCCAGCCAGCTCGTTGGCGTATTTGGGCAATTGCGAGCCGTTGGTGGTCAAGGTGATTTCGTCGAGGCTGCCCGACTTAAGGTGGCGCGACAGAGCAGCAATCAGCGTCATGATGCCGCGCCGGACCAGCGGCTCCCCGCCGGTCAATCTGAGCTTTCGCACCCCGCGGGCGATGAAAGCGCTGCAAAGCCGATCGAGCTCTTCGAGACTGAGAAGGTCCGCCTTCGGCAGGAAGGTCATGTTTTCCGCCATGCAATAGACGCAGCGGAAATCGCAGCGATCCGTTACCGACACGCGCAGATAGGTGATGGCGCGCCCGAACGGATCAACCAGGCTCGCGCCGCGGCGATCGAAGGCTAACGTTTCCTGAGCTTGCATCCCGATACGTTCCAAGGCCTCGCGACCATTTCAGGGTGAGCTTCACCCGACATGCAGGGATTTGCCTGATATGGGAATTGTGACGGATGTCAGCCAGGTGGTCCAGGGGGAGCGCTGACCTAGTGCGGTGAATTTGAAGTTCCTATCATAACGCCCAAGCTCGTTTAGGAGCTTCAAATTCAAAACCGCACTAGATTCATAACGTTGCTAGTGGTCCTTAGATTCCGAAGTTCGCACTTGAACGTGCTGCGAGTGGTGGCGAACTTCGGAATCGGACCACTGGCTGGCGTTAGCCCACCTTAGCAGGACCGAAAGTGCAAGCGAAATCCGGGGTTGTCGTCCCCGCAATACGCTGCCGGTCGATGCGGGCAACGAACTGACGAGCAGGAATTACCGCGAAGGCCAGGGATAATTCGTGGCCGAAGCTGCCGCTTCTGGTGGTGGCGAGGATGGCATAGGCGGTGGCTCAGGCGTGACTGGCGCGGTAGCGGCGGACGCAGTGACGGGCGCTGTAGGTGGAGTTGCCGCGGCGACCGGCAGCACCCGCTTCTTCTTTTTCTTCGGGGGCACAACGGCAACCTTTTTAAGCTCCACGACGACAGGGTTCGGGGCTAGCCGCGGCGTGTCGGATCCGGCAACTGCCTCCGGCCGAATGGAGACCGTCTGTGGCTGGAAATCTTTGAGGGTGAATGTGCTGGAAAGGTCATTGCCAGATTTCAACGTCAACTCGCAGGGCGTGCGGCAGCTTTGCCCCAGCGAGGTTTTCACCTCTGCTCCCGGCGGCTCGGATTCGAACCGCACCGCTTCTGTGGGCGGCGAGGAAGAACCGAAATTCAAGCTCGGCATGGTTGCTGAGCACGCGGCAAGCGAAAAGCCACATGCCAAGACGGCAATGACTCGGCTCATGTCGAAACCCACTTACTTAGGCGGCATACGGCCGCCGAACCCCAAAACGACAGACGAGCGCGAGGAAAGCGAGCGCAGGCCATGCTCCCCCGTCCCATGGCAGCAGGCCGAAAACTCCTCCCCAAGTGTGGCGACGATAAGGTAAGCAGCCGAAGAGGTTAATGACCCGGTTCAAGAGCCCTTCCGTCGCACTGAAGGCCATCGAAGCGGGGAAAGCAGCTCAAAAACGGTGGCCGGCAGCTCCGCAAGGCCGCTAATCACCCGATCGGCGTCCAATTCGGCAACCGGCGTCTCGCTGTATCCATAATCGACCGCAATAACTGGAATGCCCGCCGCGCAGGCCATCGCAGTATCGCTGATGGAATCGCCTACCATTATCGCATGTTTCTCGCTGCCTCCCGCGGCGGCAATGGTGCGCCGTAGCAGCTGGGGGTCAGGTTTTTGCAATCCAAACGTGTCTCCGCCGCAAATTGCAACGAAGCGCGTTGCGAGGCCGAGGTTACCGAGCAGCCGACGCGCCAGCCATTCGAGCTTGTTCGTGCACACAGCAGCGCGACAACCACGGGTCCCGAGTTCATCGAGCGCCGCCTGCAACCCGGGGAACGGTCGCGAGCCATCGGCGATGTGTTCGGCATAATGTTTGATGAAATCTCCCACCAAGCCGTCTAACTCCGCGCTTGTGACCGTGCGTCCCTCGGCCGCAAGCCCGCGCTCGATCAGCGCTCGCGCTCCCCCGCCCACCATGTTGCGGGCGGCAGCATAGGGCACGGCAGGAAGTCCCATGCGCGTAAAAATGATATTGAGCGTGCCGACGAGGTCAGGTGCGGTATCGACCAACGTGCCGTCGAGATCGAAAACCACGATTGGAGCAACCATGACGCTCGGATCGCTAACCCGCGTCAGCCGTCAAGGCAAGCCTTGTCAATGGAAGGCTTGTCAATGGATGTAGAGGCACAGAAACGTGCAGCGGCCGCGCGCGCAATCGGATTCGTCCATTCCGGCATGCGCATTGGGCTTGGTACCGGCTCGACGGCGAGGTATTTCGTCGAACTGTTGGCCGAGCGGGTGCATGCTGGCCTTGGCATCGTCGCCGTGCCCACATCCGAGGCGACAAAAGCCCAAGCCGAGCGGCTCAACATTCCGCTCACGACCCTCGAACAGACGCCGGAGCTTGACCTCACCGTCGACGGGGCCGACGAGATCGCGCCTGATCTGAGCCTCATCAAAGGCGGCGGAGGCGCTCTGCTGCGGGAAAAGATCGTTGCCTCTGCCTCCTTGCGCATGGTTGTCATCGCTGACCAATCGAAATGGGTGACCACGCTAGGTCGTTTTCCACTGCCGGTCGAGGTCGTGCCGTTCGGGCTGCAAGCAACGCTTCGCAAAATCGAAGCCGCGGCAGGCGCTGCCGGATGCGCCGGCTGTGCCCGGTTGCGCCCTGGAAAAGACGGCCACGCTTTCGTCACGGATGGCGGGCACTGGATTGTGGACGTTGCATTGACGCGCATTGCCGATCCGCAATCGCTCGCCGCTCGGCTTGACGGTATCGCAGGGGTGGTCGAACACGGGCTGTTCGTGGGGCTTGCTTGCGCGGCAGTGATTGCCGGCGCCGGCGGCGTGCGCGTGATGCATCGGGCGTAAGCTGTCTGAATAACAGGGTTTCACCAACAGGAGGGTGTTCATGTTTGCTTACCCGACCGCGGGCGTTGTTCGTGCCGCCACGATTGGGCTTTTTCTGGTCGCGTCGATAGCGGGCGCCGCGGCGCAAAAAACGCCCTCGGCATCGGCGATGGCGACCGCTCGCGAATTGATTGCCGTTAAAGGCGCCAACACCCTTTACGAGCCGCTTGTGGGCGGCGTGGTCGAGCAGGCAAAGAACGTGTTTCTCAAGGCCAACCCGCTCCTGGGCAAGGAATTGAACGAGGTCGCAGCCAAGCTGCGTGCCGACTTTGCGCCGCGTAGCGCCGAAGTGCTGGCGGAAACCGCCAAACTCTATGCCACGCACTTTACCGAGCAGGAACTCAAGGATGCATTGGCCTTCTACAAGTCCCCGCTCGGCCAAAAGCTCCTTGCCCGCGAACCGGCGGTGGTCGACGAGAGCATGCGATCGGCGCGCATGTGGGCGGACAAGCTGTCCGAACAAATCATCGCGGCAATGCGTTCTGAGATGCGAAAGCGTGGCCACGAGATTTAACCGTTCGCATGGCTGACGAGAGCTTCGATCTCGTCGTCATCGGTGCGGGGTCCGGCGGCGTGCGCGCGGCGCGGATCGCGACCGGCTACGGTGCAAAGGTGCTGATCGCCGAGGAATACCGGGTCGGCGGCACCTGCGTGATCCGCGGCTGCGTACCAAAAAAGCTGCTCGTCTACGCCTCGCGTTTCGCCGACGATTTCCACGATGCAGCGGGCTACGGCTGGACTGTCCCCGAGCCGGCATTCGATTGGACCCGTCTCATTGCGGACAAAGATCGCGAGATCGCCCGGCTCGAAGCGGCTTACCTCACGACGCTCGAGCGCGCGAGGGTCAAGGTCGTCAAAAGCCGCGCCATTGTCGAAGATGCGCACAGCGTGCGTCTCCTGGCCGACAACCAAAGGGTACGCGCCAAATTCATCCTGGTGGCGACCGGCGCAGCGCCTTTTCCCGGCGCCGAGATCGCCGGACTTGAGCACGTCATTTCCTCGAACGAGGCGTTTCATCTCGATCGATTGCCCGGCCACATCCTCATCCAGGGGGGCGGCTATATCGCCGTGGAATTTGCCGGCATCTTCCGCGGGCTAGGTTCACAAGTGACGCTGGTCTATCGCGGCGACAACATTCTGCGCGGCTTCGATGACGATGTGCGCGAGCACCTGCGCTCGGAAATGCAGCGCCGCGGCATCACCATCATCACCAGGCAGACCGTGGAGTCGGTCGAGAAGGTGGCGCACGGATACTGTGTCGAATTGTCCGACCGCCGCTCTTTTGTGGCCGATCGCGTCATGTTTGCGACCGGTCGGCGGCCGAACATTGCCGGGATCGGACTAGACGGTGTCGGCGTGCAGATTGCCAAAAACGGCGGCGTTGCGGTCGACGCATTCTCGCGCAGCTCCGTGGACAGCATCTATGCCGTCGGCGATGTGACGAACCGAGTCAATCTCACGCCGGTCGCCATTCGCGAGGGGCATGCTTTTGCCGATACCGTGTTTGGGGGAAAGCCGGTTGCCGTCGATCATACGAATGTACCGACCGCGGTATTCTCGGAACCCGAAATCGGCGTCATCGGCCTGACGGAGAAAGCCGCCTGCGAGCGGTTTGCCAGGGTGGACGTTTACAAGACCATGTTCCGGCCGCTGAAAATGTCGCTCGCAGGGCGCGACACACGCGCCTTTTTCAAGCTTGTTGTCGATGGCGAGAGCGAGCGCGTCGTCGGCTGTCATATCGTGGGACTCGACGCCGCGGAGATGATTCAGCTTGTCGGTATTGCCGTGAAGATGAAGGCGACCAAGGCCGATTTCGACGCCGTGATGGCGGTACATCCGACCGCGGCCGAGGAGCTTGTTACCTTGCGGGAGAAGGCCGTGAGCCATTCCCGTGCGGCGGCGGAGTAACTTGTCCCGGGCGCAGTGCAGCATGCGCACAGCGCAATGATGCGCTGCTGACCCGGGATCGTTACAAATTCAGTGGTTGGAACGGTCCCGGCTTAGCGGTGCACCGCTCCGCAGACTGCGCCTGCACCGCATCCGCGACACGGGCTGGCAGTTTCGCAGCGCCGTCCGGTATATAACGCTCGTAGCCCGGATGGAGCGTAGCGAAATCCGGGATGGTAACCCCGCATTTCGCTTCGCTGCATGCGGGCTACGGGAGGAGAGTATGTCATGGCCGAGCGTTGGAGCCCTCACGGCTGGCGGGCAAAGCCGATCGCGCAGTTGCCGGATTATCCCGATCCGGCCGCGCTGGCCGCGGTCGAGCGCCAGCTCTCCGGCTTTCCGCCGCTCGTGTTTGCCGGAGAAGCGCGCAACCTGAAAAAGGCGCTCGCTCGCGTCGCCATGGGTGAAGGATTCCTCCTCCAAGGCGGCGACTGCGCGGAAAGCTTTTCCGAAGCAAGCGCCAACAATGTCAGCGCCAATAACATTCGCGACTTCCTGCGGGTGTTCCTGCAGATGGCGGTGGTACTGACCTATGCAGCTGCGCTTCCGGTGGTGAAGGTCGGCCGCATTGCCGGCCAGTTCGCCAAGCCGCGTACGGCACCGACGGAGAAACGCGACGGCAAGGAGCTGCCGAGCTATCGTGGCGACGTGATCAACGGCGTCGAGTTCAACGAGGACGCGCGCCGCCCGGACCCTGCGCGGCAGATCGAAGCCTACCGCCATTCGGCGGCTACGCTCAATCTTTTGCGCGCCTTCGTGCACGGCGGCTACGCCAATCTTGCCAATGTGCGGCAGTGGACGCTCGGCTTCGTCAAGGATTCCCCGCAGTCGCACCATTACGAGGAGCTTGCCGACCGTATTTCCGAGGCGCTCGGCTTCATGCAGGCTTGCGGGCTCGACCTGGAAAGTCATCCCGAGCTCAAGAGCACCGACTTCTATACCAGTCACGAGGCGCTGCTGCTTGGCTACGAACAGGCAATGACACGGGAGGACTCGACGCGGCCGGGCACCTATTGCTGCACCTCGGCGCACATGGTGTGGATCGGCGACCGCACCCGTCAGCCCGATCACGCCCATGTCGAGTTCTGCCGCGGCATCATGAATCCGCTCGGGCTCAAATGCGGCCCGTCGAGCAAGGTCGACGAGCTGTTGCGGCTCACCGATATTCTCAATCCGGAGAACGAGCCGGGCCGGCTCACCCTGATTGTGCGGCTCGGCTCCGACAAGGTCGCCGATCAACTGCCCGGCATGATCCGCGCGGTCCAGCGCGAGGGGAAAACCGTGGTGTGGTCATGCGATCCCATGCACGGCAACACCATCACCTCGGAAAGCGGCTACAAGACCCGCCCGTTCGAGCGCATTCTCTCGGAAGTGAAGACGTTCTTTGCAATACATCGCGCCGAAGGCACCCATGGCGGCGGCGTGCATCTTGAAATGACGGGCCAGAACGTGGCCGAATGCACCGGCGGCGCGCGCATGATTACCGACGCCGATTTCAAGGATCGCTACCACACCGTGTGCGACCCGCGGCTCAATGCCGAGCAGTCGATTGATCTGGCTTTCCTGTTGGCCGACCTTCTCAAGGCCGAACGCAACGCCAGGGCACGCCCGCTTCCCGCCGCCGCAGGGTTGTGAAACTTTATTAGTTATCGCCGTGACGCAATCGGCGTGCCGCGCTTCTTGTTGTAGCGGTGAATTTGCGCCGTCTCCCATACCTTGTTGATGTGGTAGGGGTCGCTGCGCATGAACGCTTCGGCGGTCGCGCGGTCCTTGGCGTCGATGACAAAAATGCTGCCCGCCGGCGTCTCGCCGTCGTCGCCAAGGAGTGTGCCGGCAGTCACCACGTCCACTTCATATTGCTCGGCCTGGTCGAGATGGATGCGGTGAGCGCGGTAGAATTTCGCGCGCGTGGTCATGCCGCCCGCCCGATCGACTGCGTGTATGACAAACAGCACGGATGTGTCCTGGCCTACAGCATGATCCCGAAAAGTGGAAACCACTTTTCGGAAAGAGATCATGCTCAAACAAACAGTTAGAGCGGGACGGCGATTCAATCAAGAATCATCCCGCTCTAATCAAAAGTCCTTCGGCAAGTCTTTTGCCCATTTCGCGCGCGTGCGCGCGTCGAGCGCTTTGCTGGAACGTGCGACGATCGGGAAAGTGTTGCGGCGCGCAAATGGCTTGCAGGCATCGACCACCACCCGCGCGTTGCGCCGGTCGGTGTCGCCGTCATAGCACATGGGATCAAGCGCCGAGCTCCAGCCGCCGCGAATGATGTCGACGTCCTCGCGCGGGTCGCAGCGCGTGCACATCGCCCAAATCACGTCATTGATATTGGTGGGATCGATGTCGTCGTCGACCACGATGGTCCAGCGGTTGCAATAGGCGCCGGCATGACAGCTCGATGCGACAAGCCCGGCCTGCTTGGCATGGCCGCCGTAGAGCTGCTTGATGGAGACAGTGAGCCAGAAACGGCTGCCACCGGCTTCGTGCGTCCACACGCCCTTGATCTCCGGCACGCCCGCAGCCTCGAGCTGATTCCATACCGCCCCACAGCGGTAGGTGCCGAGATAGAACGTGTTGTCGTTGGGCGGTACCGCTGGAATGGCGCCGAGCAGAATCGGGTCATTGCGGTGCATCATGGTTGAGATGCGGATCGCCGGCTCGGGCCGGCTGCCGCCGGCATAATAGCCGGTCCATTCGCCCAGCGGCCCTTCCTGAATGACGTCGCCGGGATGGATCAATCCCTCGAACGCGATCTCCGCGTTGGCGGGAACCGGCAGCCCGGTGCGCGGCATGTTGATGATGTCGATGGGCTCGCCGAGAATCCCGCCCGCGGCCTCGTACTCGCTCTTCTGGTAAGGGATTTCCAGGCCCGCAAGCATGAACTGTGCGGGATGCATTCCCACCACCACGGCCACCGGGCAGGGCTGATTGCGGTCGTGATATTTGGTCATGATCATGCGGCCGTGCTTGCCCGGCGACATCATGACGGTAGCGACGTCGGGACCCTGGGTCTGGATGCGATAGCAGCCGCTGTTGACCCAGCCGGAATCGGGATCCTTCATGATCACCATGCAGGCAGTGCCGATGAAGGGGCCGCCGTCGTGCTCGTGCCAGATCGGGGTCGGGATTTTCTGCAGGTTGACGGCGGCGCCTTCGAGCACGTTGTCGAGGAGCGGACCCCCGTTCACCTCGCGCGGCGGAAAGCCCGGCGCCGCTTTCATGTAGGCGCGCCACCAATGCACGAGCTCCATTTCCGACGCCTGCGGCGGCAATCCCAGCGCGACATTGATGCGTGGCACCGAGGTAAGAATATTGGCGAGCACGCGCGAGCCCTTGTCGAACCCCGGAATGTCCTCGAACATGACCGCTGGATTGCCCATGCGGCGCTGATAGATGTCGACAATGGCGCCGATCTCCTCCTTGGGCTCCGCGCCGCGGATGGTCTTAAGCTCGCCGGCGGCGGCAACCCCGGAGATCCAATCGCGCAAATCCTTATTGGCCATGAGGTGCCTCTCCTTGTGTTTCCCATAGAGGGGTCATTCCGAGGCGCCACCCGATCTCGCGTTAATTTACCCGAGTTCGGGCAACATTTACTGCCAAATCGACCAATCGCCGACTTGGGTGCAGCGAGCCCGGAACCGATAGCCACAGACTGGGGGTATGGATTCCGGGCTCTCGGCTTCACTTCGATTCAGCCTCGCCCCGGAATGACGCTGCATAGCGTCTTTACGGCCATCGCATTGCGCCAATCTTGACCAGCGCTGCCGGACGGCATTTACAGGATTTGGAATTTTCGAGCGGGCGAAGGGATTCGAACCCTCGACCCCAACCTTGGCAAGGTTGTGCTCTACCCCTGAGCTACACCCGCATTCGAAGAAGGGTATGGCGGCTTAGATAGCCACAAAGAAGCTATGCCAAAAGGCCCGCTCCTTTGCAACGCCCCATCCGCGCGTTTATCTTGGGCAGGAACTGTGTCGCGAATGGGGTCACATCGCGCGGCTCTTAATGAATCAGGACGCCCGAGACCCGGGACCGGTCGGGCCCGCGCTCCCAAGTAGTTATTTGAACAAGCCTCGATGCCGGCTACCCCCGACGACCTGTTCGCTTTCCTCGATCGGCTCGGGGTCGCATACGCGACCGTGAGCCATGCGCCGCTGTTCACGGTCGAGCAATCCCAGGCGCTGCGCGGGAGCATTCCCGGGGCACACACCAAAAACCTGTTCCTCAAGGATAAGAAGGGTGCGCTGTTTCTGGTCAGTGCGCTGGAAGATGCCGTGATCGAACTGCGATCGCTGCATCGGCTGCTCGATGCATCGGGCCGCTTCTCCTTCGGCTCCGCCGACCTCATGCGCGAGGCGCTGGGCATCGAGCCGGGCGCCGTTACCCCATTCGCCGCCATGAACGACCAGGCGGGCCGCGTGCGCGTGGTCCTCGATGCCGAGCTGATGGCGCAGGCCATCGTCAATTGTCACCCCCTGGTCAACACCATGACCACATCGATTGCGCGCGAAGACCTCATCAAATTCCTCGATGCCACCGGCCATAAGCCACGCGTCCTGCCGCTTGCCGCGAGAGCCCTGGCCGGGAGTTCCTGATTGCAAACACCCTGGCAAATCCCATCTAATCCGGCATATGCAACGCGTTTTACCGGCTGCCGGGTGAGCCACCCAGGAGGCCGGCCGATTTGGTTCGTGCGAGGACAGACCTGATGACCATGTTGAGCGGTGAAGCGGCGGCCCCGAGCGTGGCCGTGAAGGACACGACCACGCAGACCTTCATGAAGGACGTCATTGAGGAATCGAAACGCCAGCCGGTCCTCGTCGATTTCTGGGCGGAATGGTGCGGTCCCTGCAAGCAGCTCGCCCCGGTGCTGGAGAAAGTGGTTCGCGCGGCCAAAGGCAAGGTCAAACTCGTCAAGATGGACATCGACAAGCATCCCTCGATCCCGGGACAGCTTGGAATTCAATCCATCCCGGCGGTATTTGCCTTCGTCAACGGCCAGCCGGTCGATGGTTTCCTCGGCGCGCTGCCGGAAAGTCAGGTCACTGCTTTCATCGAGCGGCTCACCAAGGACCGCATCGGCGGCGAAGAGAAGGATTCTGTTGAAACACGCCGAGGAGACCCTCGCCAAGGGCGATGCCGCCGGCGCCGCCGATCTCTATGCGCAGGTGCTGGCGCAGGATAGCGGCAATGTTGCCGCGCTCGCCGGGCTTGCGCGCAGTTATGTGCGCACCGGTGCACTCGATCAGGCCAAGCAGACGCTCGCGCTTGTTCCAGAAGCCAAGGCGAACGACGCGGCGGTCGCTGCCGCGCGCGCGGCGCTCGAACTCGCCGAGCAGGCGAAATCGGTTGGTCCCCTTGGCGAGCTGGAAAAGAAGGTCGCAGCCAATCCGCTCGACCATCAGGCGCGGTTCGATCTCGCGCTTGCCTTGAACAGCAAAGGGCGCCGCGCCGAAGCGGTCGATAATCTCATCGACATCGTTCGGCGCGATCGAAAATGGAACGATGACGCCGCGCGCAAGCAGCTCGTGCAATTTTTCGAGGCGTGGGGGCCGACCGACGAGGCGACTGTCAACGGGCGCAAGCGGCTTTCCTCCATCCTGTTCGCGTGAGCGCTGCATGGCGACGCGCGCGGGGCGCCGCGCTGGTGGAGAGCGTCCATGCCGATGAATGTGGTCTACGCTTCTCCCAGCGATCTCGCCGCGGTCATTCCGGTGTTTCCTTTGGCAGGCGCTTTACTGCTGCCGCGCGGACAGATGCCGCTCAATATTTTCGAGCCGCGCTATCTGGCGATGATCGACGACGCCTTGCGTGGCAGTCATCGCCTGATCGGCATGATTCAACCGAACGGGGCACATCCGGGTTCCGAGAGCAAGCCTAACCTTTATAAGATCGGCTGCGTCGGCCGTATCACCCAGCTCGCCGAGACCGGGGACGGGCGCTACCTCCTGCAACTCACGGGCATTTCTCGCTTCCGCATCGAGGAAGAGCTGAACGTTACTACCCCTTATCGGCAGTGTCGCGTCGACTATGCGCCGTTCGTCGGCGACTTCCAGGCGCGCAAAGGCGAGGATGAAGTGGATCGCACGAGCTTGCTGCGCGCGCTCGCCGATTTTCTCAAGGCAAATGATCTCAAGGCGGATTGGGAAGGCATCGAGAATGCGCCGAACGAGGCCCTCGTCAATGCGCTCGCCATGATGTCGCCCTATGGCAGCGCCGAGAAGCAGGCTCTGCTGGAGGCCCCCGATCTCAAGACCCGGGCGGAAATCCTGGTCGCGGTCACCGAGATCGAGCTGGCCAAGAAGACCACCGGCGGCGAGACGCCGCTGCAATAAAGCGCTATGTTGGAGCTAAGCCGATGCCGCCAACAATGCGCGGCACACGCAACCCTTATTGGAGACCCCGATGGCGAAGGAAGAACTGCTCGAATTCGACGGCACGGTGACGGAGGTTTTGCCGGATGGCAACTACCGGGTCACCCTCGACAACGATCATCAGCTCCTAGCCTACATGTCCGGCAAGATGCGCAAGTTTCGCATCCGCACCGGCGTTGGCGACCGGGTAATCGTGGAAGTTTCGCCTTATGACCTCAGCCGCGGCCGCATCAATTTCCGGCACAAGGAACAAAGGGCGGCAGGCGCGGCGCCGGCGCGTGATAATTTCCGCCGGCACTGACCCTCCTGGCGAGCATGAATTCACCATCCTCTGACCGCCCCGCCGGCGGTGTCGACCCGAAACTTCTGGAAATCCTGGTCTGCCCGCTCACCAAGGGGCCGCTCGAATATGATGCGGAGAAGCAGGAGCTGATCTCGCGCGCCGCCAAGCTTGCCTACCCCATTCGCGGCGGCATCCCCGTGATGCTGCCCGAGGAAGCGCGCCGGCTGGATTGATCTGGCGGAGGATATGACCGTGCTGAAAATCTGGGGACGAAATACTTCGGTCAATGTGCAGAAGGTGATGTGGGCAATCGGCGAGCTTGATCTGCCGCACGAGCGCATCGATGTCGGCGGCCAGTTCGGCAAGAACAAAGACCCCGAATACCTCAGCATGAATCCGAACGGGCTGGTACCGACGCTGCAGGAAGATGGTTTCCTGTTGTGGGAATCGAATTCCATTGTCCGCTATCTTGCCGCGAAATATGCGGCGGGAACGTTGGAGCCTGCCGACCTTCGTGAGCGGGCGCGCGCCTCGAGCTGGATGGACTGGCAGATCTCGGTGGCCGGCCCCGCGATATTCGGCATGTTCTGGGAACTCGTGCGCACGCCGCCGGAGAAGCGCGATCACGCCGCCATTGACGCCTCGCGCGAAAAAACTGCGGGCGCCATGAAAATTCTCGACGCCCAACTCGCCAAAACCGCGTTTGTCGCCGGTGATCGACTTTCCATGGGCGATATCCCCGTCGCCCTGATGGCGTATCGCTTTCGCCGTTTAGTGCCGGAGCGGACGGGTTTTGCCAATCTCGAGCGCTGGTTCACCGGCATCGAGCAGCGCCCGGCATTCAAGCAGCACGTGCTCGCGATCCCATTTGTGTGATTCGACTCATCACAACGCCTCGCCGCGCAGGAGCTTCGGCACTTCGCCGACCAACCCGGCGGCTTCACGAATGAAGAATTGTTTGAGCGTAGGCAGGCGATCGACCACACCGAGGCCGACATCCCGCGCCAGGCGGAGCGCATCTGATCGATTGGAGAACAATCGATTGAGCCCGTCAGTTGCCATGCTCATCGCCATCGTGTCGAACCGGCGCCAGCGCTGGTAACGCTCAAGAACGGCATAGGCTCCGGGATCGAGTCCCAGCCGCACGGCATCCACAATCACTTCGGCAAACGCCGCAACATCTTTGAGCCCCATATTGAGCCCCTGGCCGGCGACGGGGTGAATCACATGCGCTGCGTCGCCGACAAGTGCCAGACGCGGGGCGACGAACGCGCGGGCAACCCACAGGCCAAGCGGATGCGCGTGGCGCGGACCGACGACCGTAATGTCGCCCAGCGCCAGTCCAAACCGCCGTTCGAGTTCGGCGTGAAATTCGTCATCCGGCAGGGCGACGATGCGTTCGGCCGCACCGCTTTCTTCCGTCCATACGATGGACGATCGCCGGCCAGTGAGGGGCAGAATGGCAAACGGGCCGGCGGGCAGGAAGTGCTCCAGTGCGCGGCCGCCGTGCTCGCGCTCGTGCGCGACCGTCGCAACAATGGCGGACTGCCCATAAGACCAGCCGTGCGTGGCGATTCCGGCGCGCTCGCGGATCGCCGAACGCGCACCGTCCGCGGCAACCAAGAGCCGCGCGGAACGCACCTGTCCGTCGGCAAGCTCGACGTCAATGCGGTGGGAAGCATTGCGGGGCGGGGCCGCTTTTTCCGGCGCTGGCGGGGAGAAATCGCCGACCGCCGTTTCCACAAGCTCGACGCCTTCCGCCTGCGCCTTGGCGACGAGTGCAGCAATGAGCGGAGCGTTTTCAACCATGTGCCCGAAGGGTTCGCCCGGCTCGACCTCGCCGAGAAAGGTAAGAAATTGTTGCCGCACGGCGTCTTCAAGCCGGCTGTCCGTTATGACCATGTCGAGGATGGGCTGGGCCGGGACCTTGTCCCAGATGCCGAGCCTTTCGAACAAACGGCGCGCCGCGGCAATGATTGCTGTTGCCCGCCCCTCGCCGGCAGGGCGAGAGAGAGCGGGGTCGACGACGGTGACCGCGAACGAGGAACCCAATCCCTGGCGCAGTGCCACTGCCAGCGACAGACCGACAATACCGGCGCCGCCGATCAACACGTCGGTCGGTCGGTCCGTGCGGGGTACCAACGCCACCATCAACTCCTTGCGCAGCGACTATAGCATTGTCTTGCGCCGCGTTGACTGATTGATGGTGGGTGCGAGCTGGATGGAATTGACGATGGCCTCTGCGGTTCAAGACCTGCTGGACGTTCTTGCCCTTGAGCAGCTCGAGGTGAATCTGTTTCGCGGCCGTTCACCCCAAGTCGGGTGGCAGCGGGTATTCGGCGGCCAGGTGATTGGGCAAGCCCTGGTCGCGGCCTGTCGCACGGTTGACAGCGCCGGCCGGCCGCCGCACTCGCTGCACGCCTATTTTCTCCTGGGCGGGGACCCCAAGGTGCCGATCATCTACGACGTGGACCGCATCCGCGACGGCAGAAGCTTCACCACTCGGCTCGTGAACGCCATCCAGCACGGCCAGGCAATCTTCTCCATGGCAGCATCGTTTCATCGCGACGAGCCGGGCATGACGCATCAGGCCAAGATGCCGTCGGTGCCCGATCCCGACGAACTCCCGAGCGAGACCGAGATCAAGGAGCGGGTGCTGCCTCTCATGCCGGATCCGGTGCGGCGCTACTACGAGCGCGAGCGTCCCATTGAGCTGCGTCCGGTCGAGTTCGACCGCTACCTCGGCAAGAAGATCGAGAACGGCCGCTTTCATGTCTGGATGCGCGCCACCGGAACGCTGCCAAACGAACCCGCCATCCACCAATGCGTGCTGGCCTACGCTTCCGACATGGGCCTCTTGGACTCGGCGCTCGTTCCGCACGGCCGCACCGTGTTCGAGAAGGAGATCATGGCCGCAAGCCTCGATCACGCCCTGTGGTTTCACCGCCCGTTTCGCGCCGATGAGTGGCTCCTCTACGCCCAGGACAGCCCCAATCTCTCCGGCTCGCGCGGCTTTTCCCGCGGTCTCATCTTCGCGCGCGACGGCGCGCTGGTCGCCTCGGTCTGCCAGGAAGGCCTGCTGCGGCAACGCCGCTGAATTTCATTTTGCTCTGACGTGCAGCAAACTCGGGATACCTCCCCCAAAGGGGGAGGTCGACTGCCGAAGCGAAGCGAAGGCAGTCGGGTGAGGGGTTATTGCCAAACCCATTCTTGCAATACGACCCCACCCGGCGCTTCGCCGCAGCCGATGCTCCGCATCGGCCTCCTTGGTCTAAGAAAGGCAGCCGAAGGCTGCCTGTGCCTCCCCTTTCAGGGGAGGTAAAGAACTGCTCAATTTTTGGTATTGTGCCGTGCCTCGCCTCCGGGGCACCTTGCACCTTCTCGGCATAGGCCCACACCGTGTCAGGGATAAAGTCATGAAACTGGTCATCGCCATCATCAAGCCATTCAAGCTCGACGAGGTGCGCGACAAGCTGGTTTCCATCGGCGTGCACGGGATGACCGCCAGTGAGGTCAAGGGCTACGGTCGCCAGAAGGGACACACCGAGATTTATCGCGGCGCTGAATACGCCGTGAATTTTCTGCCCAAGATCCGCATCGAGGTCGCAGTGCCGTCCGATCAAGTCGACAGGGTGATCGAGGCCATCAAGGAATCCGCCAAAACCGGGCAGATCGGTGACGGCAAGATTTTCGTTACTCCGATCGAGCAAGCCGTCCGAATAAGGACTGGCGAAACCGACGTGGACGCACTTTAAGAACACTGCCGTGAGGGGGCCAGCAATGAAAAGAGAGCAGACGTTGAGCCGGGCACTTGTCGTCGTTGCGGCAGCCCTGAGCGTGGTGTCAGGCGTTTCGCCCGCTTTTGCGCAAGCCCCGGTATCGAAAATCGATCCCGCAGATACCGCCTGGATGATGGCCGCGAGTGGGTTGGTCTTGATGATGACCATACCGGGGCTTGCGCTGTTCTATTGCGGCATGGTGCGCAAAAAGAACGTGCTCGCCACCATGGCGCAGAGCCTCGCATGCACCGGCTTGTGCTCGCTGCTGTGGTTCGCGTTCGGTTACAGCCTGAGCTTTCGTTGGCGAAGGGCCTTATCTCGGCACGCTCCAGCGCGCGTTCATGCGGGGAACGAGCATGGAGGCGACGAGCGCATTTGCTTCCTCCATCCCCGAGACCCTCTTCATGTTCTATCAGATGACATTCGCGATCATCACGGTAGCGCTGGTGGCGGGCTCGGTGGCCGATCGCATGCGGTTCTCAGCCTTTCTGTGGTTTGTCGTCGGCTGGATGACATTCGTTTACGTCCCGATTGCCCATTGGGTCTGGGGCGGCGGCTTCCTGGCGAGAGCCGGAATTCTCGACTTTGCCGGCGGCACGGTCGTTCATCTCAACGCCGGCATTGCCGGCCTCGTCGCCGCGCTCGTCATCGGCAAACGCTACAACTACGGCGTTGACAATCTTGCTCCCTATGATCTTTCCATGGCGGTGATCGGGACGGGACTGCTTTGGGTCGGCTGGTTCGGCTTCAATGGCGGCTCGGCGCTCGGCGCAAACTCGCGCGCGGCGTTTGCCATTCTCGCCACCCATCTCGCGGCTTCGACCGGCGCGCTGACCTGGATGTTCTTGGAATGGTGGACGCGCGGCAAACCGTCCGTGCTGGGCATCATTTCCGGCGCGGTCGCCGGTCTCGGCACCATCACGCCCGCCTCCGGCTTCGTGCTGCCGTGGCACGGCGTGCTGATCGGGCTGATCGCCGGGGCCTTCTGCTTCTGGGCCTGCACATGGCTCAAGTTACGATTGGGCTATGACGATTCCCTCGACGTCTTTGGCGTGCACGGCATCGGCGGCGCGACCGGCACGCTTCTTACCGGCGTGTTTGCGGTTGCTGCGCTGTCCGCGAGCCCCGACTCGCCGGCGGGGTCTCCCGGCCTGATCGAGGGCAATGCGCGCCAGCTGCTGGTTCAATTCTATGGCGTCGTGGTGACGCTCATCTGGTCGGGTGCGATCACCTTCATTCTTCTGCGGGTGATTGCCTTCCTCGTTCCCTTGCGGGTGAGCAAACAGCAGGAGATCGAGGGTCTCGATCTCACCCAGCACGGCGAAGCGCTGCAATAAGGAACTTCTGGGTTATGACGGACGAGGATGCACTAGACGCTCCACTCGATGAAGAAACGCGTGCTGCCATCCTCGAAGGTCTGGAGCAAGCGCGCCGCGGCGAATTTGTGCCTGATGAAGAAATCGAGGCGCTCTGGACCCGCTACAGGGTAGAACTCCCTCGGATTAATTAATGCCCACCCCTCTGGCGATGGTTAATCGGCCCTTAACCTCGCCGCAATTATGCTCCCGAAACCATTGGTGCGGCGGGTGTGGGCGCCGCTTGTAACGATGTACATGACCGCCGCCGAATGCTCGACCCCTGCCTCGCCAGTCCGAGCCGATCTTGGCCGCTCGCCATTCGTGCGCCTGCGCGAGCTGCTCGACAACATCGAGCCCGGTATGGCGCCCATCAGCCTCGCCGTGGGCGAGCCGCAGCATGCGGTTCCCGCCTTTGTCGGCCCGGTGCTTGCCGGCCATCTCGGCGAATTCGGCCGCTATCCCCTGAACAAGGGAACGGATGAGTTTTGCGAAGCTGCCGCCCTCTGGCTCGGTCGCCGTTTCGCGCTCCCCCGCCCTATCGATCCGGCAAGCGAACTTCTCGTGCTCAATGGCTCCCGCGAAGGCCTGTTTCTCGCGGCCATTGCAGCCTCGCGTTTTGTCGCGAACCGCCACGGCACGCCGGCGATGCTCATCCCCAATCCGTTTTACGCCGCCTATGCCGCAGGCGCGGTCACTGCAAATTGCGAGCCGGTCTATCTGCCGGCGACCGCAGAAACCGGCTTCCTGCCCGACCTCGATGCCATCTCGCCGGACCTGTTGGCGCGCACCGTCGCGTTCTTCATCGCCTCGCCTGCCAACCCGCAAGGAGCGGTCGCCGACCTTGCTTATCTCACGCACCTTGTCACCCTGGCGCGACGCTTCGGTTTCCTGGTTTTCTGCGACGAATGCTATTCGGAAATCTACACCAGGCATGCGCCGGCGGGCATCCTGGAAGCCGCGGGCCCCGACTTTGCGAATGTGATCGAATTCCAGTCGCTCTCAAAACGTTCGAACCTGCCGGGACTGCGCATCGGCTTCGCCGCCGGCGACCGCAAATTCCTTGCGCGGTTCCTCGAGCTGCGCAATATCGCGGCACCGCAAGTACCCATGCCGGCTCAGCGCGTCGCCGTCGCAGCCTATGGCGACGAGACCCACGTGGCTGAGAATCGCCGGCTCTATGCAGAAAAGTTCGACCTCGCCGATCAGATCATCGGCGATCGCTATGGCTATAAAAGACCCGGCGGCGGCTTCTTTCTCTGGCTCGATGTATCGGCGCAAGGCAGCGACGAGGCAGCAACCATGCGGCTTTGGAAAGAAGCCGGGCTGCGCGTCGTCCCGGGCCGCTTCCTCGCACGCGAGCAGGCAGACGGCAGCAATCCGGGGCAGGGCTACATTCGTGTTGCCATGGTGCAGGATCGCGCCACCACGGCAGAGGCGCTGCATCGCCTCGTCAAGGTACTGGGCTGAGGCCGCGACATGCCCACGCGCATTCGCCCCCTCATTGGACTGAGTTTTCTTTCCGATGCCTTGCGCGAAGCACTGCATCGGCGACTACGCGAGCTCATCGGCGTTTGTCTCATCCTCGCTGCCGCCCTTGTGGCGCTCGCGCTGGCCACATGGTCGGTACAAGACCCGAGCCTCAGTCACGCGACCAACAATCCGCTGCGCAACATGCTGGGCCTGCCCGGTGCGATCCTCGCCGATCTGCTGATTCAGTTGTTCGGCGTGGCGGCGCTGGCACTTGTTCTGCCAATTGCAATTTGGGGATGGCGCATCGCCAGCCATCGGCCCCTCGTTTGCGAGCGGATTCGGATTGGCGCATGGCTGCTTTGCGTGCTGCTGACGGCGGCATGCGCTGCATTTCTGCCGCGCAGTTCCGCGTGGCCGCTGCCGGCGGGACTCGGCGGCGTAGTGGGTGATTGGATGCTGCGGCTGCCGGCATGGCTTGCGGGCGGCGCGCTGTCGGGACCGGCAAGCGCGGTCGCCGCCGCCGCAATCGGCTCGCTGGCGGTGGCCTGTCTGGCAGTGACAGCAGGATTTGGATGGTCGGGCGCACCGGCACCGCGCGTTGCAAAGGCACAACCCTCCCAGGATGAGGAAGACGATGAGCCCCGCGCATGGATCTCGCTCGGCTGGATCACCCACGCAGTCCTGAGCCTGAAAGCGCGGTTGCGCCGGCTGCTTGCGGGACGCGGTCGAGCACGCGCTGTTTCTGATCGGGACTCGGTGCAACGACGCGCCGAGCCGCGCTTCGACGAGACAATTGTTGCGCCGCTGGCGCCTAGATTGGAGCCGCAGGCCGACGACGAGGATGCGCAGGAGGCATCGGCGGTACGTGCACGATCGAGCGCGCGCCCAGCCACTCGAGCCGCGCGCCGCTCCGGTGGAGGCTATGCCTTGCCGCCGATTGAGCTTCTTGCGGTCCCGAAGGCCATTGGACGCGCAGTGCTCAGCACGGAAGCTCTCGAGACAAATGCTACCGCGCTCGAGGGCGTGCTCGGGGATTTCGGCGTCCGCGGCGAGATCATCAATGCGCGTCCTGGCCCGGTGGTCACACTTTACGAGCTTGAACCCGCGCCGGGAATAAAGTCATCGCGCGTGATCGGGCTTGCCGACGACATCGCCCGCTCCATGAGCGCGCTTTCCGCGCGCGTCGCGGTCGTGCCCGGCCGCAATGCCATAGGCATTGAGCTGCCGAACCCCACCCGCGAGAAGGTCTATCTGCGCGAACTTCTTTCCAGCAGCGATTACCGTGACAGCACAGCCAAGCTTCCGCTTTGCCTCGGCAAAACCATCGGCGGAGAGGCGGTCATTGTCGATCTCGCGCGCATGCCGCATCTGTTGATCGCCGGGACCACCGGTTCCGGCAAATCGGTTGCCATCAACACCATGATCTTGAGCCTGGTTTACCGGCTGCGGCCGGAGCAATGCCGGCTCATCATGGTCGATCCGAAAATGCTCGAACTTTCCGTCTATGACGGCATACCCCATCTCCTCAGCCCGGTCGTTACCGATCCAAAGAAAGCGGTTGTCGCGCTCAAATGGGCGGTGCGCGAGATGGAGGAGCGCTACAAGAAAATGTCGAAGCTCGGCGTGCGCAACGTGGAAGGCTTCAACGCGCGCCTGGCCGAGGCGCGCGCCAAGGGCGAGAAGCTCAGCCGCACGGTCCATACCGGCTACGACCGGGAAAGCGGGGAAGCCATCTACGAGCACGAGGAACTCGAGCTTGAACCGCTGCCCTTGATCGTCATCATCGTGGACGAGATGGCCGACCTCATGATGGTCGCCGGCAAGGATATCGAGGGCGCGGTTCAGCGCCTCGCGCAAATGGCACGCGCCGCAGGACTACACGTGATCCTCGCCACCCAGCGGCCATCGGTCGATGTCATTACCGGTACCATCAAAGCCAATTTTCCGACCCGCATCTCCTTCCAGGTCACATCCAAGATCGACAGCCGCACCATCCTGGGCGAGCAAGGCGCCGAGCAGCTGCTCGGACAGGGCGACATGCTCTACATGGCGGGAGGGGGCCGCATCAGCCGCGTGCATGGGCCGTTTTGCTCCGACGAGGAAGTCGAGAAGATCGTGCGCCACCTCAAGTCACAGGGCACGCCGCAATACCTCGAAGCGGTCACCGCGGCCGAGGAAGAAGACGAGGACGGCAACCCGGTCTTCGATGCGACAGGGATGGGGGAGCCGGAAGGCGGGGATCTCTATCAGCAGGCGGTGCAGGTGGTCATGCGCGACCGCAAGGCCTCGACCAGCTACATTCAGCGCCGCCTGCAGATCGGCTATAACCGTGCGGCCTCGCTGATGGAGCGCATGGAAAAGGAAGGCGTGGTCGGCCAGCCCAACCATGCCGGCAAGCGCGAAATCCTGGTCGGGGAAGAAGAGGCTGAGCGCTATTGAGAATTCGCCACTAGTGCGGTGAATTTGAAGTTCCTATCATAACGTGCCGCAAGTTCGTTTAGGAACTTCAAATTCAAAACCGCCCTAGAAATCATAGAGTTGCTAGTGGTCCTTAGATTCCGAAGTTCGCACCCGAACGTGCCGCGAGTACTGGCGAACTTCGGAATCGGACCACTAGCCGCATTAACTGGGGCAGTTTCCCCGGGGGCAGTCGTCTTATCGCCACACGGTTCACTTATCCAAACACGGACTAACGAAGCGAAGGGGGGAGTTATGGCCCGCAGGCGCCAGTCGCTTTTGACCGGTTTGGTTATTGCGGTCCTTTTTGCGGCTCTGGGCCCATTGAGGTCCGCGGCTTTGGCCGAAACGATTCCGCTGCCGACTCCCGCGCCGCTGCCTAAGGAACGCGCCGTATCGCAACCCTCGGCGCGGCCGGGTGCAGCACCCGCACAACCCGCAAACCCGATTTCCGGCCTGGCAGCGGGCCTCAAATCGCTGTTCCACCTCGACCAGGACCAGCCGGAGCAGCCTTCCGCAGGCATCCCGTTGGTGCCCGGCGGTTTCACCGCTGCGCAACGCGCGCAAGTCGACAAAGTGAGCACCTACCTTTCGACCGTGCAGCAGCTGGTCGGCAATTTCGTGCAGGTTGGGCCGGACGGCAGCCGGATCAAGGGAAGCTTCTACGTTCAGAAGCCTGGCCGGGTCCGCTTCGAATATGACCCGCCGAGTCAGATCGACATTGTTGCCGATGGGCAATCGGTCGTAGTCCGTGACCGCAAACTTGCCACCCAGGATGTTTACCCGCTATCGCAGACGCCGCTGCGCTACCTTCTCTCCGATCGCATCGACCTGCTGCGCGAGACCAATGTGGTCGGCGTGCGATCCGACGACCAGTATATCACTGTGGTCATCGAGGAACGCCAGGCGCTGATCGGCACCAGTCGACTCATGATGATGGTCGGCGCGAAGGACTACCAGCTCAAGCAATGGACCATCACCGACCCGCAGGGCTACGACACCACCGTCGCCGTCTCGAACCTTGACAGCAGCAAGCGGCCAGACCCGATCCTGTTTCGCATCGACTACACGCGCTACGCGCAGTAGATCACAGATCGGATGACAGATGCCAGATGTCAGATATAAGGCATCTGAGCTCTGACGTCTGACCTCCGATGCGCCTCACCGTCAGTACCTGGAACATTAATTCGGTACGGCTGCGCATCAACAGTGTCGCCAAATTCGTGCAAGCGGTACGGCCGGACGTCTTATGCCTGCAGGAGACGAAATGTCCGGACGATAGTTTTCCGCTCAAGCGCTTCAAGCGCCTGGGTTACGAGCATGTCGCACTCAATGGCCAGAAGGGCTACCACGGCGTCGTCGTGCTCTCGCGGCTGCCGTTCGAGAGCTTCAACGTCCAGTCATTCTGCGGCAAGACCGATTGCCGACATATATCGGCGGTGTTTGGCGAGCGCGCCGGGCTGCGCTATCCCATTACGCTGCATAATTTCTATGTGCCTGCAGGCGGTGACACGCCGGATCCGACAGGCAATCCCAAATTCGCGCACAAGCTCGCCTTCCTCGATGAAATGCGGGCTTGCGCGCAGCTGCGCTGCAACGGTTCCCAGCGTATGATTCTGGTCGGCGACCTCAATGTCGCGCCGCTGGAAAACGACGTGTGGAGTCACAAGCAGATGTTGCGGGTGGTCTCACACACGCCGATTGAATGCGAAAAGCTGGTTGCCGCGCAAACCGCCGGCGGCTGGATCGATGCGATCCGTATGCTCGTGCCGGAACCGGCTAAACTCTACACCTGGTGGAGCTATCGCTCGCCCGATTGGCAAAAGGCGGACAAGGGCCGCCGCCTCGACCATATCTGGGTTGCACCGGCGCTTGCCGACCGGGTCAGCGGCATGCGCGTATTCAGGCATTTGCGCGGCTGGTTGCGCCCGTCCGATCATGTGCCAGTCACGGCGACGTTGGATCTGTAAGGCCGCAATGCGCAGCCGCGCTGTGCACGCGATTATCTGCATTACTAGCTAGCGGTCATATTCCTCCAGCACGGCGCGCAAATTTGCGAACTCGCGCGCCGACTCATCCAAGCGGGTCGCCATTACTTCGCGCAGCTTGCGCGCACTGGAGGGAAAGCCCTGCAGCATCTTGAGAAACAGCGGCCGCGGAATATGCAGCACCGTCGCAGGCTCGAGCGCGGTGGCGGTGACGGGGCGCTTTGCATCGGTGAACAGGGCAATCTCTCCCAACAGCGTATAGGGGCCGACGACAAGCGGCTTCTCCGCGAAGTCTTCCGATGAAAGCTGGAAGCGGCCTTCCTGCACGATGTAGGCGCCTTCAGCGGACGCTCCGGCATTGAACAACACTTCGCCGGGATGCACGTATTGGGTCTGGGCGCCGATCGCCAGGATACGCAGTGCCTGCCGGCCCAACAGACTCAGCGTCGGCACCCGCTCGAAAAAATTGATGTCGTCCTCAACCGTCATGGGACGAGATAGTGCCCCGATTCCGAAGTTCGTAAAACATTGACTGCCCGCTCTGATACAAACTTCGGAATCAAAGGGGCACTAGCAACTCTATGATTCTAGTGTGGCTTTGGATTTGACGTTCCGACGAATGACTTGCGGCGATGATAATAGGAACGTCAAATCGCCACACTACGGCACCAGCTTGTAGCCGCCTGCCTCGGTGACCAGGATCGAGGGGCTGGCCGCATCCTTCTCCACTTTTTGCCGCAGCCGATAAATATGCGTTTCCAAGGTGTGGGTCGTCACCCCCGAATTGTAGCCCCAAACTTCCTGCAGGAGCGTCTCGCGGGAAACCGGTCGCTGACCGGCGCGGTAGAGGTAGCGCAGAATCGCGGTTTCCTTTTCCGTAAGCCGAACCTTGTTGCCCTTTGGATTGAGCAGAATCTTGGAGCTCGGTCGGAAAGTGTAGGGCCCAATACTGAATACGGCATCCTCGCTCGCCTCATGTTGGCGCAGCTGCGCGCGGATGCGTGCAAGCAAGACCGCAAAACGAAATGGCTTGGCCACATAATCGTTGGCCCCGGATTCCAGTCCGAGAATGGTGTCGGAATCCGTGTTGTGGCCGGTAAGCATGATGATCGGCGCTTTGAAGCCGTTCTTGCGCAGAATGCGCACGGCTTCCCTGCCGTCTACGTCCGGCAGACCCACGTCCATGATGACGAGATCGATCTGCCCGGCCTTGGCGGCCTGTACGCCTTTTGTCCCGTTTTCGACCGCAATCGATTCGAATTCTTCGTGCAGCGCGAGTTGCTCCACCAATGCTTGGCGCAACTCCGCGTCGTCGTCTACGATCAGGATTTTACGGGTGTTTGTCATGCCTTCTGGGGCCCCGGATTGCGCGAAGTAGAGCATCCCCGCCCAAAAGAGCAAGCGCTTTGCCGAATTTGGCGAAGCGGTCGACGGTCAAAGGAGAAACGCGTTTGCCATGCGCCGGCGCTCGTTTTCAATGCTACGGGTGCGCGCCCGCTCGGAAAACGGCCCCGCCGGCGTGCTGCTTGCCGGACCGCTGGCCATTCCGGTTGTCCTTGGCCGTGCCGGCATTCGCGCCCACAAGTTCGAGGGGGATGGGGCAACGCCCCGCGGCCGGTACCGTCTGGTCCGGTTATGGTGGCGCGCCGACCGTCACGGGCGGCCACAAACCCTCTTGCCAACACGGCGCATAACCCCCCAGCTTGCCTGGTGTGAGGATACCACAGATCGCCGTTATAATCGTCCCTTCCAGCGATCGGCCGGCGAAAGCGGCGACCGGCTCTGGCGGGACGACCACCTCTATGACTTTGTGATCGAACTCGATCACAACCAGCGACCCCGGGTGGCACGCCGTGGCAGCGCCGTGTTTATCCACATCGCGCGGCCCAATCGTTCGCCCACGGCGGGGTGCGTTGCGCTCGGGCGCGCCGAGTTGCAGCGACTGCTGGCGAGGCTTGGTCCGAGAACCCGAATAGCGATAGGCCTCGACACCGTCATCCCTGCCCCGAAGGGGGAGGGTGGCCGAGCGAAGCGAGGTCGGGTGGGGGATTCCTCACGGCGTCACCGCTGACGATCACGGCACTTTGGATAGTTAGTGACGTAGGCCCCACCCGGCCGCCTTCGGCAGCCACCCTCCTCTTCGGGGAGGGATTAGCGCCGTTCGCCGAAGATCGCAGTGCCGACGCGCACGTGAGTGGCGCCGAATTCAATCGCAACGGTGAAATCCGCACTCATCCCCATGGACAGGAGGGGAAGGTGGTTGCGGCGCGCGATCTTCGCGGTCAGGGCAAAATGCGGCGCCGGCGGGTCATTCGCCGGTGGAATGCACATGAGGCCGTCGACGCGAAGCCCAAAGCGCTCGCGGCAGAGAGCGACAAACGCGTCCGTATCTTCCGGCAGCACGCCCGACTTTTGCGGCTCGGCGCCGGTATTGACCTCGACGAACAGAAAAGGCTTGCGCCCCTGCTTGGCGATCTCTGCGGCGAGCGCCTCGGCGAGGCTTGGCCGATCGAGCGAATGAATGGCGTCGAACAGCGCAACAGCCTGCCGCGCCTTGTTCGACTGCAGCGGTCCGACGAGATGCAGACTGATATCGGGGTGTCGCTCTTTGATCGCCGGCCATTTTGCCTTGGCTTCCTGCACCCGGTTCTCGCCGAACACGCGCTGGCCGGCGGCAATCACCGGCTCAATGGCATCCGCGCCGAACATCTTCGAGATCGCAATCAGCGTTACCGAACCCGGTTCGCGCCGGGCTTCGGTGCAGGCATGGGCGATCTGCTCGCGAACCTTCGCCAACGGCGTTTCGATCGTGCTTTGCGTAGGGCTTGTCATTTCGCGTCGTGAAAAATAATTCCCAGCGTTTGGCGCCGGCCCGAGCGCACGCGACTCACGCCGTGACGCATGTTGACGCGGTAAAAACCGTGCGCGCCCTGTACGGGGCGGTGATGGACCGCAAAGATTACTGCCTCGCCCTGGATCAGCGGCACGACCTCGGCACGCGATTGCATGCGCGGCCGCTGCTCGGTCAGGACAAACTCGCCGCCCGAGAACTCGACACCCGGCCACGAGAGCAGGATCGTGGCCTGCAGCGGGAATATGTGTTCGCCATAGAGGTCCTGATGGAGACAGTTGTAGTCGCCGGCGCCATACTGCAGGAGGAGCGGTGTCGGCTTTGTTTGCCCCGCCTTGTGACACATTGCGAGATAACTCGCGTGCTCGCCGGGATAGCGCGCGGCAATTCCCAGCCGCTCGTTCCATCGATTGGCGACCTGCGCTAATGCGGGATAAAGCGCGCGGCGCAACGCCGCGACAATCTCCGGCAGGGGATAAGCGAAGTATTTGTACTCGCCCCGTCCGAAACCGTGGCGCGCCATGATGACGCGACTGCGGAACAGTCCGTCGGACGTAAAGCACTGCGCAAGGGAAGCGCATTGCAGTTCGCTCAAAACCATGCCGGTTGTCGCACAACCGAACACGTCGAGATCGGCGCAAATTGCCGTCCAATCAAGGGTGGTAATTCGCGTGACGAGATCGGGGTTCGGATACGGCTTCTGGCCGTGCTGCGGAACCTTGAATACGGCTGTCATGAGGATTGCTCGCGAGCGAGCAGCGCACGCTTACGCTCGACGCCCCAGCGATACCCCGCGAGCGCGCCGTCCGTGCGCACCACGCGATGACATGGAATCGCAACGGCGATGATGTTCGAGGCACAGGCATGCGCCACCGCGCGCACCGCCGTCGGCCTGCCAATGCGCCTGGCGAGTTCGGTATAGCTCGCAGTCGAGCCGGCAGGGATGGCGCGGATCGCCTTCCACACCCGCTGCTGAAACGCGGTGCCGCGAATGTCGAGGGGCAGGTCAATCCCCCGCGCCGGTGCCTCGATGAAGCCAACTACGGTGGCGACTTTCTGCTCAAACTCGGGATCGGCACCAACGAGGCTTGCCTTGGGAAAGCGATCCTGCAACTCGCGCACAAGGGCATTGGGGTCATCGCCCAATTGGATGGCGCAGATGCCCTGTTCGGTTGCTGCGACCAGAATCGAGCCGAGCGAACATTCACCCACGGCGAAGCGGATCACGGCACCGGCGCCGCCGTGGCGGAACTCGCTCGGTTTCATGCCGAGGAGCTCGGAAGATGCGGCATAGAAGCGACCGCTCGAATTGAACCCGGCGGCGTAAGCCGCGGCCGTCACGCTCGCGCCCTGCGCAAGTTCCTGGCGCACGCGCTGAGCGCGATGCGCCTGCGCATAGGCCTTCGGCGTGAGGCCGGTAATTGCCTTGAAGAGGCGGTGGAAATGGTATGGGCTCAACCCCGCCGATTGCGCCAATGCCTTGAGGCTCGGCACCTCCTCAGCCGCCTCGATCTGACGGCATACCTTCGCAACGGCTGCGTGATGGCGCTCGGCAAGGGACGGCTCGTTTGGCCGGCAGCGTTTGCAGGGCCGAAAACCAGCGCGCTCGGCATCTGCGCAGGTGGCGTGGAACGCAGCATGCTCCCGAAGCGGCAGTCGCGCGGGGCAGGATGGCCGGCAATAGACGCCGGTCGTTACGACCGAATAATAGAAGGCACCATTCGCCGCCGGATTGCGCCGGCGCACCGCCTCCCAGCGCTGGTCATCAGTGCGGAATTGGGCCGACTGGTTTTGATCCCTCGTTTTGATCCTTGGTCATGGTCACAGGCAGCATTGTAACGCTCCATCTTCGTCGATCCCAAACGGGATACGTTTCATTGACCGACGATGTATGGCGCGGGCGAGTCGCAGGCACTCCGGTCCTTGCTATCGAATTAAAATAACAACTCGCGACGACGATCGCGATGTCATTCCAGCAGGTCATTTTTGCCGTGCCGCTTGTTGACCGGCGGCGCCCCGGTGCCCTACTGCCTTCGTAAAGTTTGGCCCTAGTGCCTTCGTAAAGGTTTGGCAGGCATACCAATTCCATGACCATCGAGCGCTACAACGCCCGCGCGGCGGAGGCCCGCTGGCAAAAAGTGTGGGAGGAGCGGGATATCTTCGTCACCCGCAACGATGACCCGCGCCGAAAATATTATGTCCTGGAGATGTTCCCCTACCCCTCGGGGCGTATCCACATGGGGCACGTGCGCAATTACACCATGGGCGACGTGATTGCGCGGTTCAAGCGCGCGACCGGTTTCAACGTGCTGCATCCCATGGGATGGGATGCGTTCGGCATGCCCGCGGAAAATGCCGCCATCGAACGCAAGGTCCATCCCAAGGCCTGGACCTATCAGAACATCGCCGCTATGCGGGCGCAGCTCAAATCCATGGGGCTCTCGCTCGATTGGCGGCGTGAGATCGCGACCTGCGAGCCCGACTATTACAAGCACCAGCAGAGGATGTTTCTCGACTTTCTCCGCGCGGGGCTGGTGGAGCGCAAGCTCGGAAAAGTCAATTGGGATCCTGTCGATCAGACGGTGCTGGCCAACGAGCAGGTGATCGACGGCCGCGGCTGGCGCTCCGGCGCCGAGGTCGAGCAACGCGAGATGCCGCAATGGTATTTCGCCATTACCCGCTTTTCCCAGGATCTCCTGGACGCGCTCGATCGACTCGATCGCTGGCCGGAGAAGGTCCGGCTGATGCAGCGCAACTGGATCGGCCGCTCCGAGGGACTGCACGTCCGGTTCGCGCTCGATCCGGCCACCACGCCGAACGGCGAGGACGAACTGGAAGTCTTCACCACGCGCCACGATACTTTGTTTGGCGCGAAATTCATGGCGCTCTCACCCGACCATCCGTTGGCCGTGGCCGCCGCCGCGAAAAATCCGGCGCTCGCGCGCTTTATTGCCGAATGCAAACGGCACGGCACCGCGCAGCAATTGATCGATACGGCGGAGAAACAGGGGTTCGATTGCGGAATCAAGGCGCTGCATCCGTTTGACGCGAATTGGCAGCTTCCCGTTTACGTCGCCAATTTCGTGATGTTGGAATACGGCACCGGAGCGATTTTCGGTTGCCCGGCACACGATCAGCGCGACCTCGACTTTGCCAACAAATACGGGCTCGGCAATACGCCGGTGGTTTGTCCACCTGAGCAGGATCCGAAAACCTTCGTCATCACCGACACCGCCTATGAAGGCGAAGGCCGCATGATCAATTCACGCTTCCTCGACGGGTTAACGAGCGAACAGGCGAGGGAAGAAGTTGCGCGCGTTCTCGAAGGGGCTTCGCGCGGCAACCGGCCGGTCGCAGCGCGGCAAGTCAATTTCCGGCTGCGTGACTGGGGCATATCGCGCCAGCGCTACTGGGGCTGCCCCATCCCGATTATCCATTGCGAGAACTGCGGTGCCGTTTCCGTGCCGGAAACCGACCTGCCGGTCAAGCTTCCCGACGATGTCGATTTCGACCGGCCGGGCAACCCGCTCGAGCGGCATCCGACATGGAAAAACGTCGACTGTCCGCAATGCGGCCGCCCCGCCCGGCGCGAGACCGACACCATGGATACCTTCGTCGAACTCGTCGTGGTACTTTGCGCGCTTCACCGATCCCTGGATCGACAGCGAACCGACGAACCGCGCGCAAGTCGATCGCTGGCTGCCGGTCGATCAGTATATCGGCGGCATCGAGCACGCGATCCTGCACCTGCTCTACAGCCGCTTCTTCACCCGCGCCATGAAGGCGACCGGCCATATCGGAATGGACGAACCATTCGCCGGACTTTTCACCCAGGGCATGGTCGTGCACGAGACCTATCGCAGGCCCAACGGCGAATGGGTCGAGCCCGCGGAGGTGAAGGTCGATGGGACGGGCAAGGAGCGCGCAGCCACGCTCGTTGCCACCGGCGAGCCGATCGAGATCGGCTCCATCGAGAAAATGTCGAAGTCCAAACGCAACACCGTCGATCCCGACGACATCATTGCGTCCTACGGTGCCGATACCGCGCGCTGGTTCATGCTATCGGATTCGCCGCCCGACCGGGATGTGATCTGGACCGAGGAGGGCGTGCAGGGCGCCTGGCGATTTGTGCAGCGGCTGTGGCGGCTGGTGAATGAGGCCGCGGAACTGGCCGCTGAGCCAGGCGCGCCGATGCCGGCACAATTCAGCGAGCCGGCCCTTGCCTTGCGCAAGAATGCGCATCGTGCGCTCGCGCGCGTCTCCGAGAACCTGGAGCGGCTGCGCTTCAATGTGGCGATTGCCCATATTTATGAGTTCGCCAATGCCTTCCAGGCATCCCTCGGCGCGCTCGAGGCTCAGCCAATGGCCGACTATCGCTGGGCGGCCCAGGAAGCCGTCGATATCCTGGTGCGGCTCTTCCATCCCATGATGCCGCATCTGGCAGAAGAGTGCTGGGCCGCCCTTGGACACGCGACTCTGGTTGCCTCGGAACCCTGGCCCCGCCTTGAATCGGGCCTCTTGGTGGAGGACAGCATCACACTTCCGGTCCAAATCAACGGTAAGAAGCGCGGCGATGTCACGGTGGCGAGGAATGCGCCCAATGCCGAGATTGAAACGGCCGTTCTTGCGCTTGACAGCGTTAAACGGGCGCTCGACGGCAAGCCGCCGAAAAAGGTGATTGTGGTGCCGCACAGGATTGTCAATGTGGTGGCCTAAGAACGGCGGCCGAAGGCCACCTACGCCTCCCCTTTCAGGGGAGGTATGGAGACTGCCTCGCGCGCTTGCCTTGCTGGCGATTGCCGGCTTGTTGGGCGGCTGCTTCCAGCCATTGTACGGAGAGCACTCCGTGACCGGTCAGCCGGTGCTGCGCGAGCAGCTAGGCGCGGTGGACGTCCTGCAGATCGAGGCCCCGAAAGGCACGGACGAATCGCAGCTGGCGGTGGAGATCCGCAACGCGCTTCTCTTCGACTTCACCGGCGGCGGGTATGCGGCACCGCCGACGCATCGGCTTAAGGTTTCCATTAGCAGCACACGCGCGTCGGTTATCGTCGACGTCAATACGTCCCGCCCCGATATCGAGAATTACGGGATCAATGCGACCTATTCATTGACGGAGATCGCCACCGGCAAGGTCGTCGTGACGGGGCAGACATTCTCGCGCGTGTCTTACGATATTCCCGGCCAGCAGCAGCGGTTCGCACGCCTGCGCGGGCTGCGCGACGCGGAAAGCCGCGCCGCCAAGGTGATTGCCGACAACATCATGGCACGGCTTGCGTCATACTTCATCGCGGGCACGTGACCGTTCCTTGACCGCACTGAAGGCAAGCGAGGTAGAAAATTTTGTCGCGCGTCCGGATGCGGCGCGCATGGTCGTGCTCGTCTATGGGGCGGATGCAGGCCTCGTGCGCGAACGCGTGGACGCGCTCATCGCCAGGTTCGTTGACGAGCCCAAAGATCCGTTTCAACTGGCACGCCTTGAAGGCGATGAGCTGGCGGGCGATCCCGCCCGTCTGATTGAAGAAGCCAGCACCATTCCTCTGCTCGGCGGCCGCCGCGCCGTTTGGGTGAAAGCCGGCGCGCGCAACATGAGCCCGGCGCTGGAAAAGCTGCTCGCATCGGGCGAGCTGGAATGTCGCGTGGTGATCGAGGCCGGCGAGTTGCGCCGCAACGCTCCGCTGCGCGTGATCTGCGAGCGTGCCAAGAATGCGGTGGCCTTGCCGTGCTACCCCGATGGTGAACGCGATCTCTTCCGTCTCATCGATCAGGAATTGCGCGCAAGCGGCCTGACCATATCGCCGGAAGCACGCGCTGCGCTCGTCCCGCTGCTCGGCGGCGACCGGCTCGCATCGCGGCACGAGATTCGCAAGCTCGCGCTGTTCGCGCGCGGCAAGGCGCGCGTCGAACTTGACGATATCGCCGCGGTGATTTCCGACGCCTCCATGCTGGAAGTGGACGGACTGGTCGATGCGGCATTTGCCGGCGAGCGCGCCGACGTCGAGACGCAGTTCGCCAAGGCACGCAACGCCGGAATGCCCGCCTACGTCATCACGTCGGCCGCGCAGCGCCAGCTGTCAGCGCTGCACAAGGCACGACTCGCCATGGAAGAAGGCGCCTCGCTCGGCGAGGCTGCCGCCATTGTCCAGCCGTTTCTGCATTTCAGCCGCAAATCAGCAGTCGAGACGGCATTGAAATCGTGGACATCGAAGCGTCTCGAAGCCGCGATGACGCATCTCGCCGACGCTACGCTTGCGGCGCGGAAGCAATCTTCTCTCGCCATCGAGATCGTGGAGCGCGCTCTGCTCGAAATTGCCCTGCAGGCTGGAGCAAAGCCTCAGGCTTTTTCCAGCCGCCGGACCACTTCGTCGAGCTGATCGAGGCTGCGGTAGTGAATTTGCAGCACGCCGCCGCGCTCGCGGTGGGTTAGCGTGACGGTGAGGCCGAGCGCATCGGAAACGCGGCGTTCCAGCGCGAGCGTGTCGGCGCTCTTGGCGCTGCTCTTGCCGTTGCGCTTGCCGGCGGGCTTGTTCGCTGCGGCGGCGCGCTGCTTGGCCATTGCTTCGACCTGGCGCACATTCAAGCCGCGATCGACGATCTCGCGCGCCGCCTGTTCCGGATCGGCAAGGCCGACGAGCATGCGCGCGGCGCCGGCGCTGATCTTTCCCGCGCTGATATAGGCCTGCACGGTCTGCGGCAGCTTGAGCAGACGCAGCGTGTTGCTGACATGGCTGCGGCTCTTGCCTACCATGCCGGCAATCTCGTCGTGACTGTGTGCGTATTCGTTCACCAGCATCTGATAACCGGCGGCCTCTTCCAGCGGATTGAGGTCGGTACGCTGGACATTCTCGATGATTGCAAGCTCGAGCGCCTGACTGTCGCTTGCTTCAAGCGGCACGATTGGGATCTCATGCAAGCCGGCGCGCTGCGCCGCCCGCCAGCGTCTCTCTCCGGCGATAATCTCAAAGTGGTCGGCGCTTCCTGCGATAGCGCGCACCACCACCGGCTGGATGACGCCGCGGTCCTTGATCGATGCGGCGAGGCTTTCGAGTTCCGCCTCGGCAAAATTCCGGCGCGGATTGCGCGGGTTCGGCTTGATATGTTCGATCGGAACACGCCGCAGAGCGCGCGACCGCTCGAGCGTTTTCGGCACGTCGCCTACGTCGCCCATCAGCGCGGCAAGGCCGCGCCCGAGTCGCGATCTGTCTTCTGCCATGGGAGTCACCCGGTTTTGCTGGCGGGACTTTCGGTTGCGCCGGCAGGCGTATCGATTGGGTCGCCGCCGGTGGCAGGCATCGCGCCGCCGATCAATTCCTTCTCGCGCGCAATGACCTCGGTGGCGAGCCGCAGATATGCTTCGCTGCCGATGCATTTGAGGTCATAGACCAGCACCGGCTTGCCGTAAGAAGGCGCTTCCGACACGCGCACATTGCGCGGGATAATCGTGCTGTAGACTCTTTCTCCGCTGTTCTCGCGCACGTCGGCAACGACCTGGTTGGACAGATTGTTGCGCGCGTCATGCATGGTCAGCACAATGCCGTGGATTATCAGATCGGGATTGAGCGCCGCCTTGACATTGGCAACGGTCTGCAACAACTGCGACAGACCTTCGAGTGCAAAGAACTCGCATTGCAGCGGGACGAGAATCGCGTCCGCCGCCGCCATGGCATTGACGGTGAGCAGGTTGAGCGACGGCGGACAATCGATCAGCACGTAGCTGAATTCGCATTGCGCCGCGGCGCTGCGCAACGGTGTCAGCGCGTTGCGCAGCCGCAGGGCGCGATCGCGCGCCTGACTCATTTCAAGTTCGAGGCCGGAGAGGTCGAGCGTCGATGGCGCAATCGAGAGCCGCGGCACGGCCGTGGGCGTCACGGCATCGCGCAATGTCGCTTCGCCGATCAGCACGTCATGGGTGGAGTAGCGCCGGTTGCGACGATCGATGCCCAATCCGGTTGAGGCATTGCCCTGCGGATCGAGATCGAGAATGAGTACCTGCTCGCCGATCGCGGCCAACGCCGTGCCGAGATTGATGGCGGTGGTGGTTTTGCCGACGCCGCCCTTCTGATTGGCAATTGCAATGACGCGCGGCGGCGCGGGATTGGGAATGCGGCCGACCAGCGTATCGGGATCGGTCAATTGCGTCGCAGCTTCCGCAGCATCACTCATGGCTGTCGCATCCGAATCGAATCGCCGGCCGGGGATCAACCTCTATTTGGACCACTAGCGTGACTGCAAGTCACGCACGACCACGATGTGCCCGGAGGAGTCGGTGCGGCTAGGAACGAGGGCGAAACGCATCTTCCAGAGCCGCAATGCCTCATTGACCTCAAGCTCTGCATTTTGCCCTTTTGGGAACAAGCCCACTGCCCCGGTTTTCCCCAGGAGCGGAAAGCTTAACGTTAACAGAGTGTTAAGCGGCGCGACGGCGCGCGCCGTGACGGCGTCCGCCTTTTCCCGAAATCCGCGCGCAAAATCCTCCATACGCTGAGGGTGGATGATTGCCGGAACGCCGCAGGCGCGCTGAGCCTCGCGCAGGAATGCGGCTTTCTTCCCATTGCTTTCGATGAGATGAACGGCGCATCGCGGCATGTCCGCGAGTGCGCATGCAATCACAAGGCCCGGGAAGCCGGCGCCGGAGCCAAAGTCGACCCAAATTCGGGCATCCGGGGCGAGGCCCAGGAGCTGAAGCGAGTCCGCGATATGGCGCGTCCAGAGCTTCGGGATGGAGGCAGGCGCGATGAGATTGGTCGTGCGTTGCCACGCCAGCAGGATGCCGACAAAGCGGTCCAGTCGATCCGTTGTTTCACGTGAAACGGGAGTGAGCGCGAGTGCCTGTTTTCGGTCTTCGCTACAAAACGTAGCAACCGGCCGGCGAGCGCCTCGCTTCGGCTGATTGGGCCGTTCTTTCACGGCACGGCAGCGAGGCAAGTTACCTCCCCGTGGAAGGCCCCTGGAAGGGGGAGGTATCCGGAGTTTGTCGAACCGCTGTATACCAAAACAACGTCTGGCTCATGCTTCCGCGGTCTTCGGCGTGCGGGGGCGTCTGCGCTTGAGATGGGAAACCAGAAGTGTCAGGGCGGCGGGCGTGATCCCGTCGATGCGCCCGGCCTGACCGATGGTGCGCGGGCGAAGCGTCTGCAGTTTCTGCGTCACTTCGTTCGACAGGCCCCGCAGTTGCCGGTAATCGATTTCCGGGGGCAATTCCAGGCTTTCATCGCGCCGATAGGCCGCGATATCGGCGGCCTGACGCGAAAGATAAACATCGTACTTGGCGTCGATTTCGAGCTGCTCGGCAATCTTCGGGGCCAGCGCGGAGAGTTCGGGCCAAATGCCAGCGAGCTGCACGACGCCGATGGCCGGATAAGATAACAGCTCGAAGGCGGTGCGGCGCTGGCCGTCCTGATTGAGCGCGAGTCCGTGCCCGCGAGCCTCGTTCGGCGTGAGAGATACGGAGGCAGCAAAGGCGCGGGCCGCTGTAAGCTCCATCGTCTTTTGCCAGTGGTAGCGGGCGCGCACCGGTCCGACGCAGCCCAGCGCAATCCCCTTCCCGGTAAGGCGCTGGTCGGCGTTATCCGCGCGCAGTGTCAGCCGATATTCGGCGCGGGACGTGAACATGCGATAGGGCTCGGTAACGCCGCGGGTCACGAGGTCATCGATCATCACGGCGAGATAGGCTTCCGCGCGATCGAAGGTGATCTCCCCGCCCCCGCCGGCGCGCGCCGCGGCATTGAGCCCGGCGACGAGCCCTTGCGCGGCGGCTTCCTCGTAGCCGGTGGTGCCGTTGATCTGGCCCGCCAAGAACAGTCCCCGCACCCGCTTGGTTTCCAGGCTGGAACCAAGCTCGCGGGGGTCCACGTGATCATACTCGATGGCATAGCCGGGCCGCAGCATGCGAGCCTTTTCGAGCCCGGGAATGGTCGCTATGAGCGCGCGCTGAACGTCTTCCGGCAGCGAGGTGGAGATGCCATTCGGATAGACGGTCGGGTCGTCTAGCCCTTCGGGCTCCAGGAAAATCTGGTGGCCGTCGCGCTCGCCGAAGCGCACGATCTTGTCCTCGATGGAGGGACAATAGCGCGGGCCGCGGCTCGCAATCTGGCCGGAATACATGGGCGAGCGATGCACGTTGTCGCGTATAATGCGGTGGGTGCTCGCGGTGGTGCGGGTAATGCCGCAGCTCACCTGCGGATTTGGCAGACTATCGGTCAGCACCGAGAAAGGCTCCGGCGGGTCGTCGCCGGGCTGCATTTCCACGGCATCCCAGTCGATGGTGCGCCCGTCGAGCCGGGGCGGCGTCCCGGTCTTAAGCCGTCCGAGGGAAAAGCCGAGCCGTTCCAAAGTCAGGGACAAGCCGGTGGCAGGGGCTTCGCCCACCCGGCCAGCCGGGATCTGCTGCTCGCCGATGTGGATAAGTCCGCGCAGGAAGGTTCCAGTAGTGATGACCACGGCGCCGGCTGGCAGAAGCCGCCCGTCTGCGAGCCTTACGCCCTTCACCCGCTCCCCGGCGAAGAACAGGTCGTCGGCCTCCCCCTCAATGACCTCCAGATTGGGGGTCTCGCGGATTGCGGCCTGCATGGCAGCGGCGTAGAGCTTGCGGTCACTTTGGGCGCGCGGACCGCGCACGGCCGGTCCCTTGCGCCGATTGAGGACGCGGAACTGTATCCCGCCGAGATCGGCCACCCGCCCCATCAACCCGTCAAGCGCATCGATCTCGCGCACGAGGTGACCCTTGCCGAGCCCGCCGATGGCCGGATTGCACGACATGGCGCCAATGGTGTCGAAGCGGTGGGTCACGAGCGCGGTGTTGGCGCCCATGCGCGCGGCCGCCGCCGCGGCCTCGCAGCCGGCGTGTCCGCCGCCAACCACAATCACATCGAACTTCATCTCAGACGCTCCGAGGATGACTTAGCGCGGCGTCGGCATACGGTCTAATGAATGAATGCGCGGCGACGTCATGGCCGGCTTGTCAGCGCAAGTCGTGGTTTACCCGACTTGCGCCACTTATAGTGCCGACCTCGGGCAAGCCCGAGGTCTGATGCCATCCATGTCTTTCTTGTCCGACGCACTTTGCAAAGTAAGACGTAGATGCCCGACACAAGGCTGCACAAGGCCGGGCATGAGGAAGGCGGCCGCGAGGACGTCTCGAGCGCTTAGGTTCGTTTTGGCAAAACGCTCTCTCGACGGTTTCACGTGAAACAGCTGACGGCGAAATAAAGCACCCATAGGTAGGCGAGAATCCGAACAGAGCCTCCTTTTGCCGGCCTCCTATGTACAACCTCTAGTAGAAACAAAGTCAACAACCTTTACGGGTAAATGAAATTCCTTGCACTTTATTACCTGTATTATCAGGGAATTTCAGGAGAAGATTCGCCCTGGCAACCCGAAGTTTAGCACATCTCTTGGTTGTGCTCACGCACGTTTCCGTTTTCCTCAAAGGCGCTGGCTTCGTTTAGGGAAAACATGTCTCGGAGGCAGGCCTGCCATGGCGCCTTCTATTAACCTTTGCAAAATGTTCCCTTTTTATTCTAACACGGCTTTGTCTCCGGAGCAAGTCAAATGTTCGCAGAGACTATTTCCCGATGCAGAAATCGCGGAAGATCACGTCGAGAACATCCTCGACGTCGACCCGGCCGAGAAGCTTGCCCAGGGCCCGGCTCGCAAGCCGCAGATGTTCCGCCACGATCTCCTCTCCCTCTTTGTCGGCCGCGGCGCGTTGCGAGCTTTTGAGAGCGCGAATGGTTTCCTGCAAATGCCCGCGCTGGCGCTCGCGCGTAACCAAAGATGGTTCCGGCAAGAAAAAGCTTTCGCAAAAGCGCGTCAATGCGGAAACGAGTGCATCCATTCCCGCGCCGGTGACGCTGGAAATCCGGTGCATGCACTCTACCTCCCGGCTCGGTACCTTCACGTCGGCGCCGTTCGGCAGGAGGTCAATTTTGTTGATGACGAGCCACAGCGGAGCATCGGCCGCGATGCCCGCGAACTCCCTGGCCAGCTTCATATCCGGGGCGCCTTCCCCGCCGTTTGCCGCAATGGCATCTACCACCCACAGGACGAGATCGGCGTGCGCGGCCTGCTCGGCGGCGCGCCGCACTCCCTCGCGCTCGATCGGATCTTCGGTGGGCCGGATGCCTGCCGTGTCGAGCACGGTGACGGGATAGCCGCCGAGGTCGAGGTGCAACTCCAGCACGTCACGGGTGGTGCCGGGAAACGGGGACACAATCGCCGCGTCCCGCCGGGCGAGGCGATTGAACAGCGTCGACTTCCCCGCATTCGGCGGGCCCGCAATCGCCACCCGCAGCCCCTCGCGCAATCGCTCGCCCGTCCCGCTGCATGCAGCCTCCATTTCTTTTGCGAGCGGCGCAATGAGATCGAGCGCCTGCGCCATTGCCGCCTTGGGCACATCCTCTTCGTCGGAGAAATCGATGCTCGCTTCCGCCAAGGCGAGCGCTTCAACCAGCCGCTCGCGCCAGGTCTGCGCGCGCTCGCCGAGGAAACCCTGGAGATGCCGGAGCGCCTGGCGGCGCTGCGCCTGCGTCTCCGCCGCAACCAGGTCCGCTAACCCTTCGGCCGCCGGTAGATCGAGACGCCCGTTTTCGAAAGCGCGCCGCGTGAATTCTCCCGCTTCGGCGTGACGCACGCCAGGCAGCCCTGCTAGCGCGGCAAGTATCGCGGCTATCACAGCGCGGCCCCCATGCACCTGCAGTTCCCCCATGTCTTCGCCGGTTTCGCTGTTCGGGCCGGGAAACCACAGCGCCAGACCTTCATCGATGACGTCGCCGGTTGCGGGATCGCGCACGCGCGCGAGCGTCGCGCGCCTCGCTTGCGGGATGCGGCCGATGAGTTCTTTGAGCGCCGCGCCGGCGCGCGGACCGCAGATGCGAATGACGGCGATCGCAGCGGGCGGGCGTCCCGACGAAAGGGCAAAGATGGTGTCACGCTCGGTAGTCATTTCATGGCCGTTGTTTGCGCCGTATGTGGCAATGCAGTAGGTTACATGTAACCAACGGATCAGCCATGAAGCGGAAGTCGAGCAAGCCCGGCGCACAGGCCGGAAGAAAGTCGGCCACGCTGCGCAAGTCGCGAGCCGGCACACTGCGCGTGAAGAATGCGCGCAGCAAGTCGTCACGCGAGAAGGTGAGGGCCTATCGCGAACGCATGCGCAGGCGCGGAATGAAGCTTATCCAGATCTGGGTACCCGATCCCAAGTCGCCTTATTTTGCCGCCGAGCTGCGCCGACAGTCCCGATTGCTGGCGGAAAGTCCGCACGAAAAGGAAGACCAAGCGTTCATCGATTCCATATCGGAATGGAAGCCGGATTGAAGCGGGACGAAATATGGACCGCGGCAGGCGGCCCTGATTATGCCGGAAAGCCACGTCCGTTTGTCATCGTTCAGAGCGAACGCCCAAATGTCACCTCAGTGACGGTTTGCGGTTTCACCAGCAATTCAACTGAGGCGCCGTTGCTTCGTGTTCCAATCGTGCCGAACGGGCTCAACCGGCTAGCGACTCCGTCGCATATCATGATCGACAAGATTACAACCATATCCACGACAAAGCTCGGCTACCGCATCGGGCGGCTCGACGACGAAGATTTGATGCGGGTAAATCAAGCATTGAAGCTTCACCTCGGTCTCACCGGCTGAACCAGTTGATAGTTGCCGGCATTAACCTCACAGATGACGCCCAATTCAACCCACGGTCACGAAAACCGTCTCGCCCGCGAGACGAGCCCTTATCTCCTCCAGCACAAGCACAACCCGGTGGACTGGTGGCCATGGGGACCGCAGGCGCTCGAAGAGGCAAAACAGCGCAACAAGCCCATCCTGCTCTCCGTCGGCTACGCCGCCTGCCACTGGTGCCACGTCATGGCGCACGAGAGCTTCGAGGACGAAGCGACCGCGCAGGTCATGAATGAACTCTTCGTCAATATCAAAGTCGACCGCGAAGAGCGTCCCGATATCGACCAAATCTACATGTCGGCGCTGCATCACCTGGGCGAGCACGGCGGCTGGCCGCTCACCATGTTTCTCACGCCCAACGGCGAGCCGTTCTGGGGCGGCACTTATTTTCCGAAGACCGCGCGTTACGGAAAGCCGGCTTTCGCCGACCTGCTGCGCCAGGTCGAGCGGGTGTTCCGCGAAGAACCGCAGAGCATCGAGCAGAATCGAAGTGCACTAATGGCGCGGCTTTCCGAATCGGCGCGGCCGGCGGGGCGCACCGTCATCGGCGCCGACCTCAACCGCATCGCCAACCAGATCGCCGGCATGATCGATCCCGTGCACGGCGGAATGCGCGGCGCGCCGAAATTCCCGCAGCCGGCCATGCTGGAGTTTCTCTGGCGCGCCGGCGCGCGCATGCATGACCGGCGCTATTTCGGCGCGGTGGAACACTCGCTCGCGCGCATGTGCGAGGGCGGCATCTACGACCATCTCGGCGGCGGCTTCTCCCGCTATTCGGTCGATGAATACTGGCTCGTGCCGCATTTCGAGAAGATGCTCTACGACAACGCGCTGCTCCTCGAACTGCTTGCGCTCGCCTGGCAACGCTCCGGCAATGTGCTGTTTCGCATCCGCGCCGCCGAGACCGTCGCATGGCTTGCACGCGAAATGACGACGCAAGGCGGCGCATTCTGCGCATCGCTCGACGCCGACTTCGGAAGGCGAGGAGGGCAAGTTCTATGTCTGGTCGCTTGCCGAAATCGAGGAGGTGCTCGGCAAGGACAAGGATGAGGCTGCCTTTTTTGCGACCCACTACGACGTGACGGCGCACGGCAATTTCGAAGGCCACAATATTCTCAATCGCCGCAAACTAGTGCCGCGCACAGGCGAGGACGAGGACAGGCTCGCTACTTCGCGGGCAAAGCTCCTCGAGCGCCGCAGCACCCGGGTGCGCCCATCCCTCGACGACAAGGTGCTTGCCGACTGGAACGGGCTCATGATTGCCGGGCTCGTCAACGCCGCCGTTGCATTCGGCGAGCCCTCCTGGATCGCCATGGCGGCGCGCGCTTTTCTTTTCATTGACGCAAAAATGAGCCGCGGCGACCGCCTCGGTCATTCCTGGCGCGAGGACAAGCTCATGTTCCCCGGGCTTGCCTCCGATTATGCCGCCATGATCCGCGCCGCGCTGGCGCTTTATGAGGCGATGGCGGAGGAAGATTATTTGCAGCGCGCGCTTTCCTGGCAGGCGGCGCTCGATCGCCATTACGCGAACGCGGAGACCGGCAGCTATTTCCTCACAGCCGATGACGCCGAGGGACTGGTGGTGCGTCCCAGCGCCACCAGCGACGACGCCATCCCCAACGCCAATGCCGTTGCCGCGCAGAACCTCATTCGCCTAGCCGTATTCACCGGCCAGCATGCCTGGCGCGAAAATGCCGACCGGCTGATCGAGGGGGTTCTCGCGCGCGCCGGCGACAATCTTTTTGCGCATCTTGCGACTTTGAACGCGCTCGACCTGCGCCTGCGGGCGGCAGAGATCGTCGTCACCGGGGAGGACGCGCGCGCCGGTCAATTGCGCGAGGCGGCGCTGAAGCTTCCCTTCCTCGATCGCATGGTGCTGCGCGCCTCTTCCGCGCTTCCGCAAACCCATCCCGCCACGGAAAAGATCAAGGCAGCGGCCGAGAGCTCGGCCTTCGTCTGCGTCGGCGAGACCTGCTCGCTGCCTGTGACGCGGCCAGAAGCGATTGCTGAAGCGGTTGCGGCGATGCGCACGGGATGAGTGGGTTGTCGCTTCTGCGCCGCGACTTCCATTCAGTCTTCGCGCAGGAAGATGTTTTCCAAACGACGGCCGTCCGATAGAGCGCGAGATAAACTAAAATAGCGGACAGGTCATAATCACCGCGAGCGTCGCTCCATTTCATCGGCGCACGATCGAGTTTCTGATCGGCGGAGTTCCAAAATTGTTTCGGCAGCTTCGACTAAAATGGCACAAATGCGCCCGGTATCCATCTCGAAGCTTTCGTGCTGGATCGCCTCAGAAAGAATTAGAAGCTGTTGCTCGATTGACAAAACACGTTTGTAGGCGGCCGGCACTAAGACTCTCCTACCTGAATTGCAACTTTGTTGCAGCACGCCTCATTAACAGTCTTGTTGCTATCTTCTAGTGAGTCCGAACTCGGTTCTGTACCGCCCGGAACAGATGCAGGATCAGTTCGCGCGCCGCGACCGCTATAACATCATTAGAATGTGCGCTGCAGTAGTCAGCAATCCAGTCCATGACATCGAGTTCGCTGAGCCCTTCTGATAAATCGCCGCGAATTTCCGGTGATCTCGACAGACTGTCATTGTACGCTGTGAGATAACCTGCCACCCACGAGATAACGGTGGTGCCCAGCATCACATCGCCGGCCGGTCCCTTTTCCATTTCCGACACGAAATGCCCACAACTGACCAGGCCGCCTCCTCCTATCGCCTTGTAAGCACCAGGAAGGGGTTGCGGCTCGTCTGCTGCTGCCGGCATGCCGGCAACATTCAGTCCGCTCCACAAAATTGCAGCCGCACAAATTCGCCAGAGCATGCCTGTAGCCTGCAGCTACGGAACTCAAAGGACTGCAACTCTTCTCTCGGAAAGCGGCGTCAATTCGACTCAACCGGATGAGGTGTTGGAAAAATTTAATTACCGGCAAACAGAGTTCCAATGCTTGGATTGAGACTCTCGTAGTACAGAGCACGCTCTGAGTTTTCCGCATAAGCCGTTCGCACAACCTGCAAGAAGTGGAGGGGCGCTGCTACCAACAGTCGCGCGTGATGCAGCTTCGAGCGTCTTCGGAAGATGAACGGTAATTCTCATATGAATACGCGTGAGTTGCCGTACAGCGCCGCGTTGAGGATTTGACCGACCGCCTGATCGAGTTGCTGCGGACGACGCAATGAATTTCGTCTGCTCGCGAAGGAAATCGCTGAGCGAGTTAAGCCGAAATCAAAAGCTCCAGCAGTGGCATCTGTGGACAAAAAAAGAGCGAGAGGGACGATTACAGTGTCAATTTGATTCCAGAGCGCAAAGACAGCATTACTTAGTAAGCGGACGCAAATTCAACTGGTTGGTGCATCGTAGTTGTTGGCAGGAAAGTGTCATGAGCCGGTTAAGCGCCCACCAGCTCCTTGGAAGCTTCCACAATCCGCGGCAGCCGGATCGTGAAGATTGAGCCACGGCCGGGTTCGCTCTCGACCGTGATGTCGCCGCCCATCATTTGACAGAAGTGCCGGCTGATCGCGAGGCCAAGGCCCGTGCCGCCGTATTTGCTCGCCGTAGCTGAGGACGCCTGGGAAAATTCCTGGAACAGCTTGTCCATCTGTTCCGGGCTCATACCAATGCCGGTATCCGTCACCGCAATCGCGATGCATTCTCGCTGAACGAACTGCTCCGTGTGAGCAGCAATGGTCACAGTACCATTTTCGGTGAACTTATTGGCGTTGCTCGCCAGGTTGAGCAGGGATTGCCGGAAGCGGGTCTGGTCAGCGTGGATCATGCCGAGGTCCGCGGGGCAATCAATAACGAGGCGATTGCCGTTCTTATTCGCCATCGGCTCAATTGTCTTGGCAACGTCCTTTATCAAGGGCATCAGCGCGAACGTTTCGAGGTGAAGCTCCATGCGCCCTGCCTCGATCTTCGACAGATCGAGGATGTCGTTAATGAGCGCGAGAAGGTGCCTGCCGGCACCGAGCACGCGATCGAGCGGTTCTAGGTCCTGCTTTGCTGCCTCAGCATCCTCGCGCAGCATCTCGGTAACGCCGATGATGGCATTGAGCGGCGTGCGCAGCTCGTGGCTCATGTTGGCGAGAAACTGCGACTTGTGCTGGCTGACCACGGCGAGCGCGCGGCTCTTTTCCGCGACCTCGCTGAACAGTCGCGCGTTCTGGATGGCCAGAACCGACTGCGCGGCAAATGTCTGGAGAAGCTCGATAGTGCTCCTGGCAAATTCGCCTGGCTGTTTACGCCGTACTACCAAGGCACCGACAATCTTCTCGGTGCCGAGCAATGGCACGTACAGCAACGCACGAAAGCCGGCGCGGACAATAACATCGAGGGTGACCGTCGGGTCATTTTGGATGTCCGCAACTTGAATAGGCTTGCCGCGCTCGACTGCCTCGCTGATACCGGTCTGGCCAATGCGAATATGGCTGCGCTTTAGCTCAGCGACGATAGAATCAGCGAGCCCGTAGGTGGCGCGCAGCTGGAATTCCTGCTCGGCGTCATCCAACACATAGATGGCGCCGGCTTCGGTGCCGGAGAGCTGGGTGGCCTTGGCAACGATGGTGGTGAGCACGGTTTCGAGATCGACGCTCGAATTGACCGCCTGCGTCACCTCGCCAAGTGCGCGCAACTCGGCAACAGATTCGTGCAAGACTTGCTCACGCTGAGCGAGCGAGGTGGCGAAGAAATCAGCCGCTTTGGCCATGTCGGCGATTTCATCGTTTCCTGAAATCAGGATCGGCGCGGCGGTACCATCGGCGGACCGGCGCATATTGTCGCTGAGCTTCTGCAGGCGCGAGATGACTGAGCGATTGATGTAGAGGAAAACGCCGCCCGCTCCGGCCACGCACAATAGGGAGAGGACCGTGAAAATACGCGAATAGTCGGCAATCAGGCTGCTGAAATAATCGCTCTGCGCACGCGCGTCTTTTTGTACATCGGCGAACACGCGATCAGCCGATTTGACGAACCGAGCCGCTGCTCCCTTGGTATCCAACAAGGCCCCGCGGACGGCGGAAGCCGCGGCGAGCTGTGCACTGCGCACGTCGAAAATATTCGGAGAGCCGCGGCCATATTGCGCGAGGGTGCGCTCGAGCGGATCGATGGCTTGGATGAGGGCGGGGGACAGATGATCGCGCGCCGCGCGCTGCCGGTTGCCGGCATCGGCGAAGTCCGAGCGCAAGCGGCTGAGCCTAACCGTACTGTCGGCGTTCGCCGTCGACAGCATCACGACTATCGCCTGGTTGCCGGCGGCGGTCCAGGCGGCGAGCGCGTCGATCTGCGCACGCGAGGACGGCTCATCGGAAATTTTCGGCAGGACATCGGTGCCAGCCGCGCGCACCCGGCTGGACAGCATGCCGAGCCGCAGCATGAAATTTGTCGCCACACGATCGGATTCAAGTTTGTCGGCGACCAGTCCGTCCAACTTCTCCAGACTTTCCTTGAGCAAAGCCTCATTGCGAGCGAGACTTTCCAGCCCTGGAGTTGCAGGAGCCAGTTTTTTGACCTGCACACCAGCTTCGGCGATGGCCACAAGCTGGTTGCGTAGCGCTTCACTTACGGCACGGCGGGCGAAGTGGCCGTCGACAACTGCCAGATTCGGCGCGTTTGCCGCCAAGGCTTGACTGCGTTGGGCGAGATCGCTCGCAGCAACAAGGGCTGGAAGATTGGACGATGCGATCCGGGTAAATCCATTTTTGTATTTGCCGAAGGTAACTAAGGCGACCGCGCTCACCGCAACCGCGAAGGCAGTGATCGCGACGAAGGCGATCAACAGCCGAAAAGCGACCCCGAAGCGCAAACGGGGTCGGGTCGTTTCTGTCTGACCGTGGGAGATTTGTGCTTCAGCGAGGGTCATGGCCCCAAACGTAGCTATGCAGGGACGAGCGGGCATTTGCCTTCGCGGAGTGGCCGGAAGGCTTGGTCGCCCGGGATGATGGAGAGGATTTTGTAGTAATCCCACGGCCGCCGCGATTCCTCGGGTGCCTTGACCTCGACAAGATACATATCGTGAATGAGACGGCCATCGGCGCGAATTTCACCGCCTTTCCCGAAGAAATCGTCGACCCCAAGGTCCCGCATTTTGCTGGCGACCGCCTTGGCCTCATCAGTCCCCGCGGCGCGAACCGCGCGCAAATAGTGGAGCACGGAGGAGTACACGCCGGCATGGCTCATGGTCGGCATGACCTTGCGCCGGTCAAAAAATTCCCTCGACCATGTACGGGTCCGATCGTCGGCGTCCCAATAGAATCCGTCGATGAAGGTCATACCTTTGGCCACGTCGAGGCCGAGCGTGTGAACGTCCGAGATAAATACCAAGAGCGACACCAACGTCTGCGACCGCGGAGAAATGCCGATTTCGGCCGCCTGCTTGACAGCGTTGATTGTGTCGCCGCCGGCATTGGCCAGCGCGATGACCTTGGCGCCGGAGTCCTGTGCCGCATCCAAATATTCGAGGAAGCTTGCGGCATTTAAGGGATGCCGCGAATGACCGATGACTCGGCCGCCCACCCTTTGGATCGCCGCACTCGCATCCTCTTCAAGCTGCCAGCCAAACGCGTAGTCGGCGGTGATGAAGTACCAGGTATCGAGCCCGAACCTCACCATCGCGGAGGCTATACCAGCCGTATTTGAGTATGTGTCATAGGCCCAGTGAAACCCAGAGCTGGTGCAATCCTTGCCCGTCAGGTCACTACTCCCGCCGGAAACAGTGACGGAGATGCGACCGCGCTCGGCGGCCAGCTTCTGGCAGGCGAGCGCAATGCTTGAGTTTGGCATATCGAAGATAGCGCCCACGTATTCATCATTAAACCACTGCGTCACAAGTGCAGAAGCGACGTCAACCTTGTGCTTGTGATCGCCGAACAGGACACGAATTTTCTTGCCGAGCACCTCGCCGCCAAAGTCCCGCACCGCCATTTCCGCGGCATCGACTGAACCTGCTCCCGCGAGTGTTGCAAACAGGCCGGTCATGTCCGTGAGCACGCCGATATTGATCGCGGGCTCCCGTAACTGTTGCGCGTTTGCCGCAAGCGGCCAGGAAACCGCCGATCCAACGAGTGTTGTGATGAAATCGCGTCGTCGCATGCCTACCCCCGGCGCGGTGACCACGCCAAATCGTACTGTTCAACCCTGGCCATCAGAGCGGGAAATAGAGACCAGCGAAATGGGTAATGGTTCATTTTGCGGTGCCAAAGTCCAGAGCCGCGCAGTTCTCCTCTGGGACAAACTGAGTCCTAGTGTGGCGGATTTGACGTTCCTATCAGCATTGCCGCGGGTCATTTGTAGGAACGTCAAATCCAAAGCCACACTAGAATCAAATAGTTTCTAGTGTCCCTTTGGTTCCGACGTTCGTTTGCGAACGTGCTGCAAAGTGATACGAACGTCGGAACCGGGACACTAGAGCCTCAATGCACGGACAGCCTTAACGGCCGGATTGGCCCGAAAGCCGACGTGCTGCTGGGCGTGACAAATCATTCGGTGCGCGTTGCCATCGTTCGTATCCTTCAGTCAAGCCTTATCCCGATCGCTTTGACGACCGGCGTCCAACGCGCAATTTCGTCCTTGATGAGATGCCGGAATTTTTCCGGGTTAGTATATCCGGCTCAAAGCCGGACTCGATCGGCATCCTCAGGAAGGCCGCCGCTCGCCCTTGACCTGCGTGCGATGCATGATGCGACGGCTGGCCGGATCGAATGCATCGCGCCGGTGCATGGTGCAGCGATTGTCCCACATGACGAGATCGCTGGCGCGCCAGACGTGCTCCCATGCGAATTCGGGGCGCGCCACCACGCCCCACAGCTCGTTGAGCAGCGCCTCTGACTGCGCAAGCTCAAGCCCGACAAGGTAAGCGTTGCGCCGCCTGCCGAGGTAGAGCATCCGCCGTCCGGTCGCGGGGTGCGTGCATACGAGTGGATGCACCATCCCCGGCGAACTGCGCGGATCGTCGGTGGGCGTGACGCCCTGGCGCACATAGCCGCCGCTGTTATAGGTACCGTCATGCTTGATGTTCAGCCCGGCAATGCGCTGTTTCAGTTCGGGCGGCAGCGCCTCATAGATGCCGTACATGGTGCAAAACGACGTGTTGCCGCCGCTCGCTGGCACTTCAAGGGCGTAGAGCAGGCTCGCCTTCGGCGGCATGTCGAGATACGACATGTCGGTGTGCCATACCGCTTCGCCGTCGCCCAGGCTGCCGATCGCCTCGCCCTTCACCTTGACGTTGGAGACGATGTAGATCTCCGGCAGGCCTTCGACGAAGCGGCGGCCGTTCTCCTGGATGGGCGCGTAGTCGAGGTCGCCGAGGCGGCGGCTGAATGCGGTCAGATCCTGGTCGCGCAGCGACTGGCCGCGAAACAGCAGCACCGAATGGTCGTGCCAGGCTTGCATCACGCGTTCGAATGATGCCGCATCGAGGTCGCGCAGATCGACGCCGCGGACTTCGGCGCCGAGCGCGCGTCCGGTCGGGACGACTTCGAACGCCGCGTCGGTCGCAGAACGCACGGCCGTCGTTTGAACGCTCAATTCCATGGCTGCCTCCGGCGAGCGATCCAGCGGGAATAGCGCTCAAGGATGCGTCTTCGGCGAATTGCTGGCAAGGTGTGGAAATTGTAGCCCGGATTGAGCGGCTTCGCACAATCCGGGTTTCGGCCCCGGATTTCGTAAAAACGAAATCTGGGCTACATGCTGGAGCAATAAAGCTGACGGAGGACGCCGTGCTGACCCGTGCCGGATCGCTGTCCGACCGCGCGGCCATGTACAACGCCAATGCGCTCAAGATCGGCCTCTTCGGGGCGAACTGCTCTTCCGGCCGGTCGGCAACGACGGTGCCGGAGCGCTGGTCGGCGAGCTGGCCCGATTGCCTCAAGCTCGCGCGCCTGGCCGATGCCGCCGGCATCGATTTCATGCTGCCGATCGGACGCTGGAAAGGCTACGGCGGCGAGACCGACTTTCACGGCACCACGCTCGAGACCGTCACCTGGGCGGCGGGCCTCCTCGCCGCGACCGAGCGCATTACCGTCTTCGGCACGGTGCATGCGCCGCTGTTTCATCCCGTGATTGCCGCAAAGGAATTCGTCACCGCCGACCACATCGGCGAAGGACGCTTCGGCATCAATCTCGTGGTGGGCTGGAACGAAGGCGAGTTCGAAATGTTCGGGGTCACCCAGCGCGAGCATGATGCGCGCTACGATTACGCGCAGGAGTGGCTCGACGTGATCAAGCGCGCCTGGGGCGATGCGGATGATTTCGATTTCGACGGCAGGTTTCTGCAGCTCAAGGCGGTGCGGGCGCACCCGAAGCCCTATGGGAACTCGCATCCCATCATCATGAATGCCGGCCGCTCGGGGATCGGCCAGGCTTTCGCGCTGCGCAACTGCGATGCGTTCTTCACCGCCACGGTGGACTCGCGCTCCTCGATCGAGGCGAATGCAAAGAAGGTGGTGGAAATCAAGAGCGCGGCGCGCAGCTTATGGTCGCGACATCGACGTCTACACCATCGGCCAGATCGTGTGCCGTCCCACGCAAGAGGAAGCGGATGCGTATTACCGCTACGCCATTATCGAGAATGCCGACTGGGGCGCCGTCGAACGCATGCTTGCGCTGAAAAACATCACACCCGACGCGGTCCCTGCCGAGCAATATGCGGCGCAGCGGCAGTATTTCGCCTCAAGGGGCATAGGCGGATATCCCTTTGTCGGCACGCCTGATCAAGTGGCTCAGGAGCTTGCCAATATCAGCAGAGCCGGGATGCGCGGGATCGCGGTTTCGTTCGTGAATTATCTCAACGAGGTGCCGTATTTCTGCGACGAGGTGCTTCCCCGCCTCGCCCACCTCGGCCTGCGGCATAAGAATTGATGATGAAAACCGTAGGGTGGGCAACGGCGCTATGCGCGGGCTCACCGCGTGGGCAAAATCGTTTCCGCGCCATAAGGGCGTTTCGACGCCCGTCTTCGCGGGCTATGGCCCACGCGGAGAGTGCATTTCACACGATTTTGCCCACCCTACGAAAATCCGTAAAAGCAACTTGGTGCGTCGTAGTGCTGTTGGTCGGCGCGCTGGGGATTGTCGCGGCGCAAGGGCAAGAACCCTATCCTTCGCGCACGGTCAAAGTGATCATCCCGTCGGCAGGGGGATCGACCACGGACATGCTCACCCGCCTGGTCGCCGAGCAGCTTGCGCAGAAATGGGCGACGCCGGTCATTGTCGAGAATGTCAGCGGCGGCGGCATGGTCATCGGTTCAACCCAGGCCTTTCGCGCGCCGCCGGACGGCTACACGCTGTTCGTTTGCCCGCCCTCGCCGGTGACATTCATCGACCTTCTCTACCGCGATCTGCCATTCAAGCCGAAAGACTTTGTCCCGATCTCGCTGCTCGCAAAAATCCCCAACGCGCTGGTGGTGCGCAAGGATTTTCCCGCGCAGTCGGTGCGCGGACTGCTCGACAACGCGCGGAAAAACCCCAACACGGTGACATTCGGATCGCAGGGGGTCGGCTCGACGGCGCAATTGTCCGCGCACGAACTTGAACTCCTGGGCGGCGTCAAGATGGTGCATGTGCCCTATCGCGGCGCCGTCCCCGCGCTCAACGACGTCATCGCCGGCCACATCGACATGTTCTTTGACACGCTGGCCACGTCGGTCCCGATGTACCGGGCGGAGAAGGTCCGAATCCTGGCGGTGGGAGGCGCGGAACGCTCCGCGGTCGTGCCGGAAATCCCGACGGTTGCGGAGTCCGGGCTCCCCGGCTTTCGCTCCGTCACCTGGTTCGCCATGGTGGCGCCGCCCGGCGTGCCCGCCGCGCTCGCCGAAAAGATCAATCACGATGTCGTCGAAAGCCTCAAACGGCCCGATGTCGCGGAGAAGCTGGAGAAAATGACCCTCGAGCCGATGCCCGGCTCGCCGGCGGATGCGGCGCGCTTCTTCGATGAGGAAACCGCGCTGTGGGGGAGAGTGATCCAGGAGAAGAATGTAACGGGGGAGTAGGGTACGTATTCAATCGTAGCCCGGATGGAGCGTCAGCGTAATCCGGGATCGTCCTCCCCGCATTGCGCTTCGCTCCATACGGGCTACGATGAAAGGATAGCTCTGGGCTGTTGCTGCTTTTCTGCCGCCTCGTGCGCACCTTGCGGGCGGCGCAGATATTGGCCGCGGGCGGGGCCGACGACGGCGCCGTCGTCATAGATGAGCGCGCCGCGCAGGAAGGTGCTCTTCACGCGGCCGGTGAGCTCCACGCCTTCGAACGGCGTATAGCCCTGCTTGGATTGCGATTCGGCGGCACGCACGGTGAACGTCTCGTGCGGATCGACGATGGCGATATCCGCATCGAAGCCCGGCGCGATATCGCCCTTCGTCAGCAAGCCGAAACGCTGCGCCGGATTCCAGCTCAGCAGCTCGGCCATGCGGTTATAGGACAATCCGCGCTTTCCTCCTTCGCTCAGCACCCCGGAAAGGAGATACTCGGTGCCGCCAAACCCTGCTTTCGCCAGCCAGATATTGGTTGGATCCGCCGGTGACCATTTCTGTTCCGCCGCGCAGCAGGCGTGATCGCTGCAGATCCAATCGATCCTGCCTTCGAGCACGGCCTGCCAGAGCGCCTCGACATCCTCGCGCGGGCGGATCGGCGGGTTGACCTTGGCATGCACCGCGCATTCGCAGTCGGTATCGAGGAGAAGATGCCCCACCGTCACTTCGCGGCGAAAGGCAATGTGCGGGAACACCTGCTGCATGATCCAGGCGGCGTCCACCGCCTTGCGCGAACTCAAATGCAGCAGATTGATGTTCAGGCAATTCGTTTCGTTGGCGAGATAGGAGGCGATCCAGATCGCCAAACCCTCGGAGTGCGGCGGGTGCGCAGCACTGTATGCCGGCAATCCCGTAAGCTTGCCCTCGCGCTCGACAATCCTGGTGTAGGCGTTGAGGATTTCCGCAAGCTCGCAATGCAGGCTGACGCTGATATGCGCGGCGCGCTCGGGGAATTTCTCCATCAGGCGCTGCGCCGCGCGCATGATGAATTCGAAATGCGCGATGTCGTAGCGCTCGTCGGGCCCGATCATCAAGAATTCGTTCTGCCGCGAGGAGCGCCCATGCAGGCCGTAGCCGCCGTAGAACATGAAGATCTTGAACGAGGGTATGCCGTGCTCGCTGACGAGATGCTCCATCTCGTCGATATGCGCCGCTTCGATCGGCGCGATGTGAAACCCGTAATCGACCCAGAACCGCCCCGCCGCCTGCCGGTAGACTTCGCGCATGAAGTCGCGATAGGGGCCGCCGCGGTTGAGATAGTATTGGCCGGTGCGCAAATAGTTGAGGCTCGACGTGACGCCGCCCATGGCCGCGGCCTTGCTTTCGGACACTGCGTCCTCCGCGAGCGGCGCATAGATGCCGATATGCATATGCGCATCGACGCAGCCGGGGAAAGCCAGGAGATCTTTTGCGTCGAAGACTTGCCTGGACTGTTCGGTGTCAATCGCGGGGGCAAGGCGCACGATCTTGCCATCGCGGACGGCGATATCGAGGCGGTCGACCGACGTTTTGTTCGGGCGCACCACGCGCGCGTTCTTGATGACGAGATCGAGCTGTTTTTCCATGGGAAACGTTCTTAGCCGCTGCCCTTCTTTTTGTCCGACCCCAGTCCGCTCGCCTCATACCGCTTGCCCAGCGCAAGCATTGCAGGGGTACCGATCGCCTCGTTGAGGCCGGCGAAGTCGAGCATGCGGGCACGAAACGGCGCCGAAGTTCCGTGCGCGGCGAGGCAAGCGTAGTACTCGCCCGCCATCCGCGCCAAGGCGCGCACAACGCCGCCGGGGAAGATCACCAGCGCAAAGCCGAGCGCTTGCAGCTCGGCAGCCGTGAGCGGCGGGGTCTTGCCGGCCTCTACCATGTTCGCCATCAGCGGCACGCCAGTGAGCGCCGAGGGGATGCGCTCGAGTTCGGCGCGCGTCTGGGGCGCCTCGACGAACAGCACATCGGCACCCGCTTCGCGGTAAAGCGCGGCACGGTCAATGGCGCGCTCGAACCCCTCCACCGCAATCGCGTCGGTGCGCGCGATCAGGAGCGTCTGCGGCGAACCCCGCGCATCGAGTGCGGCCTTGATCTTGCCGGTCATTTCGCCCGCCGGGATGAGCGTCTTGTCGTCGAAATGGCCGCAGCGTTTTGGAAACGTCTGATCCTCGAGCTGGATCGCGCTGGCGCCGGCGCGCTCGAACAGGCGCATGGTGCGGCCGACATTGAGCGCGTTGCCGTAGCCGGTATCGGCATCGACGATAAGGTGAGCGCCAACGCGGTCGCGGATCACGCTTACGATGTCCACCACCTCGCTCATGCTGACGAGCCCGATATCGGGACGGCCAAGCCGGGTGTAGGCGACCGCCGCGCCGGAGACGTAGAGCGTTGCAAAGCCGGCTTGCTCGGCAAGATGCGCCGTGAGCGCATCGTAGACGCCGGGGGCGACGACGATCGGCTTGCGGCTAAGCCGCGTGCGCAAGGTTTCCGCGTCGGTCATGTTCATAATCCAAGATACGCGCGCTTGAGGTCGGGGTCGGAGCGGATCTGATCCGGCGTCCCCTGTAGCACGAAGCTGCCATTTTCCAGGATATAGGCGCGGTGCGCCAGTTCGAGACTTTGCACCACGTTCTGCTCGACCAGAAGAAGCGCGGTGCCCTCGGCGTTGATGCGCGCCAGCAAGGCAAACAGCTCGTCGACCAGGAGCGGCGAAAGGCCGAGCGATGGCTCATCGAGAATGAGCAGGACCGGCTCGGCCATGAGCGCGCGGCCGATGGCCAGCATCTGCTGCTCGCCGCCGGACAGGCTGCCGGCGCGCTGCGATTGACGCTGCATGAGATGCGGGAACGCCGCCAGTACCCGCTCCCGGTTCTGCCGGCGGCGTGCCCGAGCACGCCGGTAGCTTCCGAGGTCGAGATTCTCCCGCACCGTCAGATTGGGAAAAATGCAGCGGCCTTCCGGGACCTGGATCAGTCCGCGCGCGACAATGCGCGCCGGCTTCTCGCGCTCGATCGCATTGCCGGTGAAGCGAATGGAGCCTCTGCGCGCGCGCAGCACGCCGGAGATGGTGCGGTTGAGGGTGGATTTTCCCGCACCGTTCGAACCAAGCACGGCGACGACCTCGTTTCTGCCGACGGTGAGATCGAGGTCATGCAGCACGTCGGCCGCGCCGTAGCCCGCAGCAAGACCGCAGATGCAAAGGAGTGCCTCAGCCATGCCCGACCTCAGTACGGGTGACCCGCGCCGCCGCGCCGCGGCCGAGATAACATTCGACCACCTGCGGATTGCGCACGACCGCACGCGGGGCGCCCTGCGCCACGATGCGCCCCTCGGCCAGCACAAACACCTCCTCCGCAACGTTCATCACCGCCTGCATCACGTGCTCAATCATCAGAATAGCAATGCCGCGCTGCGCAAGCGCGCGGATTACCGGCAGCATTGCAGCAAGCTCACTCGGATTGAGCCCGGCCAGCACCTCGTCGAGGAGAAGAAGCTGCGGCTTGGTTGCGAGCGCCCGCGCGAGTTCGAGGCGCTTTCCTCCGGCGACTGTCAGCGTGGCCGCGGGTCGATCGAGGAGATCGGCGAGGCCGACGAGCCTCGCCACCGCCACGGCGGCGTCGAGCGCATCGGAACGGGAGCGGTGGCGCACATGCGCGCCAATGGCAATGTTCTCGTGCACGGTAAGCCCCGCGAATGGCTGCACGATCTGGAAGGTACGGGCAATGCCGCGCCGCGCCAGAACGTAAGGAGGAAGCCCGGTGATATCGCTGCCCCCGTAGCGAATTCGCCCTTGGTCCGGCGCCAGGAAGCCGCCGATGATGGAAAACAGCGTGGTCTTGCCGGCACCGTTCGGCCCGATCAGCGCAGTGATGCGGCTGGGATCGATCGACAGCGAGACATCGTCCAGGGCAAGGAGCCCGCCATAGCGCCTGCTCACGTGCTCGACGCAAAGCAGCGGCTCAGCCACGGGAGCGTTCCTCTAGAGAAGATCGAGACCGCCGCATCCGTCCGCGAAGTCCGGCAAACAAACCGGCAATCCCGTTGCGCGTAAAAGCGACAACGAAAATCAGCGCGCCACCGTAAATGACGAGATCGAGGCCGGGCGCATCGCCGGTGAGGAGCTTGGTCAATTCGCCCAGCGACTTGACCAGGAGCGCGCCGATGAGCGGACCGAACACGGTGCCTACCCCGCCGATGATGGGCGCGAGCAGAGCTTCCACGGAAATCCACGGCCCATAGGCGATCCCGGAATCGATGAACAGATAAAATTGCGCATAGAAACAACCGCCAGCGGCGGTGATGGCGGCGGATATTGTCATGGCCGCAAGTTTCACCCGCACGGGATCGATGCCGAGCGCCATGGCGGCATCTTCGTTCTCGCGCACCGCGACAAGCCATGCGCCGAACCGGCTGTCCTCGATGATGCGCGCGAGGACGAGCGAGGTTGCGACCAGTGCCAGGAGGATCCAATAGAAGGGCGCGCGATCCTGAAACTGCAATGCCTGCGGACGCAGATCGAGGGCGATGAGGATGCCCACGCCGGCGCCGGTGAGCGGCGCAACGCTGGCGAGAATGCGCAGAACCTCAGCGAAGGCGAGCGTGACGAGCGCAAAATACGAGCCGCGCAATCCCGAGCGGAATGTCAGGAAGCCGATCACGGCGCCAACCACGGTGCCTGCGATGATGCCGAGGCCGAACGCGGGCCATGCATTGACGCCGTAGCGCATCTGCGCAATCGCGGTAACGTAGGCGCCGGTGCCGAAAAAAGCTGCGTGGCCGAAGGAATATTGTCCACCATAGCCGCCGAGCACGTTCCATCCCTGTCCCACCAGGGCGATCAGCAAAGCGACGATCAGAAAGTTCAGCGCGACGCTCGAATCGGTAAGGACCGGCGCGGTCGCGAGCGCGCCTACGACAATGACGATCCAGGCAAGCGACATTGCTCTCATGGCTAAATTTAGTGCCCGAACAGGCCTTGCGGGCGAAACAGCAGCACCAGAATGAACATCAGGAAAATGCCGATCTGACCGAGGGATTCTCCGAGATAAAGGCCGCAGAGACTTTCGATGATGCCTACAAGCAGTCCGCCGAGCAGCGATCCCGTGACCGATCCCATGCCGCCGAGCACCACAATGGTGAAAGCAATGAGCACGAATGCGTTGCCCGCATGGGGATTGACGTAATAGGTCGGTATCAGCAGGCAGGCAGCGATGGCGAGACAGGCCGTGCCGAGGCCGAATGTCACGGCATAGACATGCGCCACATCGATGCCGGCAAGCTCGGCGCCGAGCTTCTCCCTGGCAACCGCGCGCATCGCCTTGCCGATATCGGTCAAGGACAAAAGCAGCCAAAGCGCCAGCGCCACAGCCAACACGACGGCAAAGCCGATGACGCGCGGCAGCGCGAGCAGTGCTATTCCGACATCGATGACGTCGAAGGCATAAGCGAGATTGACGGTGCGGGTGTCGGCGCGAAAGGCATAGAGCAGCGCGTTCTCGATCACCACCGCGAGCCCGAGCGTCACCAGGAGAATGTTGCGGTCTTCGCCTTGCCCGGCCGGTCCGATCACGAGACGTTGCAAGCCGTAGCCAATGAGAAAGAACGCCGGCGTGAGCACGAGCGCCGCGACATAGGGGTCGAGGCCAAGGAACCGGTGGGCGAAATAGGCCGCGAACAGCGCGGCGGTAAGCAGCGCCCCATGGGCGAAGTTGATGATGTGCAGCACGCCGTAGATCAGTGTCAGACCGAGCGCCACCAGCGCATAGATCGCGCCGTTGAGGATGCCGTTGAGGATGGCGGCAGCGAGGATGGCGGGGGAGAGCATCTGGTTTGAGCGCTCCGCAAGTGCGAACGCTACTGATGGCGCCCTCTACCCTTCTTGGGGGAGAGGGCGCATTTACAAACGCCGCGCCTGCTCTAAGCGGGGACCGGAAAGACCGGTTTTGCCGTGGCGAATGCCGGCGGAAAGATCACCTGGATGTCGTTATTGAGCACCTGGGTATTGACCGGCGCCGCGCCGGTGTTCTGCCCATTGACGAACCGTGTCGGCCCGTACGGCATTACGTGGCCGGCGAATGTCGAGCTTTCCAAGGCGGCAATGAGCTTGGCGCGGTCGGTGCTGCCCGCGCGCGCCAAAGCGTCGGCTACGAGCAGGATGCAGGAGTAGTTCATATACACTTCGTATGTGTAGAACTCCCCCTGCGCCTCGACCTGCTTTTTCAGCGCCAATGCCTTTGCATTGTGCGGATCGAACCAGTGATTGCAGTCCATGATGTAGTTCGCGGCCTCGGGAAACTCCTTGACGAATTTGTAGGACGACGCAGCGCCGCCGAGCACGGAATAGATGGCTTTCGCATGGATGCGCTGCTGCTGCATGGTGCGGGCAAAGAGCACATATTCATTATAGTAGTTCGCCGGGATCACGATGTCGGGGTTCTGCGCCTTGACCTTGAGCGCGACATTGTTGAAGTCGCGGGTCGGGGTTGGATGGGAAATCGTCTCCAGCACCTGGAAACCCCGCTCGGGCAATTGACTATTGAGCTGCTTGGCTAACCCTGAGCCGAACAGCGAATCCTCGTGCACGATCATCACCGTCTTGGCTGGTTTGCCTGCCTGGTCGTTCAGGGTGACAAGATTGTCGACCGCGGTCTTGGCGATCGCGCCGAAGCCGGGACCGAAGCGGAAGGTGTTCTTGAGACCGCGGGTGACGATAGTGTCGGCAACGCCGACATCGACGACGTAGGGGAGATCGTAACGCGCCGCGGTCTGGCTGGCGGCAAGACAGATGGCGCTGGCATAGCCGCCGACGATCGCCGCCACGCCGGCGGCGTTCATTTTTTCCACCTCGGCATTGCCGGCCTCCGGCGTGGATTGCGCATCGCCGAGCACCGGCTCGATCCTGGCACCGCCGAGCGCGGCGATGCCGCCGGCGGCGTTGACCTCCGCAATGGCGATGGTGGCGCCGAGGCGGCCCTGCTGTCCGGAATAGGACAGCGGGCCGGAAACGGGATGCAACACGCCGAGCTTTACCGCAGCGCCTTGCGCGCGAAGCACCACCGGCGCCGCGACCAGGCCGGCGGCCAATGCGGTGGACTGCAGAATTTGGCGGCGGCTCACGGCGAAGCGCTGGGACATTTCTTCTCTCCGTTTTTTACTAGTGGTCCGATTCCGAAGTTCGCCACAACTCGCGGCACGTTCAGATGCGAACTTCGGAATCTAAGGACCACTAGCAACTCTATGATTTCTAGTGCGGTTTTGAATTTGAAGTTCCTAAACGAGCTTGCGGCCAGTTATGATAGGAACTTCAAATTCACCGCACTAGCTGAAAGCCTAACATTGGTCGGGCGCAATTTCCTATATTAAGCTTCGCATGACCCAACCGCAGGCTCTTCTCGACAAGCTGTGGGCGGCGCACGAGATCGTGCGGCGCGAAGACGGCGAGTCGCTCCTTTGGGTGGACCGCCACTACGTGCATGAAGGCTCGTTTCAGGCGTTTGACCGGCTTGCCGAACGCGGCGGCACAGTCGCCGAACCCGATCTCACCTTTGCGGTTGCCGATCATTACGTGCCGACGCGCGCGCCGCGCAGAGAGATCGGCGATCCCGAGATCGCGCGCATGGTGCGCCAACTCGAGGAGAATACAGCACGGCACCGCATCCGATTGTTCGGGCTCGACGACCCGCGCCAAGGCATTGTGCATGTCATCGGTCCGGAGCAGGGCCTCACCTTGCCGGGCCTACTCATTGTTTGCGGCGACAGCCACACTTCGACGCACGGCGCGCTCGGGGCGTTTGCGTTCGGCATCGGCGCCTCGGAGGTCGCGCATGTGCTGATGACGCAGACGATCTGGCAGCGCAAGCCCAGGCGCATGCGGATCGCCGTCGACGGCCGCACCGCTCCCGGCATTGCCGCGAAGGACATTGCTCTCGCCATCATCGGGAGGATCGGAGCGGACGGCGCCACCGGCTACGCGATCGAGTTCGCCGGCACGGCAATCCGCTCGCTATCGATCGAGGGACGGCTCACGCTCTGCAACATGTCGATTGAAGCGGGCGCGCGCTGCGGCGTGGTCGGGCCCGATGCGGCGACCTTCGCCTATGTAAAGGGGCGGCCGTTCGCGCCGCGCAATGGCGCCTTCGACGAGGCAGTGGAGGCCTGGTCGAAGCTCAACAGCGATGACGGGGTGCAATTCGAACGCGAAGTCTCACTCGACGCCGCCGAGATTGCGCCCATCGTTACTTGGGGCACAAGCCCGGAGCATGCGCTGCCGATCGATGCGAGCGTACCCGATCCTGCACGCGAGCCCGATCCTGCACGCGCAAGCGAACTGCGCGACACCTTGCAATACATGAATCTCACCCCCGGCACCAAGCTCACGGCGATTGCCATCGACCGGGTATTCATCGGGTCCTGCACCAATGCGCGCATCGAAGACCTGCGCGCCGCGGCCGCCGTTCTCGCCGGGCGCGCAAGCAAGGTGCCCGGACTGGTTTCGCCGGGCTCCTCGGCGGTCAAACGCCGGGCCGAGGAAGAAGGCCTGGATGTCATCTTCCGCGACGCCGGGCTCGAATGGCGGGAGTCCGGGTGTTCGATGTGCGTCGGCATGAACGGCGACATTGTCGCTCCCGGCGAGCGCTGCGCCTCGACCAGCAACCGCAACTTCCGCGGCCGCCAAGGCCCCGACGCGCGCACGCATCTGATGTCGCCGGCCATGGCCGCCGCCGCCGCCGTGACCGGGCATCTTGCCGACGTGCGGCCGCTCTTGGCGGGGCGGAAGGTGTGAGATCGTCATGGACAAATTCAGCCGGCTGACCGCCATCGCCTGCCCCATCGAGATTGCCAATCTCAATACCGATCAACTGGTGCCGGCACGCTTCCTCAAGCGGCCGCGCGCGGCGGGTTATGGTGAGGCGCTGCTGCACGATCTGCGCTTCGATCCCGACAAGCGGGAGCGGCTGGAGTTTCCGCTCGACCGGCCGCCCTGGCGCCAGGCCGCAATCATCGTCGGCGGCCGCAATTTCGGCTGCGGCTCATCGCGCGAGGCGGCAGTGTACGCGCTCTATGACTTCGGCATTCGCTGCGTGATCGCGCCATCGTTCGGTGACATCTTTTCCGGAAATGCGGCGCAGAACGGCCTGCTCACCGCGGTTGTCAGCGACGAGGTCGCGAGCGAGATCATCGCGACCCTCCACAACGCGCCAGAGCTTCCCGTCACCGTCGATCTTGAGCAGCAGACGATCCTGTGCGGGAACCGCAGCTATGCCTTCGACATCGATCCCGTCCGCCGGCAGCGGCTGCTCAATGGCTGGGACGATATCGCGCTTACGGAGAGCTTTCGCAGCCGGATTGCCGCGTTCAAGGCGGCCGATGAAAACCGCCGGCCCTGGGCGCGGCCGGCGGGCACTGAATGAAAACTCAGAGTTATCAACGATATAGGATCGACTTTACGCGAGTACCCGAATTTCGCTACGTTTTGTAGTAACTCGGGTTCGAGCGCCTTCAGCTTCAGATTCCCCTGGAATAACGGCAATTTAGTTTGTAGGGCGGATTGGCCAGAGCGTAATCCGCCATTCGCAGGCTATTGGATCGGCGGGTTACGCCAAGGGGCGAACCCATCCTACGAGCTTCGCCCAAGAATAAACACGGCGCATCAGTTACTTACATTTGCTTGACATAAAAATCGGAATCAACCACGTTTTGTAGTCATCGCCGTATTGCCCAGGCTTTCTCCTCGACCGGGGCGCGGTTCTCCGCGGCGGCGGCGGCAAGGGCATCCAGCCGCGCCTGCCATTGCGGATCGCCGACCGCAGCACGTAGACGCGCCTCCCAGCCGCGCAGATATTCGCTTCGCACTGCCGCATCGACCCGCGGCGCCGCATAGGCGACGAAGGGCTCCATCACTTCGAGACCGAGATATTCGAGAATGCAGCGCCGCACGGAATAGAGCACGTCATCGATCTCGCCATAGCCGCCGCCCGGCGAAAAACGCTTCGGTGTTCCACCCGTGGTCAGGCCGAGCATGGCGCGGCGGCCGACGAAATAGCCCTTGTCGAAGCGCTTGCCGTCGGCATAGGCGACGCCGTAGGCGCACACCCGGTCAAACCAGCCTTTGACAATGGCCGGCAGCCCGCCCCACCAGAGCGGAAAGACCAGCACCAGGAGGTCGGCGCGCAAGAGCCGCTCCTGCTCGCGCACGAGATCGGCGGCAAAGCCGGCGGTCCGGCTCGCATGGAGTTGCTCCGATTGATAATGAAAGTGCACGGGATCGGCGGCGTGAAGGAAATCGTGCCGCCCCGCCACCGGGTTGAATGCTTCGCCGTAGAGGTCGGAGACTTCGACGCGGTGTCCCGCCGCCGAAAGGGAGTGCACCGCCGAATTTTTCAGCGCCGCCGTGAACGACGTGGGCTCGGGATGCGCATAGACAATCAATGCATTCATGAGCGCAGATCCGGCGCGCCGGCGGCAATCAGCGCCTCGAGGCCAAGCACGCGAGCGGTATTGGTCGAGACCATTTTGTGAATGTCGGCGTCGGCACAGCCGAGCTTCAGGCAAAGCTCGACGCCGCGGCGAAAACCTTCCAGCGGGCTGAACACACCGACCTGGCCGAGATCGGAGCACAGGATGGTATGATCGACGCCCGCCGCATCGATATGCCGGTGTAGATCCTCCTCCGAGCATGTCTTGAATTTCGAGCCTTCGAGAAACATGCAAAGCGAGTGCTCGACCATCGCGCCCATGGCGGCAATGCCCTGCACGTCGTTCATGCTGGCATCGACGATGTCTTCGGGGTGGGTGAAGATCAGGCGCTTGACGCCGCGCCGCTGCGCCTCCTCGAACACCAGCCAGGTTTCGCTGACGTGCAGATGGCCGCTCGCCAGGATCATGTCGTTCCTGGCAATCACGTCGAGCACTTCTTTCACCTGGTCCAGCACTCGCCGATTGGCATCGAGCACCGGCACGGGGGATGCCGGACGCATTTTCGCCGTTGAAGCGGGATGCACCCATTTCGCCGTCTTCTCCCAGCGCAGATGATTTTCCGCAGCAAGCGTCGGCATCCATACGATCTTGCCGCCCATGGCGGCGGTGTGCTCGACCGCGTAGGGATTGATCCCGCCAACCACATTGTTGAGGACGATCCCGGAGAAGATTTTTGTGCGCAGCTCCGGGTGGTGCTTGGTGATCAAGGCGGCCGTCGCAACCCCGGCATAGTCGTGGTCCTTGGTAACGACGGCAGCAAATCCCGCCTCCGACATCTCGCGCACGAGGTCGAGATGATCGATGGCGCGCGGCGCAATCGAGGGGCCGCTGTGGACATGAGGATCGATGGCGTTCTTGAGGATGGCATCGATGCGAGATTTCTTGTCGCGGGGAATTGAGGCTTCGCGACGCGCCGGCTTTTCCCGTCCGCGTCGCAAATCGCCGTTGCTTCCGGGATCGGTATCGGGGTCGAGGGGGGTCATTTTTGCATCGCTCATGATCTACTCCAGTGGCCCGAAGCGGCACTTCGGGCATTGGCCTCTTCACGCGGACTTGCGTCGCGAATGACGCGCTTGCGCGAATGCTTCCGTGCGGCCGTGCCCGAGCCTGCGCGATATCTCCTGCGCGGTTGCCTTGAGAGCGGCAATCGTCTCGCCGTCCGGCTCGGCCGGGAGGAATTGGATGGAGCCGACCAGCGCTGCCGCGCCGATGCATGCGTCCTTGGCATCGAAAATGGGGGCGGCCACGGCATTGATGCCGAGCATCGCTTCCTCGGGGGCCGCGGCATAGCCGAGGCGGACGGCGCGCGTGATCTCTTCCTCGAGGCGCGGCGGATCGACGATGGTATGCACCGTAAAGCGCTCGAGCGGCCGCGCGAGCACGCGCTCCTGCTGGGGACGCGGCGAGAAGGCGAGCAGTATCTTGCCTTGCGCCGATGCGTGAAAAGCCAATTCGCTGCCCGGGCGAACGCCGATCTCGATGGCCGCGGTTCCCGGGACCGTGTTGAGGACAAGCGCGCCGCGCGGCGTCACCTCCGAGAGGACAACGGACTGGCCAAGCCGGTCGCGCAGCTCGCGCATGGGCCCCGCGGCGATATCGACAAGGTCGGCATCGGGGGCGAGCCGCGCGAGGAGCCGGCCCTTGGCGCCGATAGCATATCGCGCCGTCACGGGGTTCTGCACGAGGTAGCCGCGCTCAACCAGGGTGAGCAGATGGCGGTGGACGGACCCTTTGGTGATCTTCAGGCGTTCCGCCAGCTGCGTGACGCCGAACTCCTCACCGGAGAAAGCGATGGCCTCCAGCACATCGAGGGCGAGCCCGACGGACCGTACCCCTGAGTCGGAACGCTCATCGACCACGGCTTGGCCTCGGGCTGTTTGCGAGCATGGAACGTAGTATCGCATTTTGCAGCTATACGCAAGGCCGCACTTTCGTTTCAGGCGAGCTCTTGTCCTCGTCACCTTGACACACAGGGCTTTTGGATGATTAACTCTGGAACAATGTATTGCTGTCGCGAACAACCAGCAAATAGAGGAGCGCCCATGAAACCGCTGGAGACAAAGCCGCTTAAGATGATGAAGCCGTTTAAGATTCTTGCCGCCACAACCTGCGCGGCACTCGTATCGTCTGCAGGCGCCGCTCGTGCCGAAGACGTCTACAAGATCGGCGTTGCCGCCGGCCTCACCGGCTATGCCGCCGCCGTCGATCGCGCCTGGCGCGACGGCCTGGAAGTGGCGGCCGAATACGTCAATGGCAAAGGCGGCATCATGGGCCGCAAAGTCCAGGTCATTGTCGAAGACAATAAATCGGAGCCGCAGGAGGCGGTCACCGTTTATCGCAAGATGATCAGCTCGGATAAGGTCGACATCTTTCTCTCGGGCTGCGTATCCGCCGGCAATTTCGCCGCCGCGCAATTCGCGGTGCGCGCGCAAATCCCCATGGTGCTGTGCTCGATCCTGCCGCCGCAGCCGGAGCAGGTGAAATGGGCCTATAGTCTCCTGCCGCCGCCTCGCTTCGAGATCGAGAAACGCTACGTGTATCTCAAGAACAGTACCGCCATCCGCAAAGCCGGCGTGCTGCACGATCCGAGCCCCTACGCCAACCTGCAGAAGGACATCGCCGTCAAGGAAGCCCCGGGATACGGCATCGAGGTCCCGGTGGTCGAGCAGTACAAACAGGACGACGCCGACTTCAGTCCGCAGATCAGCAAGATGAATGCCGCCGGCGCCAAGGCGCTGGTCAAGATCGGACTCGGAGGCTCGACCTTGACGGTGGCAAAGAACATCAAGCAGCTCGGCCTCGACATGTTGCTCCTTGGAAGCGTCGATGACCTCGCCGTGTTCAGGCCGGCCGGCGACGTACTCGGCAAACAGTTCCTGTTCGTCGCCGCCCCCTCGCAGGTCCACGATGCGCTGCCCGATGGCGCACTCAAGCAGGAGATCGGCCGCTTCCTCCCGCTGTGGCGTGCCAAGCAGGGGGAGCGCGACCCCGGCTGGGCCGGAAAAGGCTGGGATGCCTTGATGCTCACCGCCGCGGCAATCGAGAAAGCGAAGAGCTTCGAAGGGGCGAAGGTACGCGACGCGCTGGAAACGATCTCGGGCTTTCAGGGAACGGGCGGCATCTACAATTTCTCGCCGACGGTCCACCAGGGCATCACCGAGAACCCGTTCCTGCTCGCCTCGATTGTGGGTGGCAAGCTCCAGGTCAAACAGTGACCGACGGCGAGGGGATCGATCCTCGAGATCGCGGGCCTCTCCGCCCGCTACGGCGAGGTGGAGGCGCTGCACGCGGTCGATCTCGCCGTAGCCGACGGGGAGCTCGTCGCCGTGCTGGGTCCAAACGGCGCCGGCAAATCAACGCTCCTTCGCTCCATCATGGGGCTGACCAGCGCGAGCGGCTCCGTGCGCTTTCGCGGCCGAGCGCTGCCGCACCGCAATCCCGCTGCCGTCGCGCGCAACGGCATTGTGCTGGTGCCGGAAGGCCGCGGGATTTTCGGGCCCATGAGCGTCGCCGAAAACCTGCAACTCGGCGCCTATGTCATTGGCGGTCGCGGTCTCGAATTCGAGCGCCGGCGCGAGCGGGTGCTCGCCTTGTTTCCGCGCCTCAAGGAGCGTCTCGCGCAGACCGCGGGCTCCATGTCCGGCGGCGAGCAGCAGATGCTTGCCGTCGGTCGCGCGCTGATGGCCGACCCGCAGCTGCTCCTACTCGATGAGCCTTCGCTCGGACTTGCGCCCAGAGTAACGGTCGAAATCCTAGAGACGCTCGGCCGGCTCAACCACGAGGGACTGTCCGTCGTGCTGGTCGAGCAGAAGGCGCCGCTCGCGCTCAAGCTTGCGCGGCGCGCCTATGTCATGGCGAACGGCCGGGTAACGGCCGCGCTCGATCCGCGAACAATCAAGTCGCACGATGAACTGGCGCAGTTCTACTTCGCTTAGCGCGCAGCTGCGGCTAGCTGTGGGCTATCTGCCGGTGCTGCTGGCGGCTGCGCTCGTTCTCTATGTCATCGTTGCCGGCGGATATCTTGTTGCGCTTGCCGGCTTTGCGCTCATTTACGCGGTGTTCGTGATCGGGCTCAACATCTTCATGGGCTATGCCGGGCAGGCCTCGTTCGGGCAGAACGCATTCGCCGCGATCGGCGGCTACACATCGGCGGTGCTCACGACCGCCTATGGCATCGCACCGGTACCGGCGCTGGCGCTTGGCGTGGCCGGCGCCGTCGTCTGCGCTGTACTCATCGGCTATCCGACATTGCGACTAAAGGGGCATTATCTTGCCATGGCGACGCTGGCCATCGGCTTGATCGTCTATGAGATCACGGTGCAGTGGCAGTCGGTGACGCACGGCTATATGGGCATCTCCGGCATCCCGCCGCTTGGCATCGGCAGCTTCGAGGCGGCGAGCGATCGCGAGCAGCTGGTCCTGCTCAGCGTTCTAGTGGCGCTGTGCATGGGCAGCGCCTGGCTCATCCGCAATTCGCGCTTCGGCCGCGCTCTCGTTGCGCTCTCCGGCAGCGAAGACGCCGCGCGGGCGCTTGGCATCGATGTCGCGCGTTACAAGCTCGCTGCCTTCGTTGTTTCCGCCGTGTACGCAGCAATCGCCGGCTCGCTGTTCGTGCATATTGTCGGCTTCGTAAGCCCGGAAGTGTTCGGGATGAACATGGTGATCCTCGGCTTTACCATGCTGTATGTCGGGGGAATCGGCACCATCACCGGCCCGCTGGTCGGCGCCATTGTGATCAACCTGCTTCCTGAGACCATACGCGGGCTCAAAGACTATCAGGACCTGATCTATGGGGCGGCTTTGATTCTGCTGCTGATCTATGCGCCGGTCGGACTCGCATCGCTCGGCTGGTCGAGGAGCAAGTCAACCGCGCCCCCAGATAAAGGTTCGAAGCTCGAGCCGGCGGGGGCTAAGCCATGAATCGCCTGCGCGTGGAGGGTGTGACGCGCCGCTTCGACGGCCTCGTCGCAATCGACGACGTGAGCTTCGCAGTTCCGAACGAAGGCGTTACCGCAATCATCGGCCCGAACGGCGCCGGCAAAACCACGCTGTTCAGCGTGATTTCCGGCTTTCTGCCGCCGACCCAAGGGCGCGTTTTCTTCGAGGACGACGAAGTGACCGGCATTGCGCCCGAACGGATTGCTGGGCGGGGACTGGTGCGCACCTTTCAATTGGTACAGCTGTTCCAAAATCTGACCGTGCTGGAAAACGTCAAGGTCGGGCGCCACGTGCGCACGCGCTCCGGTCTCCTCGCCGCATTGATGCGCCCGCGCTGGGCCCGCAAGGAAGAAACCGAGACCGAGCGCAATGCGCGCGAGCTGATTGCCTTTGTCGGTCTCGCCGATCAGGCCGAGACGCTTGCGGCCGTGCTGCCCTATGGACGGCAACGTCTCCTCGAAATCGCCCGCGCCCTGGCCGCCGATCCCAAGCTCCTCCTCCTCGACGAGCCGGCAGCCGGCCTCAATCACGACGAGACGGAGCGGCTCTCGCGCATCATCCGCGACATCGCGCAACGCGGCACGACCGTTCTTCTCATCGAGCACGACATGAGCCTGGTGATGAATACCGCCGACCGGGTGGTGGTGCTCAATTTCGGGCGCAAAATAGCGGAAGGAACGCCTGCGGAAGTGCAGGCGGATGCGCAGGTGATCGAAGCCTATCTCGGAGGCGTGGAGATGCTGCATGCCTGATGCCGCCTATCTCGGACAGACCCTCGTGAATGGGCTCAGCGTCGGCTGCATTTACGGCCTGATCGGCATTGGCTTCTGCGTCATCTACAACGCAAGCGGAATTGTCAACTTCGCCCAGGGCGCCTTCGTGATGCTCGGCGGCATGGTGACCTTCGTGCTGCTGACATCGTTGGGCTTGCCCATGCTGCTTGCCGGCGCGCTCGCCGTCGTTGCCGTAGCGGCGCTGGGCGTGGTGATCGAGCGGCTGGTGGTGCGCCCGCTGTGGGATCGCAACGCCACCATGTTCGTGATGATCCTGGCGACGCTCGCTGCCCAGATCGTCATCGAGCGCGCCACCCTCATCCTGGTCGGCGACCAGCCCAAAAGCATTCCCGTCTTCACGGATCTGCCGCCGATCCGCATCGCCGGCATTGCCATCGGCTATCAGATCGTCTGGATCATCGCCACTTCCTTGCTGCTGATCGGATTGCTCGCGCTGTTCTTTCAGAAGACGCTGGTGGGACGCGCCATGCGCGCCTGTGCGATCAATCGCGAGGCGGCGGCGCTGCAAGGCATCCCGGTGTCGCGCATGCTGGCATTATCGTTTGCGCTGAGCGCGGCGCTCGGCGCCATTGCCGGCATCCTGCTCACGCCGACGCAATTCACCGCCTTCAATGTCGGAACCCCGTTCGCGATTTCCGGTTTTATCGCTGCCATTGTCGGCGGATTCGGCCGGCCGTTCGGTGCCTTCCTCGGCGGCATCGCGCTGGGCTTGGCGCAGGCGCTGGCGGTCCTGGCGCTGGGATCGGGGCTCAAGAACGTCGCCGCGCTTTCGGTGCTGCTCATCTTCCTCTTCTTCAAGCCGTCGGGAATTCTGGGGGCTGCGAAATGATGCGTTTGGATTTGCATAGCGCACGCTTAAATCAGATGGAGGAGTCATGAACGAAGCACTGCGTCCCGCCACGCACGCCCGGCACTACGCCGAACCGCCGCAGAAAACCGAGCCCGCCGGCACCCGCCATTGGATCACCCGGGCTGCCAATTTCGTCACCGTTGTGAGCCAGGCGCCGAACGGCGCGATGCTCAATCGCGACAACCCGGATGAGTGGATGCTGCTGCTGCCGCCGGGGACGCATGCCAAGGTCGAAGCGGGCGGCGAAACCATTGACTCGAACGGGGAAAGCCTCTTCATCGTGCCGCCGGGCGAAAGCCGCATCACGGTGCGCAAGGCGGGAACTCTGGTGCGCGTGTTTTCCGGCAACGCCTCCGATCTGATGAGCGCCGCGGCGAACGCCGCGACCTACGCCGACGGCGCGCCGGAAGTCAGGCCGATTACGCCGTGGCCCGACCCGGCCGGCGGCTTTCGCCTTCGCCACTACGACCTGAGCAAGATTGAAAGCCCCGACCCGCATCCGCTCAAGATGCGCGTATTCCGCTCGACCAACCTCATGATCAACATCTTCAAGCCGTGGACCTCACGGCGCGACGAGCGCAAGCTCAGCCCGCATTCGCATGAGGACTTCGAGCAGATGTCGCTCGGCTTGCAGGGATCGTTCGTGCATCACCTGCGCTACCCCTGGACGCCGGACAAGACGCGCTGGCGCGACGACGAGCACGAGCGCTACGAGAGCCCGTCCGTGCTGGTTATTCCGGCGCGCGTCATTCACACCACCCAGGACATCGGCGAGGGCACAACCTGGCTGATCGACATTTTTGCGCCGCCGCGCGTGGACTTCTCGTCCAAGCCGGGCTTCGTGCTCAACGAGGCCGAGTACCCGACGCCGCGCGGGAATTAGCACACTCTCACTGCACGTCGACGATCTCCACCCAGTTCGCGCCATTGCCGACGGGATAGCGATTGGCTTCGCCGAGCTTCCCGGTGCCCTGGTCGATCTTATAAACCGACAGGCGGTCCGACTTTTCACCGGAGGCGACGAGGTACTGTCCGCCCGGATCAACCCTGATGCCGCGCGGCTGCGTCTCGGTCGCGTAATTGGCAATGTAGGCGAGCTTGCCCGTTCCGGGTGCCACCGTGAACAAGGCGATCTTGCTGGTGGTGCGCTCGCTCGAATACAGGAACCTGCCATTGGGCGTGATCTGGATGTCCGCCGCCCAGACCCTCGGCTTGTCATCGGTCGGCGTCGCGGGGACGGGTGCCGGCGCAGCGCCGACCGGCGCCTGCGGCACGCCCCAGGCGAGGCCGGCCTCTGCGGGCACCGAGCTGATGCTATCGACGAGCGTCAATGTGCCCTTGCCGGCATCGATCGCGTATTGCGTGACGTGTCCCGATAGCTCGTTGAGCACGTAGAGGTTCTTGTTATCCAGCGCGAGCGCCATGTGGCGCGGGCCGTGACCTGGTTGCGGACTGATCGCCGGCGGCGCGTTTGCCGTAAGCTTGCCGGTCTGGCTGTCGAAGATGAATTGCAGCACCTGATTGGCGCCGAGCGTAGCCGCGTAGACGAATTTGTTGCTGCGATCGGGCAGGATCGAATGCGCGTTGCGACCGGTGGGGATGACCTGAATCGCTTCCGCCTCGACCAGTCCATTTTCGCCGATCGGGTTCACCGCAAGCTTGTCGCCGCCATAGGAGGCGGTGAACAGGTAGCGCCCGGTGCGATCGGTCGACACATAGGGCATGCTGTCGGGAAGCGGCGCCGATGCCTTTTGCGTGAGCGCGCCGGTCGCGGGATCGATGGCGTAGGTCAATACGCGCAGCGGCGGCGAGCGTACGACGGCATAGAGGTACTTCTTGTTCGGGCTCAGCGTCATCGGCATGACCAATTTGCCGGCCTCGGCCTTGCCGATCGGCGTCAACGCGCCGGTGCGCATATCCATAACGTAGGCGTCGATGTTTCCGTCCTGCGCGTTCGACACGTAAACGAACGTCTTGGCCGCGCGACATCGAGGTGCCTCCGATTACAAACACCAGCGCGAGCATGAGGCTTGTCGCTCCATTCCTCGGCGTTTTCATTTTGCTCTCCCTGGCGTTTTCAAGAGGGTCGTCTGCGGCCGCATTGCGCGGACTTGCCAAAATCGAGAATGCGGTCAGCGCGCCTCTTGCCGAGCATGTTACAGGAAAAGCCTGGGGACGGGTTCGTATTCTTCGGCAAGCGGTTGTGCCGTTTTGTGCAGCGCCCGGACAAACCCGTCAGCCCGTAGACCTAAGCAAGAAAGAAATTGGTCCTGGTCTGCTAAACGCAATGCTCAACCAACTCGGCCTGACCAAAGAAGACTTGGAGCAGTGATCATGGCATTTGGCTATCGGTATACTTTGCAACGGCAGAACAACGGTTGGTGGCTCCTCCGCTTTCCCGGAATTCCCGAGGCGCTGACAGAAGGCGAGACCAAGGAGGAGGCACGGTCCAATGCCCGCGACTGCGTGATCGCGGCGCTTGAAGGATACATGAAGGCTGGCAAGCCACTGCCGAGACAGGGGGCGGGACGTGCCGGGACCGATCGAGCAGTGCTACCGTCCCTCGTAACGGCGAAGCTCGCCGTTTACGAGACGATGCGCTCCCGCGGCTGGTCTAAAGTCAAGCTCGCCAGGGAGCTCGGCACGTCCGAAAATTCGGTGCGTCGGCTGCTCGATCTGCGCCACAGCTCGCATATGTGGGCAATTGATCAGGCGCTGGCGAAGATGAATGTCGAACTGCCGATCGATTTGCCCAAGGCACGCCACGGCGGAAAGGCGGCGTGAGCGTCCGACGATGCGCCGGCCACATGGCGCAGGTCTTCCCGGCGCGCGTCATTCACACTGCGCAGGACATTGGCGAGGGCACGACCTGTCTGATCGACATTTTTGCCCTGCGGACTTTTAAACCGGGATTTGTCCTCGACCTCATCGGCCAGCGCCAGCAGCTGCGATGGAATTTCCCGACCAAGTGCCTTCGCCGTCTTTAGGTTGATGACGAGCTCGAATTTTCGCGCAAGGGTCGCGAACGCCATGTCGATGTCGAGTTCACTGCTGGCGTTCATGAACTCGATCCGCTGCGGCAGTTCCGTATATTGGGAATGCCGACATCAGGCCCGATCATTACGGCATTGCGGTAGGTGCATTTGCCGATCCCGATTTTCCGCCCCCAGCCTACTCAGCTTGGGAAGAGACCAAGCACGCTTGGATCCAATTGCCGAAAGGCATACAGCATTTCCAGCAGGCGCGCATTTAGCCGTACCCGATTGCATACCGATGGACGGTCGAAAACTCGATCCTCTTGACCGACGGAAATCCCTTTCAGCACCGAGCCACTGCAATGTTGGGAATCTTGCTTGCGATATTGTTCGCTGCGGCGGCGTGGCCGGCTCTCTCGCAGGAAGCCAGCACATACCCCGTCCGCATCATCGTCAACTCCCCTGGCGGCAATCCGGACGTTTTGGCGCGGCTGCTGGCGGCAAAACTGACGTCCTCCTTTGGCCAATCATTCGTCGTTGAGGACATGCAGGGTGCCGGCGGCAGTCTCGCGGCCAAGTTTGTCGCCTCGGCGCGGCCCGATGGATACACGCTTTATTTCGGCGACTCTGGAACGCTCGCGATCCAGCCCGCGCTCAAGCCGAAGCTCGCATACCACCCCTTGCGCGATTTCGCCCCTGTTACGGCGCTGGTCAATGTGCCGACTGTGCTCGTTGTGCACCCCTCGCTTCCCGCAAGCACGCTACAGGAGTTTGTCGCATTGGCCCGAGCCAAACCCGGCAAACTCAACTACGGGTCGCCCGGCGTTGGCTCCATCCACCAGTTCACGCACGAGATTTTTGCCGAGCGCGCCGGGATCAAGCTTCAACATGTCCCCTTCCGCAGCGCCGGAGCAATGGTTGGCGCCATCCTGGCGGGCGCGATTGAGGCGGGATGGTCGGGAATTCCGAACGTCCAGCCGCTGATTGAGACAGATAAGCTGCGAGCCCTGTGCATCAGCACCTTGCTGCGGTCGAATGCCGTTCCGGGAGTGCCGACGTGTGCGGAGCTCGGCTATTCCGGATTCGATGTCGCTGCGAAAATCGGGTTGCTGGGCCCGGCGGGACTGCAAACCACAACTGTCGCGCAACTCCAATCGGTGGTGGCGAAGGCGATGCGCGAGGGCGATATCGCGGAGCGTATGAACGCGCTCGGGATGCAAATGCAGGAGAATGGCACGGCTGACTACCAGCAGTTCTTACGCGATGATCTCGCGCGCTATACCGCGCTTGTCACGCGCCTCGGCATTCAAATTCAAGAATAACTGGCCCCGACGGACGCAGGCTATACCAGCTGACGCTACGCGTTCATCGATTCGAAGAAATCGGCGTTGCTCTTGGTGTTGCGCAGCTTGTCCAGCAAAAAGTCGATGGCATCCATTGTGCCCATGGGATTGAGGATGCGGCGCAGGATGTACATTTTCTTGAGCTGATCGGGCGCCACCAGCAGCTCCTCCTTGCGCGTACCGGAGCGGGTGATGTCCATGGCCGGGAACGTGCGCTTGTCCGCCACCTTGCGGTCGAGGATGATTTCCGAATTGCCGGTCCCTTTGAACTCCTCGAAGATCACCTCGTCCATGCGGCTGCCGGTATCGATCAGCGCCGTCGCGATGATGGTCAGCGAGCCGCCCTCCTCGATGTTGCGCGCGGCGCCGAAGAAGCGCTTCGGCCGTTGCAGCGCATTGGCGTCGACGCCGCCGGTCAATACCTTGCCGGATGAAGGCACCACGGTGTTATAGGCGCGCCCCAGGCGGGTAATCGAATCCAGGAGAATGACCACGTCGCGGCTGTGCTCGACCAGGCGCTTGGCTTTTTCGATCACCATTTCGGCGACCTGCACGTGCCGCGATGCCGGCTCATCGAAGGTCGAAGACACCACTTCGCCTTTCACCGAGCGCTGCATGTCGGTGACTTCCTCCGGGCGCTCGTCGATAAGGAGAACGATCAGATAACATTCCGGGTGATTGGCGGTGATGGAGTGGGCGATGTTCTGCAGGAGCACGGTCTTGCCGGTACGCGGCGGCGAGACGATCAGCGCGCGCTGGCCTTTGCCGATCGGAGCGACGATGTCGATCACCCGCGCCGACAAATCCTTTTTGGTGACATCCTCGTGCTCCATTCGCAGCCGCTCATCGGGATAAAGCGGCGTGAGGTTGTCGAAATTCACCTTGTGCCGCGCCTTCTCCGGGTCCTCGAAATTGATGGTGTTGACCTTGAGCAGCGCGAAATAGCGCTCGCCTTCCTTGGGCGAGCGGATGTGACCGTCGATGGTATCGCCGGTGCGCAAGCCGAAGCGGCGGATTTGCGACGGCGAGACATAGATATCGTCGGGGCCGGGCAGATAATTTGCTTCCGGCGAACGCAGGAAGCCGAAGCCGTCGGAGAGCACCTCGACCACGCCTTCGCCGACGATGTCGGTTTCGCGGGCGGAGAGTTGCTTGAGAATGCCGAACATCAGCTCCTGCTTGCGCATGGTGCTGGCATTTTCGACCTCGAGCTCCTCGGCAAACGAGACAAGCTCGGCCGGAGTTTTGGCCTTGAGGTCTTGGAGTTTCATTTCCCGCATGGGGGGTAAATCCTAAGGAAGAGACCGGCAGCAAAATGCCGATCGTACGGAGGGAAAATCGCAGGTCTTTAAAGGGGGATGTTGGCTTGGGACCCGATGCAGTGACCGGTCCCAAAGTGGGCCGACTGCCTGCATGTGCCTGCGTTAGGGGAGATAACGTGCAAGATATGAAAAGTTCATTGCTGGCGCAAGTGGGCAGCGACGAAAGAGCCTTCTTTTTTAGAATGGCTTGACCACAGCCAGGATGACGACAGCCATCATCAGGATCGTGGGCACCTCGTTGACAATTCGGAAAAATTTGGCGGAGTGCCTGTTGCGGTCGGCGGCGAAATCGCGCACCCAACGGACAAAAAACCCATGCAGCGCGGACATCGCAAGCACCAGGACGACCTTCATCTGCAACCAGGCGGAGCTGTGCCAGCCGCCTCGCCAGGTGAGCCACAGCCCCAATGCCCAGGTAACGACCATGGTGGGAGTGATGATGACTTTAAGGAGCCGTCGCTCCATCACCTTGAAGGTCTCGGATTGAGGAGAATGTGCCGGTGCTGCGCAATGATAGACGAAGATGCGCGGCAGATAGAGCATTCCCGCCATCCAGGCGATGACGGCGATGACATGCATTGCCTTGATCCACTCGTACATTATCGGCGCACGCGCGCGAGCATCTGCTCGACATGTGCCAAGGGAGTGTCAGGCAGGATGCCATGCCCGAGATTGAAGATGAAAGGCGCATCGGAGAATGCCCGCAGAATATCATCGACCGCACGATCGAGCGCATTTCCGCCGGCGGTAAGCACCAAAGGGTCGAGGTTGCCCTGCACCGGGATGCGCGACTGGATCTGGCCGCGGGCAAAAGCAAGCTCGACGCTCCAATCCAACCCGATTGCATCGACCGGAACGATTTCCACATAGCGCAACAGGCTGGTGCCGGCATTACGCGGGAAGCCGATTATCTTCGCCCCTTCCACCTCGTTGCGCAGCTTCTCAACGATGCGCCGGGTCGGTTCCACACACCAGCGGGAAAATTCCTGCGACGGCAAAATCCCCGCCCAGCTGTCGAATATCTGCACGGCATCGGCGCCTGCCTTGAGTTGTCGAGCTAGATGGGCAGCAGATACATCAATCAGAACGTCAATCAGCGCGGCAAACGTACCTGGCTCACGATAGGCAAACAGTCGCGCCGGCTCCTGGCCGGGCGTTCCCCGACCGGCAATCATATAACTCGCAACGGTCCACGGTGCACCACAGAAACCCAGGAGAGCAACATCTCCCGGCAGTTTTGCCTTGACCAGACTGATGGCCTCATAGACTGGCGCAAGGATGCTTTCATCAATTTCCCGTTTAAGGCGGTCTACGTCCTTGCCGTTCACAATTGGCTCGAGCTGCGGTCCTTCACCCTCTGTGAACCATACCCGTTGTCCCATCGCGTGGGGAACGACCAGAATATCTGAGAACAGGATTGCTGCATCGAATTGGAAGCGGCGTACCGGTTGAAGCGTTACTTCCGCTGCCAGCCGCGGAGTCAGGCAAAGCTTGAGGAAGTCGCCTGCGTTCGCACGAACCGCACGGTATTCCGGCAGATAGCGTCCCGCTTGCCGCATCAGCCATACCGGCGGAGGCCTGCGGCAATGCCTATCCAAGACATCAAGCAGTGGTTTATCCACGCATTAGCTCTCGATCAAATCGTTTCTGCAAAACAGATCTAGAATCTTACTTTTGTAGTTCTTAGGCGGTTCATTTGACTCATGACTCTTCCTCCACAAGCCATCCCCGTTGCTCTACCTTTTCCAGCGTTTTTGATTTCGCAAGCCGTTAGTCTGGATAGCGTAGTCGCATGCAGCCTGTATGGGTAACAGCCGCCTTGCGTTCAAATTATCCCCCGGGCATTCACATGTTATTCATGCGCAGGTCCCGGCGTTTTGATTGTCTCCCGGGATTCTCGACGGGGAAACTTTGCCTCCGCTGTGGACCAAGGGCTTGCGGTTTGCAACGGCGCATGGCCTTCTCCCCACTGATCAACATGTTATTGTGCTCAATATCATGCCACAGCGGGCAGGCAGTTATTTCCATCTTCACCTCGTTTCCGATGCAACCGGCGAGACCCTCACGACGGTAGCCCGGGCTGCAACTGCGCAATACACCAAGATCCTGCCGGTCGAGCACGTCTATCCCCTGGTGCGAACGCAAAAACAACTCGATCGCGTGTTGGCGGAAATCGAGGATTTACCCGGCATTGTGCTCTATACGCTGCTCGATGAGGAGTTGCTGCAACGGCTGGAAAAACACTGTCGCGAGCTTGGCCTTCCGTGCCTGTCCATCCTTGGGCCTGTGCTGCAACTCCTGCAATCCTACCTTGGCGCGGAAACGTCCCATCGCGTCGGCGCGCAGCACGTACTCAATGCCGAATATTTCAAGCGCATCGATGCGCTCAACTTCACCATGCTGCACGACGATGGTCAGCATCTCGATGGTCTTGAACAAGCGGACGTCGTTCTCGTCGGCGTGTCACGCACGTCAAAGACTCCAACCTCCATTTATCTCGCAAACCGCGGGGTCAAGACAGGAAATGTCCCGCTCGTTCCCGGCATGGCCCTCTCTCGACACGTGGAAGAGCTGGCGCATCCGCTGGTCGTTGGCCTCTATGCCAGCCCCGAGCGCATTGTGCAGATTCGGCAAAATCGCCTGCTTGGGCTCAAAGCCCACCATGATGGCGATCAGTACATCGACCGCAAAGCCGTGGCCGAAGAGGTTGCGTTCTCGCGCAAGCTGTGCGCCCGTCACAATTGGCCAAGCATCGACGTTACCCGCCGTTCGATTGAGGAGACGGCAGCCGCAGTCTTGAGTTTGTTGGCGGGCCGGCGGCGGCAGCCGCTGCAGTAGCCGTGGGGCTGTGGGCGGCGGAGCATGCGTTGATCCTCGCGTCGAAAAGCGCGACAAGGCATGCCATTCTGCGCGCAGCGGAAATTCCCCACGAGGTTGAGCCCGCCGATCTCGACGAGCGGGAGATTGAGCGTCGTGCGGCTACCGCCAATGCCGGAGAGACAGCGGCGCTGCTCGCGCGGGAAAAGGCGCTCGCCGTTGCGGCCCGGCGGCCGGAGGCATTGGTCTTGGGCGCTGATCAGACCTTGGCGCTCGGCAGCCGTCGCTTCGCCAAGCCGGCGGATCGGGGAGCTGCGCGCGCGCAGCTCCTGGCGCTGCGCAACCGAACCCACGAACTGCACAGCGCAATTGCGCTTGCCCGGGACAATGCAATCCTGTTCGAGCATCGCGACATCGCGCGGCTTACCATGCGCGCGTTCAGCGATGAATTTGTCGATCGCTACCTCGACGTCGCGGGAGACGGGGCAACCGCCAGCGTTGGCGCCTACCAGCTGGAAAAAGCCGGCATCCAGCTTTTTGAGAAAATCGAGGGCGATCATTTTGTCATTCTCGGACTGCCGCTCTTTCCGCTGCTGCGGTTTCTGCGCGGACAGGGCTACCTGTTAAGCTGACCTTCGCGCATGTTCATCATCGGTCTCACCGGCTCGCTCGGCATGGGCAAATCGGCAACGGCGCGCCTCTTTGCCGAGGAAGGAGTCCCCGTGCATGACGCCGACGCGGTGGTGCACCGTCTTTATGAGAAAGAGGCAGTGCCGGCGATCGAGGCGGCGTTCCCCGGCACGACCGTGAATGGCAGGGTTGACCGCGAAAAGCTCGCCGCGCGCGTCCTCGGCGATCCCGCCGCCCTGCAGCGGCTGGAAGCGATCGTTCACCCGCTCGTGCAGCAGGCCGAGCGGCAGCTTCTCGCCGAGGCGGAGGCGCGCGGCGAAAAGGTTGCCGTCCTCGACATTCCGCTCCTCTTTGAAACCGGCGGCGATCGGCGGGTCGATGCAGTCGTGGTCGTATCGGCGCCTGCCGAAATGCAACATTCACGCGTGCTCGCGCGCCCCGGCATGACGCTCGATAAACTCGAAGCCATCCTGCAAAAGCAAATGCCCGATGCGGAAAAGCGCCGGCGTGCGGATTTTGTGGTGGACACTTCCGGCGCCTTCGACGCGACACGCGAGCAGGTACGTGCGATTCTTGCCGCCATTGCTACCATGCCAAAACGGCGAAAGTGATTTGCCGACCAGGGATTGAATGCGCGAAATCGTGCTCGATACCGAGACCACCGGTCTTGATCCTTTGCAGGGGCATCGCTTGATCGAGGTCGGCTGCATCGAGCTGGTCAATCGATTTCCAAGCGGGCAATATTTCCACCGCTACGTAAACCCCGAACGCGAAGTCCCTTCGGAAGCAGTCGCAGTTCACGGTCTCTCTATCGATTTCCTCAGCGACAAGCCGCGATTTGCCGATATTGTCGAGGAATTGGTCGGCTTTCTCGGCGATGCGCCGCTGGTCGCGCACAATGCCTTGTTCGATCTGGGGTTCCTCAATGCCGAGCTCGAACGAGCGGGAAAGAAGACGCTCGGGCGCGAGCGCCTCGTCGATACCTTGCTGCTGGCGCGGCGCAAGCATCCGGCCGGTCCGAACCGGCTCGACGATCTGTGTGCGCGTTACGGCATCGACAATTCTCGCCGCAGCAAGCACGGTGCCTTGCTCGATGCCGAGCTTCTCGCCGAGGTCTATGTCGAGCTGACCGATGCCCGACAAGCGCAACTGATTTTGGCGCAAACCAGTACCCTTGCCAGCGCCACCGTGGTTGCCGCTTCAATTCGCGTGCGGCCGCAAGCGCTCCCATCTCGCCTTTCCGACGAGGAACGCCAAGCCCATTGTGACTTCATCGCGAGCCTCGGGGAAAACGCGGTCTGGCGGGAATATCTGGGGACGTAATAGAGGCTTAAGGAGTGGTCGGAGCGGCCGGCTGCGCCTGCATCTGTGCGGCGCGCTGTTGATAGAGCGCGACGAAGTCGACGGGGTCAAGAAGAAGCGGCGGAAAGCCGCCGTTGCGGACGGCCGTAGCCACGATTTCGCGCGCGAATGGAAACAAGAGGCGCGGGCATTCGATCATGATCAGCGGCTGCATCTGCTGCTGCGGCACATTGAGTACCCGGAACACGCCGGCGAATGTCAGGTCGAACACGAACAGAACGGTCCCCGTGCTCTCTGCCTTTCCCTCCAGCTTGAGGGAAACTTCGTAATCGGTTTCCGCGAGCTGTTGGACCCCGACATTGATTTGAATCTGAATGGCGGGCTGTGCCTGGTTGGGATTGAGCGAGCGCGGCGCGTTTGGATTCTCGAACGAGAAGTCCTTGATATATTGAGCAAGAACATTGAGGTGCGCCTGCTGTGGACCGGGCGCGGCTTGTGCCTGACCGCCATTTCCCGGAGTTGTCGCCGGGCCGCCATTGCCGGGTGTCGACATGAAACTCAACCTTTCCCCGTTCGCGTACTACAGGTTTCGCGGTGGCTAACACAGGGGCCTGCCCGCGACAAGGACGTTGAAAAGGAGCGAAATTCCACTGCCGTCGCAAAAGAAGCGGTTTTCGCGCCTTGCAAGCGCATCAACCCTGGTTCCAGCTTCCCCTATGCTTCCCGTATGAGCCTTGTTGGCGCCATGGTTGGGATCGTCTATGTTCCGGGCGAAAGTCGAGACGCGCCGGTAGGTTGGCGCAGACCTTTGGACGATTGCGGCCCCGCGGCGAGCGAGCGTGGGAACCGACCGGTAGCTCCGCAGCTTTCTTCTTAGGGTCTGCCCCCCGATCGAGCGCCTTTACCGGCTGCTCACAGCGAGCGAGAGGTGTTCGACATCTACTTCGACATCTACACCATCATTTTCCTGGCGCTGGCGGTGTTCATCTTCCTGCGCCTGCGCAGCGTGCTTGGCCAGCGCACGGGCCGAGAACGGCCGCCCTATGACCCCTATTCCGCGCGTGACGCAGTGCGCGGGGCGAACAAGGACAACGTCGTCGCTTTGCCCGGCCGTACCGCTGCCGAAGCCGCGCCGAAAGCCGCCGAGCCCGCCGAACTTGCCGAACGGTGGAAAGGGATCGCCGAGACCGGCTCGGCGACCGCAACCGGGCTCGACGCTATCGCCGCCGAAGACAAGGCCTTCGACGCGAAGCATTTCATCGCCGGGGCGCGCGCGGCCTATGAGATGATTGTGCTCGCTTATGCCGAAGGCGACCGCCGCGCCCTGAAAAACCTGCTTTCCCGCGAAGTCTACGACGGGTTTGAAGGTTCCATTCGCGAGCGTGAAAGCAAGGGCGAGACGATCGAGACGCGGTTCGTGACGATCGAAAAGTCCGATATCACCGCTGCCGAACTGCGCGGACGCATGGCGCATATCACCGTCCGTTTTGTCTCCCAGCTCATCTCCGTTACCCGCGACAAGGCGGGAAACGCCATCGAGGGCAGCCCTGAAAAAGTCACCGATGTAACGGACGTATGGACGTTCGCGCGCGACCTTTCCTCGCGTGACCCCAATTGGAAGCTGGTCGCGACCGAAGCCGGGCAATAACCGCAGACCGATCGTAATGCCGGCGCGCCTGCAAGCTCCATGGAAGCGGAATACCGCCGATTGCGCCTTTGCCCGACGGGCAGCGCGCCTGTTCCCGGTTGTCGTGCTTGCTGCCGTGGTGTGGCTGCCGGCGCAGGGTTCATTGGCCGCCGACGAGGAGACGTTCACCATACCCGACGCCGCGCTCGAGCCGCTGCAATGGAGCGAGCTGGAAGGGTGGGCGACGGACGACCTGTTCGCAGCCTTTGCAGCGTTCAAGACGAGCTGCCAATTGCTTGCGAAGGCCAAGAACCCACCGGACCCGCGTCCGGTCGGGCGCGCGCTGTGGGAGACCTGCCGCCGGACTGTCGCCTTGCGGGTGGAAAATGCGCAAGCCGCACGCGCGTTCTTTGAAGATAATTTCCGGCCGGTGCGAATTGCACGGCTCGGAGAAGCCGATGGGTTTCTCACCGGCTATTTCGAACCCATCGTGCAGGGCTCGCGCTTTCCCAACCCGGAATTCCATATCCCGCTCTATCGCCGGCCCCGCGATCTGGTGGCTCTCGGCCATACCCTTACGACCGGGGGCTTTCCCAACAAAGGTGCGCGCATCGGCCGCCGCAACGCGAACAACGAGTTCGTGCCCTATCATGACCGCGCAGCAATCGAGGCTGGCGCTCTGGACGGGCAAAAGCTCGAAATCTGCTGGCTGAAGGATTCCTTCGAGGCGCTGTCGATTTCGATCGAAGGCTCGGCGCGGGTCATTCTCGAAGACGGCACGCCACTGCGCATCAACTACGACTCCTACAACGGCTATACCTATAGTTCGGTGGGGCGTGTGCTGGTCGAGCGGCACCTCGTGCCGGCGGAAGAAATGTCCATGCAGCGCATCCGCGACTGGATGGCCGCAAATCCCGACGAAGCTCCGAAGCTGCGCGCGACCAATCGCTCCTATATTTTCTTCCGCATCACGGGGCTTTCCAATGACGGCGACCCGATTGGCGGAGGGGGCGTGCCGCTCACTCCGGGACGCTCGATTGCCGTCGACAGGACGCACGTCTACGGCACGCCGTTCTTCATTGCGGCCAATCTGCCGGCCGAGAGCACAAACGCAGGCGCGCCGTTTCGCCGCCTGATGATTGCCCAGGATACGGGCTCGGCCATTGTCGGGCCGGCGCGTGCCGACCTCTATTGGGGCTCGGGAGATGCCGCCGGCCGCATTGCCGGGCGCGTTCGCCATTCCGGCAGGTTTGTGATGCTCATTCCCCGCGAGCTCGACTTGATCGCAGCCGGCCGAGAGATGCCGTTGCCGGTACCGAAGCCCCACATTCCCGAAGCCGAGGTCAAGCTTGACGGCGGCATGCAGGTGCCGCTCCCTGTACCCAAGCCGAAAATCCCCGAAGCCGAAGTCAAGAATGACGCGAGCAAAACAAAAGTGCAGGCCGACCGAACCGAAGCGGAAGCGAAGCCTCCGAAGAAATCGCGCCGGCAGGCTTATCCTTTGTGGTGGCGCTATCGTCTATGAGCGGGGACAGCGATAAGCGGCGGCGGCAACATCTCGACGACGAAGAGCGCGCGCTGTGGGAGCGCGCCACCCATTCGGTGGTCCCTTTGCGGGGCCGTGCTGCCAAATCCGGTACGCCGGGCCGGGCGCTCAAAACCGCGCCGGCTGCGCGCGCCCATTCGCGTGCGCCTGCGCGCCTGGCGGAAACGCCTCTGCCGGCGATCGAGCCGCTGCAACGCAGGCAAAAGCAGCGTATTGCCCGCGGCAGCGCGCGCATCGACGCGCGCATCGATTTGCACGGCAAGACGCAACGCGAGGCACAAGCTGCGCTGATTGCTTTCCTGCGCCGATCGCAACGCGAAGGCGCCCGCTTCGTGCTGGTGATCACCGGCAAAGGCATGCGAGCGTCCGCGTCTGCGGGCGAAGGCGGCGTGCTCAGGCGGCAAGTGCCGCTGTGGCTGGAATTGCCGCAGTTTCGGCCCTACGTGGTCGGCTTCGAGCAGGCCCACTTGTCCCATGGCGGGGAAGGCGCCCTCTACGTCCAGATGCGGCGGGGGCCTGGTCTTTAACGTAAAGCGCCGCGTGCCCGGCGCAACGGACGCTCCTCGGTAAAAATATTGCGCGAGCGAAATTCGGCAGGACTTGCGAAGGTGAGATATTCGCGCATGCCGGCATCGGCGAAGGGAGAAGTGTGCCAGGCCCGCTCGAGATAGCGGCACGGCTTGAAGGCCCAATCGGGGACCCTGGGCAGCCGGTATTGCTTCGCCAGATATTCAGCAACGGCACCGGCGAGGGCGTCGAGGCGTTCGTCGCCGGTGAGGCGCGGCTCATCGCTTATGCAAGCAAGCTGCTGCTCGCAGGAGGGCGCCAGATAGAAGCTGTCGAGGAATTCCGACAGCATCGCCTCGCGCGGCTCGCCGGCAGCGATCCGTTCATAGGTTTGGGCAAGGGTAGCGGGGCGCATCGCTCGATTCTCGTGCCGACAGTATACGCTTTAACACAAATCGCTGTTTGCCGGCATCGGCTGCGCTGTTCGGAAAAAACTCCGCCAGGATCGCGACTGCCTGCTCGACGTCGGAAATGTCGAGGACGCGCAACAGCGAGGTGATGTCCGCAATATCGCGCGCGCATGCTCCGATCCGCGCGGGAAGCTGCCCAAGGCGACGAGATCGCGCATCGGGTTTGCCAGCGGGCTCAAGTGAAACGTTACGGCTTCATTGAGCCAATCATCCGGCCACTGATTGCGCTCCGCGACGCGAGCGACGGCCGCTGCCAGCCAGTCCGGCCATGGCCGCCCGATCTCGGCAATGTCCACGTCCTCGGTAGCAAAGCGAAAATTGCTGGCAAGCATAAGCGCTGAGCCGCCATAAACCGCAATATCGAGGTGCACGCGCGCGGAAACCGCCGCGTGCCCGATCTCGTCGAAAGCTTCGAGCAACTGATCACGGTCGAAAGCAGTGGCCATGTTGTCCCGTGTCCGGGCCGAACGAGCGCCCCCGGCGGGCAAGATTCGCCGCTAAAGAATAAACCGGCTGAGGTCGGCATTCTTTGCGAGGTCGCCGATGTGCTTCTGTACGTAGTCGGCATCGATGACCACCGTCTCCCCGGAGCGGTCGGGCGCCGCAAACGAAATTTCGTCAAGCACGCGTTCCATCACCGTCTGCAGCCGGCGCGCGCCGATGTTTTCCACGCTCACATTGACCGCAACCGCCACGTCGGCAATGGCGTCGATGGCGTCAGGCGTGTATTCGAGCTTCACGCCTTCGGTCGCCAACAGTGCGACGTATTGCTTGATCAGCGAGGCCTCGGTTTCCGTAAGGATACGGCGGAAATCGTCGCGGGTGAGCGGCCGCAGCTCCACCCTGATGGGCAGGCGTCCCTGCAGCTCCGGCAGGAGGTCGGACGGCTTGGAGAGATGGAAGGCACCCGAGGCGATGAACAGGACGTGGTCCGTTTTCACGGCGCCGTGCTTGGTCGAAACGGTGGTGCCTTCGATGAGCGGCAGGAGGTCGCGCTGCACGCCTTCGCGCGAGACGTCGGCTCCCATGCGGCCTTCGCGGCCGGCGATCTTGTCGATCTCGTCGAGGAACACAATGCCATTCTGTTCCACCGCATGAATGGATTCTGCCACGAGCTGATCGTTGTCGAGAAGCTTGTCGGATTCCTCGTTGAGCAGAATGTCGTGGGATTCGCCGACCGTCACGCGCCGCGTCTTGGTCCGGCCGCCGCCGAGCTTGCCGAAGATATCGCCGATGGAAATGGCGCCCATTTGCGCGCCGGGCAATCCAGGGATTTCGAACAGCGGCATTCCCCCACCGGCCGCCTGCACCTCGATTTCGATTTCCTTGTCGTTGAGCTCGCCCGCCCGCAACTTGCGGCGAAACATATCCTTGGTGGTGGCGCTTGCATTTTCCCCGACCAGCGCATTGACCACCCGCTCTTCGGCGGCGAGCTGCGCGCGCGCCTGCACGTCTTTGCGTTTTCTTTCGCGCGTCTGCACGATGGCAATCTCAACCAGGTCGCGCACGATCTGCTCGACGTCGCGGCCGACATAGCCGACTTCGGTGAACTTGGTCGCCTCGACTTTGAGGAAAGGCGCGCCGGCAAGCCTGGCGAGGCGCCGGGAAATCTCGGTTTTGCCCACCCCGGTCGGCCCGATCATCAGGATGTTTTTCGGCAGCACTTCCTCGCGCAGCTTCTCGTCGAGCTGGAGGCGGCGCCATCGGTTGCGCAGCGCGACCGCCACCGCGCGCTTGGCGTCGCTTTGGCCGATGATGAAACGATCAAGCTCGGATACGATTTCGCGGGGGGAGAAGTCGGTCATTGGGGCTGTATTTGGCGCTCGCTTGCAGCGAGCGCAATAGCGTTGGCTCCCGGGTCAGGCGCCGTCCAATCAGAGTTTCTCGATGGTGACGTTGCGGTTGGTATAGACGCAGATATCCGCCGCGATATCCATCGCCTTGCGCACGATCGCCTCGGCATCGAGCGGTCCGTCGATCAGGGCGCGCGCGGCGGCAAGCGCAAAATTCCCGCCGGAGCCTATTCCCATCACGCCGGCCTCCGGCTCGAGCACGTCGCCGGTGCCGGTGAGCACCAGGGAAACCTGCGTATCAGCGACGATCATCATGGCTTCGAGCCGGCGCAGATAACGATCGGTGCGCCAATCCTTGGCAAGCTCGACCGCCGCGCGGGTAAGCTGTCCCGGATATTGTTCGAGCTTGGCTTCCAGCCGCTCGAACAGCGTGAACGCATCGGCGGTGGCCCCGGCAAAGCCGCCGATCACGTCGCTCTTGCCGAGCCGGCGCACTTTTTTGGCATTGGCCTTCACCACGGTCTGGCCGATTGAAACCTGGCCGTCGCCGCCAATGACGACCTGACCCTGCTTGCGAACCGTGAGAATGGTGGTGCCGTGCCAGAGACCGGCGGAGGCGGGCTGCATGTGATTTTCCATAGGCTCCGCTGATTTAGTCATTCTGCGTTGCGGGTTCAATTTGGCATCTCTTTGCAGCATGATCATTTTCCGAAAAGTGGTGCCCACTTTTCGGGATCATACCTAGTGGTCCGATTCCGAAGTTCGCCAGTACTCGCGGCACGTTCAGATGCGAACTTCGGAATTTGAAGAACCACTAGCAACTCTATGGTTCTAGTGCCCCTTTGAACCCAAAGTTCGCGATCAAACTTGCCTGACACTCTGCGCGAACTTCGGGTTCGGGGCACTAGTAGTAGCGAAACGTGGCAAGCCCTGATAAGACGCGCGCGATTGCCCCCCGGAGCATGCATGCGCAAAGGCTCAATCAAGCGCGCCACCAAGGAAACCGACATCGAAGTCGAGCTCGACCTGGACGGCAGGGGAAAGGCATCCATATCGACCGGGATCGGCTTTCTCGATCACATGCTCGATTTGTTGGCGCGCCACTCCCGCATCGACCTCGCCGTCAAGGCAAAGGGCGACCTGCACGTCGATCATCATCACACCACCGAGGATGTCGCGATCGCGTTCGGCCAGGCGGTGAAGCAGGCGCTGGGCGACATGAAGGGGATCACGCGCTATGCCGATGCGCATGTACCCATGGACGAGACCCTCACCCGCGTCGCGCTCGACATTTCCGGGCGACCGGTGCTGGTTTTCAAGGTTGCGTTCGGGCGCGACAAGGTCGGCGCATTCGATACCGAGCTGGTGAGCGAATGGTTCCGGGCTTTCGCCGTCAACAGCGGAGTGACGCTGCACGTCGAGACGCTCTACGGCAGCAACGATCACCATATTGCCGAATCGTGCTTCAAAGGATTGGCGCGGGCGTTGCGCACGGCGGTCGCCATCGATCCGGGTGCCGCAAACGAAATTCCATCGACCAAGGGCTCGCTCGGCGGGTGACGCTGCCCGCCTGCTGCGACTGGCACGAAGAAAGAGAAAGAAAATGTCGATCTACACCGTGCATGAACCGCCATTGCGCGGGACGCAATCCGAGCCCGATCCGAACCGTTTCGTCTTCGTGCGGGATGGCTTCTCGTTCTGGGCTTTTCTCATCCCGCCGCTGTGGATGCTTCGCCATCGGCTGTGGCTGGTTCTGGTGATCTATCTCGGCGTCGCCATTCTCCTGCAAGCGGGGCTCTACGCCATCGGTGCTTCCTTCGGCGTGCGTTTCGCCACGAGTGCCCTATTGCATCTGTTCGTCGGGATCGAAGCTGCAACGCTCCGCCGTGTCACGCTGGCGCGCCGGCGCTGGACGAATATCGGCGTCGTGGTCGGCGATGACCTGGAAGCAGCGGAGCAGCGGTTCTTCGACACATGGGTGCGGCATGCGCCGCGCGCATCATCGACGGTGCGCCCGCCTGCATCTGCGATTGCCGTCCCGGCTCCGGCGTCGGATATCATCGGCCTGTTCCCGCAGCCCGGAGCCTCGCGGTGACCGTTGCGATTGTCGACTATGGGTCGGGCAATCTGCACTCCGCGGCGAAAGCGTTCGAGCGGGCGGCTCGCGAAGCGGGCATAGATGCGACGATTTGCGTGACCCGAGACCCCGATCTGGTGAGCCGCGCCGAGCGGGTCGTGCTGCCCGGGGTCGGCGCGTTTGCGGATTGCCGGCGCGGCCTCGACGCGATCGGCGGAATGGTGCAGGCGCTCAATGAATCCGTACGCGTGCGCGCGCGTCCCTTCCTCGGCATCTGCGTCGGCATGCAATTGATGGCGGAGCGCGGCCGCGAATACGAGGTCACCGCGGGTCTGGGGTGGATCGCCGGCGAGGTCGATCGCATCGCACCCGGCAATGCAAGCCTCAAGATACCGCACATGGGCTGGAACACGCTCAACCCGCGCCGTTCGCATCCGCTCCTCGGCGACATCCCGCTCGGCCCCGATGGGCTGCATGCCTATTTCGTGCACTCGTTTCAATTGCAGGCCGACGATCCGGGCGACGTGTTGGCCGATGTCGATTACGGTGGGCCGCTCACCGCCGTCGTCGGACGTGACACCGCGGTCGGCACTCAATTCCATCCGGAGAAGAGCCAGCGGTTGGGTTTGCGGCTGATCGCCAATTTCCTGCAATGGAATCCGTGACTTGAGGTCGTGATCCTTTTTCCGGCCATCGATCTGAAAAACGGCGCCTGCGTGCGGCTCGAACAAGGCGACATGGCGCGCGCGACCGTCTTTCATGCCGACCCGGCGGCGCAGGCGCAGACTTTCCAGAAGCAGGGGTTCGAGTATCTGCATGTGGTGGATCTCGATGCCGCGATCGCGGGAAAGCCGGTCAATGTGCCGGCCATTGAAGGTATCCTGCGCGGCGTGACGGCCCCCATTCAGCTCGGCGGCGGCATCCGCGACCGCGCAACGATAGAAGCCTGGCTGGGCAAAGGCGTTGCGCGGGTAATCATCGGCACCGCCGCCGTGCGCGAGCCCGCTCTGGTCAAAGATGCGGCGCGAAGCTTTCCCGGCCGCATCGCGGTCGGCCTCGACGCCCGCGACGGCAAGGTGGCCTTGGACGGATGGACCAAATCGTCGGCGCTCAGCGCACTCGATATGGCGAAACGCTTCGAGGATGCCGGCGTGGCAGCGATCATTTACACCGATATCGCGCGCGACGGGCTGCTCAAAGGATTAAATCTGGAAGCCACCCTTGCGCTGGCGGAGGCCGTGAGCACGCCAATCATCGCCTCGGGCGGGCTCGCCTCCATCGACGATGTGAAACGGCTGCTCGAGCCGCGCGCCGAGAAGCTCGCCGGCGCCATCGCCGGGCGCGCGCTCTATGACGGGCGGCTCGATGCGGCCGAGGCCCTGCGGCTCATTCGAGCACGGCGGTCGGCGTGACCCCATGCTCAAGGTGCGCGTCATTCCCTGTCTCGATGTCAAGGACGGCCGCGTGGTCAAAGGCGTCAATTTTCTCGATCTGCGCGACGCCGGCGATCCGGTGAAGGCGGCGATTGCCTATGATGCCGCCGGCGCCGACGAGCTCACCTTCCTCGACATCACCGCCAGCCACGAGAACCGCGACATCATTTTCGACGTGGTGCGCCGCACCGCCGAGGCCTGTTTCATGCCGCTCACGGTGGGAGGCGGCGTGCGCAAGCTGGAGGACATCCGCAGGCTGCTCGCTTGCGGCGCCGACAAGGTGTCGATCAATACCGCCGCGGTTGCCCGGCCGGAATTCGTGCAGGAGGCGGCGGAAAAATTCGGCGATCAATGCATTGTGGTGGCAATCGATGCCAAACGCGTGTCAAAGCCGGGCGAAGCGGACCGCTGGGAGATTTTCACCCATGGCGGACGCAACCCCACCGGCATCGATGCGCTCGACTTTGCGCGCCAGGTAACCGCGCTCGGGGCCGGCGAAATCCTGCTCACGTCCATGGATCGGGACGGCACCCGGCAGGGATTTGACATTGCGCTGACGCGTGCCGTGGCCGACGCGGTTACGGTACCGGTCATTGCCTCCGGCGGGGTGGGAACGCTCGCTCACCTGGTGGAAGGCATTCGCGAGGGGCATGCAAGCGCGGTGCTCGCGGCATCGATCTTCCATTTCGGCGAGCATTCCGTGCGCGAGGCCAAGGCCTATATGGCGCGTGCAGGCCTGGCCATGCGGCTCGATCCATGACCCCTGTTCGAGCCGACATCGATACTGCCGCCATTTTCCTCCCCTCCCGCTGCTCTTATCCGGATGCTATGCACGTTCGAGGGAACGGTGATGGCTGACTTCACGCTGCATACGCTCGAAGCGCGCATCGCGGAACGCGCGGCATCGCATGCCGCGAATTCCTATACCCGCCAGCTGTTGGACCGCGGCGTGGTTTACTGCGCCAAGAAGCTCGGCGAAGAGGCGATCGAGACCGCGCTCGCTGCGGCAAACGAAGATCGCGCGCGATTGATCGCCGAGGCCGCCGATCTCATCTATCATTTGCTGGTTCTGCTCAAGGCGCGCGGGATCGCGCTTGCCGAAGTGGAGGCAGCGCTTGCCGAGCGGATGAAGCAGAGCGGGCTTGAGGAAAAGTCCTCGCGGATGCGCAGCTGATCAAGGGCAGTGATGGAGCAGCGGACCAACGACGGAGTTTCGCCGTACCGCATCTTCACCCGCGCCGAATGGGCGGCACGGCGCGAAGACACTCCCATGACGCTTGCCCCCGAGGAAGTGACCCGGGTGCGCTCGCTGCACGATCGGCTGGACATGCAGGAGGTGGAAGACATCTATCTGCCGCTGTCGCGGCTCCTGTCCCTCTATGTCGCGGCGACGCAGCGCCTGTTCCGGGCGCAGCAGAACTTCCTCGGCACCGAGGACAGCAAGATGCCCTACATCATCGGCGTCGCGGGTTCGGTGGCGGTGGGCAAGTCGACGACCGCGCGCGTATTGCAGGCGCTGCTCGCGCGCTGGCCGAATGTACCCAAGGTCGACCTCGTCACCACCGACGGCTTTCTCTACCCGAACGCAATCCTGGCGCGAGAGGGCCTCATGGAGAAAAAGGGTTTTCCCGAAAGCTACGATCTGCCGGCGCTCCTAAGGTTTCTCTCCGACGTCAAAGCCGGACGGCGGCCGGCGCGCGCGCCGGTCTATTCGCATCTCATCTACGACGTCATGCCGAACCAATGGGTCGAGATCGATCGTCCGGAGATTCTCATTGTCGAAGGCCTAAATGTGCTGCAGACCGGCCCTCCCCCGAAGGGCGGCAAGGCAATCCCCTATGTGTCCGACTTCTTCGACTTCTCGATCTATCTCGATGCCGACGAGGAAGTGCTGTTGAGCTGGTACGTGGACCGGTTTCTGACGCTGCGCGAGACGGCGTTCCGCGACCCGAAATCGTATTTTCACCGCTATGCCACGCTTTCGGATGAAAAGGCGATCGAGACGGCGACCGCGATCTGGAACCAGATCAATCTACTCAATCTGCACGAGAACATTCTGCCGACCCGGCAGCGCGCGGATCTCATCCTGAAGAAAGGCGAAGGCCATCAGGTCGATGAGGCCGCGCTGCGCAGGCTGTAACGCCGCGCCGCGGTAGGGTGGGCAAAGGCGCTGTGCAAGTGCGTTCCGCGTGGGCAAATTCGTGCGGCGCCCATAAGGGCGTTCACGCCCGTCTTCGCGGGCTATGCCCACGCGGAGCCGTTCATCAGACGAATTTGCCCACCCTACAGTTTGTGCGTTCTAAGCAGCCAACTCCGATGCGGGCGAAATGCCGGCCAAAATTTCCAGGAGCCGCGCGCGATCGAGCGGCTTGACCAGCATGCCGTCCATCCCGGCTGCGAGACACGTCCGGCGATCCTCTTCGAATGCGTTGGCCGTGAGCGCGAAGAGCGGTACGCGCCCGCGGCCGTGTTCGGCTTCCATGGCGCGGATGCGCTGCGCGGCTTCGATGCCGTCGCCGCCCGGCATATGCAGATCCATCAGCACCAGGTCATAGGGCGTGCCGGCATCGACGCTCGCGCGCCAGGCTTCCACGGCGGCATTTCCGGTGCTGACCAGAGTAATGCCGTGGCCGAGCCGGGAAAGGAGCGCGTTCGCCAACAGCGCATTGATCTCGTTGTCCTCGGCAACCAGAATGGACAAATGTTTCGATTTCTCATCAATGGACGCATCGCGCGCATGCGCGAGCGGCCGCCGCGCTTCGCCACCCCGGTGATCGGCACCGATCTGGCCGGCGAGCGATTCGGCTCGCACAGGCTTGATGAGATAACCGGTGAAACCGGCGTGCCGGAGCGCCGGAAGCTCGGGGCGCTCAAGCGGCGAGATCAGCACAATCAGGCGTGCGGCGGCCTTGCCGGCGGCATGCGCAAGCCGCATGCATGCACGCGTTCCCAGCGCATTGTCGACAATCATCGCGTCCCATTCACCTTCGTCCGCGCGCGAGATCGCGGTCTGCTCATCCGCAACAAGCGCGGTCCGCGCTCCCCATTGCGACAACTGGCGCGAAACCAGGCCCATGGCGATTGCCGACGGCGCCGCGAGCAGCACATCCATTCCGGCAAGATGCGGCGGCGCGAATGCAGCCTGGCCTGACCCTTCGGCGCTAGGGAGCGCGAGCGTGAATGCGAAAGTCGAGCCTCTTGCCGGCGCGCTCTCGAGCCGCATGGCGCCGCCCATTTGCTCGATGATGCGCTTGGAGATTGCGAGGCCAAGGCCGCTCCCGCCGAATCTCCGTTTCAGGCTGTTATCGGCCTGCTCGAATTCAAGGAATATCCGGCCCTGCTCGCTCGGCGCGATTCCAATCCCGGTATCCTGCACCAGGAAGCGGACGTCGTTGCCGGCCGTGCCGGGTTCGACAATGACGGCGACGCCGCCTCTCTCGGTGAACTTCACGGCATTGCCGGCGAGGTTGAGCAGAACCTGGCGCAAGCGCGCCGCATCGCCGATGAGCTTGGCGGGCAGTCGCTCATCGACGTAGGAGCCGATCTCCAGCTTCTTCTCCTGGGCGCGCGGGGCGATGAGCTCAACCGTCTCCTCGATCAGCGCGCGCAAATCGAAGGGATGTTCAGCAATGTCGAGCCGGCCGGCTTCGATTTTGGAAAAATCGAGAATCTCCTCGATCAGCGAGAGCAGGACGCCGCCGGAATTCTTCACCGCCTTGGCATAGGTGGTCTGTTCCGCGGTGAGATCGGTTTCCAGCAGCAGGTTCGACATGCCGAGAATGCCGCTCAGCGGAGTACGGATTTCATGGGAGATCATCGCCAGGAACCGCGATTTGGCCCGGCTCGCTGCTTCCGCCTGATCGCGCGCCTCGGAAAGCCGATGCTCCGCCTCGACGCGGTCGCTTATATCGCGACCGACGCTCAGCACCTGCGTGCCGCTGCCCGTGCGCACCATGACATCGCGCCACGCAATCCAGCGCGGGCCATCGCTCGTTGCAATCCTTTGGTCATAGATGCGTGAGCCATCCGCCATGAGCGCGCTCTCGCCCTGCTGCATGACCGGCAATGCGAACGGGGTCCCGATAAGCTCGGGATGCGGATGCCCGCTCAAACGGCAGAACGTATCATTTGCATAGGTAATGCCGTTCTCTGCGTCGCGGCGAACGATGAGATCGCCCTGCGCTTCAAGCAGGCTGCGCGCACTCTCTTCGGCTTCCTTGAGTTCCCAGTTGCTGTCCGCGAGTTCCTCGGCGCGCAGTCGCATGCCGCGCAGCTCAAGCAGCATCACCCGCAGCCGGGAAAGGAGCAATCCGATCGCTCCGCAGGCCGCGCCGAACAAGGCGGCAGCGCCGACGGCAAAACTGTGCGGGTCGTAGTGGGACTGCGGGCTGCGCATTGCCGCCAGGAAACCGAAGGCCGCGGCAAAGCTCATTGAGAGGAGCGCAAAGGCGCGGATCAGCAGCATCAGCGCGCGGCGGGCCGATTGCCGCTGCGGCTTCGCATTCCGGTTGGCGAAGGCCTGCACGTTCGACGTCCCCTGGAGCATGATCCCGAAAAGTGGGCACCACTTTTCGGAAAAAGATCATGCTCAAACAGAGCAGATGCCCGCGGTAGAACCGCGTGCCCTGCCTTTTGCGATATTGTTGGCGGGAATTCTGCCGCGCACCCACTTGCAATTTTCTTGCGCCGGACAGGGAAAAACGCGTTCCGCGGCGTCAATCTCGCCGCAACGTTAATGGGATGCTAGGCGAAGAAGGCTCGGGGCTTATTCGGTCGTCGCGTCGTCTTGATAATGCCGCATCGCCGCAAGGAGTGCGCCCGCCTGCTGGTGACCAAAACGCGCGGAATGCACAAACAATTTTGCATCGGCGTCAGCCGCTTGCGCCGAAAGCCCAATGGCGATGTCGAACGGCCCATCGCTTACGAGCTTGACCGTCTTGACGATCCCGGCGGCTGAGCAGTTGCCCGCCGGCGCAGCGCCGACATCGTCGACCACGGCAAAGTCGGCGTCATCGATCCGGTCGACGAGTTGAATGCGCAATTGCGGATTGGCGGCGCCAGAAACGACCTTGACGCGATAATCGCTCTTGCCGCGCGGCGTGAGTTGAAAACTCACGGAGCCGGCAGTGAAACAGAGCTGCGGAGAAGGTGAGAAAATCGGCGGTGCCGCGGCTGGAATGCCGGCGATCAGGAGGAGAATCAGGATCTTTGGCAGAGGCTCCATCGGCGGCTTCGCGATTGGCAACACCCAAAGGTCGGTGAGAAAACGGTAACCATGATTGTTTACCGATCCGTTAAGCTTAATGGTCGGTGAAAAGATTAATCGCCGGTGTTGCTGATCACCTTGAGCATGATCTTTTCCGAAAAGTGGTGCCCAGCTTTTCGGGATCATGCTTATGCCGCGCGTCTGATCTCGTCGATCAGGGCACGATAGGACAGCGCCTCGGCGAGATGCACGCGGCCGACCTTGTTGGCGCCGTCGAGATCGGCGAGCGTGCGCGCAACGCGCAGGACACGATGATAGCCGCGGGCGGAAAGCCGCATGGCTTCGGTGGCGTCACGTAATAGCGCGAGACCGCCGGCCTCCGGGCGCGCCACTTCTTCGAGCGCCGTGCCAAGCGCTGCCGCGTTGCTGCGGACCTGCGGCAGTCCCATGGCGGCATAGCGCTCGATCTGCATCGTGCGGGCACGCGCGACGCGCGCGGCAACTTCGCGGCTCCCTTCGGTCGGCGGCGGCAGGATGAGATCGGCCGCGGTCACTGCCGGCACCTCGATGTGCAGGTCGAACCGGTCAATGAAAGGCCCGGAGAGCCGCATCTGATAATCGGCGGCACAGCGCGCGCTCGGCCCGCGCTTGCAGGTAAAGCCCGGTTCATTGGCGCGCCCGCAGCGGCACGGGTTCATGGCGGCGACCAGCATGAAGCGCGCGGGATAGGTCACCCGGTGATTGGCCCGGGCGATGGCGACCTCGCCGCTCTCGAGCGGCTGGCGCAACGAATCGAGCGCATGCGGCTGGAATTCGGGCAGTTCGTCGAGGAAGAGAACGCCATGGTGCGCAAGCGAGGCCTCTCCCGGCCGTGCGCGCAATCCCCCGCCGACCAATGCCGGCATGCTGGCGGAATGGTGCGGTGCGCGAAACGGCCGGCGGTTGGTGAGGGCGCCGCCCTCGATCTCGCCCGCCACCGAGGCAATCATGGAGACTTCCAGGAGTTCTGCCGGTGTCAGCGGCGGCAGAATGGTAGGCAGCCGTGCCGCCAGCATGGATTTACCTGCGCCAGGCGGGCCGACCATGAGCAGGTTGTGCGAGCCTGCGGCGGCGACTTCGAGGGCGCGTTTGGCGCTTTCCTGCCCTTTGATGTCTTTGAGGTCGACCAGCGCGCTGTCCAATTCGCGGATTTTCGGCTGCGGACGCGCCAACACCTGTGTCCCGCGGAAATGGTTGGCCAGTTGGAGCAACGAAGAGGCGGCGATGATCTCCATTTCCGGGCTTGCCCAGGCCGCCTCGGGCCCGCACGCCGCGCGGGACAAATGAGGCCCTCGCCGCGGGCATTCGCGCCGATCGCAGCGGGAAGCACGCCGGCGACGGCGGCGATGGACCCATCGAGTCCAAGCTCGCCGACGACGGTGAGGCCGGAAGCCGCGTCAGGCGGAATGGCGCCAATGGCCCCCATCAGACCGAGCGCGATCGGAAGGTCGTAATGGCTGCCCTCCTTGGGCAGATCTGCCGGGGCGAGATTGACGGTGATGCGCCGAGCCGGGAGCGCCAGACCCGAGGCGACCAGTGCGGCCCGCACCCGCTCCCGCGCCTCGGAAACGGCCTTGTCCGGCAAGCCAACGACATTGAATGCGGGAAGGCCGGGCGCGACCTGGACCTGGACATCGACCGCGCGGGCTTCGATACCCTCGAAGGCGACGGTTGCGACCCGCTGGACCATTCCTGCCCCTGCTTGTGGTCGGAAAGCTTAGCCTAAGGCCGGCGCGGCGGCAAGAACATTCCAGGAACAAAGCCGGCGATTACCCCCGCATCAGGCCGCGCGCCTCGCTTCAATGCAGTCCCAGATCATGGCCGCGATATCTGGCCCGCCGAAATTCTTCACCGCGCGGATGCCGGTGGGCGAGGTGACGTTGATCTCGGTCAGGTACCCGTCGATCACGTCGATGCCGACAAACAGGAGCCCGCGCCCGCGCAGCGCGGGTCCGAGCCGCAGGCAGATTTCGCGCTCGCGCTGCGTCAGGGCGGTCTCCTCGGGAGTGCCGCCGCGCACCATGTTGGAGCGAAGGTCGTCGGGAGCGGGCACACGGTTGACGGCGCCGGCGAATTCGCCGTCCACCAGGATGATGCGCTTGTCGCCGTGCCGCACGGCGGGCAGGAATTTTTGCACCACCCACTGCTCGCGAAAGGTCGTAGTGAACAAATCGTACAGCGAGCCGAAATTGAGATCCTGCTCGGCCAGGCGAAACACCGCTTCTCCGCCTTTGCCGTAAAGCGGCTTCATCACGATGTCGCCGTGCTCGGCGCGGAAGCTCTTGATCTCGGCAAGGTCGCGGGTGATCAGCGTCGGCGGCATCAAGTCGGGAAACTCCATCACGAACATCTTCTCCGGCGCATTGCGCACCGCTGCCGGCTCGTTGATTACCAGCGTTGCGGGCTGCACGCGCTCAAGGAGATGGGTGCTGGTGATATAGGCGAGGTCGAACGGCGGGTCCTGGCGCAGCAGGACCACGTCGAAGCTCGTGAGTTTTCGCCGTTCGGCATCGCCGAGGGTAAAGTGGTCGCCCTCGCGGTCGCGCACCTTGAGCGGGCGCACGGTGGCGAACACTTCCCCGTCCCGCATGGCCAGCCGGTCCGGCGTATAATAGGCGATGACGTGGCCGCGTTGCTGCGCTTCAAGCAGAAGCGCGAAAGTCGAATCGCCGCGAATATTGATCCGCTCGATCGGGTCCATCTGCACGGCGACGGTGAGCGTCATTTGAATCCCGGGATTCCTGCGCAACGTCCAGTGCGGTGAATTTGAAGTTCCTATCGTTACTGGCCGCAAGCTCGTTTAGGAACTTCAAATTCAAAACCGCACTAGAATCATATCGTTGCTAGTGGTCCTGAGATTCCGAAGTTCGCACCTGAACGTGCCGCGAGCACTGGCGAACTTCGGAATCGGACCACTAGGTAACACAAACGAGACGTTAATACTTTATGTCCAATCTTGCGCCCGCAAGAAAGAATTCAAGAGAGAATTCAAAAGAGAATTGCGGCGGAGAGCATAAGGTGACGGTGAAACTGCCGAGTTTTTCGATAACGGCGAAGCTCTATTTCATCTTCGCGCTGCTCGCCACCATCACGCTGGCGCTGGCGACGGTGTCGCTGATCAACGCCCGCCGGCACGCGGACCTCACCGAAGAATTCGGCTCGGCATTCGCCGGCGCCATGAATGTCGAGCGGGTCAACGCGTTGATTTATGCCGTGGTGATGGAGTTGCGCGGCATCTACATGTCGTCCGACATTCCCACCGCCAAGATCTACGGCGACGGGCTCCTCGTTTTCAACGAGCGGATCGGGGACGTGGTGAATGAATGGCGCAAGGCGGTGCGCTCCGATGATTCCGCCTTGTTCGAAGCATTCGCCGGACGCATACGGCAGTTTCAGGAGTTCCGGCGCGAGCTGGTACGCCGCGGCACCGAGATTAACCCGGCGGCCGGCCGCGAATGGGGAGACAATGACGCCAATCGCAGCGTGCGCAAGGCGCTCAACGCAGATCTCACGCAGCTTTCCGAACTCTACGCCAAGCGCTCGCGCGCGATCTATGGCCGGATCGATAACGGCATCGAGCATACTGCCTGGCTGATAGGCTTCGTCACCGTTATGGCCGTGCTGTTGGCCGGGCTTGGGGTGGTGATCATCCACCGCGCCGTTGCCCGCCCGCTCGCCGGAATCACCGAAATCACACAAGCCGTCGCCGCCGGCGATATCGAGCGCAAGGTCCCTTATGGGGAGCGCAATGACGAGATCGGCGCGCTCGCCCGCTCGATCGCCGTGTTTCAGGAGACCATGCGCAAGAACGGTGAACTCAGCCGCACCGTCCTCGACGATGCGCAGGCGCGCGCGCGCCGCCAGGAGCAGATGTCGCAGGAGATCGGCCGTTTCGGCGCCGAGATCGAGGCCACCCTGTCGGAACTCGGGCGTATCTCCGATCAGATGCTCGCCGCCTCGGGCCGCCTGACGGGAGCGGCCGACAATGCTTCGAGCCGCACCAACGGCGCCTCTGCCGCCTCTGCCGATGCTTCCGCCAATGTCCGCGACATCGCCTCGGCGGCCGACGAGCTTGCCGCCTCGGTCACCGAAATCGATCGTCAGGTCGCGCAGTCCAACGCCATTGCCAACAAGGCGGTGAGCGAAGCCGAGTGGACCAATTCCATGGTGAAGGAGCTCAACGAGGCCGCCGGGCGGATCGGCGATGTCGTGCGTCTCATCACCGATATTGCCGAGCAGACCAACCTCCTGGCGCTCAATGCCACCATCGAGGCGGCGCGTGCCGGCGATGCCGGGCGCGGCTTCGCGGTCGTCGCCGGCGAGGTGAAGGCGCTTGCCGGGCAGACCGCCAAGGCGACCGAGGACATCAGCGCACAGATCGCCGGCATGCAGCAAGCGACCATGCGCTCGATCGAGGCGATCGGCGCCATTGAGCGCACCATCCGCAATATCGGGGATATCAGCGGCGCCATCGCCGCTGCCGTCACCGAGCAGGGTGCCGCCACGCAGGAGATCGCCCGCAGCGTCGAAACCGCAGCCAGACGGACCATCGACACCGCGGAAGAAGTGGTGCGGGTGGGCGAGGCGACCGGCGAGACGCGCGACAGCGCGCTAGCGGTAAAGACGGTTGCGGAAGACCTCGGCAATGTGGCCGCCCGCATGCGCGGGCAGGTCGATCACTTCTTCCATCAACTGCACGCCGCTTAAGCCTGCTCAGCTCTTCACCTCGAATGCCGCCGCGATGTGGCGAGGAAGCCGGCCGGGGGCGACCAGGACGGCATCGAAGCGCATATCCTCGATGCGCTCGTCGGGGTAGCGTGCAAGCCATGCTTCGGCCGCCGCAGCGATGCGTGCGCGCTGACGCGGCGTCACCGACCAGGCGGCATCGTCGAGATTATTGCGCGCCTTGACTTCGACGAATATCAGCAGCCGCCGGCGCCGGGCGACGATATCGATTTCGCCGACGGGCGACTTCCAGCGCCGGGCGAGAATGCGAAAGCCTTTGGCGATGAGGAACGCAGCCGCCCGGCTCTCGGCCGACAGTCCGGCGCGGAAGGCCAGCTGGCGCTTCTCATTCCCGGCCGGGATATCGCCGCTGCCGCTACCCTGCTCGCTCATGCCTTGGCTTCCGCGGAAAGTTTGAGCGCCCGCTGATAGATCGCGCGGCGCGGCGCCCCGGTCATGGCGGCAATCTCGACCACCGCCTCCTTGAGGGAAAGGCGATTGAGCGCATCGCGAATGAGACCATCCAGCTCCTCGCGGGAGATTTCCGCCTGCGGTTCCGGCGGGGCGATCACCAGGACGATCTCGCCGCGCGGCTCGGCGCCGGCGTATTCGCGTGCCAGCGTGACGAGATCGGAGCGGCGCACTTCCTCGTGCAGCTTCGTAAGCTCGCGGCAGACTGCCGCCTCCCTGGCGCCGAGAACAGCCGCGAGGTCGGCGAGGGCCGCTCCTATGCGGGGCGCCGTCTCGAACAGGAGAAGGGTTGCGGGAATGTCTTTGAACGCTGCGATGCGGCTCCGTCGCGCGGCAGACTTTGCCGGCAGGAACCCTTCGAAAAAGAAGCGGTCGGTGGGAAGGCCGCTCATCGTCAGTGCCGCGAGCGCAGCGGACGGGCCCGGCACCGCCGTTATCGCGATGCCGCTTATACTGGCGGCGCGCACAAGCTTGTAGCCGGGATCGGAAAGGAGCGGCGTCCCTGCATCACTGATGAGCGCGATGGCGGCTCCTTCGGCGAGGCGGGCGAGCAGCTTTGGCCGCACAACATCGGCATTGTGCTCGTGATAGGGCGTGCGCGGCGTTGCAATCCCATAGTGATCGAGCAGCGTGCGGCTCCGTCGCGTGTCCTCGCACGCGATCAGGTCGGCTGCCGCCAGGACTGCGAGCGCCCGCAAAGTGATATCGCCCAGATTGCCGATCGGCGTTGCCACGAGATGCAGGCCCGCTGCAAGTTGCGGGGCCAGGGCCGATTGGCCATGGATTACGTATTGCCGGGAAGCGCGCGTGCGCGTCCCGGCGGTTGCCGCCCCTTGGTGCGGACCTGTATTCATGCCAGTAATCCTAGCGGCAGCTGGAGCACGGGTCAGCGCTAAACCGCAAGAATCCCTACGCTTTTTACGCGGTTAACCATTTAACCGGAAAATGGCGCATTGCAGTGGCGTACCAACCCTGGCATCGTGTGTCGCCGTCAAGGAGACCAGCCTGATGTGGCGAGTGTTGCAGGCTTGGCGCCCTGCCTCTGGCGTTGTGCGCGCGTATTTGCGCCGGCTTTTTGCGCCGGCAATTGCCATTCTCCTCGCCGGCTGCTCCGGCAATTTTTCGCTCGGCGACCTGCTGCCGAGCTCGCCTCCCAATACATCCTCGCAGCCATCCACCAGTATCGGCACCGGACAGGTCAAGGTTGGACTCATTCTGCCGCTGTCCGGGACCGGGAACGCCGCCATAGCGGCACAGTCCATGCGCAATGCCGCCGAGATGGCGCTTGCCGAATTCAACAGCCCGGACATCCAGCTGCTGGTCAAGGATGACGCCGGCAACGCGCAGGCAGCGCAAAAGGCCGCTCAGCAGGCGCTCGACGAAGGCGCTGAAATAATCCTCGGTCCCTTGTTTGCTCTGACCGTGGGTCCTGTCGGCCAGCTCGCGCGCGCCCGCAACGTGCCGGTGATCGCGTTCTCGACCGATGCCAACGTGGCGACGCGCGGCGTTTATCTCTTGAGCTTTCTTCCCGAGTCGGATGTCGATCGCATCATCGGTTACGCGGTGGGGCAGGGGCGCAAGTCTTTTGCCGCACTCATTCCCGACAATGCCTATGGGACAGTCGTCGAGGCGGCTTTCAAGCAAACCGTCGCGCGGCGCGGCGGGCGCGTGGTCGCACTGGAACGCTACCCCACCGACAAGGCGCAGATTCAGGGGCCCGTTCGCAACGTTGCCCAGGCGGCGAAGGGCGCAGACGCGATTTTCATCCCCGATGGAGCGGATGCCGTGCCGGCGGTGGTGCAGGCGCTCAACACCAATGGGGTGGACACCAAACATGTGCAGCTCCTCGGCACCGGCCTCTGGGAGGACAGCCAGATCTTCTCCAATGCGCAGCTGGAAGGGGGCTGGTATGCCGGCCCGGATTCCACCGGGTTTCGCAATTTCTCCGGCCGCTATCGCACGCGTTACGGGCAAGATCCCGTGCGCACCGGGTCGCTTGCCTATGACGCCGTGGCCCTGGTGGCGGCGCTGGTAAAGACGCAGGGCAAGCAGCGCTTTGCCGAAGACGTGCTGACCAACGCCTCAGGGTTTACCGGCATTGACGGGCTGTTCCGCTTCCGGCCCGATGGGACCAACCAGCGCGGGCTTGCCGTGATGCGCGTCGGACCGAGCGGCGGCCAGGTCGTCAGCCCGCCGCCTCGCTCGTTCACCGGTTCGGGCACGTAATTCAAATTCACCGCACCTAGGGGTGAGGACGCAGCAACGTTGAACCAGCAAGCCGGGTTCGCGTCGGTCCTCTGGTCGTCGTGTCTGGCGATGCTCGCGGTCGGCGCCAACAGCACGGCGATCATGGCCGCGTTGCCGACCATGCGGACCGAGCTTTTCCTCAGCACAGATGGCGTGCAATGGGCCGTCAATGCCTATCTGGTCGTGTCTGCGGCCTGCATCGTGCTCGGCGGCCGGGCGGCGGATCGGTTTGGCGCACGACTGGCATCCATGGTCGGACTGGTGCTGTTCGGCGTCGCGTCCTGCATCATTGCCACCGCCGGCACACAAACAGCGCTGCTGGCCGGGCGGGCGTTGCAGGGCTTCGCGGCAGCGTTCGCGGTGCCCAGCACCCTGGCTGCCGTCGACACCAGTGCGGCGCCGGAGCGCAGGGCAGCAGCAGTCGGCGCCTGGACCGGGTTCCTGATGCTTGGCTTCAGCATCGGGCCGCTCTTTGGCGGAGCGATCACGCACGTCACAGGTTGGCGCGTGATCTTCTGGCTCAATGTCCCGCTCATGGTAACCGCCATTGCCGGCCTCGCCTTTTCAGGCTCGGCTACCGCGCGTGCTCATAGTGCCGCCGATTTGAAGTTCCTACAGCGATTGCGGCAAGCTCATGAAGGAACTTCAAATCGAAAAGCGGCACTAGAATCAAGACTTGCTAGTGCCCCTTTGCTTCCGAAGTTCGTGTCAGAGGGTGCCGCCATGTATCACGAACTTCGGAAGCGGGGCGCTAGTACGCAAAGCCGGCGCGCGGATTGGTTCGGCTTTGTTTTGCTGGCCACCTTGATGGTGTCGCTGGTGTTCGGGTTGCATGCAGTTCCGCATGTGGGCGCGGCACCGCTCTCCGTTGTCGGCCCGTTCGTCCTGGCGGTGACTGCGTTCTTCCTGCTGCTGACCGTGGAGTTGCGTGCCGAAGCGCCACTGGTCGACCTGGGCTTCTTCGCGCGGCGCGGGTTCGTTATGGGCGTGGCGATCGGCTCGCTGTCGATGTTCAGCATCATGAGCCTGCTGCTCTACTTCAATCTTTTTGCGCAGAGCCGGGAAGGACTCGGCCTCACGGCGCTGGAGGCGGGCGCCTCGCTGCTGCCGCTGAGCGCGGCACTGCTTGCACTCGCCCTGTCAGCATCCGCCGTGGCGGCACGGGTCGGGATGCGCAACGCCATGACGGGTGGCATGACGCTTGTCGCGATCGCCAGCGTCATCGTCGGGGTGGCCATCGCCGGGAGCGGCATGGTCCTCCTGGCGATCGGGTTTTTCGTGATGGGCGCCGGTCTGGCCGTGCCTTATGCCTTGGCGCCGCGGCTGGCGCTGTCGGCTCTCTCGCCCGCGCAAGCGGGGCAGGGCTCGGGCATTGTCAACGCCTGCACCTTTGTTGGCGGCAGCGCCGGCGTTGCCGGGGGTGCCATTGCTTTCGCGCTTGGGGGGGTTGTCGGCGTGCTGACCATGATTGCACTCGCCGGCCTTATCGGCGCCGCCCTCAGCCGCGCCATTCCAGAAACGGCGTAGGCGGCAGTATGCTGCTTAGCAAAGTCGTTGTTCCAGCCGCGTTTGTCGGCGGGTGCTTCGCGAGGGGAAGCATCGTCCCCAAGCGGGCAGCGAGAAACGACACGCTTAGAGCCTGTTCTTAAGCATCACCTGGGCGGCGCCTTGGGCGGTACGTTGGGCGTTGCTTTCGGCACGAGGTTTCCAGTTGCTTTAGGCGCGCCATCCCAATTGCAGGCGTCCGCCAAACGGGAGCGGAGCGGGGAAATGTTGCCGAGATTAAATAGTGCATCGTGCGGGACATCATGGTGATCCCACATCCGGAAATAAACCTTGCCCTGATCCGTGAGCCCGCGAATGAACGGGATCGGCGATGGGGCAATGGCCAGGTAGCAGCTCGAGTGAGAATTCCACGGGCTGTCTACGGCTTGCCCTTGATCGATGCGGTAGATGACGCGAACTTCGCCTCCGCATTTGTTAAAGCCCCATTTGTTGACCGCGACTTCAGTTTTGCCGTCTTTGCAGCGCATCAGCAGATAGGCCTTGCCATCAGCTGATTGAAGCTGTGCGGTGATCAGGGGGCTGTCATCGAGGGGGGATTTTTCGTCCTGCACCTCCCAGGCCGCATTGGCGTCTTGTTTGCTCTCTGCCGGTCTGCCCGTTGCGTTCGAAGACGACGCATCAAGGCCGTCGTAGCATTTCAGTCGCGCGGCATCGTCCTTGATCTGACGGCAAAGCTTGAGCGCTTCCTGGGCGTGGGCGCCGCCGCCAAAAACAACAATGACGCATGCAATGGTCAGTATGGCGCGCATGGTCCGCGGCGATCGGCAGATGAATTAGGAAAGGATACTAGCCGATTAGCCCTGGGAGCAAAACCCGCCATTTCCTGAAATCGCAGCCTGGCATTGCTCATACGAATGGAAACCGCAATTGGTGCCATTGCCGCTGCCATAGTGCGCGCACCACGTAGCTGAATTCGCCGCGACAGAGGAGAGAAACAACGCCACGAGGGTTGCTGATATCATCGAAATTGTGCGCATGATCATTCCCTTCGACCTTGGCTTCGGCCACGTTCGCGGCCGGGAGAACCAGAGGATCAATACGACCGAGAACAGCCAGCAAAACGCGATGCTGCCGGCCAGGATCACGATTGAGGTCTGCATCACAGCCTCCTCGCCAACTACTACCCCCGTGCTCGGTTCTCCCCTCTGATTGGTTCGTCTGCACACAGTTCACCGCTAATCCCCGACGTGGGAAGTGCGAAAACTCACATGCCGGACATTATTTCGATTATTTCGTCCGCGCGCGCAGACAAGCCCGGCGGCACTTCGATGCCAATCTGTTTCGCGGTTTTCAGATTTATTACCAGCTCGAACTTGCTCGACTGCATTACCGGCAGGTCAGCGGGGTTTTCGCTTTTAAGGATACGGGCGACGTAATCGCCAGCTTGTCTAAACGCCTCTGTAAGAATGGTTCCGTAGCTCATCAGCCCACCAGCTTGCGCGAATTCCCGCCATTCATAGATCGCGGGAAGCCGAAGCCGCACCGCCGGATCGATAACGAGAGCGCGCCTGCTGTTGAAATATGGGTCAGCACCGACAAGCACCGCCCCCGCGTTCTGTTGTGCGAACGCGTTGAAGCCTGCAGCGATGTCGCGTTCGTTGCTCGCAGTTTCAACATGGATTTTCAGGCCGAGCGCCCGAGACGCTTCGTTCAAATCCTTCAGCTGATTTTCAAAGAATGGGTTCCTGGGGTTGAGAAGTACGGCGATCAAATCGGCTTTTGCAACGAGCTCATGCAGGAGTCCTAATCGCTTACTCTCCATTTGGTTAGTAAAGAAGCTTATCCCGGTGAGATTGCCGCCCGGACGGTTTAGCGCAGCCACCAGGCCAGATTTAATTGGATCAGCACCGATCACAAACACGATGGGTACCATTGAGGTTGCTGTTTTTGCGGCGAGCGCCGCCGCGGTTGTCCCAGTGAGTATGACCGCGGCTTTGCTGCTGACGAGTTCGGCGGCAAGCGTCGGCAGTCGGCTAACGTCACTTTGCGCAAAACGAAACTCAATAACGGCATTGCGGCCTTCCTCAAAGCCCGCCTCCCTTAAGCCCTTGCGAAATGACGACATCATCTCGGCTTCGCCAGCAGGCGAAGTCAGGCCGAGATACCCGATCACTGGCACCCCCGGTTGCTGCGCGTGCGAGGCAAGCGGCCAAACGGCAGCCGCACCACCGAGCAGTCTGATGAACTCGCGCCGTTCCATTTGTGTCCCTCAGGGCTCAGAAAAAAGCATTGTAGCGGGTCAAATTAATGCGATGGAAGTACGCAAGCACAGGTGCATGATCGCGTTTGCGAACCTGTGCCCACCCAATTCCGGAGTTGGCTTTTCGGGATGATGCTTGGGGCGCAGATGTAAAGCCGTCACGCCGCCAGATCGGCGACCACCGCGTCAAGCAGGGGAAAGCCGGCCATGGTCACCCGCAGCCTGCCCGCGGCGGTGGTTTCCAGCGCGCCCTCGCTCTCCAGGAGCGAAATGCGCCGCGGATTGAGCGCCCGGCCGGCAAGCCGCGCATAGCGCGCGGGATCGATCCCTTCCGCAAGGCGCAGCCCCATCAGCAGGAACTCGTCGGCCGCTTCTTCCTGCGTGAGCGCCTCCTCGGAAATGACGCCGTGCCCGAGCGATTCCACCCGCATGAGCCATTGCTCCGGACGCTTTTCGGTCGCGGTTGCATGGCGCCCGCCATCGACATCCAATCGCCCATGCGCGCCGGGTCCGATGCCGGCATATTCGTGCGCGCGCCAATAGATCAGATTGTGCCGGCATTCGCCGCCTGGTCGCGCATGGTTGGAAATCTCATAGGCGGGCAGGCCCGCATCGGCGCAGATCGCCTGCGTGGCGTCATAGAGCGCGCGGGCGCGCTCTTCGTCAGGGATCGCGAGCTTCCCCGCCGCATGCAGCGCTTTAAACGGCGTGCCGTCTTCGATGGTCAGCTGATAAAGCGAAAGGTGCTCGCCGGCTTGGGCAAGGGCGCGCCTTAGCTCGCCCGACCAGCCTGCCACGGTTTGCCCCGGCCGCGCATAGATGAGATCGAACGAGGTACGGTCAAACACCGAGCGCGCCACGGCAACCGCGTCGAGTGCCTCCTGTGCCGAATGCAAACGGCCGAGCTCCTTGAGCGCCGCATCTTCCAGCGCCTGCACGCCAATGGATACGCGGTTGATCCCCGCCGCCCGATAGCCGCGAAACCGCGCCGCCTCGACGCTCGATGGATTGGCTTCGAGCGTAATCTCCGCATCGGCTGCCACCGGCCACGTCTTTGCAATGGCATCGATGATGGCTGCAACGGTCTGCGGCTGCATCAAGGACGGCGTGCCGCCGCCGAAAAAAATCGTCGACACGATTTGATCGGGCGCCCGCGCTGCGGTTGCCGCGATCTCAGCGGCGAAGGCGCGCACGAAACGGCTCTCATCGATTGTCGAATGGCGGACGTGGCTGTTGAAATCGCAATACGGGCATTTCGACAGGCAAAACGGCCAGTGCACATACACGCCGAAAGGCGATCGCCGCTTGGAATTATTATTTGCCAAGGCAAGCCTCCGCGAGTTTGCGAAAGGCGCGCGCGCGATGCGACAGGCCGCTCCCCTGCGGCGGCAGTCCGTGCTTCTCCTTGCTTGCCATCTCGCCGAACGTACGCACATGTCCATCCGGCAAAAACATGGGATCGTACCCGAAACCGCAGTCGCCGCGCGGCGGCCATACCAGCGTGCCCCCAACTTCTGCCGCGAACTCCTCGACATGCCCATCGGGCCAGGCAAGGCACAGCGCGCTTACGAATTGCGCCTTGCGTTGGCCCGGCATGCATGCGCCGCGCTCGCGCAATCTGTGCTCAACCTTGCGCATTGCCGCAGCGAAGTCTTTTTGCGCGCCGGCCCAGCGCGCCGAATGAATGCCGGGCGTGCCGTCCAAAGCGTCGACGCAAAGGCCGGAATCGTCGGCGAAGGCCGGCATGCCCGCTGCCAAGGCCGCAGCAAGCGCCTTGATCCTGGCGTTGTCGCGGAACGTTGCGCCGGTCTCCGGCGGCTCCGCGAGCTTAAGCTCGCCGGCGGAGACGCATTGAATTGCGTAGGGCATCAGCAGTTCGCGCATCTCGGCGAGCTTTCCCGGATTGTGCGTGGCGATCACAACCGAACCGGTGAGCTTGCGATGCATGAGAAGGACGTTAGCGGTGGGGCGGGCGCTCACATCACCGCCATCTTCTGCAGATCGACGAGTTTCATCAGCCCTTTCTTGGCGAGCGCAAGCAGTTCCAGGAATTGCTGCTCGGTGAACGGAATCTTCTCCGCCGTGCCTTGGATTTCGACCAGTTGGCCCGCTCCGGTCATCACAAAATTCGCGTCGGTCTCCGCCTCGGAATCCTCGGCGTAATCGAGATCGAGGACCGGCGTGCCGTTGCAGATGCCGCACGAGATGGCGGCTACGTGGTCGCGCAGCGGTTCCGCCTTGACCATGTCGCGGCCTTTCATCCAGGTCACGCAATCATGCAGCGCAACCCAGGCGCCGGTGATGGCGGCGGTGCGCGTTCCGCCATCGGCCTGAATGACGTCGCAATCGACCGTGATTTGCCGCTCGCCAAGCGCGGGCAGATCGAGCACCGCGCGAAGGCTGCGCCCGATCAACCGCTGGATCTCGATGGTACGGCCGCTCTGCCTGCCGGCCGAAGCCTCGCGCCGGGTACGCTCCGATGTGGCGCGCGGCAGCATGCCGTATTCAGCGGTGACCCATCCCCGCGCCTGGCCTTTCAGCCATGGCGGCAGCCGATCCTCCAGCGTCGCCGTAACCAGCACGTGCGTGTCGCCGAATTTCACGAAGCAGGAGCCTTCAGCATATTTCACCACGCCGCGCTCGAGCGAAATCGCCCGCAGCTCGTCGGGATGTCGGCGGCTCGGCCGCATGCAATTCTCCTGCTCACCGGCTTGGCTGCGGCAAGCTTTTAAGTGCCGCATGCCAACGCGACAAGGGGCGACGACACGTTATGCATTGCCCCTGCGAACTTAGCAGCGACAGCGCCGTCGGCAAAACCTAGTGGTCCGATTCCGAAGTTCGCCACCACTCGCGGCACGTTCAGATGCGAACTTCGGAATCTAAGGACCACTAGCAACTCTATGATTTCTAGTGCGGTTTAGAATTTGAAGTTCCTAAACGAGCTTGCGGCCAGCAATGATAGGAACTTCAAATTCACCGCACTAGTGGTCCGATTCCGAAGAAGTGCTCGCGGCGCGGTCAGGTGCGCTCTTGCGCTCCTCTCCCGGAAGGGACAAATCTCCCGGAAATCTCAAGGAGGCGATTGTTGTCACAGGATGTCCCGATCGGCGCCACCCAGGTGACGCTTGCTCAGCTCAACGAGCGTTCGCGCGACATTTTTCGTCAGATCGTCGAGAGCTATCTCGCCACCGGCGAGCCGGTCGGCTCGCGCAATATCTCGCGTTTGATAACGACGCCGCTGTCGCCGGCCTCGGTGCGCAACGTGATGTCGGACCTCGAGCAGCTCGGTCTCGTCTACGCCCCGCACATCTCGGCGGGCCGCTTGCCCACTGAGCTGGGATTGCGCTTCTTCGTCGACGCGCTGATGGAGATCGGCGATCTCGGCGAAGCCGACCGCCGCGACATGGAGGCAAAGATCGCTGGCGCCGGCAAATCCATCGACGCCGTGCTCAACGAAGCTTCCGGCATGCTGTCCGGTCTCACGCGCGCTGCCGGCGTGGTGGTTGCCGCAAAATCCAACGTGCGCCTCAAGCACATCGAATTCGTCCGGCTCGAGCCCGAGCGCGCCTTGGTCGTTCTTGTGTCCGAGGACGGCCAGATCGAGAACCGCGTTATCAGCGTCCCGGCGGGCTTGCCGGTGTCCTCGCTTACCGAGGCGTCCAACTTCCTCAATGCGCATGTGCGCGGGCTCACCTTGGAGGAGGCCAAGACCGAGCTGGAAAATGCCCTTACCGCCGGCAAGGCGGAACTCGATCAGCTGACGCAGAAGATCGTTTCGGCCGGGCTCGCGAGCTGGTCGGGCGGCGAAAGCGACGAGCGCAAGCTGATCGTGCGCGGCGCCGCCCATCTGTTGGACGATCTCAAAGCGGTCGAGGACCTCGAGCGGGTGCGGCTCCTGTTCGACGACCTCGAAACCAAGCGCGGGGTGGTCGACCTGCTTGGGCGGGTGGAGAACGCCGACGGCGCACGCATTTTCATCGGCTCGGAGAACAAGCTGTTCTCGCTCTCGGGATCCTCGACCATTGCAGCGCCGTATCGCGACGGCGCCGGCCACATCATCGGGGTTATCGGGGTGATCGGGCCGACGCGGCTCAACTATGCCCGGGTCATCCCCATGGTGGACTATACCGCCAAGGTGGTGAGCAAGATCATCGCCGCCTGAGCAGAACGTTCTCTCGCTTTCGGCGTTAGTATAAGCAATCCTCCTGCGCGCTTGATTTTTCTCGGGCAAGCCCTGATATGCGGGGCAGATCAGGTATTTTGCGATGAATGAGACCAACGATATGACCGAAGCGGAACGAAGCCAGTCGGCAACGGTTGCAGAAGAACCGCAAACCGAGAGGCAATCGGCGCGCGCAGAGGAGCCGTTGAGCCCCGATATCGACGCGCTCGTCCGCGAGGCGGCCGACTACAAGGACAGGCACCTGCGGCTCCTGGCCGAAATGGAAAACCTGCGCCGGCGCACCGAGCGCGAAATCGCCGATACCCGTGCCTACGCTGTTTCCACCTTTGCGCGCGACATACTGGCCGTCGCCGACAACATGGAACGGGCGCTGCAGGCGTTGGATGCGGAATTGCGTGACCAGGCGGATGCCGGCGTCAAGGCGCTGCTGGACGGCGTGGAATTGACCGAGCGCGAGCTTCTCAAGGTGCTGGAGAAGCATGGCATCAAAAAATTCGAGCCGCTGGGCGAGAAATTCGACCCCAACCTGCACCAGGCCATGCTTGAAATCCCGGATCCCTCGCGACCTGCAGGTAGTGTCGCGCAGGTGATACAGCCGGGCTACATGATCGGCGAGCGCATTTTGCGGCCGGCGCTTGTGGCAGTCGCCAAGGGCGGACCGAAAGCGGCAGCCGAGCCGCCGGCGAATGACAATGCAGGTTCTCCTTCCGAGGACCGGCAGCGTTCGCCCTAGTGCGGTTTTGAATTTGAAGTTCCTAAACGAGCTTGCGGCCAATAATTATAGGAACTTCAAATTCACCGCACTACTGTATTACATGATCCGCAGCACCGAGCGCTTCCTCACCACCCATACCGGCAGCCTGCCCAGGCCCGACGATCTTGTCCGCGCGATGTATGCCAGGGAGGAAGGCATACCGGTGGATGCGTCGGCGCTCGCGGCTCGCGTGCGCTCGGCCGTTGCCGAAGTCGTAAAAAAACAAACCGCGGCCGGCATCGACATCGTCAATGACGGCGAGATGTCGAAGCCAAGCTACGCCACCTACATCAAGGATCGGCTCGGCGGGTTCGGAGGAACAGGCAATACCTTCGTCTATCAGGACCTTGCGGAATTTCCCAATCTCGCCAGGCGCGTTTTCGGCGACCCCGGGCGCTCCCGCCGCAAGACGCCTGCTTGCAACGCGCCGATCGAGGTGCGCGACATGCGCGCCGCGCAGACAGACGTCGCGAATCTCAAATCAGCGCTCGCCGAAGCGAATTGCAGCCGAGCATTCATGAGCGCGGCCTCCCCTGGCGTCATTTCGCTGTTCTTTCGCAACGACCATTATGCCGACCAGGAAGCCTATCTATTCGCCATCGCGACGGCCATGCGGTTCGAATACGAAACCATTGCCGGTCAAGGCATCGTGCTGCAGATCGATTGTCCCGATCTCGCCATGGGCCGGCATATTCAATACGCGGCCCTCCCGTTGGCCGAATTCCGCAAACGCGCCGAAATGCATGTGGCGGCTCTCAACCACGCACTTGCCGGTATCGCGCCGGAAAAGTTGCGCATGCATTTGTGCTGGGGCAACTATGAAGGCCCGCATCACTATGACGTACCGCTTGCAGACATTATCGACATTGTGTTGCGGGCGCGACCGGCGGCGATTTCCTTCGAAGCGGCCAACCCGCGGCACGCCCATGAATGGGCGCTGTTCGAAAAGATAAAGCTGCCGGAAGGCAAGATACTCATCCCCGGAGTGATCGAGTCGAAGTCGAATTTCATCGAGCACCCTGAACTCATCGCGCAGCGCATCGGCCGCTATGCGAGGCTCGTAGGCCGCGAGAATGTCATTGCCGGCAGCGACTGCGGATACGGGACCTGGGTGGGGCAGGCGGCCGTGGATCCGGACGTGGTATGGGCGAAGCTTAAGGCGTTGGCGGCCGGCGCCCAGATCGCCTCGCGGGAATTCTGGGGCTAGCTCATGCGCTGATCAGCGCGGCTCGATGTTGTCGCGAACCAGGCGAAAGCGCGGATAAGCCTCCAGCCAAATCTCCGTCGGAGCGATGCCGACGAGCTGCAAATAGCCGCCGCCGCCGAAGCGCAACCATTGCACAATGGTCAACGCTATGCTGCCTGACGGATCTCGCGCCTGCGCCATTATCTGATGTCCGGGCTGACCGACGATGCGCAATGGCTCGGAGCTGCTGACGCGGACATCCCGCACGTTCGGCACGGTGGCGAATACGTCACGCGCGAAGCCGTCCCGTTCGGTAGTGTGCGAAGGCCCCCCCGGCGCCGCGGTCACAAAAATTTGCGACTGTGGTTGACCCGGGATGAATGGGAAAGGCGGCGGGTCCTTGAGCACCACGGCGCGTCCAGCAACCACACCTTCCACCACAAAGCCGGCGAATTCTCCAATTCGAAACGGCAGCAGTCCGAGTTGCTCCTCCGTCGGCACCGAGGCGCGCACGGCCAACGTCGCCAAGGCCGCCCGAATGGCGCTCTCGGGATAAACCGTCGTCGCGTTCTCCGGGATTTGCACCGTAACCAGTGCGGTCAAGCCGGGCGCTGAACCGATCAAAATCCATTTGCGGAATTTTGTTTTTTCGACTTCCTGGCGCGCCGTCACAAGAAAGGCCTTGCCGGAGGGCAGCGAAAGCGGCTCGCGGCGATCGAGCCGCACACCCTGGCGTCGCAGTGCCTCGGCAGTAACGGTTTTGTCGAGTTCGGAATAGGCGTCCGGCGGAAGCGAAGCCAAAACGATTGCCGCATTGTGATCGGGGTCTTCGTAGCCGACGAAATTCCGGCTGATCACCATGCCTGAGGGGGGCACCATTCCCAGCCGTGAACCGGGCGGATAATCGACATCGGCTGCGCGAACGGCCGTTGCATTAAGACCGATCGCCAGAAGGAGGAGCAGTCGAGCAGGGCACCGCATGGGGCCGATCTTAGCGCCCCAGGGAGGGCAAAAATACGCCACCGTCGCCGCGGTGACGCGCGGCCCGCGATTCCAGGAATGCATGTCTTGCGGGGAAAAGCTGCCCCCCTATATGTGCCAAGGATGCCGCCGACGGCGGCAGTGAATGTATTAGGGGGTCGGCAGGGGGCCGCCAGCAATGCGGATTCTCCCTTCCGGGGCGCCGAACAGGACCCGGCCGACCTGCCGCAGAATAGAGAGGAAGTGAGCACCATGGGCAAGGTCATAGGCATCGACCTCGGCACCACAAATTCGTGCGTCGCCGTTATGGAAGGCAAGACGCCGAAAGTCATTGAAAACGCCGAGGGCATGCGCACGACGCCCTCGATCGTCGCGTTCAGCGACGATGGCGAGCGGCTCGTCGGCCAGCCTGCGAAGCGCCAGGCGGTAACCAACCCCGAGCGCACCATCTTTGCCGTCAAGCGACTGATCGGTCGTCGCTACGACGATCCCATGGTGGAAAAGGACAAGAAGCTCGTTCCCTACAAGATCGTCCGCGCGTCGAATGGCGACGCCTGGGTCGAGATCGAAGGCAAGACATATTCGCCCTCGCAGATCTCCGCCTTCATCTTGCAGAAGATGAAGGAAACGGCGGAGGCTTATCTCGGCCAGAAGGTAGAGCAGGCGGTCATTACCGTGCCCGCCTATTTCAACGACGCGCAGCGCCAAGCTACCAAGGACGCCGGCAAGATTTCCGGTCTCGAAGTCCTGCGCATCATCAACGAGCCGACCGCCGCCGCGCTTGCCTACGGGCTCGACAAACAAAAGACGGGGACCATTGCGGTCTACGACCTTGGCGGCGGTACCTTCGACATTTCCATTTTGGAGATCGGCGACGGCGTTTTCGAAGTCAAGTCGACCAATGGCGACACCTTCCTGGGTGGCGAGGACTTCGACATGCGTCTGGTGAATTATCTCGCCGACGAGTTTCAGAAAGAGCAGGGAATTGACCTGCGCCGCGACAAGCTGGCGCTGCAGCGGCTTAAGGAATCCGCCGAGAAGGCGAAGATCGAGCTTTCCTCCACCACCCAGACCGAGATCAATCTGCCGTTCATTACCGCGGACGCCTCCGGTCCGAAGCATCTCACCATGAAGCTCACGCGGGCCAAGTTCGAGGCGCTGGTCGACGATCTCGTCCAGAAGACGGTTGAGCCGTGCCGCATCGCGCTCAAGGATGCCGGGCTGTCCGCTGCCGAGATCAACGAAGTGGTGCTGGTCGGCGGCATGACCCGCATGCCGAGAGTGCAGGAAGTGGTCAAGCAGCTGTTCGGCAAGGAACCGCATAAGGGCGTTAACCCCGATGAGGTGGTCGCGGTCGGTGCCGCGATCCAGGCCGGCGTCCTGCAGGGCGACGTCAAGGATGTGCTGCTGCTCGACGTCACTCCGCTCTCGCTCGGTATCGAGACGCTGGGCGGCGTGTTTACCCGGCTGATCGATCGCAACACCACGATTCCGACCAAGAAGAGTCAGGTGTTCTCGACCGCGGAGGACAATCAGGGCGCGGTGACCATCCGCGTGTTCCAGGGCGAACGCGAGATGGCAACCGATAACAAGCTGCTCGGACAATTCGATCTGGTCGGACTTCCGCCGGCACCGCGCGGCGTGCCGCAGATCGAAGTGACCTTCGATATCGATGCGAACGGCATCGTCAATGTGCAAGCGAGAGACAAGGGTACCGGCAAGGAGCAGCAGATCCGCATCCAGGCGTCGGGCGGCCTTTCCGAGGCCGACATCCAGCGCATGGTCAAGGATGCCGAGTTGCACGCCGAGGAAGACAAGAAGCGCAAGGCGCAGGTTGAAGCCAAGAACCATGCCGAGGCGTTGATCCACAGCACCGAGAAGATGATTGCCGAGCATGGCGCCAAGATCTCCGAAGCCGAACGGCGCGCCATCGAGAATGCAATTGCCGACCTCAAGGAAGCGCTCAAGGGCGACAACGCCGAAGCAATCACGGCCAAGGCCAACACGTTGGCGCAAGCCTCCATGAAGGTCGGCGAGGCGATGTATAAGCAGGCGCAGGAGAGCGCGGGCCCGGGTGGCCCGGGTGGTCCAGGCGGTGCCGCCGGCGGCAACGACTTGGGCGGCAAGAAAGAAGACGTCGTCGACGCCGAGTTCACCGAGGTGGATGACGACAAGAAGAACAAGAAATCTGCTTGACGCGCGGCGCGCCCGCGGCTGGCAATGATCAGGGTTTACTGCAAGGTCGGCACCCCCGGACCCAAGCCGGGGGTGCATTCTTTTTGAAGCTCCATACATGAGCAGCTAAGATCGGGGGAAGATTCTGTGACGGAAACGATGGGGTTTGACGCGCGGATGGCAAAGCGCTGCTACTACGAAGTTCTCGGGGTTAATCGTACCGTCGAGGAGGGCGAGCTGAAGGCGGCATTCCGCAAGCTCGCAATGAAATGGCATCCTGACCGCAACTCCGGGGACCGCAGTTCCGAGACGCGGTTCAAGGAGATCAACGAAGCCTACGAAGTTCTCAAAGACCCGGACAAGCGCGCGGCCTACGATCGGTTTGGCCATGCTGCCTTCGAGCACGGAGGCCCCGGTCCCGCCGGCTTTGGCAGCGATTTCGGCTCGGCTTTCTCGGATCTGTTTGAAGGCATTTTCGGAATGGGTGGCGGCGCGCGTACCCGTTCCGGCCGCGAGCGCGGTGCCGACCTGCGCTACAACATGGAGATCAGGCTGGAAGAGGCCTATGCCGGCAAGACCGCGCAGGTAAGAATTCCAACTTCGGTGACCTGTGAAGCCTGCTCGGGCTCCGGCGCAAAAGCCGGAACGCGCCCGAAGGCCTGTCCCACCTGCGGCGGCCAGGGGCGTATCCGCCATGCGCAGGGATTTTTCACGCTGGAGCGCACGTGCCCAAGCTGCCAGGGACGCGGGCAGGTGATCGACAGCCCTTGTCAGTCATGCGCAGGCTCCGGACGGGTCACGCGCGAGCGTACGCTCTCGGTTAACATCCCGCCCGGTGTCGAGGACGGCACCCGGATTCGATTGGCCGGAGAAGGCGAGGCCGGCGTTCGCGGCGGTCCTGCCGGCGATCTCTACATCTTTCTCGCGATCGGCGCGCATCCCTTCTTCCAGCGCGAGGGGGCCGACCTGCATTGCCGCGTGCCGATTTCCATGGTCACGGCGGCGCTCGGCGGCGAATTCGAGGTACCGACCATCAATGGCGGCAACACCCGCGTGAAGGTGCCGGAAGCCACCCAATCCGGACGGCGCCTGCGCATCCAAGGCAAGGGCATGCCGGTGCTTCGCTCCAGACAGACCGGCGACATGTATGTTCAGATTGTTGTCGAGACGCCGCAAAAGCTGACAAAACGCCAACGGGAGTTGCTGAACGAATTTGAGCGGTTGTCGTCGAAGGAAACACAGCCGGAATCGACTGGTTTCTTCGGCAAGATGAAAGAGTTTCTCAGCCGCTCCAGCCCAGCCTGAGGGAATAATGGCTCTTGACCCCTGCGCTCGCGGGCTTTACCGGTGAGTTGGCCCGCTTCGCAGCCGCTTGCAACCATTGGCAAAATGTCTCTTCCGGCTCTGCAGCTTCTTGAGAAGAAATTCGAAAAGCAGAAGCGTATCTTCGAATTGAAGAAGGACGCGCTGGAAAGAAAGATCGAACTGCATTTTGAGGCCCAGCGAAAGAAAATCGAGCAGAAACTGGAGACTTCGAAAGCAGAGGGCGAAGTCACCTGCGCGCAGGTTCGAACCCGGAAAAGGCATCGGGTTGGACGACGAGGTGCGCTTCATTCGCACCTGGCTGGAAAACCCGCTCAAGACCGGCGCCGTCACTCCTTCCAGCCGGGCGCTTGCGCGTACCATGGCGAGCTACATCGATCCCGACACGCCCGGCCCGATCGTCGAGCTTGGCCCCGGCACCGGGGCGGTAACCGAAGCGCTGCTCGCGCAGGGTGTCGATTTAGCCCGGCTGGTCCTCGTCGAGTATGATCCGATGTTTTGCCGGCTTCTGCGTGCACGCTATCCCCATGCCACCGTCATTGAGGGCGATGCCTACAGCCTCAAACGCCTGCTTGGCGGTTGGCTGGAAGCGCCGGCGGCGGCGGTGGTGTCCGGGCTTCCGCTCTTCACCAAGCCCTTGCGCATGCGGCTTCGGCTGCTGTTCGAAGCATTCGCCGTAATGGCGGCGGGCGCGCCCTTCGTGCAGTTCACCTACAACGCGGTTGCGCCGATACCAACGCGGCTCGATCGCGTGCGCACGGAGGCTTCGGAACGCGTATGGATGAACATTCCTCCGGCGCGCGTGTGGGTGTACCGGAGGACAGATGACAGACGACAGATGACCGATGCAGGCTTCTGATTTGCTTTATCTCTCCTCTGTCCTCCGTCCTATGTCTTCCGCTCCCCATGTCGCCACCAAAAATCCTGGTCTTCCCCGGCTCGCTGCGGGCGAATTCCTATAATGTGCGCCTCGCGGCGCTCGCCTGCAAGGAGTTGACGCTCGCCGACGCCGACGTCACCCGTATCTCGCTCCTGGATTATCCGCTGCCGATCTACGACGCCGACATCGCCGAGAAATCAGGTCCGCCGGAGAACGCAGTGCGGCTCAAGCAATTGATGTCAGCGCATCAGGGCGTGTTCATCGCAAGCCCGGAATACAACGCTTCCATCACGCCGCTGATGAAGAATACCATCGACTGGATTTCCGCCGTGCGCGAACGCGGCGAGCCGGCGCTCGCCGCCTACCAGAACCGGGTATTTGCGATCGGCGGCGCTTCGCCGGGACGTTCCGGTGCCCGCCAGTCGCTATTGGCGCTGCGCCAGATTCTGGCCGTAGGCTGCCGTGCCCTCGTTGTCGCCGAGCAGGTGAGCGTGCCCAATGCCGAGGATGCTTTCGACGAGATGGATGAGCTCAGAGATGCGCGGCTTGCCGGCGAGCTAAAGACCGTGGTGCGCAAGCTGATAGAACTCGCCAAGCTGGTGGCGGGGAAATAATGGCGGCGCCGTGAAAATCGGTCTGTTCGATCACGTCGAGCATGGCAACCGCCCGCTCGCCACGTTGTTCGACGAGCGGCTCGCCTTCGCGAAGGCCGCCGATGCCGCCGGCATCTACTGCCTGCATGTGGCGGAGCATCATGCCACCCCGCTCAACATGGTGCCGGTGCCGGGGGTCTATCTCGGCGCGGTCGCGCGCGCGACCCGGCGCATGCGGCTTGGCCCGCTGGTCTACCTCCTGCCGTTGTACTCGCCGCTGCGCCTGATCGAGGAAATCTGCATGCTCGATCATCTCAGCTATGGCCGGCTCGAAGTCGGAGTGGGGCGCGGCGTCTCGCCGTTCGAACTCAAATATCACAAGATCGAGCACGAGGAATCGCGCGATATTTTCATTGACGCTTTCAACTGCATCAGCGCCGGCCTTACGACCGACTCGCTGACCTACCGCGGCACGCATTTCGAATACGCGGACGTTCCCATTGCGCTGCGTCCCCTGCAGCAGCCGCACCCCGCGTTCTGGTACGGCTCCTCCAATACGATCGGCTCGACCTGGGCAGGCGAACGTGGCCTGCATTTCGTCACGCTCGGGCCCATGGCAACCGCCAAGACCAACATCGCGGCCTTCAAGGAGGCGTTCGCGCGCGTGGGTCGTGCGGCGGCGCCCAAAGCCGAATTCCCCGGCGGCGTCGCCATCGGCGTGCAGCGCCACATCTTCGTCGCCGATACGGATGCGGATGCGGAGCGCTTCGCCAGGCCGGCAATGAACGTGCATCTCGCCAATCTCAATTGGCTGCGCACCATGCACGGGGTGAGCGGGCTCACATCCCGCCTCAACGTTCCGCGCGGCGCCGACTACGAGGCCTGCGTCGCCGATGGCACGGTGATCTCCGGCGCCCCTGAGAGGGTGCGGGCCGAGATCGAACGGCAGGTGCACGAACTCGGCGTGAATTATCTGCTCAGCTACCTGTTCCTCGGCACCATGAGCCTGCACGAAGCGTTGCGCTCGCTCCAGCTCTTTGCCGGCGAGGTGATGCCGAAGCTGAGCGGGGTTTAGATTTAGATGATTTCGATGAGCGACTTACCGCGCTCATGATACGATGTCTTCCGGTTCGAGCAACGGATAGTCCGCAAGAATCCTCATCGCAGCGAAGCGCCCGCCGCATTGGTCGGGATCCACGGTTACGCGGTGCAACTGCTCATGGCAACTCTCCGTGGCGGCTCTCGGACCACCAATCGCGGCGGCAATGGCTCGCGAATGATAGCCCGCCTAAGCTACATGGTCGAAGCCAGCTTGCGGCCGATCATGCCATCCCCTTTCGAGGGTCGTATGGCTTCCTCTCGCGCCATTTGCGCATCAGTTCGTCAAGCTCGGAATCCGGACGCTCAGGCAGAACGATGCGCACGGTGGCAAGGAGATCGCCGGTGCCCTCCTTGCCCGGGAGGCCCTTCCCCTTGAACCGGAAGGTACGGCCGGAATTGGTGCCGGGCGGGATTGCAAGTTCGAGCGCGCCGTCAAGCGTGGGTACGCGCACCTTGGCGCCAAGCACCGCCTCGTAGAGCGTAATCGGCAGCTCAAGCCGCAGGTCGATCCCTGCCCGCTCAAACAGCGGGTGCGGAGCAATCGACACCGTGATCAGAAGGTCGCCGGGACGGCCGCCCGAGCCGGAGAGGCCCTGGCCCTTGAGCCTGATCTGCTGGCCGTCGGCGAGGCCGGGTGGGATCTTGACTTCGACCTCTTTTCCGGTCGGAAGCGACACCCGCTTTTTGGCGCCTTTGGCGGCCTCGGCCAGCGTGAGGCTGAGCGAAGCCGCGACATCGCCGCCGTGTCCGCCGCCGAAATCATCCTGCTCGAAGAAGCCGCCGCCGGGGCGCCGCCCGCCGCCGCGCGCGCGCGCCGCCCATTGCCCCGCCGAACGCCTCTTTGAGAATGTCTTCAAACCCGCCGCCGCCAAACGTGCGGCCGCCGGCGCGAAAACCGTCCGTGCCCCAGCTGAAGCCCTCGAAGCCCCCTTGCCGGCCGGAGCCGCCGCGCGGCCCGCCGAACCCTTCAAAGCCCTGGAAGCGCGGCTTGCCCTCGGCGTCGATCTCGCCCCGGTCGAAAGCCTTGCGCTTGGCGGCATCGCCCAGAATTTCATAAGCCGCGTTCGCTTCGGCAAAGCGAGCCGCCGCCCTTGTGTCGTGCTTGTTGGCATCGGGGTGCAGCTTCTTGGCGAGCTTGCGGAACGCGCTCTTGATCTCCGCCGGACTTGCACCCTTCGACACCCCAAGCACATCATAGGGGTCGCGCATCGCTAAATTCCTCCAAGCAGCCGGTGCGAAAAGCGGGGTAATTTCCCCGCCGCGCCCACAATGTGGGGAGGAATCGGGGCGACTTCAACAATCGCGGAAGAGAGCAGCCCGCGGAGCCTGCGCGACGGCGATTGCCGCGCTGCGGGTGAATGCGGCATACAGGGCGTTGCGCCTTCCGCCACGTCAATCACCGCTATCGCCAACGGCAAATCCGACAACAATGTCTCGCGTCAAGCTGACCATTGCCACAACCGATTACGACCATTTCCGGGATTTTCGCCTTGGGCTCGTCAAGGCGGAGGGCATCGACCATACCTGGCTCACGCTCGGCCATCACGAAGTGTTCGCGCGCTTCACCTTCAATCGCGAATGGGAGGTGAGCGAGCTGTCGTTTGCAAAATTCTGCGCCCAGGTCACAAGCAAATCTCCCGACATCATCGGACTGCCGGTTGTCTGCTCGCGGCTGTTCCGATTTTCGTCGTTTTACGTCAACAAACGCAGCCACATCAAATCGGCGGCCGATCTCAAGGGCAAGAGAATAGGCTCGCCGGAATGGGCGCATACCGCGGCAGTCTATATGCGCGGCTGGCTCGCCGACGAGCACCAGATAAAACTCGGCGACATCGACTGGTATCAAGCAGGCGCCAACGAGCCGGGACGCATTGAAAAGGTGGAGCTGTCGCTCCCGCACGGCGTCAAGCTCACGCGCGTTGCCGATAAATCGCTGAGCGACATGGTTGCGTCGGGGGAGATCGACTGCGCGCTGATCGCGCGCCCGCCCAACGCATTCCTTGCCGGCCACCCCGACGTGGTCAGGCTGTTTCCAGATTACCTCGCCATGGAGAAGAGCTATTACCGGCGCACCAAAGTATGGCCGATCATGCACATCATTGCGCTGAAGATGCGCCTTCTCGACGAGCATCCCTGGATCGCGCGCAATCTCTATAACGCATTCGTTGAATCCAAGCGCCGCAGTCTCGAGCGCCTGTTCGATCCCGCCGTCTCACGCTATCCGCTGGCCTGGTTGCCAACCTATGCCCGCGAGATGCGCGATTTCTTCGAAGGCGACCCGTTTCCCTATGGGATCGAGGAGAACCGCCCGACCTTGGAGCAGTTCCTGCGCTACACCCACGAGCAGGGAATTGCCCAACGGCACGTCAAACCGGAGGAGATTTTCCCTGCCGGCATCATGACGGCGGTAAGGATTTAACGGCTAGTGGTCCGATTCCGAAGTTCGCCATCACTCGCGGCACGTTCAGATGCGAACTTCGGAATCGAAGACCACTAGCAACTCTATGATTCGAGTGCCCCTTTTGAACCCGAAGTTCGCGATCAAACTTGCCGCACAGTGTGCGCGAACTTCGGGTTCGGGGCACTACGAGTTTTTCCACGGCCGCAGCCGGCGAATTTCCCACTTGCCGCGTTGTGCGCGACAGGCTGCGCCTTGCAGCCAGGATTCGCTGCCGCTTTTGACATAGCTTGCAAGGAAATCGCGACAGGTGACGCCATCCTGCGTGTAAGCGGAAGCGAGCGGCGTGACGGTGCCGCGCGCGCCGGTCCTGGGATTCTCCCATGGCATGCTCACGTCATTGCTGCCTTTGGTGAGAACCTCGTTCACGGCGGTGCGGGCAATATCGAGGTCGCCCTCCGCCGGCGACTCCGCTGCTGGACGCTGCCTGGGCGACAGCCGCAGCGATCCCGTCGTGTCTGCGTCGTCTCTTTTGCTGAACAGATTGTCGAGCTGATAGGAAAAGCTGCAGCCCGCAAGCGAAAGCGCGAGCATGGTGGCACAGGCCGCCGCTGGGAAGTGCCATGCGTGCCATCGCGGTGACATTGCTCTATAACGGCAGCGTTGCGAAACTCGCGCCATAGCCCGCGAAGACGGGCTTAAACGCCCTTTGGGCCCCACTTGAGCACTCCGCAGCATGTCCGAATCGGCTCCGATAGAACACCCGACTTGGTTAACGAGTGGTGACTTCACCGAGGCCGACGAGCCCATGCGGCTGTTCGCCGCCTGGTTCGAGGAGGCATGCCGGAGCGAGCCGCGCGACCCGACCGCCATGACCCTCGCCACCGTCGATGCCGACGGTCTGCCCAACGCCCGCATGGTGCTGATGAAAGGTTTCGATGAGGCGGGATTCGTTTTCTACACCAACGTGGGCAGCCAAAAAGGGCTGGAATTAGATGCCGGCCGGCGGGCAGCCCTGCTGTTCCACTGGAAATCGAGCAACCGCCAGGTTCGCCTGCGTGGAACGGTCGCTCGGGTAACGGACGGCGAGGCGGACGCCTATTTCGCCACGCGTCCGCGGCTAGCCCAGATCGGCGCCTGGGCGAGCAAGCAGTCTGCACCGCTCGAGAGTCGGCGCGCCTTCGAGCAGGCCATCGCGCTCACGACCGCCAAATTTGCACTCGGCACGATCCCCCGTCCTCCCAACTGGACCGGCTATCGGCTCATGCCGCTGATCGTCGAGTTCTGGCAGGATCGGCCGTTCCGCTTGCATGACCGCGTCGAGTTCCGCCGCGAGGCAGCGGGTCAGCCATGGCGCAAAACGCGCCTTTATCCCTGATCGAGGGGCGCATGCCCACGCAGCACTCCAATCAACCGCGCCGTGCCCTCCTGCTTACCGGAGCGAGCCGCGGCATCGGGCATGCAACGGTCAAGCGGTTCTCCGCCGCCGGCTGGCGCGTGATTACCTGCTCGCGCCACGCATTCCCGGAAAACTGCCCGTGGGAAATGGGGCCGGAGGATCATATCCAGGTCGATCTTGCGGACTCGGAAGGGACGCTCAAAGCCATCGGTGAAATCAAGCAGCGCCTCGACAACGGCGAGTTGCACGCGCTCGTCAACAATGCAGCAATCTCGCCCAAGGCGCAGGGCGGAAAGCGCTTGTCCTCCCTCGATACGGGACTCGAAGTCTGGGACCAAGTCTTTCGGGTGAATTTCCTCGCGCCGATCATGCTGGCGCGCGGCCTCGTGCAAGAGCTCAAGTCCGCCAGGGGTTCGGTGGTCAACGTAACCTCGATCGCCGGCTCGCGCGTGCATCCTTTTGCCGGGGCGGCCTACGCCACTTCTAAGGCGGCGCTCGCCGCCCTTACGCGGGAGATGGCCGCCGATTTCGGGCCGCTCGGGATCAGGGTCAACGCCATCGCGCCGGGAGAAATCGATACCGCCATCCTGTCGCCCGGCACCGAGGAAATCGTCGCCCATCAGATACCCCTGCACCGCCTCGGCACCCCCGACGAAGTCGCCAAGATCATCTATGTGCTGTGCACGGACACCTCGTCCTATGTGAACGGCGCCGAGATTCACATCAACGGCGGGCAGCACGTGTAACAGGAGTTGTCAGTAATCAGGAATCAGTAATCAGAGGGTCCGATCTGATTACTGATTACTGAGCACTGATTCCTGTCAAAGCCATTTCTTCCACTTGAAAAAGTAATAAGGTAGGGCCGCGGCGAGCACCATCAGCACCAGCGCAATCGGATAGCCGAAATACCATTCGAGTTCCGGCATATGCTTGAAATTCATGCCGTAGATCGAGGCGATCAGGGTCGGCGGCATGAGCCCGACCGCCGCCACTGAAAATATCTTGATGATGTTGTTCTGCTCGATGGTGACCATGCCGAGCATGGCGTCGAGCAGGAACTGAATCTTGTTCGACAGATAAGCGGCATGATCGGAGAGCGAGTGAACGTCGCGCTGCATGCCGCGCAGCTGCGCCCGCGGCTCCTTCGCCCAGCGCATATTGTCCGCCTCGTTGGCGAGATAAAGCAGCAGCCGCCCGATGGAAACCAGGCTCTCCCGCACTTTGGAAGCGAGATCGCCTTTCTGTCCGAGCGCCCGCAGTATCTCATTATAGGTCCTGGTGCGATCGGCGCGGGCATCCTCCGGCTCGAAAATATCGTGCGACACCTGGTCAACTTCGGCACCGACCCGCTCCAGAATATCGGCGGCGCGGTCGATCACGGCATCGAGCAAATCCATCAGCACCGACTGGCCGGCGACGGCAGGCGAGCAAACGCGTGCCAGCTTATTGCCAACGATCATGAACGGGCGCGGCTCGTCATAGCGCACCGTGATCAAGCGCTGTCCGGACAGGATGAAAGTGACGGGTGTCGTCTTGGGGGCGTCGGTATCGGACTGGCACATCAAGGTGGCAGTCATGTAACGCGCGCCGTTCTCCACGTAGAGGCGGCTGGTAACCTCGATTTCCTGCATCTCTTCACGGGTGGGGACCGCGACCCCAACGGAGCGCTCGACAAGCTTGTCTTCCGCCGAGGTCGGGTTGACCAGGTCGAACCACACCGCATTGTCCGGCACCTGCGTATCCGGGGCAACAGCGATGCGGTCGAGCGACGCGGCGCGCGGAACATAGACCCACAGCATGACCCCTCCGCGAGCAAGTCGCTAGCCTTTCTTCCCGCGGCGAGAAGGAGGCATCGCATGGCGTTCAGTCGCACGTTAAAGCAGGGGCGACAAGTCATCCGGAGGACAGAGGACGGACGACAGATGACAGATTAAGAGTTCAGGCAGCGTACTTCCGTCCTCTGTCCTCTGTCATCTGTCCTCTGATTTCACGCGGCCTTTTGCGCGACGTGCTCCTCATCGGTCGGTTGTGCGACCGGGGCATCGGCCGGATTTTTCGTTTCGCTCTTGAACTGCAACGCGGCAGCCAATGCTGAGATTCCGATCTTTCCATATTGGCTGTCGAGGTTCGGTGCGCGGTTGGGCGCTTGTTGCGTGGAGGGTGCGGTATTCTTCTTGGTCATCATTCGCTCCATGACGTTTTGTTTTGGACTGCATTTCGGCTGGGCTGCTCATCTCGATTGGGCAGCGGGACGGGGCACCCCCATGACGCGCGAGTGCGGCCGAAATGCGCAACAAATCGTCTGCTATCGTGGTATTTCCATCTGGAACTAGTGGTCCGATTCCGAAGTTCGCCAGTACTCGCGGCACGTTCGGATGCGAACTTCGGAATTTAAGGACCACTAGCAACTCTATGATTCTAGTGCCCCTTTTGAACCCGAAGTTCGCGATCAAACTTGCCTCACAGTGTGTGCGAACTTCGGGTTCGGGGCACTGGGAACTCACGCGGACGCCGCAACGTGGTGAAGGATCGATTAAGAACAGCGTTCCGGCAAAGTTTGCAGGTAGCAATCCGGCCGTTTCTCCACGATGGCGCGTGCCAACTGCGACATTCCTGCAACAGGTTGGGAAGACAATTGCTCCGAGGCCTTTATGGCCCTGGAAGTAACCAATTCTTTTAGCTAATTGGAATTTGAATCGAACCCAAGTTTGGGGCGCGCCAGAACTCGAAAAGGGGCAATCATGGCGTTAAGGGGAATCGCTGTTGTTTTGACTGGGCTCGCGCTTGCGGGATGCATGCAGTCGACGCTGGACCCTGCGTCGGATGCCAACCTCACGCCACGCGATCGCAGACTTTTGGCTAACGCGCCCTATGCGCGCGTGAGCCCTCCACCGGCCTATCAGCGCAGCATCGTCGAATACCATCGCAAGGAAGCGCCCGGCTCGATCGTAATCGATACCGACTCGCGCTACCTCTATTACGTGCTGGCGGACAACAAGGCCATTCGCTACGGCGTGACCGTCGGCGAAGAAGCCCTGTCCTGGTACGGCATCGCCAAGGTCGGGCGCAAGGAGGAGTGGCCGACCTGGACGCCGACTGCCGAGATCAAACGCCGGCTCGGCAACATCCCGGATTTCATGGAGGGAGGCCCGCACAATCCAATGGGTGCGCGCGGCATCTATCTCTATCAGGGCAGCAAGGACACCCTGTTCCGCATCCACGGCACCAATCAGCCGGAATTGATCGGACAGGCTATTTCCTCAGGCTGCATCCGTATGACCAACGAGGACGTGATCGATCTCTACACCCGCGTGAAGATGGGCTCCATCGTCGTTGTCCTTGCGCCGAAGCAAGGCAACTCGCCCGTCAATCCACGCGTTGCTGCCGCGGTCCGAGATCAGGATTTCTGAACTATCGAGGGGGCCGGGAGACGGCGCCGGATGGGGGATCCGGCGCCGTTTCTTTTTGCGCGGTATTAAACAAGCTTGCGCAAACGTCCCCAATCCAAGGTGCGATCGAGCGCGCGGCCCAGCCGGTCAAACAGTTCGTCGATCTCTGCCGGCGTGATGATGAGCGGCGGGCAGATCGATACGACGTCACCCACGAGGAAACGCACGATCAGGCCTTCCTCCTGCGCGAAGCGCACCGCCTGGGGCGCGACTGCCGCTTGGCTGTCGAATGAGCGCCTGGTTTTCTTGTCGGCGACCAGCTCTATGCCGCCGACGAGACCGATGCCGCGCGCTTCGCCCACCAGCGGATGGCTTTCGAGAGCTTTGAGCCGTGCCTGAAAATGCGGAGCCTTGTTGGCGGCCTGCTCGGCAATGCGCTCGCGGGCGTAGATATCGAGTGCCTTGATGGCGACCGCGGCAGCAACGGGATGCCCGGAATAGGTAAAGCCGTGACCGAATATTCCGATCTTGCGGCTCTCGGCAATGAGCGCCTCGTACATTGCCGGCGGGATGGTCAGTCCGGCAAGCGGGACATAAGCCGAGGTCAGCGCCTTTGCCACGCTGATCGAATCGGGAGCAAACCCGAGCGCGCTGCAGCCGAAACTCGTCCCCAGCCTGCCAAAGCCGCAGATCACCTCGTCGGAAATCATGTAGACATCGTATTTGCGGCAGATCTTCACGATCTCCGGGAAATAGTTTTTCGGCGGCACGATCACGCCGCCGGCACCCATGACCGGCTCTGCAATGAACGCGGCGATCGTATCCGGCCCTTCGCGCAGGATGAGTTCTTCAAGCTGCTGCGCGAGACGAAGGCCGAATTCCTCTTCGCTTTCGCCTTCCCGCGCGAAGCGATAATGGTGCGGGCAATCGGTGTGCAAAATGCCCGCGATCGGCAGATCGAAATCGCGATGATTGTTGGCAAGGCCCGTGAGCGAGGCCGACCCAATGGTCACGCCGTGATAGGCGTTTACCCGGCTGATGATCTTCTTCTTGCGCTCGCGGCCAAGCGCGTTGTTCATGTACCAGACGAGTTTGATCTGGCTGTCGTTCGCTTCCGACCCTGACGAACAGAAAAAGATCTTGGACGTCGGGATCGGAACGATTTCCTTGAGGCGTTCGGCCAGCTCGATGGCGGGGTCGTGACTTTTGCCGGTGAAGAGATGCGCGAACGGCAGCTTGCGCATTTGCGCTGCGGCGGCTTCCACCAGTTCTTCGTTGCCGTAGCCGAGCGCGGTGCACCAGAGCCCGGCCATGCCTTCGATATAGGCCTTGCCGGCACTGTCATAGACGTACACCCCTTGCCCGCGCTCCAGGACGAGGGGTCCCTCTTCCCGGAAGGTGGCAAGATTGGTGTAGGGATGGGCCAACGTCTCGACGTCGCGGGTCGCGAGATTGCTCAGAGCCGGCATGCCCTCCTCCCATTACGTATGCGGGCGCGGCCGCGGCAGCGGCACGGAAACCGCGGGAGCCGTCTCCTCATTAGGTTCACGCAACTCCCATTGGCACATGCGATGGCCGCCGCGGCGTTCGGCGAGATCCACGTGGATGTGATCTTCGTGGAATCCGTCGGAGCCGGGGCCGAGTATCGTGGTAAATCGCGCGCATGTCTTTGTCCGCAACTGTGCCCGCAGCTCCATTGCTACCGTGGGGTCCGTGAGTTGGATGACGGTGCCGTTGGCGAGCTTGAGGGAGCGGACATCAAGTGCATTGCCTTTGCCGTGCTCGGAGATTTTCGCGCCGACAACCCGATTGCGGCCGCGGCAATCGTAGGAGGCATAGTTGTCGAGGCTTGCGAGCCGCGCATTCAGACTGCGTGCCGCCGGCGCCAAATCCTCTCGCACCCAATCCACGATTGCCTGCGCGAAGGTGCAGCGCACCAGCGCAGGGGGCGTTATCGCAATGCGCGATTTGTCGGCAAGCACCACCGCTTCGAGCGCTACCGCATCCTCGATCCCGCATTCGCCGGACGCCTCGGGGGGTGCTATCGAGCGCACGATCGCGACCTGCGCCGTCAGCTGCATCCGGCAGGCCGAGGGCGCCACCTCGGCCGGATCCGGAGTGCGTGGCGACGCCGCGACGTCCGGTCGCGGCCTTGGCAACGGGACGCTTTGCGCGGCGGCGAACTCGCAGATTGCGGTGCTGAGAAGGAGTACTGTCAAAAGCTTCACGGCTGCGATATTCGTGAGGATTGCGACGGCATCGCGGCCACGCCGCCGCTGCGGGGGAGACCGATGGACACAAGGTTTTGGCTGATCCAGGCATTCAACGGCATTTCCTACGGCGCGCTCCTGTTTCTGGTCGGCAGCGGCCTGTCGCTGATTTTCGGGGTCATGCGCATCGTCAACCTTGCGCATGGCTCCTATTTTCTTTTAGGCGGCTATGTAGCGTTGTCCGTGATCTGGAGCACGGGCTCCTGGCTCCTGGCCTTGCCGGTTGCCGCCTTGAGCATTGGCGTGCTCGGGCTGTTAATGGAGCGGGTCTTTTTGCGACCGCTTGGTTTTGACCCGCTGCGGCAGGTGTTGCTGACCGTGGGATTTGCCTTCCTGTTCCAGCAGGCCGCACTCGATATCTGGACCGGGAACAATTTCGACATCACTCCACCCGATGTCCTGACCCGCACCGTTGTGCTCGGCGGCATTTACCTGCCGCTCTACCGGGTATTCATGATCGCCACTGCGCTCGCGATAGGCATCGCACTGTGGTTGGTCATGGAAAAGACCCGCATGGGCGCCGCAGTTCGCGCCACCGTTGACGATGCGCAAATGGCGCGCGGCGTCGGCGTCGACACTTCGCGCATTTCCATGCTCGTCTTTGCCTTGGGGGCATTTCTGGCGGCACTCGGCGGCGTGATCGGCGGGGCTTTTCTCGGCGTCTATCCGGGGCTTGATTTTGAAATGCTGCCGCTTGCATTCGCGGTCGTCATCATCGGCGGAATGGGCAGCCTTGGCGGCGCCGCGATCGGCGCCCTGCTGGTCGGACTGGCGGATAATTTCGGGAAAGCCTTGTTCCCGGAGATTTCCTATTTCACGCTTTACGCGCCCATGGCTTTCATCCTGGCGGTGAAGCCGACCGGCCTGTTCGGGCGCGAATGAGCGCGCAGATGCGGAGCCAACAGGTCAAGGTATGGTCCGTCGCCGCGGCGCTCCTTGCGCTGGCGCTCATCGTTCCGAATACGGGCTCGTTCGTGATCCTGCTGGTCACGCGCGCGCTCGCATTCTCGATTCTGGTCATGAGCCTCGATATCCTGCTTGGCTTCACCGGCCTCGCCTCGCTCGGGCAAGCGGCTTATCTCGGCGTCGGTGCCTACCTCGCCGCCATCCTTGCCACGAAATACCATTTCGGGCTGGGGCTCGATTTCTGGCTCGTCATTGTGTTCGGATTTCTCGCCGGCGCAGCACTCGCCGCCGTCTTCGGCCTGCTCGCCATTCGCGCCGCAGGCGTCTATTTCCTGATGATCACGCTTGCGCTTGGACAATGCGTGTGGGGGTTGGCCTACCGGTGGAATTCGCTCACCGGCGGCGACAACGGCATCAATTTACGCGATCGCCCAAAGTTCTGGATCGATCTGTCGCATGAGGTCACTTTTTTTTATGTGGTATTCGGCTTCTTTGCCGTATCGCTCCTGCTGATGTACGTTCTTACCCGCTCGCCGTTCGGGCAAAGCCTGGCAGGAATACGCGAGCGTGAACTGCGGATGCGGATCCTGGGATACAATACCTGGCTGCACAAATACATTGCCTTTATCATTGCCGGCGGCTTCGGTGGGCTTGCAGGAGTTCTTTGGGCGCACACTGCCGGCATTGTCAGCCCGGAGACGGTGGTACTGACCACATCCGTCGATGCCCTGCTGATGGCGGTGCTGGGCGGCGCGGGAACGCTGGTCGGCGGCGTGATCGGCGCCTTCATCGTCATCGGCATGCGCGAATACCTCAGCACCCTCGTGCCGTGGTGGCAGTATGCGTTGGGTGCAGTCTACGTTTTGACAATTCTCTTTCTCCCGGGCGGGCTCATGGGGATCCCCGAGCGGATACGCCAGCGCCGCCGGGGTTCAGCCAAGCCGGCAGAACCGAACAAGCTGGCATTGCTGCAGGGTTGAACTTGCAACGACAACGGAGGTGAGCGCCATGAAAACGGTTTTCCCGGCAAGACTCTTCCCGGCGAGACTTTTCCCGACAAGACTTTCCCCCGGGAAACTTGGTCCCACTCTGTTGGGCTGTTGCTTTGCCCTCGCCATAAGCTCCGCATCGCGCGCGGAAGAGCTGCGTATCGGTTTTCTCGCGCCGACAACCGGCATATTCGCGCAGGTCGGCAAGGACATGGTTGACGGCTTTCAGATGTATCTCGACGAAGTGAAGAGCGACTTCGACGGAGCGCAAGTGAAATTCATCGTCGAGGACGAGCAGGGCAAGCCGGATACCGGCGTCACCAAAGTCAAGAAACTGGTTCTGCAGGACAAGGTGCAGATGTTCGTCGGCGGGCTGTTGGCGTCGACCGGCTATGCGCTCGCTCCCTTGAGCACCAGCGATTCGATTTACATCGTCCCGGTCGCAGCATCGGATGACCTTACGCAGCGCGATGCCGCGAAGTTTCCCTATCTCATCCGCACCGGCTGGTCGAGCTCGCAGCCCAATCATCCGTTCGGTCAATGGGCTTGCGACCAGGGCTACAAGAAGATCGTCGCAGTCGGAGCCGACTATGCATTCGGCTATGAAGTGGTCGGCGGCTTTCAAAAAGGCTTCGAGAACTGCGGAGGAAAGATCATCCAGAAAATCTGGCCGCCGCTCGGCACGAAGGATTTCGGCCCTTATTTGCCGGCCATGAAGCAGGATGCGGACGCAATCTTTACGCTGATGGTCGGGCCGATGTCGCTGCAATTCCCCAAGCAGCTGGCGGCGGCTGGCATCAGGAAACCGGTGCTTGGCGGAGGAACGAGCTACGACGAATTCGTGCTGCCATCGATGGGTGACGAGGTCATCGGCCACGTCTCGGCCCTGCAGTATAGCGCCGCGCTGGACACGCCGAAAAACGCAGAGTTCGTCAAGAAATACCGCGCGAAATACGGGAAGGTGCCGTCATATTATTCGGAAACGAACTATACGACGGCGCAAATGATCCATGAGATCATGAAAGAGAACAAGGGCAAATGGCCAGGCGGCCCGGAATTCATCAAGCAGCTCAGCGCCCGCAAGTTCGACACCATTCGCGGGCCGGTATCGTTCGATGAACTGCGAAATCCGGTGCAAAACATCTACATCAAGAAAGTCGAGAAAAAGAAGATGTTCGGCTATGACAAGGAAGAGCTGTGGAACACGGTAATCAAGACCTATCCGAACGTCACGCAGTTCGGGCAGTTCGACAAGGCGCAATTCCTGGCACAGCCGGTCTACAGCCGCGACTTTCCGCCTTGTAAGTTCTGCGAATGAGCAATGGACTGCCCGGGGCGCATGCGCGTGCGCAGGGCTCTTCGACTTCCTCGAACGGGTCCGGCAGGCGCGGCAATGGAGCGCGCTCGGACGCACCCATCCTTGAGCTCGGAAGCCTGTGCAAGACTTTTGGCGGGCTGCGCGCTGTGCGCGACGTCTCGCTCAAGCTCATGCCGGGCGACCGCAAGGCGATCATCGGCCCCAACGGCGCCGGCAAGACCACGCTGTTCAACCTGATAACCGGAATCCTGCCGGCGACATCGGGGCAGGTGCTGCTGTTCGGGCGGGATGTCACCACCTGGCCCAGTCACCGGCGCACCGCACTCGGAATGGCGCGGACATTCCAGGTTACCCATTTGTTTCCCAAATTGTCGGTGCTGGCCAACGTGCTGCTCGCGATTCAAGGATTGCGCCGGTCTAAATTCGTGATGTGGCGGCCGCTCTCCTCCTATCGCGACGTTCAGGAGAAGGCTCGAACGCTGCTGCAGCAGGCGGGCTTCTGGGAACGGCAGGACAGCCAGGTCCGATATTTATCGCATGGCGAGCAGCGCCAGCTGGAAATCGTTCTCGGCCTTGCCAGCGATCCCAAGGTGTTGCTGCTCGATGAACCGGCCGCAGGCCTCTCCTCCGGCGAATCCGCCGAAATGTCGAAATTCCTGCAGGGGCTCGATCCCGATCTGGCGATCCTTCTCATCGAACACGACATGGACGTCGTCTTCGATGTTGCCGATGAGATCTCGGTTTTGCATTTCGGCGAAGTCCTGGAGACCGGGACGCCGCAACAGATCCACGACAGCAAAAAAGTACAGGAAATCTATTTGGGGAGTGGCTAGTGTGGTGAATTTGAAGTTCCTATCATAACTGGCCGCAAGCTCGTTTAGGAACTTCAAATTCAAAACCGCACTAGAAGCCTAAACTTGCTAGTGTCCCTTTGATTCCGAAGTTCGGCATCAGAGGTGCCGCGAGTGTTTGCGAACTTCGGAATTGGGACACTAGGCAATGCCCATCCTGGAAGTCGAGGACATTCACACCTATTACGGCGACGCCTATGTGCTGCAAGGCCTGCGCCTGAGCCTCGAGCAGGGCCAGATCCTGGGATTGCTTGGACGCAACGGGGTCGGCAAGAGCACACTCGTGAACTCGATCGTTGGGTTCAACCCGCCGCGGCGCGGGAGAATAGTTTTCAAGGGAATCGACATCACGCAGATATCCTCATTCCAGACGGTGCGCAGCGGCATGGGACTGGTGCCGCAAGGTCGCCGGGTATTTCCAACGCTGAGCGTTGAGGAAAACCTGCTCGTTGCGGAGCGCAGCACCGAACGCCACGGCTGGAACCTGCCGCGCGTCTACGCCTTGTTTCCACGGCTGGAGGAGCGGCGCCATCAGCGGGCGAAGACCCTTTCCGGCGGCGAGCAGCAGATGCTGGCCATCGGCCGGGCGCTGATGACCAATCCCGACTGCCTGATCATGGACGAGCCTTCCGAGGGGCTCGCCCCGATCATCATTGCGAACCTGTGGGAGGCGATCGGGAAGTTGAAGGAGCAGGGGCTTTCCATCCTGCTGGTGGAACAGAACGCCCATCTGGCGCTGAAGCTCGTGGACTACGTCCACGTCATGAGCAAAGGCCAGGTCGTTTATTCCGCCCTTCCCGGAGAGCTGGCGGACAATCAGGACATAAAATCCCGCTTCCTCGGTATTTGAGCGCAGCCCATTGCGGCCGCAAAGCGGAATTTTGTGACGGTCATCACATCTTCATGGCCGCGATCGGGATAGCCAAAAATAAGAGCGCGCGAAGTGCTGCGGCGCGGGTCCTGTGGCGCGTTGTCCTGCTGCGGGTTACCGGTGGAGGAGGGGTGAATGGCCGGGAATTCCGGGGCGAACGGCGCTCCGACGGTGCTCCATGAATTCCTGCAGCATCAAATCAGAGAGTTCAGGCAGGGCTATCTGGCTCGCGGCCGGCGGTTCGGCATGCTCGACCCGCAGCGGCTTGGGCAAGCCTGGACCGATGCGGTACGCAGCTGGCTCGCGCACAAGGAGTCCGCGGCAGAGCAGCTGATGGACGACCTCACGGCAGAATTGCGCCTGCGCGGCATTGAGCCCCCCTACCAGGAGATCGAAGCGGACCTGGCCGCGCGCTGGCAGCAGACGGGGCCAGCCGACCGACAGAAGGCGCAGAAACGGCTTGCGCGCAGCGTCGGCAAGTTCGTGCGCGATAGCAAAACCGGTTGACCGATTCTCCTGCCGCATCCCCATGTCATTCCGGGACGAGGCCGGAACGAAGTGAAGGACGAGAGCCCGGAAACCATAACCCCGGTCTGTGGGTATGGATTCCGGGCTCGCTGCTTACGCGGCGCCCCGGAATGACGGAATCATAACGAGATGCTCATCTAAGCGTTTCGCAAACGAATTTGCCTCGCATATACCGCTTCAGCAACGCAGATTGGTCTCTTTGCTTCATGCCGTGCGGTCGAATAATGTTCGACAGAAAAGATAGGAGAAATGCCATGCTAGGGCTGATGCAGGATTGGCCGCTGCTCTGCCATCGCATCATCGACCATGCCGCTGCCAACCATGCCGCCCGCCCGATCGTGACCCGCTCGGTCGAAGGCGAGATCCACACCACCAATTACGCCAAGCTGCGCGGCCGCGCGCTGCGCCTGGCGCAGCGACTCGAACGGGACGGCGTGCGCCTGGGCGATCGGGTGGCAACGCTGGCCTGGAATACCTGGCGCCATCTTGAAGCGTGGTACGGCATCATGGGGATCGGGGCAGTCTATCACACGGTCAACCCCCGGCTCTTTCCCGAGCAGATCGCCTGGATCGTCAACCACGCCGAGGATCGCATGCTGCTGGCGGATGTGACCTTCGTGCCGTTGCTGGAGAAGATCGCCAGCAGGCTTAGGAGCATCGAGCGGTTCGTCATCCTGACCGATGCGAAGCGCATGCCGCAAACCGCGCTCAGGAATGCCACTCCTTACGAGGAATGGATCGCCGAAGCCGACGGCGATTTCGCGTGGAAGAGCTTCGATGAAAACACCGCAGCCGGCATGTGCTACACCTCGGGCACGACCGGCAACCCGAAGGGCGTCCTCTACTCGCATCGCTCGAATGTCCTGCACGGGCTGATGGCGAATAGCGCCGACATGAAGGGCTATTGTTCGCGCGATGTGGTGATGCCGACCGTTCCCATGTTTCACGCCAATTGCTGGGCCATGATGTTTGCCGGTCCGATTGCGGGCGTTTCCCTGGTCATGCCCGGCGCCAAGCTCGATGGCGAGTCGGTATTCGAGCTGCTCGACCGCTTCAAGGTGACATCTACCGCCGCGGTGCCGACGGTCTGGCTCATGCTGCTGCAATACCTTGCTTCGAGCGGCAACAAACTCCCCCATCTCGAAAAGGTGGTGATCGGCGGCTCCGCCTGTCCGCGCGCCATCGCCAGGACTTTCCAGGACGAGTACGGCGTCGAGGTGATCCATGCCTGGGGCATGACCGAGATGAGCCCGCTCGGCACGGCTTGCACGCTCAAGCCGGAATATGCCGCGCTTACCGGGGATGCAAAGCTCGACATTCAGCAGAAGCAGGGACATTCGCCTTTCATGGTGGAAATGAAAATCACCGATGATGCCGGCAACAGGCTGGCGTGGGACGGCAAGACCTTCGGGCGCCTCAAGGTGCGCGGCCCGTCAATTGCCAAGGCCTATTACAAGGAGGAAGGGAGCATTCTCGATCGCGAGGGATTCTTCGACACCGGCGACGTAGCCACCATCGACCGTTACGGTTACATGCAGGTCACCGATCGCGCCAAGGACGTCATCAAGTCAGGCGGCGAATGGATCTCGTCCATCGACCTTGAGAACCTCGCCATTGGCCATCCCAAAGTGGCGGAAGCGGCGGTAATCGGGGTCAGGCATCCCAAATGGGACGAAAGGCCATTGCTGGTGGTGGTGCTCAAGCCCAATCAGGCCGCTACCCGTGACGAGATCCTCGAATTCATGCGCGGCAAAATCGCCAGCTGGTGGATGCCCGACGAAGTCGTTTTCGTCGACGAGATTCCGCACACTGCAACGGGCAAGATTCAGAAAACGGTGTTGCGGGAGCGATTCAAGGATTTCGTTCTTCCCACGGCGAGCGGGGCGCCTTCGTTGCAGGCTCATGCATAGCTGTTCTCGTCCCGGCCGAGCGAGCGCCCAAATCGACAAGTTTCGGACGCAGCGTTGCGCGCTTCGCGCGCACTGCGCGCTCGCTTCACTTGCCCGCGACACGTAGGGAATTCTCCCATGAGCGCGACTGACGCGACCGGTTCAGCGTTGGCGCCGCTTGCGCCCAAGCGCGTGGTTCATTTCATCGGCGACGGGCGCGTATTCTGGCGACTGCTTGCGCGCGGCGCGGTCCTGCTGATGTTCACGCTTGGCATTTACCGGTTCTGGCTCACGACCGATATTCGCCGGTTCCTGTGGTCCAATACCGCGGTGGCGGACGAGAGCTTTGAGTACACCGGCACTGCGCGCGAGCTCCTGCTCGGGTTTTTGATCGCAATCGCCGTCCTATTGCCGCTCTATGCAGGCTTTTTTCTGCTTACCCTGGCACTCGGCCAAGCCTGGAGCCTGGCAAGTCTTCTGGTTCTTACCTTTCTCGGGCACTATGCGGTCTTTCGCGCGAGGCGTTATCGCCTGACCCGCACGATTTATCGCGGCGTGCGTTTTCACCAGACCGGATCGGCGTGGCGCTATGCGGTTTGCGCGCTGTTCTGGTGGACTTTGATCATTCTCAGTCTTGGTCTTGCCTACCCGTTCGGCCAATCGCAGCTCGAACGCTTCAAGATGCGCAACACATTCTTCGGCGATTTGCCCGGCCGGTTCGAAGGGAGCGGCATGCGTCTGTTATTGCGCGGCTTCGTTCTTTGGCTGGTGGCCGTAGTGCCCTTCGTTATTGGCGTCGCTGCGAGCCTTCTTGCGGTTAACTGGAACGGAGTGACGGGGATCGCCAGCGGCGACGACGCTACAAGCTGGCTGGAGGGAAGCGGCTTTGCCGCCGCGACCGTTCTTGCCGGGCTCACCGGCGTGTGGCTGCTCGTCTCGTTTGCCATTCTCTATCCCATTTTTCAGGCCATGGTGCTGCGCTGGTGGGCATCGGGACTGCGTTTCGGCGATGTTGCAGTGACGTCGCGGTTGCGCACCGGTCAGGTGTTCGCGGTCTATGCGCGCTTCGTTGGTTACGCGCTGCTGTTTACCTTGCTTGCCGGCGGCATTGTCGCCGGCGGCGCCGTCGTCCTGCATAAATTGCTCGGACAAGCGAACTCCTTGCGCGATGAGATCGTCACCACCCTGGCAGGCATTGGCAGTTACGTGGCAATAGCGCTTGGCTACTCGGCCATTTATCAGGCGACTTTCAAGCTCGGTCTGTGGCGTTGCGTGACGGAATCGCTGGAAATGTCCAATCTCGAAAAGCTGGAACAGGTTGCGGCCGCCGGTGAGCCCGCTTCGCCGGTCGGGGAGGGACTTGCTGACGCACTCAATGTGGGCGGCGTGTGATGCCGTCACAGGCGCAGGCAGCGAGCTGCAAGGCAGGGCGAGGGCTTTTCTTCGACGGCCACACGGCGGCTCATCATGAAGTCATGGTCGAGCTCGCGCCGCAGACGCTGCGCATAAAGGCCGCAAACGGCGAGATGCTTGCCGAATGGCCGTACGACGCGCTGGAAACGCTCTCCGCGCCCGACGATGTGCTGCGTTTGGGCAAGGCCGGCAACCCGGTGCTGGCGCGTCTCGAAATACGCGACCGGCAATTTGCAGCGGCAATCGATGAGCTTTCGGAGCCCGTCGATCGCAGCGGCCGTATCGAGCGCCGGCTGCGCTCCAAGGTCATTTTCTGGACGATTGCCGCGACCGCTTCTCTCATCTTCGTTGCCGTCGTCGGCGTGCCGCGCATCGCCGGCGAACTTGCGCCGCTCGTTCCTTATGCTGTCGAGCGCAAGCTCGGCGACGCCATTGCTCGTCAGGCACAAGCCGAGCTTGACAGCCACAATGCCGGCGCGGCCTTTGAATGCGGCAATTCCGGGCAGCCAGCCCGCGCGGCTTTCGAGAAGCTGATCGGGCAGCTCGAGGCTGCCGCCGCGCTGCCTTTCGCACTGGTCGTCAAGGTGGTACGCCGGCAGGAGACCAATGCCATCACTCTTCCCGGCGGTCACATCTACGTTTTCCAGGGGCTGATCGACAAGGCCGAGTCGGCGGATGAGCTTGCCGGAGTCATCGCGCACGAGTTCGGTCATGTGGCTCACCGCGACGGCACCCGCACCGTTTTAGAGGGGGCCGGTCTGTCGCTTTTGTTTGGCATGCTGCTCGGCGATTTCGTCGGCGGTAGTGCCGTCATTTTCGGTGCCAAGGCTATTTTGCGGACGAGCTACAGCCGTGACGTAGAAAGCGCCGCCGACGCCTACGGCGTCGCCCTGATGAACGTGCTCGGCGCCGATGGGCGCGCGCTGGGGCGTATCTTGCAGCGGATCGCGGGGACCACCCATCCCGGGTCCAAACTTCTCGCCGATCACCCCGACACCGGCGACCGCGTCGCCGCCATTGAGGCGATGGCGAAATCACCACCCACGCAGACGCTGCTCAATCCGCGTGAATGGGCCGCGCTGAAAACCATCTGCTCGGGGTCGTGAGACAAACAGCCGATGGCACGCCGTTACGTCCATTCCGAGCCGACCTCCCGCCTGGCAATTTGGGCGCGCCGCATCGCAGGGTTTGCCTTTGCGGCGACCTTCCTCGCGATCATCATCGTGCGTTCCGGCATGTTGGAGATAAAGCCCGCGCTCGCCACCTTTGGCGGCGCGCTGGCAATTGCCATCGTCGCCCTCCTGGTCGCCCTGGCCGCATTTGCGGTGATCTGGATGGAGGGCCTCGCCGGAATGGGCGCCGCGCTGTCGGCGATCGCCATATCCTTCCTGATCCTGGCTTATCCCGTTTATCTCGGCACCAAAGCGTACCAACTGCCGTGGATCTACGACATCACCACCGACCCAATCGACCCGCCGCGCTATGAAGCGCTGGCGCGCGCCCGGCCGCGCGATGCCAATCCGGTCAACTATAGCGGCCTCTATTCCGCCGAGCAGCAGCGCATCGCCTATCCCGATATCGGTCCGTTGGGAACCAATGCCACGCCACAGGCCGCCTACCGCGCGGCGCTGGCGGTGATGAACAAGCACAAGGATTCCTTTCTCGCACCGTATTGGCGCGTGATCGAGGCGCGCGAGCCGATACCGGGACGCCGCGACGGCCGCATCGAGGCGGTCGCCTATTCGTCGATCATGGGATTTCGCGACGATGTCGTCGTGCGCGTGCGTGCAGAGCCCGATGGCGCTCGCATCGACGCCCGCTCTTCCTCGCGCTACGGATCGTTTGATTTCGGCACCAATGCAGATCGCGTTCGAAAGCTCATGAACGATATCGAGGATGCGCTTCGCACGCAGAAGCCTGAGCGGCCGCCCACGCCGCCGCCTTCTTCCTCGAAGAAGAAATCGACGGGCAAGAAGGATCAGACCAAGCGGTAGCGGCCTTCGATGGTCGGGTCCCCGTCGGTGCTCACCACGCCGCGCGCAACCAGATCCTCAAGATGCGCAAGGACGGAGAGCCCTGCTGCGCGGGTCAGGCGAGGATCAAGCCCGATGTAAAGCGCGCGCACCAGAGAGGGGATGTCGGTTTCGCCCTTGCCGAGTCGGTGCACGATGGAGGTTTCCCGCATTTGCCGGTGCCGGATATAGGCGCGCACGAAACTCGGCGCATTGCGCACGGGACCGCCGTGGCCCGGCAGATAGACCGGCTCCGATCGACGCGCGAGTTTTTGCAGGGAGGCCATGTAGTCGCTCATGGCACCGTCTGGCGGCGCGACGACCGGCGTAGACCATGCCATGACATGGTCGCCGGCAAACAGGACGTTTGCCTCCTTGGCTGCGAAGGCCATGTGATTGGCGGTATGACCGGGCGTGGTGACCGCCTCGATGGTCCAGCCCGTTCCGCGCACGGTCTCGCCATCGGTAAGCATGCGGTCAGGGCGAAACGCGGTATCGTTGCTTGCTTCCAGGCGTGGCAGCTCGCCCAAATGGAGCGCACGCGCCGGGCGATGCGGCCCTTGCGCCAGCACGGTCGCGCCGGTAGCGGCCTTGATGCGCGGCACTGCCGGCGAATGGTCGCGATGCGTGTGGGTAACAAAAACGTGCGTAACAGTCTCGCCGCGCACCGCCGCAAGGAGTGCCGCGATATGCGCGTCGTCGAGCGGGCCGGGGTCGATGATGGCTACCTCGCCACGCCCGACGATGTAGGACATCGTACCCGTGAAAGTGAACGGGCTTGGGTTGTTGGCCAGAAGCCGCCGTATCCCCGGCATGACCTCCTCGACCTGGCCGGGGGCGAGCGCGCACTCCTTGTCGAAGGGAATGTCGTCACTCATGCGCGTCTTGTCGGCCAATCATCCTTCGAGGCCCGCGCGCCTTGACAGCTTTAGCGAGCTGCGCGCCACTCTCAACGCGCGGGCACCTCAGGATGACGGGGAGAGCCAGTCCAAATAACAGACGAATCCGCATCAGCCGAGCTTGCGTCCAATGATGTCCTCGCAACGCTCGGGGCCGTTGTCGTTTTCGCCGAGATAGAGCGCGCCGGACATCGCCGCACGCATGCGATTGGATGGCGCTCCCGCGGTCCCCCAGCGGTCGGGCAGCGGCATCACCTTTTGCCAATACTCCGCATTCTGCGGCACGTGCGTCGCATCGTCGATCTGATCGAGCTCGGTTGTGTATTCCGCGACAAAACCGTTCGGCTCGATGAAATAGGAGAACACGTTGTTGCCCGGACCATGCCGGCCGATGCCCCAGGCGATCTCGAAGCCGTTCTGCTTGACGCGCCCGGTGCCGCGCATGAGGCCGTCCATGTTGGGCAGTTCGTAGGCCACGTGATTGAGCGAAGGGCCGTTATTGCGGAAAATCGCGATGCTGTGATGGTCCGCGCTGCAGCGCAGGAATTCCATCAACTGCGTGCTGTCGGAGAGCTTGAAGCCAAGCACATCGGCAAAGAACGGCATCTGATCGTCGATGCGCGCGCTGTTGAGGACAACGTGGCTGATCTTGGTCGGCCGCGAACGGTCGAGAACGACATCGGGATGATGCACGAGGTCGGATGATATGCTCATCGGCAGGCCGTCGGGACTGCGGAAGCGAAAGCCGTAGCCGCCGCCTGCGTTCGCAGGGAGCGGCGTCGGGTTGCTCTCCACCGCGACCCCGTAGCTTCTTGCCTTTGCACAGAGCTGGTCGACCGCAGCGCGATCGGGAGCAGCGAAATGCACGCCGAGGAGATTCGGCTTGCCGCGCGCACGGATGGTGAGGACATGATGCTCGCTCCCGGTGGCGCGAAAATGGATGCTGTCCCCCTCCGATGCGGTTTCCTCCAGCGCCCAGATCTTGCTGTAGAAATCCGCGGATTCCTGGAGATCGCGAACGCCGAGTTCGATACTGCGAATGCCGGTCACCCTGGCGGTTGTCATGGCATCTACCTTTCCTGTTCGAAATTGCGGTTATTGGCACACAATTTCGCACAGCGCCGCAGAAAGGGCCAGTGGCGGTGCCGCGAGCTCCAGGGCTTTACCTCGCGCACGGGGCCGCATACATCACCGGGATGAAAACGGGTCTTTATCCACGATTTCTCGTTGCGGCGCTCATTGCCATTGCGCTTGTCGCAGATGCGAGCGCCGCCGAGTTTCGCACCGGCAGCATCGAGGTTGATAATCCCTGGCTGCGGGCCACCCCGCGCGGCGCTTCCGTTGCCGGCGGCTATATGAAAATCAGCAACAAGGGCTCCGCCCCCGATCGATTGATCGGCGGCTCTGCGGCGGTTGCCGGCCGCTTTGAAGTGCATCAGATGATCATGGACCAGGGGGTTGCGAAAATGCGGCCCGTCGAAGGCGGGCTCGAGATCAAGCCGGGCGACACGGTGGAACTCAAGCCCGGGTCGTTTCACGTGATGTTCATGGAACTGAAACAGCCCTTGGAAAAAGGTCAGAAGATCAAAGGCACGTTGGAATTCGAAAAAGCCGGCAAGGTCGACATCGAATACACGGTCGAGGCGGTAGGCGCCTCCTCCCCCTCCGGCGCGCACATGATGCAGTGATACCGCTTACGTCTTGCGCAGCCGCGGCGCCCGCCACATGGCGGCAAAGGCAATCGCGCCGATAATCGCGAGCGGCAGTCCGAGATACCAGCGCTCGCGCTCGCGGGCACGCGCGCGCAGGTAATTCACGACAAAATGCTCGCCGCGCCCCATCTCGGTGAGCGTCTGCTGCACGGACGCGATGCGCCGCACCTCGTCGGCACTGAGCGCCTCGCCCTGCCAGCGCGAGCGGCGTTCGAGATCATAAAGTCTATCGACCTCGGTGCGGTGGCGGCGCTCGATGCGAGCCGCTTCGAGATAATCGGCGCGCTCGTGTTGGCTCAGAAATAGTTCCGGGCCGATGCCCATGGCCCATTCGATCGGCGCCAGGAGGGGATGGTCGCCGGCAGGAGCGACGATCACCCACAGTCCCGAAAGACCGACGCTTGCGGCGAGGAGAAATCCGCCCACGCGCAGAGCGATACTGCGATTTCGCCTGCGCTCTTCGCTGGGGGCGGCAACAAATGCGCGCACCCCTCCGGCCAGGATGAGAACCGCCGCGAAAGCAAGCACGGTGACCGCGCCGGTCGGCGCATCGATCATGAACGATCCGAGAATTCCAGCAACGCTCGCAAGGGCGCCGGCAGCCCAGCCGATAAGCAAAGCCGCACCGGCACGGGAGGAGAACAGAGTGCCAATGAGTGCCGGGACAATCAGAAAGCAGAACACCAGCAGGACGCCTGCGATGGTGACCGACGACGTCACCACCAGGCCGAAGGAGAGATAAAAGATCGCATCCCAGACCGCGCTTTTTGCAAAGCCGGATGTCTCTTCCGCCGCCGCGAGCAGCGGCCGCCGAATGCACCAATGCAAGGCTCCGATGGCGGCGTAGAGGATGCTGCAATGGACAAGCTCTTCAGGCGTCACTGACAGAAGTCCGCCGACCAGCATTCGCTTGACGTGTTCGGCGCCTTGCGGTGAGCGGTCGACCACCAGGACCGTTGCCGCGGTGGCAACCACATAAAGGACGCCGATGAACGCCTCTTGCCGCACGTTGCGGGCAATGGCGCGGCTTCCCGTCAGCAACAGCGCCCCGCCCGCCGCGAACAGGAGCGTATAGACGTAGCCTGCGGCGCCTTGCACGTTGTGTCCGGCGACCGCGGCGACAGTTGCGCCAAGCGCGGAGATTTGTGCGAGCGCAAGGTCGGCAAACACCACGTTTCGCCGCAGCACCTGCAGCCCGAACCAGGTATGGATGCCGGTGAACACGATGGCGGCCAGAAGCGGCAGCGCCGCGAATGCCAGCACATCTTGCAGCATGGCTTTGCTTTACTCGGGAACCGACAGGGCGCCCGCAAGCATGCGGACATTGCTTTCAAACAAGGAAATGTAATCGGTTGTCTGCGGGAGCGCGCCGACCGATGGCGCAAGCTTGACGACGACGGCGCCGGTGCGCCGCGCCAACAGCTGCGAGGCTTCATCCGGCTCGAACGGCTCGTGCAAAATCACGCGCACCTTCTGTTCGCGGATGACGCCGGCGAGTTTCGCAAGGCGGGCAGGGCTCGGAGCCACTCCCTCCTTCGTCTCGATCACGTCCACAATATCGAGACGGAACCGGCGCGCGAAATAGGGCCAGGTATTGTGATACGCCACAAGGCGCGCGGCGCGGTGCGGAGCAAGCTCGCGTTCCCAGGCGGCGAGACGGACGTCTAGATCAGCGAGAAAGCGCTCGCGCCGGGCCATTGCATTGAGCGCGGCATTTTGCGCGACACTTTGCGCATCTTGCGGCGCGACGCGGGCAATTGCTTCGGTAAGCGCTGCCGTGATCAGCTCGGCATTTTTCGGATCGAGCCAGTAGTGCGGGTTGGCGAGGCCGTGCGCGTGGCCATCCCGCGCCGCGGGCTCGAGGGTGCGGCCTTTGACTTCAAGGAGCGGTATCCCGCGCGAGGCATCCACATGCCCCGGACCGCCGCGGGCGACCGCTGCATCGCCGTGGGTTGCAATGAGCTTGTCAAGCCAGTGATCGTATCCAAGTCCAATGCGGACGACGATCGAGGCTCCCTTGAGCTTGCCGATGTCCGATGGCCGCGGTTCGAAGCTTTCCGGGTCGGCCGCAGGCGGAACGATGCTCTCGACCTGGGCATCGTTCCCGGCAACGGATTGCGCGAGACTGGCGAGATCGGTGGTGGTGGCCACAATCCGCAGCGGCTGCGCCGTGGCGATCTGCGCGGCCGAAACCGCGAAGAGAACGGCGAACGCGATCGCGGGGCGAGTTTGCTGCGCAGTCCTGAAAATACACATTACCGCCGGGCGACAAAGATGCTCTTGGGCAGGAGACAATGGACGTTCTTCTCGGTGTCGGAAACTGCACCGACGCGGCAGTCCATGGCGGCGCTGGCAAGCCCATAGGCATCGAGCCGCGCAATCTTCTTTTCGCTTTCCAGCCACTTGATCATTCCCATGGAAGCGGTGTCCATGGCCTTGTTGAAGTCTGCATCCTTGGCATGCGACACGAAATATTTTGCCGTCTCCTTGGTCGGACGCTCCATGTCCTCGCGCGTGCCGGCATTCTTGGCAGTGAGGCAGTGGACGCCCTTTTTGATATCGACCACCTGCGTCACGCGGCAATCGGAGCCTTGCGCCATCAGATTTGCCGCCTGCTCGGGTGTGACCTTGCGCAGTTCGCCAATGAGCTTGATGGTCTGCGCCTTGGCCTGATCCCAGGCCTTGTTGAGATCCTGGTCGAGTCCAAGGGTAATCCACGACGTGGGCGTTTCGATGCGCGGGAAATCCAGCGCCTTGCCCTTTATGACTTCGAGAGTGAGATTGAGCTCTTTGTACGCCGTCTCGATGGCGGTCAGATTGACCTCGCCGTTGCCTTGCGCGGCGTGGGAATCTCCGGTCCATAACAGCGCCCCCGGGACGAACACAGGCACGTACAGCGACGTGCCTTCGACGAGGTCGCGCACATCTATATTGCCGGCATATTCGCCGGGCGGCACCGTGCTGTAGCGGCCCGGTTCCTTGCGCGCCACGCCGATGGTGCCGGGAAACGGGCGCAGCGGAATTTGCACTCCGGGGAGAAATTCGGTGACCTTTTTATCCCAATCGAGATAGAGATACTTGACCTGCCCGTCCTGATATTCCTTGGGGAATTCACCGAACATCCCGGGCACATTGAAATTGGTGGCATAGGAGCGGGGCACGATCTTGTTGATGGTGATCTTGAGCACGTCGCCGGGCTCGGCGCCTTCGACAAAGATCGGACCGGTTACGGTATGCGGGCCGCGTCCGGGAAAATCGGTGCGCAGTTTCTTGATCTGCTCGATCGTGGTGCCGGGAACGACCTGGTTGTGGCTATGCATCATGGTTTCCAGCGCGACGCTGTCGCCGGAACGCATGCGCAGCACCGGCGGCTGCGCATTGTCGAACCAGCCCCACTGGGTGGTTTCAAGCGTCGCCGGCAGGAGATGGATCCGCTTGCCGTTGGGCAGCTCAACGATTCGAAGGTTTGGGTCGGCTGGCCCGATTGGTGGAATTGCTTCGGTTGGAGGCGTTGCGGGCGGCGTCGATTGCGCCTTCGCAGCAGGAAGCGCCACAATGAGAGCGCCGCTGGCGACCATGCCGGCCAGAGCAAATACGCCGAATAATTTCATGTTAACCCCTGGGCTTTGGATGGAACGGTTGCGAATTTAGCCACTAGTGCCGCCGATTTGAAGTTCCTACAGCGATTGCAGCAAGCTCATGAAGGAACTTCAAATCGAAAAGCGGCGCTAAAATCATAACGTTGCTAGTGGTCCTGAGATTCCGAAGTTCGCATCTGAACGTGCCGCGAGTACTGGCGAACTTCGGAATTGGACCACGAGTGAGCGCGGCACGGGTGCTGATTTTTTCCCCGTGCACAGGCGAATTGACGCTTTCTTTGGCATCGGTGCCGGACGCTGGCAACACCGGCCAGACCCGGATTGGTAAAGATTTACCGAAAGTTTGCTGTTCAATACCAAAGGTTAAGAGAACGGCTCATCAATAGATCCTTCGCCATACGAGTACTGCTCATGATTTCCCATAAGTCGCCACCCGAGGCCCGCAACTGGTCCGGTGCGATTGAGCAGCTTAATGAGCACGAGCGCCGCTCGCTTCTCGACACCATGGCTGCACGGCCGCGCCCGCGCATCGAGATCGACGAGGCGCTGCGCAACGGCTGGTTCGAAATGTGGTACCAGCCCAAGATCGATCTCAAGCGCAAATGTCTGGAATCGAGAAGGCCGCAGACCTGCAAGCGCTGACGGTGATGGGTTGCGATTTCGGTCAGGGCGTTCTGATTGCCCCGCCCATGCCCCAGCGTCAGTTCCTTGACCTCCTGTCGCAGCGAGCAAACGGTGCTCGACCGCAGACCAGCCAGGCAGCGCCCGCCGCATAAGCAGACAGTCATCTGTCCTCTGCAAACGGCAACGGCTCGCCTGCGGGAGGAGCCATCCGGAACACGTTGAGGATCATGGAAATCAGCGCGTAATAGCCGAGGATGCCAACGAACTCGACGGTTGCGGCATCGCCCAGGATCGCGTGCACCCGCTTGAAATTCTTGTCGCTGACGCGCCGCGTCTTATAAAGCTCCTGCACGAAATCGTAGATGGCGCGCTCCTCCTTGCTGGCGGATTTCGGCACGCGGCCGGCTTTGATTTCGGCGATGGTTTGCTTCTTCACCCCGGCGCGCTCGGCCTGGGGGACGTGGGCAAACCATTCGTATTGGGCGCGCCACAGTTTCGCCGTGAGCAGGACGGCGAATTCGGAGAGGCATGGCGGCACGCCGGTACTGAACCGGCAGTGGCCTCCCAATTGCTGTGCAAGCTCGCCGAATGGAGGCGCGTGCAGGAAGACGGCGAACGGACCGCGAATGCCGGTGCTCGCCCCGCGCGGCCCGGATCGGATGGAGGAAAGGAGCGCGCGCTGCTCGCTCGAGAGCTTGTCCTCGGCCGGAACGGCGAGGCGGGGCGGCGGGATCTTCTTGGCGGATTTCTTTTTCGGCATTCGGCTTCCTCCTGGCTAAATCGCGTGTGAAAGCACGCTAGAGTGTAGCCGAACGTTCCAATGAACTCACTTCTCTCGCCGTGGACGAAGTAAACCAACCCGCTCCGCTGTGTTTCGTGCTCATGCCGTTTGGCCGCAAGCTCGACAGCGGCGGCCGCTTGACCGATTTCGATGCCATGTACCGCGACGTTATCGCGCCGGCGGTGGTGCAGGCGGGGCTCGATCCCATCCGCGCCGACGAGGAAAAGATCGGCGGCACCATTCACAAGCCCATGTTCGAGCGCCTCATGCTTTGCCGCTATGCAGTGGCGGACGTTACCGGCGCCAATCCGAACGTGTTCTACGAACTGGGCATCCGGCACGCGCTGCGCCCGCGCAGCACCGCCATCATCTTCCGCGAGGGGACGGTCATTCCGTTCGACATTGCGATGGTGCGCGGCATTTCCTACAGCACCGACGGATCCGGGCTGCCGGTCAATGGCGAGGCCACCGTCGCCGCCATTGCGCAGCAGCTGGACGAAGCACGCGCCAATCCGCACGACGACAGCCCGATCTTTCAGCTGATCGATAAGCTGCCGCGCTGGGATATCGATCACACCAAGACTGACGTGTTTCGCAGCGTGGTGGATTACTCCAAGCGCTACAAGGCAAGGCTGGCGTCTGCCGTGAAGGAAGGCGAGGAAGCCGTGCTCAAGATTGCGCGCGACCCCGGGCTTGCAAATCTCCTCGAGGTCGAGACCGGCATTGTCGTCGACCTCTTTCTGTCGCTGCGCGACGTGAAGGCCTATGACGCCATGATCGAACTCTACGATCGCATGCCGGGGCCGCTGAAGCAGGCGCGAATGATGCGCGAGCAGCTTGGGTTTGCACTCAATCGCAAGGGGCGCTCCGAGGAGGCCACAAAGGTGCTGGAAGACGTCATCGCTGAATTCGGTCCGTCCAGCGAAACCAATGGCCTGCTCGGCCGCGTTTACAAGGACCGCTGGGAGAAGGCGAAGAAGGAGGGTGATTTCGCCGCCAAAGCCCTGCTCCGACAGGCCGTTGCCACCTACGTCAAGGGCTTCGAGGCCGACTGGCGCGACGCCTATCCCGGCGTGAATGCGGTCACGCTCATGGAGATGACGGAGCCGCCCGATCCGGCGCAAGCGAGAATTCTGCCGGTAGTACGGTATGCGGCCTCGCAGAAATCGAAGAACAACCCCGATTACTGGGATTTTGCGACGCTCCTGGAGCTGGCAGTGCTCGGCCGCGATAATGCCGATGCGGAGGATCAGTTGGCGGAGGCCCTGGCGCGGGCGCGTGCCGGCTGGGAGGTGGATTCCACCGCGCACAATCTGCGGCTTGTCCGCGAACTTCGCACCGCCCGGGGCGAGGATGCGGCCTGGATCAAACGGCTTGAAGACGCGCTTGCCAAACAAAGCGAACGGCTTCAGGCGGCCAAGGCGCAATCATAAAAAGGGGGAGATATATCGCCGACCCGCAGTGCCGTATCGCGTGCGCTTATTCCAGCGAGACTCCGGCGGCCTGGATCACCTTCGCCCATTTTTCCGTCTCCGCGGCAACCACCTTGCCGAAATCGTCGGGGCTGCCCGGAATCAATACGCCGCCCAGGTCGGCAAGCTTTGCCTTCATGCCGGCATCAGCGAGCGCCGCATTCATCTCCTTGTTGATTTTCTCGATGATCTCGCTCGGCGTTCCTTTCGGCACGCTCATGCCGAAAAACGCGCTTGCTTCGTAGCCGGGGACGGTCTCGGCCACGGTCGGCACATCGGGCAAAGCCGGCGAACGCTGCGCCGTCGTCACGCCGAGCGCGCGCAGCTTGCCGGCCTGGATATGCGGCAGCGAGGACGGCATGTTGTCGAACATGACCTGCACGGTGCCGCTGATCATGTCGGTGAGCGCCGGAGCCGAGCCGCGATACGGCACATGGGTAAGCGCGACCCCGGTCATCATCTTGAAAAGCTCGCCCGACAGGTGGACCGAAGTGCCGTTCCCAGACGAAGCCCAATCGATCTTGCCTGGGTTGGCCTTGGCGTAGGCGATGAACTCGGCGACTGTCCTGGCTGGAAGCGACGGATTGACTTCCATGACATTGGGCACCCGCATGAGCCCGCCGACCGGGAGCGTATCGCGCATGAAGTTGAAGGGAAGCTTCTTGTAAAGCGTGGCATTGATCGCATTGGCGGGATTGACCAGCAGCACGGTATAGCCGTCCGGCGGCGAATTGATCATCGCCTCGGTTGCGATATTGTTGCCGGCGCCGGGCTTGTTCTCGATGATGAATTGCTGACCGAGATGCTCCGACAGCCAGTGGCCGATGATGCGCGCCACAATGTCGGTGGTGCCGCCGGCGGGATAGCCCACCAGCCAGCGCACGGGCCGCGTCGGGTAATCGAGCGCAAGCGCCTGACCCCCGAGGAAAACGCTTACCCCGGCCAGCCAGAAGGCCAACACGCGGCCTGCTCTTAGTCCTGGAGTCATTATTTCATCTCCGGTTGCTGCATCCCTGGGAATAATCGTGCTTTGATATTAGCCAAACTACGCGGGCACGTTCCCTTCGCACAAGACCCCGGCTGATTAATGCAGACGCTCAACCTTGCTCCGGAATTGCGGGCCATCTTCGAGCAGGACATTCCGCGCTTTTCCGACGGTGAATATCAGCGCCGGCATCGCGCCCTCGCCGGCGTCATGGAAAGCGCCGGCGTCGATCATCTGCTGGTCGTGTCGGCGCACTACGTCGGCAATGCGACGCGCTGGATCACCGCCTGGCCCGGCACGATCGAAGCGCTGACGATTTTCCGGCATGGCCAAGCCATGACCATGTTTGTCGAATATTACAACCACGTGCCCCAGGCACGCGCCATGGCGCGCGGCGTGGATGTGCGCTGGGGCGATGAAAACGGCATCGTGAAGGCGGCCGAGGAACTCACCCGGCGCGGCGCCAGACGCGTCGGGGTGATCGGGCCGCTCAGCGGCCCCAAATGGAAGGCGCTCGAAGCAAGTTTTGCGCTCGTCAGTCTCGACGCCGAATACATCAAGCTGCGCATCGAGAAATCGGATGAGGAGATCGCCTGGCTCAAGGTCGGCGCTGCATTGAGCGATGCCGGCATGGCTGCTTTGGTTGCCGACGCAAAGCCTGGAATGAGCGAGCAGGAGCTCGGCAACCTGATCGAACGTGCCTATGTGGGCCTCGGCGGCTCGACCGTAATCCATTTCATTGGCACAACGTCAATGGCAGCACCGGACGTTTGCGTGCCGCGCCAATTTGCCTCGCGGCGCCGGATTGCGCGCGGCGACTTCGTGTTCTGCGAGCTTTCCGCGGCATGGCGGGACTATTCCGGCCAAGTGCTGCGCGGGTTCACGGTAGGGGCGGAGCCGAGTGCGCTCTACCGCGACCTGCACGCCACGGCGGTTGCCGCCTTCGAGGCCGTTGCCGGCGCCATCCGGCCGGGCGTGCCGGCCGCGGCGCTGGTCGAAGCATCTGCCATCATCGAGCAGAACGGGTTCACCACCTATGACGATCTCGTACACGGATATGGCGGTGGCTATTTCGCGCCTATTCTCGGGTCGAAGAGCCGCCCCGCCGGACACCCGGCGACGCTGACGCTGCGGAAGAATATGTGCATGGTGGTGCAGCCGAACGTCATCACCCGGGATGAAAAAGCGGGCGTGCAAGTCGGTGAGCTCCTCCGCGTCACCGAGACCGGCTGCGAGTCGCTGCACCGCATCCCGCGCGATCTTTTTCGCGCCGGGCAGGCTATCTAACGAGCGATTCCATGATGCTGCCCATGTTCAACGTCTCCGTCATTCCGGGGCGCCGCGTAGGCTCTCGGCCTTCACTTCGTTCCGGCCTCGCCCCGGAATGACGCCGACACCTGCAACCATCTCTGGGTTGTTAATGTGCCTTCTTTCCATTGCGGCCCGTCGGTCACAGACCGCTGTCATTTGCGACCGATACTTCTTGACATCGCGGCAGCCATCGGCGCTCGATAGCCGTCGATATTCCGTGAGTAAACGAACATGCGTTGTATGGGATGCGGCGCCGGGATGCGGCTGATTGCGGTGGTGCCGGACCGCGAATTGGAGACGCCGGGCTACGAACATCATACCTTCGAATGTTCGGGGTGTGGCGAGCAGGAGACGCGGCTGGCATTCAGCCGCGAGCCGACGCGACCCTCGCCACCTGATCGCGAGTCGTCACAGCCCTCGGAACCGTTGGAGCCGTTGCGGCCCGCCGCCTCCGTGTCCCCGGCGCCCGTGCCGCCGGTCACGGTTGCACAGGGCGTGCCGCCAGTCACGGTTGCAGAAGAGCCGTCCGCCCCCAGCCTCACCGCCACTGCGCGCACCGCCTGGGAGAACGCTGTCGCTCGGCTGCGCAGCCGCCAGAGTGCGCTCAGCGAGCAGGCGGAAAGCGTCAAGAAGGCCGAACACCTTGCGCGGTTCGACCGCGAATGGGAGAAGCTTGCTCCTCCGCGCAAGCCGTCCATCTCGGCGCAAATTACCGGCCGCGCGCCCATCCCGGCAAAACCAGTCAAGCGGACAGAGGCCGCAACCCGCCCACCGAGTTCCGGCCTGTGGGCACGTGCAGTGGCAAAGCTGCGCCCCGTGGAGGATGGCTCCGAGCGCTGAGCGCGAGCCGCACCCCCCAACACCATTTCGCCGCGCTGCGCCTATGACCGGGCGATTCAGCGCCACATCCGGCGTTAAGCATAGTCCGTTAGAATGCTTGACCGGCGGGTGTGCTCGCCGTCGGATGGCTAATCGGACGGGTTGGTGTCATGCGTTGTCTGCTCTGTGCCGGCGAGATGGTCGTGATGCATGTCGTTGCCGACAACACCATGCCCGTGGCCGGTTTCGAGCGCCATACATTTCAGTGTCCGAGCTGCGGGGATGTCGAGCAACGCCTGATGTTCAATCGTCACGGGCAGGATGAAGCGCAGCCCGTGCAGGTGTCGGCGCCACCGGTATCGCCAGGACCAGTATCACCAGGACCGCTACTGCCGAATCCTGAAGCGGCGTCTTCTGAAAGAAACGATGACGAGGTAGCCGCGCCACCCGTATCGCCGACGGCAGCTCCCGAGGGCGAGCCGATCGCTGCTTCCACGGTGTGGGCGCGTGCGCTCGCGAAGTTGCGCGGGCGTTAACACTCGGGAGTTACGAGTCAGCGGTTCGGCCTGCCGGTGAAGCCGCAGCCGTGGCCTGCCGCTTGGGCGGCCCAGCCGCCGGCGACGCGCCCGCTGAAAATCGATGGGCCCAGCATGGTGCCTTCAAGACCGGCGCGCCCATTGATGTGGCCGCCGGCCATGCCGGCGACCTCGCCTGCGGCATAGAGCCCGGGTATGGGCTCGAAATGTTTGTTGAGCACGCGGCATTTGAGGTCGGTCTTCACACCGCCGAAGTTCTTGCGCGCCAGGGGAAATATCTGAATCGCGTAATAGGGCGGCGTGTCGAATGGCTTCGACAATTTGAGCGGCTTGCCGAACTCGGGCTCGTTATCGAGCCGCTGCGCGCATGCCTTGTTGTAGCGCTCCACGGTGGCGAGGAATGCCGGACCATCGACCTTCATTCCCTTGGCCAGTTCGGCGAGCGTGTCGGCCTTGCGGATGTAAGGGGAGCTGTCGAGCAGCGCCACGACCTTGCTTCGCACGACCTTGTCGCCGTCGCGATAGTAGGGATCGGCGATCTCCATGGTCGCAGCCATCGGCGCATCCATGATCGCCCAGGCATGGCGCGGGCTTTGCGCCATCAGCGCGGGAGTGGCGGAGTTGCCGCCTGACATGGCCTCGTTATGAAAGCGCCGGCCTTGCTGATTGACCCAGATGTAGCCGGGCACTTGACGAAACACGAGACCGCGGCGCTGTGCCGGGTCGCGGTAGTCCGGCGTGGCGTACACGTAGAACCAGATGTGATCCATATGGGTGAGGTAGCCGCCCGCCGCGCGAATGAACTTGTGTCCGGTTCCGGTCGAGCCGCGGCCCGACCCAACCAGTATCTTGTCATTTCGCAGAGCGGGATTGAACTCGATCACCATTTCGAGGTTTGAATTGAAGCCTCCGCTCGCCACCATGACGGCCTTGCTCTTTACGGAGATCGGCTCACCGGTCCTGGCATTGCGCCCTTGCAGGCCGGTGACGCGGCCGCCCTCGAGGGTAAGCCCCGTGATCTCCGTCTCGGGAACGATTTCGCCTCCCTCTCGACGAAAGCTTTCGATGAGGTGCGTCATCAGGCCCAGGCCGCTGTTCTCGGGGCGGGTCCAGCGCAGCACCGAGTTGCCTTCCTGGAATTTCAGGTCCGCCCACCTCGCGCCGTGGCCTTCGGCCCAGTGATAGAGGTCATGGAGCGTGTGCTCGATGTAGTAGCGGGCCCAGACTGCATCCGCCGAAGGACCTCCCCAATCCATCCAGTTTTTGAAGGCGAGATCAGGCGTATCATGGATGCCGCAGTCCTTCTGCAATGGCGAGCCGACGATCAGGCAGCCGCCCCCGGAAGTGATGGCCGCCCCGCCGGGCTCGGCGCCCATCTCCAAGGCCACGGCGCGCGCGCCTTGAGCGCGCGCTTCGAGCCCGGCGGCAATACCGGCGCCGCCGGCGCCGACGATCGCAATGTCGGTGTCGTATTGCTTGACGCCTGCCATTCGGCGAAAGCTCCCTCGCAGTCGCGCTGAGATGTTAGGCGGCGCGTCCGCGTTTGAACAGGTCAACTCTGATGAGCAACATCCGCCTCTGTCACGAGGGCGAGCGCGCGTCCATTCTCGCGATCGTCAACGCTGCCGCCGAGGCTTATCGCGGGGCAATTCCCGCCGATTGCTGGCACGAGCCCTACATGACGCAGAAAGAACTGGAAAGGGAGATCGCCGGCGGCGTTGCGTTCTGGGGCGTTGAGGAGGAAGGCAGACTCGCCGGAGTCATGGGCCTCCAGTCGATGCACGACGTCGATCTCATCCGTCACGCGTATGTCGTGCCGGACCGCCAGCGGCAAGGCATTGGCCGCGCGCTGCTTGGCCGACTGCGCCGCCTGAGCACACGGCGCATGCTGGTCGGCACCTGGGCCGCCGCGGAGTGGGCCATCCGCTTCTATGAACGCCAGGGTTTCGAGCTGGTCTCGCCCGCGCGCAAGACCATGCTGCTCAAGACCTATTGGAGCATCCCCGAGCGACAGATCGAGACCTCGGTGGTGCTGGCCAACCCCCGATTCGAAGAGGTGAAAAGCGCCTTTTTGTGACCGCCATCACATCCCGCCAGCGCGGCGGCATTAGTGTTGCAGCAAGCGAAAGGAGATCACAAGCTTAATCCGACGAAGGCAACACCTTGAGCGCCATGGTAGCTTATTGCTGAAACAGAACGGATATTTCAACCGGACTGGACGGGTAGCCGCGGTGGTTACGCTCGCGCTTGCGATGACCACGACTCGCAGCCAGGCTGCAAACATTTCCGTCATTCCCGGCGATCAGATCGACCTGGTGAGCATTGACGGGCCGTTGATTTCGAACGACGGCGACCAATTCCTGACAAAAACGAAAGCGCTTTCCAAAGCGATGGTCGTGTTCCGCAGTGGAGGCGGAAATGTCGTTGCAGGGATCAAAATCGGCGAAGCTATCTGGCTAAAGAGGTTCTTGAGCGTTGTTATAGGACGTTGCGCCTCTGCATGCGCCCTTGCATGGCTGGGCGGAATACCGCGGGTAATGACCCGTGGGGCCCTTATCGGCTTCCACGTCAGTCCAGAAACGGGCGTCGAAAATACTATGGTCGGCGACTATTTGAACAGGATCGGACTGCCGAATCCAGCCGTCGTCTACATCACCAGGCCTCCCGCCAATTCGGTAATCTGGCTGACCTCCTCTGAAGCCAACGGCCATGGAATTGATGTCGGGAGCTTTGAATTGAGGTCATCATCGGCCGTGTCGCCTGAGCGCTAGCTTAGCTAGAGCATGATCGGGGGTGCGCACTGAATAGAGCGGGATGGCGAGGCGGACAAAAAATCCCATCTTGCTTCCAATCTTCAGATGCTCGCGCCGCGAGCGCTGATGGGCCAGAGCGTCTCGACGCGGCCATTGCGAATACCGACATACCAATCGTGCAAATTGACCGTCGGGTCGCAATGCCCGGGGATGAGCCAGATCTTTTCGCCGAGTGTCAGGGGCTTTGCGTGGCGACCAAGCTGCAGTTTTCCGTGCTCGTCGGAGACGCCGGTGACTTCCACGCCGGCGCGATCGTGCACCCAGGGCGGGCCGCGTTCGGCGCTGTAGGATTTGAGTCCCGCATCGACGATGGCGCGGTCCGCCGCCGGCACGCTGAGCACCGAGGCAAGCACGAAAAGGCTGTGCTCGAATTCCGCGTAGCGGCCGCCGTCGCGACCACCGATGCGAGCGTATTCGGTGTCCATGAAAATGTATGAGCCGACCTGCAATTCGTTATAAACGCCGCTCGCCGCTTCGAGCGCAAACGTTCCGGTTCCGGCGCCGCCAATAATCTCACAGGTGAGATTTTCGCCCGCGAGCGCGTGCAGGGTGTCACGGATGGCATCGATCGCGAACGCGATCGCCTGTGCGCGTTCCTGGTAGCTGGGAAGGTGCTGCGCGCGGCCATGATAGGCCTGCAGCCCGCGGAATTTCAGGCCAGGCGCATCGGCGATGCGACGTGCGAGGACTGCCGCGTCGCGCCCTGGCGGCACGCCGCACCGCTCCATGCCGACCTCGATCTCGACGAGGCCGCCGAGCTCGACGCCGAACTCGCGCGCCACGCGCGATGCCATATCGACCTGCTCGGCGGCATCGAAACACAACGCGATGGTCGCGTCATGGGCGAGCGCCGCGAGCCGCCGCAATTTGCGCTCGCCGACGACTTCGTTGCTGACGAGGACGTCCTTTACGCCGCCGCGCACCAGCACTTCGGCTTCGCCGACCTTCTGCACGCACTGGCCCACCGCGCCGTGGGCAATCTGCCGCAACGCTATCGCCGGCGACTTATGGGTCTTCGCGTGCGGTCGCACGCGCACGCCGGACGTCCTGGCAAACTCGGCCATCTTGGCGATGTTGCGATCGAAGGCATCAAGCTCGATGAGCAGCGCCGGCGTCTCAACCTCGGCAACCGGCGCTCCGATCTCGGCAGGGGGCGGATTCATGACTTTACCTAGTTACGAAAATACATGCCGGCTTTGTGAAATAGCTCACATGCCAAGCGCGCTCGACACGCTAGATTATTCTTGTGATCTGCCAATCCGGGTGCTGGGATAGAGATGGAGGCGTTTCGTGCAGACCTCAATCCTGATCCTGGCCGGCAGCATTGCCTTCGTCTGGGCTGTCGCCGTCGCGTTGATCCGCTGGCTGCTGCAGCCAAAGGGCGCGACCCCGTCCGAAACAAAGGCCCAACTTTCGCTGCGGCGGTATTAAAGCGAGCCAGGTCGAGCAAATTATCGGGGAGCCGGAACATGACAGCTATCACCACGCCTTTACCAACCATCATCGCGTTGGCGTATCTGGTGGGACCCATCATCGGCGGCACGGGGTGTCTCGCCGGAATCACTGGAATGGCGCGAACATTGGCCTCGGCCAATCCGAAAGAGGGCATGGTTGAGGCGCAGGTCGATATCGAATACTGGCTTCCGCAGTAGCAGCGGTCAGGTCGTTGCGCGGTTCCGACAACAAGGCAGGCTCAAGGCAGGCTCAGAACAGGGATTTTCTGTCGGGCGGAGCTGAGTTAGGATCGGCTCCGACCGACCGCAGTCCTCTTGTCAGTAGGGCGGTCGGTCGGGGAGCCCTGGCCAGAGTGTAGTGTCGATGGCCGGGGCTCTTCCTAAAGTGACCGCCGTGCCTGCGATGTGATGGCCATCACAAACAGACGCTTTGTTCGTCGCTCATCCGCCCTTTTGCAGAAACACGTAGTCCGCCGAATAGGGAGCGCTGTGGAAGGTGCCGGCCGTATCGCATGGACCGGCATGGACTCCGCCTTGCGTGTTGATCCGCTGCACTGTGGTCACGCTTGAGAGTGCTCCCCGGCCCTTGTGGCCGGTCGCGCTGAGCTTGAGCCACGGTATATCGTCGGCCGTTTTGCCCGGCGCACTGCTTACGACTTTGGCGGTTACGGCGCTGCCGTCCGTGTGTTCCCAGTTCGGACCGGCGTAATGGCGGCCGGTCGTTTTTGCATCGAGCAGGAGGGTCGCGATCGGCTCGCGCAGTGCCCAGGCGAGGTTGCCGTCGTTGCCCGCCTTGCACTCATATATTTGCGCACCCTCGGCATGCAGGGTGAGGACGACGGCTTCTTCGACGGCCGCAATCGCCGGGGGGATTTGCGCCACGGCATTGCCTGAAAGCATCAAAGCGGCAAGCAGGGATAGGGCAAGCAGCGAGCCTTTCGAAGCATAGTTCATTGGCCGACCTCTCGGTTTTCCTGACGCATCCCTTGCAGTGACGCCGCTCTCTCCCTATTAACATTGTGGTTTTTTCGTGAACCCGCGCCGGTACTGGCGCGACAAAGCTATGGCAATCCGACCATTTTCCAGGGGTGTCTTGTGAAAATTACCCGCCAGTTTCCCATTATGTCGCCCGGTGACCGTTCGGGAAGCCGGGCGCTGCGCGCGGCGCTCGTGTCCGGCGTGGCTTTGGGCTTAATCATCGCCCTGGTGGGACCAGCGGATGCCGCCGTTCACCGGACCAGGATCTCCAGTGCCGCCAAGAATCCGAATAAAGAAGGGTTTGGCGGCCCCGCCAACGGCACACAGCAAATCGTCGTTTCCATCGGCAGCCAGCGGGTGACGCTGTTCAACAACGGCACCGAAGTCGCGCAAGGGCCGGTGTCGACGGGTGTGCCGGGTCATCCGACCCCGATGGGGGTGTTCAGCATCATCCAGAAGGATCGCTATCACCACTCCAACATTTACGGCAACGCGCCCATGTACTACATGCAGCGCATTACCTGGTCGGGCGTCGCCATGCACGAGGGCGCGCTGCCGGGACACGCCGCCTCGCACGGCTGCATCCGCTTGTCGCACGGTTTTGCCGCCAACCTGTGGCCCACCACCAGGCTCGGCGTGCGCGTGATCGTCGCGCGCACCGATCTCAAGCCGGCCGATTTTGATCATCCGAAGCTCTTCACGCCCCTGCCGAAGCCTGCCGCCCCCCTTGTTGCCGACAATGAATCTAAGCCGCACGGGCTTATTCAGTTCGCGCAAGCGACCGTGCCGTCCACGGACGCTCGCGCATTGGATGAAGACTCCATCGGAAACGGAGGCGGTGAAGCCCGCCGCGACCGACATCGATGCGCCCAAGCCGGTGCCCCCCAGCGGCAAGCGCTTTGCCCAGCCGATCAAGCACAGCGGACAGGTCGCGGTGTTCGTAAGCCGCAAGGAAAAGAAGATTTTCGTGCGGCAGGGGTTCGTCCCGTTGTTCGATATGCCGGTGGAAATCGATGACCTGGATCGGCCGCTGGGCACGCACGTTTTCACCGCACTCGAATTCCAGAACGACGGCGCTGGAATGCGATGGAACCTGATCACCATACCGACGCAGGCGAGCAAGGCGGTTGAGACGGTGCGCAGCCGGGGGAAATCAAGAAAGCCGGCCGAGCCCGTCGTCGTCGAGAGCAAACCGGCGTCGACCGCCGCCGAAGCACTCGATCGCATCCGGCTGCCGAAAGAGGCAATCGACCGGATCAGCGAACTTCTGAGCCCCGGTTCGTCGCTGATCGTGTCCGACCAGGGCAACAGCTACGAAACCGGCCAGGGAACGGAGTTCATCGTCCTTACGCGTTAGAGCATGGCAAAGCGACAATTTGTCATTTGCTCGGCTTCTTGTGCCGGGCCATTCTGCCAAGGGGATCGGGATAGCAGAAGATGAGTAACAGGCCTGCCGATGCATCCCCCTGACGAATTTCTCAAGCATGCTGCCGAGTGCGAACGCATGGCGAAACTCGCCCACAAGTCCGAAGACAAGGAGACGTGGCAGCAGATGGCACAGAGATGGCTTCGCTGCGCTGAATTATTCAAGAAAGAGAGCTTGTCAGCTCGTTTGCGGCCGACAAATTGAGCGTCACCTCTCCCCGCAGGGGAGAGGTGACGAAGAACGGCTGCGTCAATCTCAGCGGAACACTGATTAGTTCCCGAACGGTCGTTCGCGATCGAGCCGGGCTTTGGCCTCCTTGGCGACGCTGAGGTCGAAAAGCTCGTCCCGCGTCACCTTCTTCTCCACGAAGTGGAAATAGGGGCCGCTCCAGAAATCCTGCATCTCCAAGATCGAATCGACAACCGGCATTCCGTCTTCGTTGGAGTAGGACCAGTTCGGTGCGATCGCGCGAATGACGTCAGGATTTTTCAACGCGGTGCTGTTGGCGAGGATATCGACGATCCGCGGATATTTCCCCGGGTCCGCTGCCGCCGTATTGAATTCCTTGACGCCTTGCAGATAGGCCATGGCAAAGCGGACCACGCTGTCGCGGTTCTTCGCGAGGAAATCCTTGCGCACGGCAAAGGTTGAAATCTGCCCGTCCGGGGCGAGCACGTCGCCTGTGGCAATCATCGGACCCCATTTGTTGTTCTGGGCGAAGAACCCGAAATGATAGGCGAGGTCGGTGGCGTCGACCTGCCCTTGTCCAAGCATCTTCATCAGGTCCGGCTGCGGCACGTTGACGATCCACTGCACGTCCTTGGCCGGGTCGAGACCTGCCTTGAGAAGGCCCTTGGCCGCGTTGAACTGGTTGATACTGCCCAGCGCCCCCACGCCGACGCGCTTGCCCTTGAGCTTGGCAAAATCGGCAAGCGCGCGGACGCCCTGATCGGCCATGGACTGACTGACATTGATCACCGTATAGGCGCGGCCCGGGCGGTTATGGCCGCGATCGAGAATGATGACGAGCGGCGCGCCCTTGGCAATGCTGTTGAACAGACTGGCATTGGCCGTCATGAATGACATGTCGAGTTCGCCAGAGATGAACGAAGGCACCGCCAGCGCGCCGTCCTGGAATTCGCGGACCTGCACGTCGAGCCCGAGCTTCTTGAAATAGTCCAGTCCCTGGGCGACGAAAAAGCCGCCGCCGCTGATGAACGGACCTTCGCCGAGACGAATGACGTCTGCACACCGCGCTTCCTTCGCCCACACCGCGGTGCCGATGCCGAGTGCCAATGCGAGAACGACTGCGAGCCTTTTCATCCTGCTCTCCTGGTTGATTACCGTTCTTCCACGACCGCAGCCCATGGCGCCAGCTTGCGGTCGGCCCATTGCTGCAACTTGATGATGAGCGCGCCAACCACCGCAAGCACCACGAGGCTCGCAAACACTTTCTCGGTTTCCATCACCTGCCCGGCGCTGATCAACAGATAGCCCATGCCGCCGTGTGCCGAGGTGCCGATCATTTCCGCGGCCACGACCAGGATGATGGTGACTCCCATGCCGAGCTGGAGTCCAGCCAGAATGCTGGGTATCGCCGCCGGAATGACCACCTTGAGCTGGATTTGTCGCTTATCCGCGCCAAGGTCCTTGGCCGCCTTTATCAGGCCGCGGTCGACCTGGCGGATGCCGGCATAAGTGCTGATCACAATCGGAAAGAAGGCGGTCACCGCACTGATCACGATCTTATAGGCCTCGCCGGTGCCGAGCCATATGATGAGGAGCGGAATGAGCGAAATCTTCGGCAGCGGGTAGAGTGCGGCGATCCAGGCATCGGCGACGCGCGCGACGATGCGTGACATGCCCATGAGGAGGCCGAGCAGGATACCGCTTGCGGCGGCAATCGCAAACCCGACAAAGATGCGCAGCAAGGTGACGCCGAGGTTGGTAATTATCGTACCGTCGACGGTCATCCGGTAGAGGTAGACCGCGATTGAGGACGGCGCAGGAAGAAAGATGGGTGCGATCCCGCGCGCCCGAACCAGGATTTCCCACGCCAGCAGGAAGATTGCCACGGTGAGGCCAGGCAGCGCCCGCTCGGCGATCGCGCTCCGCATCACGTCCCTGCAACCGCCACGGCTTGTTGCTGCATGGATGTCATCACTTCCTCGCGGATCAGGTGGAAGACGCGATCGAACAGTGCGCCGAATTCCTTGGAGTTGATCATTTCGGGCGAGCGCGGCCGCGGCAAGCCGACCGCTATGACCTCCTTGATGCGGCCCGGGCGCGCCGTCATGACGACAACTTCATCGCCGAGCAGGATTGCCTCCTCGATCGCGTGGGTGACGAACAGGATGGTTTTGTGGGTGCGTTCGAAAATTCGCAGCAGCTCCTCCTGCATGATGATCTTGGTCTGCGCGTCGAGCGCGGCGAACGGCTCGTCCATCAGGAGTATCGGCCGTTCCAGGATCAGCGCGCGGGCCAAGGCCACCCGCTGGCGCATGCCGCCCGACAATTTTCCCGGCAAATGGTGCTCGAAGCCGCGCAGGCCTACCGAAGCAATCAACGCGCTTGCCCGCTCGTAGCGCTGCGCCCGCGGCATGCCGCGCATTTCCAGCCCGAATGCGATATTGTCGATGACGTCGCGCCAGGGGAAAAGATTGAGGTTCTGCCAGACCATCACCGAGTCGAGGCCGAGGCGGCGCGGCTCGCCTTCGCCCTCCTCCTGAATGCGCACGTGGCCCTCACTTGCCGCTTCCAGCCCGGCGATGATCTGAATGAGCGTGCTCTTGCCGCAGCCGCTTGGTCCGAGGATGCAGGTAAACCGGCGCGAACGGAAGCGATGCGAGATGCGGTCGAGCGCGACGATGCCGTCGCCCGGACTGCCCCAGACCTTGCAAAGGCCATCGACAACCACGTCCATGCCTGGTGTCAGCCTTTCAACCTATGCGCCAGGCCGGGAGAAGGCGATGGCCCAGTCCGCTCTGCTCGAGGATCGTCGCGCCGATGCGCTCCGCCTGGGAAATCAGGCGACCCGCGTCGGGCAGGCGGGTGAACAACCCGTCGCGATAGACGATTTCCCCGTCCACCAGAACCGCGCGCGCATCGCTGCCCTTGCCGGCATAGATGAAGCTCGACAGCGGCCGATGCAGCACGCCGACATAAGGCTTGTCGAGGTCGAAGATCGCAATGTCGGCCCGTTTGCCCGGTTCGAGTGAGCCGATCTCGTGCGCCAGCCCGAGCGCCTTGGCCGCGTTGATGGTTGCCATCTCGACCGCGCGCTCAGCCGGCATGCGGGACGGGTCGAGATGCCGGACATGCTGCATGAGCGTGCAGGCCTTCATCTGCTCCACCATGTCCACGCTATAGTCGACCATCGGGCCGTCGGTGCCCAGGGCCACGTTGACGCCGGCCCGATGCGCATTGGCGATGGGTCCGATGCCCCCGCCGCGGATGGATTCGCTGGTCGGAGTATAGATGAGGCTCGCGCCGACGCGCGCCATATGTTCGAGGTCGAGCTCGGTGACATGAATGCCGTGGATGAGAACCCATAGCGGATCGAGGAGCCCGAGCTGCATCAGGTAGCGCACGTCGGTGCGCCCGCTCTCACGCAGATAGCGCAGGAAGCCCTTCTCCAGCGAGAAGGTTCCGCTGGCAACATGATCGGTGATGCGCAGGCCGTGCTTCCTGGCCAGCTCATAGCCGCGGCAGATCAGTTCTTCCGTGCTCATGCCGGCGGCGACCCAATGCGCATTCGATTCGATCGCCATGGCGAAGCGCACGCGGCCGCCGTCGACGCCGTCCCAGCGCTGCATCTCCTCCGCGAAGGCGGCAAGAGATTCGTCGAGGCTCAAGGGATGCCGTGGATTGCCGGGGGTCCGGCAGCGCAGTTCCTTGGCATATACCTGGCGGATCCCGAGCTCGCGCTGCGGAGCGATGGAGGCAGCCACCATTTGCGGCGTCGTGGTCGTGACTGAATGATTGAGCGAGCAGGTCGTGCCCGTCGCCAGCATCTCCATGCCGGCGATGTAGCTCGATACCCGCATTGCCTCTTCCGTGAGATTGAGCGACAGCGGCAGGAGGAAATTTGCGACCCAATCCTCAAGCAGGTACCCGTCGGCAAGCCCCTTGAACAGCGTGTACCAGTGGTGCTGATGCATGTTGATGAGGCCGGGCAGCACAATTGCGCCGCGCGCGTCGATCACCGTGTCGAAGCCCTGCGCCGGAGGCGTCTCGGGCATGCGGCCGACGGCGGCGATATCGCGCCCGTCGATCGCCACGAACCCGCCGGGCCAGACGCTGCGCTGCGCATCGACCGTCACCACGTAACCGTTCGTGATCAGGATGCGCGACATGTTGCGTTCGTTCCTACGCCCCCCCTCTTGCTCAGACCGCCAGATCAGCGGCCTGCAGCGGTTGTTTGCGTGAAATCCACATAATCGAACGGGAGACCAAAGTGGCGAGGTCCAAGCAATGCCAAGCCCTCGTCGGTGTGCCACAATGGGTCGAGTGCTTTCATCGCAAACACGGTTACGCAGCGTCCTGCGGTTACGTCTCCTAAGGTAGTAAGCGGCTTGTTGGTATCTCGATCCAGGACAGCAACAATATCGGGGCTTGTAGCGATTACCATACCGTCACGCCAAACTGCGTGATGCTCGTTCTTGATCCAAATCTCGAACCCGGAACCTGTCCAGTTTCCATTTCCTTTGAACCGGTACGTCAGTTCACGGAAGGTGTAAGGCTCCGTGTTTCGCCACTCAACCTCGACTGTTTCGCCTTGGAACAGGATCTGACCGCCTGTCGCGTGAATAAGTGCAGTCAACCTTTCCGCGCCGTCCCGCGCGCCCGCACGCAACGCTTTTCCAGTTTGCAAAGCCCGCAGCAGACTGCCGGAGACCAGCGCTGTTCGCGCCTCTCGCATACGGCAGAGATGTCCGACAGTTGCGATCCCGCGGCCGTATGCGGCACGACTGACCATGCGCCCGAGGCGATCTACCATGGCGGCGCCGACGGCGGCTTTCACAATCGTCCGATTACCCCAGCGGTCAACCATCACAACCGGCGTCGGCGGCCGTCCCAGCAGTTCCATCTTGCTCAGAACGAGTTCCGGGATTGCACGGCCGACGTAATCTCCGTTCAGGGTCGGCACTCCAAGTTCGAGCCCGGTAACGATCGTGGCCGCGGTAGCCGCGCTCGAAAGCTCCATCGAAACAAGCGCGCCGATGCGCACACCGGCATACTTTTGCAGCTCCAGGACACTTTCCCGCAATCTGGGGACAATGCTCGGGAATTCCTCCTTTTCCAACCCGTACTGGGCCAACTCATCAGCAGGTGGCGGCTCGTCGGGATCTTTGCCGCCGACAATGATGGCCCAGCAGGTCCATTCCTCCGGTCCCAGTTCGTCGGGTTCGACAAGCGTAATGCTGCGACCCTGCCGCACGATTGGCGCGAGCAATTCCAGGCCTGCTTCGACGCGACCACCACCCCCCGTACCAAAAAAGGCAAGCCCCCAGCACAGGTCCTCGATGGCGGGAAGATCGGAGATGACGATTGACATGCAGACAAGTATACCGGGTCATTGAAGGTTCTTGAGCCGCTACGTTCGAAGCGGCCCTTCGTTGAGACTGACTGTCTCATTCAAAAAACATGTTTTCGACAATCTCATAACGGGAGCGCTACAGGCAGATGCTTGACGAACATGGGATTGGAGGTCGGGTCCTGCGCAAGGAAGATCATCGATTTCTGCACGGGCGTGGAAATTACGTTTCCGACATCATCCTTCCCGGACAACAGGAGGTGGCGTTTCTTCGCAGTCCGGTCGCTCACGCCAGGATTGTTCGCATTCGTAAACCGCAGAACGAGGCAGCGAAGGCCATCTTCATCAACGAGGATCTGGATATTCTGCCGATTGTTGGCACGTCCTCCATCCCGAATTTCAAGGTGGTGCCCCAGCATGCGCTGGCCTCCGATAAGGTTCGCCACGTCGGCGAAATGATTGCGATGGCGGTCGCGCCAACACGCGCCGAGGCGGAAGACCTTTTGGAACAGGTGGAAGTTGAATACGACGAGTTGCCCGTCGTAATGGATGCGCTGGCGGCAATGGACAAGGGGAGTGCCCGGGTTCACGACGAACTTGAAGAAAATGTTTTCGTTTCATTGGACTTCGAGAGCGGCTTCAAAGAAAAATCGCAAGCCGCTCCCGTTGTCGTCAAGCGGCAGATTTCGCTTGCCAGACAGGCGATGGTGCCCTTGGAAGGCAAGGCGATCGTTGCCCATTGGGACGAGCGCGCCGATCAGCTCGTCGTCTATTCATCCAATCAAGCGCCGCATATTCTTCGCATAGGCGTTGCACTGTTCCTGAAGCTTCCGCAAAACCAGGTTCGCGTCATATCGCCGGATGTCGGCGGCGGGTTTGGCTACAAGCTTGATCTCAAGCCCGAAGAGCTGTGCCTGGCCTGGCTGGCAAAGAAATTCCGGCACCCATTCCGCTATATCGAGGATCGTCGTGAGCACCTCACGACCGGAGCCAATGCGCGCCAGCATCATTACGAGCTTACGGCCTATGCGGACCAGCGCGGCCGCCTGCTGGCAATAGACGCGGTGGCGACGGTGGATGGGGGCGCATACTCCAATTGGCATCAGACGATTGCTTTGGAACCTTCGCAGATCGTCGGAAATCTGCCCGGGCCATATGACTTCCGCGGGTATCGCGTGAAGTCGCGCTGCGTCGCGACCAACAAACCAGGTTTTCTGCCTTATCGCGGCGTCGCGCGGACAGGGGTCTGTTTCGCAATGGAGCTGATGATGGACGCCATTGCGAGAGAAGTGGGTCGCGAACCTTTCGAAGTGCGGTTGGAGAACCTGGTCCCTGCAACGGCGATCCCGTACGACAACGTCACCGGCAAGCATTTTGACAGCGGCGACTATCAAAAGGCGCTGCGCATGGCGCGGGAAAAAATCGAGTTTGACAAATGGCGGGAGCGGCAACGGCGCGGCGAGCCGGATGGACGGCTGATTGGAATTGGTTTTGCCAGCTACTGCGAGCAGTCCGCGCACGGAATCAGCGTATTCGCCACCTGGGGGATGTCGATTATTCCGGGATACGATCACGGGTCTGTGCGCTTGACGCCGGACGGCGGGCTGGAGATCCGCGCCGGCGTCCATTCGCACGGCCAGGGCATGGAGACGACCTTCGCCCAGATCGCGCATCAGATCCTCAAAGTGGATTTTGCAAACATCAGGGTAATTCTTGGCGATACCGCCAATACGCCGTTCTCAACCGGCACCTATGCGTCCCGCAGCATAGTGATGGCGGGCGGCGCGATAAGCCAGGCCTGCCAGGCCTTGATTCCCCAACTCATTCGGATCGGTGCACATCTCATGCAATGCGCCATGAATACCGCCAAATTCGACAACGGGCGCGTGGTCGGTCCGCTTGCTTCGGTTTCGATTGCCGATATCTGCAGCGCTCTTTATTACCGACCGGAACGCCTGCCGCCTGACGTCGATCTGAATGGGCTTGAGGCCACCGTCACCTATCGACCGAAGGTAGATACCGGGGCCTTCTGCTACGCTTCGCACGCGGCCGTGGTTGCGGTCGATCCGTTGCTCGGACAGATCGAGATACTTGACTACGTGATGGTTGAAGATTGCGGGACACGCGTCAATCCGATGATTGTCGACGGACAGAGCTGGGGCGGCGCAGCGCAGGGAATTGGCACGGCGCTGTACGAAGAAAGCTGGTACGACGCAAATGGCCAGCCGATGGCGTCCACGTTCGCCGACTATATTGTGCCAGGACCTACGGAAGTGCCTCACTTTCGCAGTTTCCATTTGGAAACCCCATCCCCATACACCGAGTTCGGCATCAAGGGGATGGGCGAAGGCGGCGCCATCGCGCCGCCCGCGACCATCTGCAATGCCGTTAATGACGCGATGCGGGGTCTTGGAGTGGAGATTTGCGAGACGCCGCTTTCCCCGCGGCGGGTTCTCGCCGCAATCAAAACTGCCGGTTCCCGCCCTGTGCAGGGTGTTACTCCGTGAAGCCGGCAAAATTCGACTATGTGCGGCCGGCCAGTCTCGCGGAAGCTTTTGCGCACCATGGGAAATTAGATGACGCCAGGTGGCTTGCAGGCGGTCAGTCGCTGATGCCAATGGTGAATCTGCGTTTGTCGCGTCCGGGCCTGTTGATTGATGTGTCCCGGCTTGATGAACTCAAGCGTTTCGAGGAGCAGGATACGTTCTGGCGCATAGGGTCGGCAATCACGCATGCGCAATTGGAAGATGCCGGTGAGACACTTCGCTCACTGCCAATGATAGTCGAGGTGGCTGCCGAGATCGCTTACCGTTCTGTCCGCAACTGTGGAACCCTGGGGGGATCGCTTGCCCACGCGGATCCGGCCGGCGATTGGCCCCTTGCTCTTGCGGCACTCGGCGCATCCGTTGCGGTTCGCAATGCAAGCGGCCAAGGTCGCAAGATTGCGGCCGAAGATTTCATGGTCGGGGCATTCACGACCAAATTGCAGCAGGATGAGATCATCGAATTCGTGGAGGTCCCAAAACAAAAAAAGTCGGACGGCTATGGATATTTCAAATTCTGCCGGAAGGCAGGTGACTTCCCTGAGGCGAGCGCCGCAGTCGTAACCGATGCAAATCGCGGCGGGACGCGCGTCTTCTTGGGTGCTCTCAATGGCCCGCCAAAACCTCTTCCTGGACTGGCAACGAACATCGAGATGAATGGACCTGATGCAGCAACAGAAGACAATGTTACCAACGCTGTAAACGCGGCCGCTCCCGATCTGGACCTTATCGACGTTTGCATGCATGTCGGCGCGGTACGGCGCGCAATTCAAAAAGCGTATCGCAAATGACTGCTCTTGCTTTGACGGTCAATGGAGAGCGCAGGCACGTAGACGTCGAACCGCGTACGAGCCTTGCCGACCTGTTGCGTGAGCGATTGCGGCTGACGGGAACTCACCTCGGCTGCGAGCACGGCGTCTGCGGGGCATGTACGGTCCTTGTGGATGGAGCACCCGTGCGCTCCTGCATCGTTCCTGCCGTCGCCTGCGAGGGGCGCAATGTGCAGCCGATCGAAGCATTCGAAGATGACGGGCTGATGGAGGAACTGCGTGAGGCCTTTCGGCGCGAACACGGGCTGCAATGCGGATTCTGTACGCCCGGGATGCTGATCGCTGCGCGCGATGTCGTGCTGCGGATACCGGGTGCCGATGAGGCGCGCATCCGCCGCGAGCTCGCTGGGAATATTTGCCGCTGCACCGGGTATATTGGAATCGTGAAGGCAGTCCAAAGCGTTCTCCGATCGCGGCTTGGAGCGCAAGGCGCGACCTCGCCGAAGTCTGCACCCGAGTCCAGACCGGCTGTTGAGAATCGCGGATCGTCCGCAAGTCCCTCTTCGCAGCCGCATCAGCCGTCATTGCGGATCACATCCACTTCGCAACACACTGCGCCCGTGCCGTCGCGCGTTTCCGCACCTGCTGCGCATGGCGAGCCCGCGCGCGGTGGCTGGACACGCTTTGCTGAATCTTTTGTTATCGAGGAGGAGCCCGCCACCGTATGGAAGGTCCTTTCGGATTTCCCGGTCGTCGCCTCCTGCCTGCCCGGTGCGGAACTCACCGAGCATGGCGATGGCCATATCAAGGGACGCATGACGGTGAAGCTCGGGCCCATGCGTGCTGCCTTTGCTGGCTCGGCCAATGTGGAGATCGATGACCGGAACCGCTGCGGTCGTATTCGCGGCGCTGGAAACGATAGCGGGTCCGGCTCCCGGACCAGGGCCAACGCGACCTACACGGTCGAGCCAAATCCTTCGGGGACAGGGTCGCTCGTATCGTTGGCAGTCGAATACAACCTGCAGGGACCGCTCGCTCAATTCTCGCGATCGGGTTTGGCGCAAGATCTGGGCCGCCGCCTGACAAAAGAGTTCTCCACGAATTTGCGCAGCAAACTGCGCGGCGGTGAGCCGACGCAAGCGGACGGGAAGGCTGCTCCAATCAATGCCGGCAACATGCTCCTTGAAGCGGTTAAGGCGTGGCTCAGACGCCTCCTGCGCAGCCCGAAAGGCAGTACGTGAGTGGCTGAGATTGGCGCGTGGTTCTTCTCTCCCCTCCGGGGAGAGGTAAACCACCGCGAGCGCGGTTCAATTTCATCGGTACATGCTTTTCGGCAAACGGCCCGACTTAAAGAGGAGAGGTTCATGTTCCCTGCGGTCCTCCACATACGTTCGTATGCGATCATACTTGCGCTGGTCGCGGTGCAATTCACCCGCTTCGCGCCTTCTGCGCATGCGCAGGAGGCTGGAGTTTCTGCCACCGAGATTACTATCGGAGCAATCGGTGCTTTGACCGGACCCCTGGCGTTTATCGGAACGCCGGGACGCGACGGCATGACGCTGGGGTTCAATGAGATCAATAAAGACGGCGTATGCGGGCGCAAGCTGCGCCTGCAATTTGAACATGCTTCGACACCCGCGGAGAGCCTTGCCGCCGTCAAGAAACTGGCCGAGCAGGACAAGGCTTTCATTCTGGTTTTGGCATCGGGCAGCACCGGTGCTGCCGCCGCCGCCGATTATGTGCGCGAGGTCGGTGTTCCTACCTACAATCTTTATGGCTCAACGCCGATCATCCGCGAGCCGTTCGCGAAGAATGTTTTTCATGGGGCAATAGTACCGGTCGAGGTGGCAAGTCGCGACCTTATAAGCATGTTCTATGACGAAGGTTACCTGCCCAAGAAGTTCGGCATCCTGGCAGGCACGTATGCCTTTCCGCAGGCCACCCTCAAGGCCGTTGAAGACGTCCTGAAGGAAAAAAAGGCCAATTACATCGTTGAGCAATTCGACCAATCTGCGCGGGATTTTACTTCGCAACTGGTGTCATTGACACGGGCGCAGGTAGATGCCGTTCTCATTCTCGGCAGCTTTTCAGAAGCCGGCTTCGCGATAAAGCAGGCGCGGGAGCTGGGCCTGTCGAATGTGCGCTGGGTGCTCGACGGCTCCGCTGTAAGCCGAGCCATAATCCCGATTATCGGCAACGCAGACGGCATTCGCGGTTATTTCAACACGCCTTATTTCCCCGGTCAGAGCGAATCCGTCCGTGAGTTCGAGAACCGCTTGAAAACTCTTCTCGGCTCAATGCCGCAGGGCCGCCCGAATAATTATGACATGATTGCGTACGGGTCCGCTTACGTCATGGCGCTTGCGCTGCAAGGAACCGGCTGCCAATTGACGCGAGAGAAGCTGCTGGATGCCTGGTCGCACCTGCAAGCTGCCGGCCCGACCAAGCTTGGCGGGCTTGACGTCACGTTCCCGGAAAGCTTCACGCCGACCGATCACCAGGGAAATTTCCGCCTCGGTGCAGCGATCGTGAAGAATGGACAGTGGGAAGTTTATCGCGTCCTCGATAAGCCGTGAGGACTAAGGGGTGCTTGCAGAGTTCGGCCAGGTTCTGATTGCGGGAATCAAATTCGGGGCAATCTACGCCCTGACCGCGCTTGGCCTCGTTGTCATCCACAAGGCCACCAAAACTGTCAATTTTGCCCATGGCGCGTTCGCCATGCTTGGGGCCTTCGCCAGCTTTCTGATCGTCGTGCATTGGCAGTGGCCGTATTTCATTGCGTACCTGCTCATTCCGCCATTGATCGGATCGGCAGCCGCCCTGATCGAGTTCCTCATCTTGCGCCCGCTTCGCCGGGCGGACCTGTTCACGGTGGTAATCGCCACGGTTTTTCTCGGGATCGCTTTGGCTGAGGCGTTCCGGCTGACCTATAACACCGAGCTCCTGGCGGTCCCGGGGATGTTTGTGGGCATGCCGTTCATTGTCGGACGGGTGATCGTCACCCAGGAAACGGTATGGGTTATCGCGGGCGCTCTCGTGACTGCGCTTGCGTGCGTAATGCTCTTTCTGCACGGAAAAATCGGGCGTGGAATGCGTGCCATGGCATCGAACATTCGCGGCGCGCAGCTCTGCGGCTATTCCGTGGATCGCGTATACATGTTCGCCTGGTTCCTGGGAGGGGCATTAGCCGGTCTCACCGGTGTGTTCATCGCGCCCGTCAGCGGCGTATCCGTGGAGCTGTCCATTGCAGTGATCACTTCCGGCTTCGTCGCCGGTGTCCTTGGCGGTTTTGACAGCCTGCGCGGGGCAATTCTCGGCGGCCTGTTGCTCGGCGTTACAGAAAGTCTCGCTGCGGCGTATGTCTCAAGCGCGATGAAGAACTGCGTGAGCTTCATACTGCTTTTCTTTGTGTTGATGTGGCGGCCGGAGGGTCTCTTTCCGGAGAGGGCTCCCCGACGTGTCTGAGCGGCGGTTGCGGATTTCTGCGGTCGGACCGGCCGTTTTTATTGTTCTGTGCGTCGTCATCGGAGTGCCGCTCGACAACTATCCGAAATATGTCTTGGCCATTACCCTCATCTCGATGGTCATCGGCGTCGCTCTGGTAGTGCTCGTCGGACTCGGTCGTTGTATCACCTTGGCCTCGGGTTCGGTGATGGCGATCGGCGCTTACACTTCGACGCTGTCAATGGTTCATCTTGGTATTCCGTATGCTGCGACATTGCTGCTGGCCGTTCTGGCCGGCGCGGCGGCAGGATGGATGATTGCTTTGCCCGGCACGCGCTTCCGCGGACATAATCTTGCGATGGTCACTCTCGTCTTCCAGAGTGTGTGCATCATACTGATCCGGGAATCCAAATGGCTGACCGGGGGAGCCGAAGGGATTCACGTGCCGCGCCCCAGCATCTTCGGGTGGCACATCGCGACAGACGGCGATTTTCTGGTTCTTATAGGAGCGCTTTCTGCGCTTGCCGTTCTCTTTCTTACGATCTTGGTACGCGGCCCTTTTGGCAAGAACCTGCAGGCTGCAGCCAGCAACGAGATCGCGGCGGAAGCCTTTGGCGTGAGCGTTGCCGGCTACTTGACTGCTGCGTTCGTGATCAGTTCGATTGCGATTGCGTTCGCTGGGGCTCTCGCTGCGCCGCGGATCAGAATTCTCGATCCCGACAGCTTCGGGGTGCTTCAGTCCATTTTCATGCTTGCCTATCCCATCGTCGGCGGAATGTACTCGGCGTGGGGTGGGCTGCTCGGCGGCGGAGCACTGAGAACCCTGCCGGAACTCCTGCGGCCAGTCGCCGACTATCAAGAGCTTTTCTTTGCCGCGCTGGTCATTGTGGTTGTGATGTTCTTCCCGGAAGGGCTTGCCGGACTGCTCGGGCGCGTCAATACCCGCTTGAAGCGGGGTATTGCCAGGCGTGCAGCACAGCCTATCGCGCGAGCGGCGGAGTTTGTACGCTCGCCGCCGCCGCCGGCAGAAGCGCTTTTGCGCGTCGAAGGGGTGGATAAGCACTTCGAAGCGCTCCATGCGGTGGATCACGCCGGGCTTGTGGTTCCTGCAGGCGGCATTCACGGCCTGATCGGCCCGAATGGCGCCGGCAAGACGTCGCTGTTTAACATCATCTCCGGGTTCCTGCCCGCTGACCTTGGACGGGTTGAATTTGCCGGAACTTCGCTGCTCGACCTGCAAGCGCGCGACCGTATCCACTTAGGCATCACGCGAACATTTCAGCATGTGGCGATATTCGGCCAGCTCTCCTGTGTTGACAACGTGATCATCGGAAGAGGGCATAATGCTGTCGCTCAATCGATCACCCAGAGCATCGGTACATTTATCGGGGGCCTGGGGGCAGCTGCCGCGCGCCGGGAGGCTCTGATCAGTCTCGACGCGGTGGGGCTTGCCGACCAGGCGCAGTCTCCGGCTGCGGCATTGTCGCTTGGCGATCAGCGGCGGCTTGAGCTTGCGCGCGCGATCGTCTCCGCGCCGAAACTGATTCTGCTCGATGAGCCGGTCTCGGGCCTCTCCGAATCGGAGGCCGAAGAACTCCGGCATCTGCTCCTGCGCATCAACGGCGCGCATGGAATTGCGATGCTCGTCGTAGAGCACAACATTCCGTTCGTCGCAAAGCTCTGCCGTACTCTGTCGGTGATGGGGGGCGGTGCGATCGTGGCGGAAGGCGCCCCTGCCGAGGTAATTTCCATGCCGATCGTAAGACAGTTGTACTTCGGCGAAGAGGCCGCTGCATGACGGCGCTGCGCGTGACGAATTTACGCGTGACCTATGGCCATGTGGTTGCGGTCCATGATCTCAGTCTGGCAATCGAGAGCGGAGAGGCCCTGGTCCTGCTTGGAGCAAACGGCGCCGGCAAGACGTCGGCGGTAGAGGCAATAGCGGGACTGCTGCCGAAGCAGCGCGGCAAAGTGGAATTCTTCGGCGAGGACATTTCAGCATTGAATGCCAGCGCAATCGTGCGCAAGGGCTTGGCCCTGGTCCCGCAATGGCGAGAGCTGTTTCCGACGTTCTCGGTGGAGGAAACTTTGATTGCCGGAATGACGGCTGCCCAAGGACGCGAACCGCTCGCGCTTACAATCATTTACGACTTGTTTCCCGTCTTGAAGGAGCGATGCCGTCAATTGGCGGGTTCGCTGTCGGGCGGCGAACAACAGATGCTGGCGATTGGACGCGCCCTGGTGACCAATCCGAAGCTGCTGCTGCTGGATGAGCCCTCCGCGGGCCTCTCCTCAGGCATCACGCGCGCGCTAATTCCCGCCATCGACCGGATTCGGCAGAGCGGGGTTGCCATCCTGCTTGTGGAGCAGAACATGGAGATCGCACGCTCCATTGGAGAGCGATGCTGTATGCTTGCTGCAGGTGCTCTGGCCTGGCAGGGATCGATGAAGGAAGCAACCGATCGTAATGAGGCTGCCCGCGTCTACTTCGGCGAACAATAAATCAGGATTTGGAGATGAGTCTGCTTTTCAGCATTGGATTCCCGACCGGGATGGAGGGGCTTACCTATCCGATTCCCTTTTCCGATCCGGAAAACCTCATCCGGATCGCAAAGCATGCGGAAGCGCTGGCGTACCATTCGATTTGGGGCAACGATCACATGACGACCCAGCACTACGTGCGTGCCGAATTTCCTGTCCCGCCCCGCTTTTGGGAGCCGCTGGTCACATATGCTTTTCTTGCTCCGCAGACGACCAAACTCCGCTTCGGTACGGGCGTGCTCGTCCTTCCTATGCGCCGCGACATCGTGGTGACGGCGAAGCAGATTGCCACACTTGACCAACTCAGCAACGGTCGCGTGGAGATCGGTGTCGGGGTTGGCGCTTACCGCGAAGAATTCGAGGCTCTCAATCCCGGGGTACGCGTGCATCGCGGCGATATGGTTGAGGAGGGTGTAAAGGCCCTGCAACTGCTGTTTTCCGAGCGCACGGCATCATTCGCCGGGAAATACTATAAGTTCAAGGACGTCGAGCTGTCGCCCAAGCCGAAACAGCAGCATCTGCCGATCTACGTCGGAGGCAACAATCCAAACCAGCTGCGGCGGACTGCGCAATCTGCCGATGGCTGGGTTCCAGCTGGACTGCCGTTGGATGCACTCAAGCGCATGGTCGGCGAGTTAAAAGCACTGACCGAAGCTGCTGGACGCGACTTCTCCAAAATGCAGATCGCCCCGCAATACGTCGTTCACCTGGGACGCGATCAGGAACAAGCGATTGCGCGGTATAGACAGAGCCAGATGTACAAACACTTCGAATCGCTTAAGAAATCGACTTTGAAGGACCAACGTTCCTTGCGCTCCGAAGACATCAATTTAATCGGCAGCATAGAGACGGTAGTGGAGCGCGCGAATGCATTCCGCGAAGCCGGTGTAACGCATTTCCTCGGGCTTTTCATCGCCGCAAATAGCGTGCCCGAGTTTCTCGATCAGATGCAAATGTTTGCCGAAGAGGTGCGACCGAAGATCAAATGAAAACCATGCTTGATCTGCTGAGGAAATGAAATGGAACCCATCGCTGCCGTGCTTTGCGCGTACCTCGCTGTGTGTGTGGTGGCGTGCATCTTCCAGCCGCGCAGCCCGCTGCCCAGCCTGACCGAGACTTACAACACGTTGACGGTCGAGAATGGCGTCGAAGCGGTGCTTGTCGAAGGCCGGCAGAAGTTTCCGCTCTACAAGAAATTGAATCTGGTTTGGTGGTTCCTCAACGAGTACGAGGCGACGCCGCCCGATTGGTATAATCCCGGACAGAATTTCCTGCTGCGGTTGACCTGCTGGTATCTTCGCAATCCATTCCAGAACGCCGGCAACTACGTCTTCGGCGTGTGCGACCGCAATTTCACCGTCCGTGGTCTCACGCCGGTAATGTGGACGACCTACGACGACCTCGACCCTCCGCGCACCGGGCTCAAGTGGTCGATCATCAGTCTCGGCTGCTGGCGGCTGCCGTTCGTCTCGTATGTGAGCGCGCGGTTCCTCGCCTACGCCGGTTGGCAACCGAACGGGTTCTTCGGCGTCAAATTCAATCTGAAGAACGCCGGCCTTCAGGTCGTCTAGTAGTCAGGCAGCTGCTTTGTTCTTGATTGCGCCAATGATCGCCGTGAGTATGGCGCCGCCGGCGCCGCCGGCAATCGCCTGTGAGATGATGCCGCCGATGCTCAGATTGCCCGACTGCACTGCGGCCATAACCGACGGCAGCAATAACGTAACGATCTGGCCGAGTACCCCGCCTCCGACCAGACCGGAAACGATATTGCCGATCATACCGAGATTAAAGGTTGGCGATGATTTGCCTGCGCCAACGCCGCCAAGCGCCCCGGCAACGAGGTTGATCAAAATCTGTTCCATAGGGATCTCCCAACTCTTAGACTAGGTTTCAAGCCTATCCCGCAATGCGCTGGGTGTCGAGCCGAAGGGAACAACCTTGTTGTCGGTATCATGCCCAATGTCGGCGCGTCCCAGCCATGCAATCCCGGACCTCTGGCACCAGTAACGGGCGATTTCTTCTTCGTTCATTCCGAAATCCGGTTTGTTCGGGGTGATGCCGGTGCAACGGCCAAGCATGACGCCCGACACCCGCCTGATTCCGGGGTTGCTGGTGATGTGAAACAGCGACCTGTCGATCCGGTACATTGCCTCCCCCACCTCTTCCAACATGAGCACATGTCCGTCGAGGTCAGGTTGCAGCGGCGTGCCAAGGATCTGGCCAAGGACCGTCATGTTAAATGCTGCCGTCTTCTGCACGCGGCCCACCGTGGGCTCCAACGCCGCGGGCGAACGATCGACCATCCAGGCGAGCGCTCGCTCAACCGCTGCGTCTCCCGCGTCTCGGAGGATGTCCTGCGCCACGGGACCGTGCGCCACGGCCGCGTACCCGGCCCGATACAAGGCGGCAAGCAGCACGCCGGCATCGCTGTAGCCCAGGTAGGTTTTTCGTCTGGACGGCTCTCGCAACCCGCAGATGGCCGCTTCCACCACGCGGCACGAACCGTAACCGCCGCGCGCGAACCAGACTGCGTCGTAGCGCTCGTCATTGGCGACGTCGAGAAAGGCCTGGGCGCGCGTTGCGTCATCGCCAGCGAAATGTCCGTGCGAAGCAAAGCACTGGGGGTGGAAGACGATCTCAGGCGTCCTGTCCGGGTACAGCGATCTGGCCAGCGTCGGTACTCTCTGCGCAACTTCCGCAGACATGCGCGAAGCCGGCGCGACCACGCCGATCCTGCACCTCTTTTCAGCCCGCATTGCGACTCATCAGCAACCCTTCTAGATTTCGCCCAATGTCCCAACTCGGAGATTACTTTTTTTGCGGCGTCGGCGGTAGCGGCATGACCCCGCTCGCTTTGATCATCCAAGCGAGGGGCGGACTGGTTGAGGGTTCTGACCGTGCGCTTGACCAGGGACGCAATACCGAAAGATTTGATTTTCTGCGCGCACGCGGCGTGCTGCTCCATCCGCAGGATGGCAGTGGCGTCAGCCGGGTCGGGCAGATACTGGTCACGTCTTCTGCTGTTGAGGAGACGATCCCCGACGTACAAGCCGCGCGCCGAATTGGTGCCGCCGTTACCACCCGCGCGAGGCTTCTCGCCGAACTCTTCAACTCTGCCGGCTTGGGCATCGGTGTCGCCGGCACGAGCGGTAAGTCCACCACGGTCGGGATGCTCGGCTGGATTCTGTACCGCGCCGGCAAGAGCCCAACGATCATGAACGGCGCGGATATGAAAAACTTCATCGATACGGGCTCGCCCTTTGCCAGCGCCAGGATCGGCGAGGGCGAGGTTTTCGTCAGTGAAGTGGACGAGAGCGACGGCTCGCTTGCGTTTTTCCAGCCTCGCGTCGCCGTGGTGAACAACATTTCCCTGGACCATAAGCCGCTCGACGAGTTGCGCACCCTTTTCCGCGGTTTCATTGCCAAGGCGCAGACCGTGGTGCTGAACCTCGATAACGCAGAAACCGCGGCGCTCATGGCCGGCTTGCAGCCGGGGCAAGCGGTGACCTACAGCCTCGCTGCTGCGCAGGCCCACCTCGTCGCGTCTTCACCGGTCCCGTCGCCGAATGGAATCGCCTTCCAGGTGAAGGCGCGCGATACCGCTGAGGCCGCCGAGGTGACCCTGAAAGTTCCCGGGCTGCATAATGTGGCCAACGCACTCGCCGCTCTGAGTGCCGCGAAGGTATGCGGCGTAGCCCTCGTCGCGGCTGCGGCGCATCTGGGCGAATTCAGCGGCATCCGTCGGCGACTGGAGGTCGTGGGCGTCGCCAATGAAATAACCGTGGTCGATGACTTCGCGCACAACCCCGACAAGATATCGGCCACGCTCGAAACCATGCACGCGTTTCCCGGCCGCCTGCTGCTGATGTTTCAGCCGCATGGCTACGGCCCGATTCGTTTGATGCGGGACGCCTTCGTGGACTGCTTTGCAAGCGGGTTGCAGGATGATGACGTTCTGGTCATGCCCGAGCCCGTTTATTTCGGCGGCACGGTGGACCGCAGTGTCGGTAGTGACGATATTGCTTGCGAAATCCAGCGCCGGGGTCGAAAGGCCTTTGCCTTTCCTGACCGCGCCGCCTGTGGCGACTTGCTGGTCAGGCTGGCCCGTCGCGGCGATCGCATCGTGGTCATGGGCGCGCGCGACGATTCGCTTTCGCAGTTCGCACGTGAGCTCCTGCGGCGGCTTGCCGTGACAAAAGACAAAGCTTCGATTGCCACCTAGCGTGTCGCTTAATAGGCAGTGGTTCAATTGGAGACGATGATGAATCGACGGACATTGATCGGGGCCGCCGCCGCCGTGGCCGCTTTTCCCGTGCTTAATCGAGTTGCCAGCGCCCAGACATCGCTGAAGACGAAGAATGTCGTCTTCGTACACGGACTGTTCGCAGACGGCTCCTGCTGGTCTAAGGTCATCGCCCGCCTCCAGCCGAAGGGCATCAACTGCACCAGTGTGCAGAACCCTCTGACCTCGCTGCATGAGGCGTCGGAGGCCGCGCGGCGGGCGATCTCGGCGCAGTCGGGTCCAACGGTGCTCGTCGGTCACTCCTTCTCCGGAATGATCGTGTCGGAGGTGGGGCTGGACCCGAAGATCGCCGCCCTCGTCTACGTCGCTGCGCGGGCACCCGATGCCGGCGAGGACTATACGGCGCTGGCAAAGAACTATCCGACACCCCCGGCCACAGCCGGCATTGTCTTCAACGACGACTGGGGCCAGTTGTCGGAGAAGGCTTTTCTGCACGACTTCGCGGGCGACCTGCCGCCGGAGGAGGCGCGCGTTCTCTACGCGGTTCAGCAGCCGTTCAAGAAGTCGCTGACGACCGAAAAGACGACGAATGCCGCTTGGCGCACCAAGCCGTCCTTCTATGCCGTGTCCATCCAAGACCGGACGATCAATCCCGACCTGGAGCGCTTCATGGCCAAGCGGATGGGCGCGAAGACGATCGAGATCGATGCGAGCCACCTGGCGCTGATCTCACAACCCGATGCGATCACGAACCTGATTATGGAGGCACTCGCCGTCTGAGAGTGCCCGACCACGGTCGAGGCTCTTCACGCTGCCGCGCGTTGACCCCTTCGGTATTCTATGGAAGCCTCGGCGCATGTTGGGCAAACCGACATCCAGACGACGATTTCTGCGGCAAGCGGGCGTAGCCGCCGGCCTTGCGGTCGAAGCGCTCGCGCGTCCCGCGCACGCCCAAAGGCGGCAAGTGACAATGCGTCTCGACTGGCTCTTTCAGGGCCCGAACGCAGGTTTCATGATCGCGCAGGAGAAGGGTTTCTACGAGCAAGCCGGCCTTGCCGTCGAAATCGGTCCCGGCAAGGGATCGGGCAGCACCGCGCAACTTGTCGCCAGCAAGGCGACGCAGTTCGGCTTCGCGGACGGGTTTGTCGTCGGCAACAGCGTATCGAAGGGAATGAACATCAGGATGGTCGCCGGAATTTTCCGGCGCAATCCGACCGCGATCATTGTGCTGGAGGATTCGGACATCAAGACCGCAAAGGACCTCGAGGGCAAGACCATTGCCAGCCCGCCTGGAGGAACTCAGTTTCAGCAGTGGCCCGCCTTCGTGAAGGGCTGCGGTCTTGATGCGAGCAAGATTCGGCTGACCAATATCGATCCCGCGGGCGGCACTGCGGCTCTGATCGCAGGACAAGTCGACGCGATTGCCGGCTATGCCCAGGGCTACGTGCCCAGCATCGAGATTCGCGGCAACAAAAAGGCTCGGATCCTCTGGTATGCCGATTGCGGCGTCACCGCGGTAAGCAACGGCATCATTGTTCATTCCGATCTCATCAAGGAGGATCCCGAGATCATCCGGTCCTTTGTCGCCGCGAGTATCAGGGGCTTCCTATACGGCCGTTCGCATCCCGATGAACTCGCCGCCATCGTCAAGAAATTCTCCGAAGCGACGGTGCCGGCGATCTCGCGACGCGAGGCGGAACTGTCGTTCACGACCTGGGTGACGCCCAACACTGCGGGCAAGCCGCTTGGATGGATGTCGGAGAAGGATTGGGCAGAGACGGTCGTGGCGCTCAAGCAGTATGGCGGAGTGACAAGCCCGCTCGAGGCTGAGCAACTCTACACCAACGCGTTCGTGCCGACCGGCGATGAATTCGTTCCGCCGCAAACCGGCCCGAACTGAACGCCCGGTATGGAAGCTATCCGCTTACGAGCTCCTTGAACCGTCGTAAGGTCTTGATGTGATCCTCGATCCTCGGGATGCGGTACATGGGGTAGAGCATCACCATGTCGGCACCGAGCCGGCGCCAGCCGTCCACCGCGTCCGCCCAGCCTTGCTGGTCCGGACCATGCATGCGCAGCCAAGCCTCGATGCCGAACTTAGCCGGGTCGCGTCCAAACGACTTGAGCTGCTCCCGCAACGCGCCAAGCTTTTGCTCGGCCTGCGCGTCGGGCGCCATGATCGGCATCCAACCGTCGCCGAGCCGAGCGGCACGCGTCACAACGGCGTCCGATGAACCGCCAAACCAGATCGGGATCGGATGCTGCACCGGCGGTGGCACGATACTGACGTCCTTGAGATGGTGAAATCGCCCGGTGAAATTCACGACGTCTCCCGACCAAAGGCGACGGAGCACCTCGACCTGTTCGGCCTGGCGGGCGCCGCGTGTCTTCCACTCCATGCCGAGCGCTTCGTACTCGACGTGATTCCATCCCAGACCGATGCCAAGCCGCAGGCGCCCACCGCTCAAGAGATCAGCCTCGGCCGCCTGCTTGGCAATGACGCCTGTTTGCCGTTGCGGCGCGATCAGAATGCCGGTCGAAAGCCCAATGGTCTTGGTGACCGCGGCCAGAAAACCAAGCGTGACGAAAGTCTCGTGGAAAGGGTCCTTCTCATTGTAAAGCGGCACCCAGCCATCCCGACCCTTCGCTCCGAAGACGTGATCGGGGACTTCGATATACGCGTATCCAAGATCTTCCGCTGCCTGCGCCCAATCGCGGATCTTGGCGGGGTCTGTCCCAATATCAAGCGAAGGGAAAAAGGCATTGGGTTGCATGGCAGCCTTCGAAATAGCTACGCGGACGCAAGCAGCCGGCCATAGCCGGACACGCGTTCGCGCACCCCGGCCAGACGCAACGCCTGCCACATCATTGCCGAGGCTGCGGAGATCGCCGGCTTGCCGAGGTCCCGCTCGAGGGTCTCGAGGATGGAGATGGTGGGCATGCCGAGCCCACTGAGAAAAACCGCCTCCGCGGCCTGGGTATCCACGGCGCGCCCGAGCGCACGCGCCCGTTCCGGCGTCTCGTCGTAGATATTCGTCACATTCTCGAGCCGGCCGTGGCTCACCACCTGCAAGCCGTGCTCCTGCAAAAGCGCCTTGCCCTTAAGCGTCGTCTCCTGGTTATAGGGCGTGCCGAGTGCCACTCGCGTCACGCCGAGTATCTTGAGGGCGGCGATCACGCTGCCGAACGCCGTCGCGACTGCCGTCCCGCATTGATTTCGCAGACGTTGTACCAGCTCGGCCTCGGCGTGTCGGCCAAGCGTGTAGCTGGTTGCGGTGTGGGCAAGCATGATGACGTCAGGCTTGACCATGGCGAGGAGTGCTGCGCTTTCGCCGATGTGCTTGATCTGGGTGAGGTTGCGTTCTTCCTGTCCTTCAAGCGTTCCGGTTGGACCGTGCGCGACCATGCGCGAGAAATGCACCGTAACGCCCGGCGGCGCCATTTCAATCATTTCCGGCTCGACCGTCGGATTTCCGGGCGGGATGAGAAAGCCGAGCCGGGCGCGGGCTGGCATGATGACAATCTTCCGTCTATGCGCAGGCAAGCCTACCACGGACCCCGCGCGGGGACCGCCGCAAACCGGCCCGAACTAAAGAACCATGGACGGTGGTATCGGGAAAACCGCTCCCTAACAAACCGATTTGCGAGCGGATGTAATTGATTATGCGGTCTGCGAGAGCGAGATCTCGGAGGTCGGGAATGCAGCAGTCTTGCCATTTGCAACGTCTAGAATTCGCTGCAACGTATCAGCGAGCGAGCCTTGCACGACACCGGTGCCAGGGGGAAGCTGCATGGCCTGGGCGTCTTCAATCCTGTCGGTCTCGTTCAGCAAGCATATCAAGGTGAGCGCCGCGGGCGCCTTGCGATGAATGCGCCGCGCCGCGTAGCGAACCTGTGCGGGCGTTGCGTTTCCCATGTAGCAAAGGCACACCAGGACCACGCCTTGCGTGTCGAGCGCAAATATCTTCGACATTGACAGGGCATCCGCTTCCTTGGCGATGGCGCCGATGCCATGGCGTTGGATCAGCTGAGCAAGGGTGATTGCGGCTGCTTCGTCGAGCAGACCGACCCCGGGAATGCACAGCACCGGCACACCTTCGCGCCAGCGCTCCGGCAATTCAGGCGCGGTGTTTAGCTCTGCCGCTTCAGCTTTGCTGATTTGCGCGAGGGGGCCCTCGATTTCCGGCGCGGAAGATACTTCGGGCTTGTCCTGATGGGGGCTCAGGTCGTCGACAATTTCGGCGACGGCGTCGCGAATGCGCTGCATGCGCTCCTGGTCCAACGAACCTCGTTCCGCATCGGACTGCGCGAGCTTAAGACCGCGCATGAGCACTTCGTCATAATATTCAATTAGCGGCCTTTCCTTGAGGAATCTCTGAGCCTGTTCGGTCGCCTCCACGGGATCGCCTGCAAGCATGCGCTGATAGACGATTTCCGCGGGGGTCAAGGCCGGCTGATCGCCCAAGAGCACATAGAGAAACTTCAGCCGATCCACATGTCTGCCAAGCACGACCAGGCATATTGTCAACGGAGTGGCGAGCACCAGCCCGATGGGACCCCATATCCAGGTCCAGAACGTTGCCGACGCGACCACGGCAACCGGCGATAGCCCACTACTCTGACCATAGAGCAAAGGTTCAATACCATGACCGATGATCGGCTCCACGACAATGAACAGTGCAGCCGTCCAAAGCACCATCGACCAGCCGGGCCCGACCGCCGCTGCCAGCACTAACGGGAATATCGCCGCAATGATTGCGCCGATGTATGGAACGAAGCGCAAGATCATGGCCAGCATGCCCCATAGAGGCGCACGCGGCACGCCGATCAACCAAAGGCCCGTCCCGATCACGATGCCAAAACCCGCATTGAGCATCAGTTGTGTCAGAAAAAGCCGGCTCAGACGTTTACCGGCATCGTCCATTGCGGCGGTGGTGCGGTGGAGGTCTTGTGAGCCGGCAAGGCGGACGAGCCGGTTTCGCAGGTCTTGCTGCTGTATGAGAATGAAAATTACGAAGACCACGACGATTCCCGTTGTCGCCAACGGATGAATCAATGGCGTGATCAGTGCGGCTAGCGTTTGCAATGCACCAGGATTAGGCTGGTGCACCTCTACAGGTATCGGTTTTACGGGTGCGGCGGCATCACCAAGCGTTCTTGCCGGCGTTTGCAAATCGAGGTTGGGCCGGTCGAGTTCCTGGCGCAAGCTATGTAACACCTCAGACGCACGCTCCAAAGTGCCGGTGCCTGCCGCCGCGCCCCGCAAGCCCTGAATTTTATCGCTAAGTGTCGACTGATAGCGTGGCAGGTCGTTTGCTAATTGGTTGATCTGCGACGCCATCAAGCCACCGAGCGCGAATACGGCGGAAAAAGCGACAAGCACCACAAGCAACACAGCTGCAACTCGTGGAACGCGCAAGCGCTGTAACAGCCCGACCAGCGGTGCCAGCACGAAGCTCATCAATACCGCCAGTGCAATCGGCACCAAAACTTCGCGGCCGAAGTATAATGCTGTCACCAGCACTGCGGCCATCAACACGGGTGTAACTGCCGAAGTGCGAACCGGCTGGCTTACCTGGCTGAGGAATCGTACCGACCTGGACTCGTCCATTGCAGCGTTCTCAAGGAAGTTGGAGCCCCGGGCAGAAAGACTATCATATCGCGTGCTGGCTGTATCGGAATTGGGTCACAGCGGGGAATGTTGCCGCGCGCCGTTTTGGGGCGCTGCACTCATCGGAAGTGCATCGGATCGGTTCAGATTAGCTCGACGTTTGAGCTGCGAAGCGGATGGTTCGTCAGTACTCGAAGATCACCAATTTAAAACCCAAAAGACTGTTGAACGGGCCGCGGCGGCTCGACTTGAACCCCCTCGAGTTCGAGCATGCGCATCTTGGCCGCAGAGCCGCCCGGTGCCGAAAAACCACCGACCTTGCCGCCGGCCGCCAAGACCCTGTGGCACGGAATGATCAGCGGCACCGGATTCCTGGCCATGGCTTGACCGACGTCGCGCGCGGCCTCCGGCCCGGCACCAACTTCCTTTGCCAGAGCGCCATAGGTTGTCGTATGGCCCCATCCAACCTGCCGGGCCGCAGCATAGATTTGCTTGAAGAATGCATCCTGGTCATTGAGGTCGAGCTTGAACTTGGAAAAGTCCGTCCTCTCACCCGCGAAATAGCGCTTCACAGCGGCGACTGCCTCGACCATCTCCGGGGTGGGGGGACCGGATTTGGCGTCGGGCACCCGGCGCAGCAGAATTCGTTCGGTCGCTTCGGCGCTTTTTGTCGGCAGCTGGAACCGCGTGATGCCACCATTGTTCCAGGCGATGCCGCAGAAACCGCTGGCGGTTTCGAAAATGAGATAGTGGTGCGCTATCTGGCCCATTACGTGGCCTCGTGTCGGGGGTCTGCCAGGAAAATCGTGGGCCCAAGGCGAAAATTCAAGATCGAGGCAAGGCGATCCGCGGCATGGGCGCCGGTTCACAATCGGGGATGAACTCGCGCAGACTCTACAATACTATACGCCGACCAGAAATCATCCCGCTCTCGACGCGGGAAGCGGTCTCGGGGCCCAACAACGGAGAAAAGAATGCTCAAAACTTCACTAGTATGCTTGGGCATGGTCCTGATCGGCTGCCATTTTGCGCACGCCCAGGATATTGCCGGAATCGAGGATTGCACAAAAGCCGCGGGGCTCGATAAGAGAACAAGTTGCCTGCAAAGCAATATCAATTTCCTGCAGCGGCTCGTGACGAAGAATGCGCTCGAAGCAGGGCAGCGGCTGAATGCGGCAGCCAATGAAATCAGTTCGCTCAAAAATGCTGTGACAAATCTGCAAACTACCGTGCAGGAAATAAAGGCAGCGCAAAAGCCCGCAGGCGACAAGAAAACAGACCGGCTGCCATGAGCGTGAGCGGCACCGGCCCTCGATCCGAAGCCTCTCCGAGATCGTCCCTGCTCACTAAATCAGATCGCCTTTGCCGCGCGCAATGCGGCGATCTTATTCTCGTTGAGGCCGAGATCGATTCGCAGCACTGCGTCCGTATCCTCGCCCAGCGTTGGAGCACGCATTTGCGATGGACGCGAGAAGTCCGAAAACTGCACCGGCTGTGGTGCCAGAGGAATTTTGCCGAGCACAGCGTTGATGCCCTCCTGCAGCGCGCCGCGCGCCTGCACATGACCGCTCGCCAGAAGCTGGTCGAGGGTCCAAACCGGCGCCGCGGGCACCCCTGCCTCTCGCAGGCGTTCGAGCGCTTCGGCTTGCGTCAAGCCGCTCGTCCAGGACGCAATGACTTCTCTCAGCTCGGATTCATGCGAATTCCGGTTCCCATTATTTGAAAACCGCAGGTCCTTGGCGAGATCCGGCCTTCCGATGCAGTGCATAAGCTGCCGGAAAATCTTGTCTGAGAAGGCAACGAGCACGATGTCGCCGTCGCGAGTGGAAAAGCTGTCGACGGGATAGGTTTCCGGATGCCGGTTACCGACGCGGCGCGGAGCACGATCCGTATACAGCTGCCGTGCCAGACTCGTGAGCAGCATGCTGAAAATCGAATCGAGCATTGCCACTTCGAGATAGCAACCTTGTCCGGTCCGTTCGCGGTCGTATAAGGCGGCGGCAATTCCCCATGCGGCGAACATGCCGGTTGCCACATCGGCAATGCTCTCGCCCACAGCGTTCGCCCTGCCGTCCGGTTCGCCAGTCAGGCTCATCAGCCCGCTCATCGCCTGAATGACGAGATCGAAGGCAGGCCAATCCCTGAACGGACCGTCCTGACCGAATCCCGAGATCGAAGCGTAGACCAGACGTGGATTGAGTTCGCGCAATGCCTGCTGACCAAGGCCCAGCCGATCCATCACGCCCGGACGAAAATTCTCCACCAGCACATCCGCGCGCCGCGCCAGCTCGCGAACGATCTCGACGCCATCGGATGATTTGAGGTTCACCGTGATGCTGCGTTTTCCCCGATTGAGCATGGCGAAATAAGTACTTTCGCCATTCACGTGGGGCGCAAAATGCCGGCTTTCCTCGCCGAAGCCCGGCATTTCGATCTTTGTCACCTCGGCTCCGAGATCGGCCAGCATTGCGGTGCAGAACGGCCCGGACATGACGCGTGTAAGGTCGAGCACGCGAAGTCCAAAGAACAGGCGGGCCCCGGAATTGATCATGTCGTCTCCTGCGGTATGGTGAGAATAGTCTTGCCAGCAGTTCTACGACCTCTGAGGGCCGCGAGCGCAGTCGGCAGATCTTCAAACGCGAATGTCGCACCGATATGCGGGCGAATGACGCCCGCGGCTGAAAAGTCGAGTATCTGTTGCGCTATTCGTGCCAACATCGGACCATCGCGATCGTGGTCCCAGTAGACGCCAATGGCCGAGGCGCGGCGCAGCAGCAACCGGTTGGCTGGAATCTGCGGAATTTCTCCCGAGCTGAAACCTACGATAAGAAGTCGGCCACCCCAATCCAGGAGCCGCAGCGCTTGCCTGGTAAGCTCGCCTCCGACCGGGTCGACGATCACGTCGACGCCGCGACCGCCGGTCATTGCCTTGACACGATCGCTCCATTCCGTCTCCCGATAGTCGACGGTCTCATCGGCGCCATGGGCACGAGCGAGCGCACATTTCTGGCTTGCCCCCACGGCAGCAATGACGCGCGCACCCCGCTGTTTTGCCACTTCCACTGCCGCAAGCCCGACCCCGCCGGCCGCGGCGAGGACAAGCACCGTCTCCCCCGATCTAACGGTCGTTGATTGCGTGATCGCGACCAGAGCGGTCGTGTAGACGACTGGCAATGCCGCGGCGTGGCAAGCGGCCATGTTTTGCGGAATGCGTATCGCCATGTCGCCGCGCACGACCGCGTATTGCGCGAATCCGCCCCATGCAACCTTGCTCGCAACCCGGTCGCCTATGGCGAGTCCTGAATTCTCCGCGGCGGCAACAACCGTACCGGCGATCTCCTGGCCGGGAACGAAGGGCCGGGGCGGTCGGACCTGGTAGAGGTCATCGAGCATCAAAAGATCGGAGAAATTCAGCGCCGAGGCTTCAACCCGCACCAATGCCGCTCCGCGGCCTGCCGCCGGGCGAGACAACCGGCTAAGCTCAAGGCCGGCAAGACCTGGCCGAACCGAGACCCAGCCGCGCATCAAGTCGGCTTGTTCAGCCGACGCCCCGGGCACGCCCGGGCTCATGTTGACAGGCAGGCTAGGCATTTGCTCCAAACGTGAAGCAAGTGAGTGCAGTATGGCAAGAGCCATCGGCATGGAGGCGAGCATGGAGGCGAGCATGGAGGCGAGCATGCGCAAGCTGATCCGAACCGTCCTTAGCTCCGGCTTTGTGCTCACAACCTGCATCTCCATTCATGCCGCCGACACGAAGAAGATCGCGATATCCATGATCGTCGAGGTTCCCCAGCTTGTGCAAACAAAGGATGGTGTGCTTGCCGGCTTGTCCGAGCGGAATTTCATTGAAGGAAAAAATCTTTCGGTCCAGTATCAGACCGCCAACGGCAGCATGCCGACCCAGCAGCAGATTGCTCGCAAGTTTGTCGGCGACGCGCCCGATGCCATTGTTGCGATCACGACTCCTACAAGCCAAACCATGGTCGCGGCGACCAAGGATATCCCCATCGTGTTCGCGACCGTCATCGATCCTGTGAAGGCGCGGATCATCGGCAAATATGAAAAGCCCGGCGGCAATGTGACCGGCGTATCCGACGCGCCGCCTATTGCCGAGCAGCTGAAGTTGTTCCGCGAGATATTGCCGAACCTGAAGAAGCTCGGCTTCATCTACAATCCCAGTCTCGACAGTTCAAAGGCGACGCTCGAATGGATCAACGAGCAGGGCAGGATACTCGGCATCGAAGTCATCGAATCGCCGGCGCCAACCACGAATGAAGTGATTCCAGCCGCGCGCAAGCTGGTGGGCAAGTCCGATGCCATTTTCATTCCTAACGATACGACCGTGGTATCTGCCATCGAGGCAATCGTGAAAATCGGCGAAGAAACGAAGACACCGGTCTTCACCGGCGAAACGCGCGGAGTGGAACGGGGAAGCATCGCATCCGTCGGCCTCAATTACACAGAGGTCGGGCGGCTTGCGGGGCACATGGTCGCAGAAGTGCTTAACGGCAAGAAGCCGGGCGATATCGACGCGGTGATCGCGTATCAGAAGCTCCCGCAATTGGATGTTTATGTGAACAAACGGTCTGCATCGGCAATGGGCGTTGCAATTCCGCAGACGGTTCTTGCGCGTGCGACGAAAATCATCGATTAGCGTAAAGTGCGCGCGCTGCACTTCCCCTGTCCGGCGCCATGACGCTTTATGAGTTTCTGGGAACGGTCGAGATTGGCTTCATTTTCGGAATTGTCGCGCTCGGCGCCTTTCTCAGTTTTCGGGTTCTCGATTTCCCCGACCTGACCGTCGAAGGAAGCTTTCCGCTCGGTGCCGCCGTCGCGGCTGTCCTAATTGTCAACCACGCGTGGAATCCATGGTCCGCGACCGCGGCCGGCGTGCTCGCAGGGTTTCTCGCCGGCCTCATCACGGCCTTTCTCAATGTGCGCTATAATATCCTGCACATCCTCGCCGGCATCCTGGTTTCCATTGCGCTCTACTCCATCAACCTGCGCATCATGGGCGGTCCGAACAAGCCCCTGCTTGGCGCGCAGACGGTGTTCACGCTGGTGCAGACGGGCGGCATTCCCGCCTACATCATCGACCCGATCCTGCTTGGATGCCTGATCGTTCTTCTCAAGCTTGCGCTTGATCTTTTCCTTGCGACCGGAATCGGCACTGCAATGCGCGCCGCCGGGGCCAATCCGGTGATGGCGGCGGCGAACGGCATCGATGTCGGCAGAATGAAGCTTCTTGGAATCGGCCTCGCCAATGCGCTTACTGCCTTCGCCGGCGCGCTGTTCGCGCAGCTCTTCGGCGCCGCTGACGCCTATATGGGGATCGGAGTCGTTATCATCGGCCTCGCCTCGGTGATCGTCGGAATGGCGATATTGCCGGCGAGAACGATCATGCAGGCCACAATCGCTTGCCTTGCCGGCGCCATGCTCTATCGATTTGCCGTGGCGCTCGCGCTGAACGCGGATTTTCTCGGGCTGCACGCCTCCGATGTTCAGATGGTCACCGCGATTCTGGTGGCGCTCGCCCTGATAAGCCGCTCGGGGGGCGGCATCGCCAGGTTGCTGACCCGCAAGCCGGTGCGATGATCACCCTCGAAAACATCCACGTGACATTCGCGCAAGGCACGCCGCTGGAGGCGCAGGCGCTGCGGGGCATTGCGCTCGCTATCCCAGCCGGCCAGTTTCTCACGGTGATCGGCTCGAATGGTTCCGGCAAGTCGACTGCGTTGAACGTGATTGCCGGAGACGTGCGGCCCGATCGCGGCCGCATCATCATCGACGCCCAAGATGTCACGGAATGGCCGAACTCATTGCCGCGCGCGACTTGTGTCCCGCGTGTTTCAGGATCCCAAGATGGGCACCTGCGCGGACATGACCATCCTGGAAAACTTTGCCATTGCGGAGGGGCGCACCCGACCGCGCGGCTTTCGCTTCGCCGTGGATCGACGCTTGAGAAAGCAGGTTGGCCAACGGCTGGAGATGCTCAAGCTCGGCTTGGAGCACCGCCTGGACGACAAGGTCGGCCTGCTTTCAGGCGGGCAGCGGCAGGCCCTCAGCCTCCTCATGTCAACTGCCGGAGAGACCCGCGTGCTGCTGCTCGATGAGCACACGGCAGCGCTTGACCCCAGAATCGGTGAATTCGTCATGGGGCTGACGCAAACGATTATACGCAGTTTGCGTCTGACTACGGTGATGGTAACCCATTCGATGTCGCAGGCGCTTCAATTCGGTGACAGGACCGTCATGTTTCACCGCGGCAAGATCGTCTTCGACGTCGATGGAGATCAACGCGCCGCCATGAGCGTCGCTGATCTTCTGCGTCTGTTTCGTCGCGATCAGGGGGAAGAGCTTGCCGATGACGCTCTTCTGCTCGATTAGAGCATGATCCCGAAAAGTGGATACCGATTTTCGGAAAAAGATCATGCTCAAACAATAATGTAGAGCGAGATGATGATCGAAGAAAAATCATTTCGCGCTAAGCTTATCGATCCAACAGTCGCGCAATCGTCCTGCGATAGGCTGTAGAAATTAAATCATGCTGCCGATGGCGGCCGTTTTCGACCACGATCTCGCCGGCGGCGATCACCGAGTGGATAAGACGCCTGCCGCCCACGAACAAGTATGCGTCGAGCCAATGGTCCGGGCCGCTGGCAAGGTCGGGATGATCGGCGTCGAGAATGACGAGATCGGCCCACCGCCCGGGCTCTAGCGCGCCAATCTGCTGCGAAAGCGCCTGCGCTCCGCCCGCCAGCGCAGTCGTGTACAGCCGATGCCCGGTCGATTTGCCTTCGTGTCGGGCGAGCACATTGCGCGACTGATGCAGCAAACGCTGGCTGTATTCGAGCTGCCGCAGTTCGGCCGCCGCGTCGATCTGGACGTTGGAATCGGTCCCCGCACCCCAGACACCGCCGGCATCGAGATAGGTCGAGGCATTGAAAATGCCATCGCCGAGGTTGGCCTCGGTCGTCGGACACAGGGCCACCGCTGCACCCGACGCGGCAAGCCGATTGGTCTCATCCGCAGTCATATGCGTGCAGTGAACGAGACACCAGCGGTTGTCGATCGGGAAATTGTCGAGAAGCCACTCTACCGGCCGGGCGCCAAGCGACTTGATGCATTCATCGACCTCTTTCGTCTGTTCCGCTGCGTGGACGTGAATTGGTCCATCCGGCTGCAACGCGATAACCGCCTGTAACGTGCGCGGCGTTATAGCGCGCAAGGAATGCGGTGCCACCCCGACGCGGCAGTGCGGCAGTTCCTTGACGATGGTGCGCGTGCGCTCAAGGAGCCGAGAAAATCTCTCCGGATCGTTGAGGAACCGCTTTTGTCCTTTTCCCGGCTCCGCCGCGCCAAATCCGCCGTAGGCATAGAAGGAAGGGAGCAGCGTCAGACCAATGCCCGTGTCCCTTGCCGCCGCGGCAATTCTCGCTGCCATTTCCCCGAGATCCGAAAATGGCCGACCATCGACATCGTGATGCAGGTAATGAAATTCCCCAACGGAGGTGAAACCCGATTCCATCATCTCCATGTAGGCGTAGGCCGTGATCGTCTGCACGTCTTCGGGGCTCATTGCTTCCAGAAACCGATACATCACTTCGCGCCAGGTCCAGAAGCTGTCGCGCTCTCGGCTGCGGCGCTCGGCAAGCCCGGCCATGCCCCGCTGGAAGGCGTGACAATGAACGTTTGCGAGCCCTGGAACTGCAATCCCGCTGATGTGCCGGGCGTCCCCACAGATCGTGTCGCGTGCGACCGAGGCGATGACACCGTCGGCGACACCGATGCGAACGTCGCGTGTCCAGCCGGATGGCAGAAGCGCGTGATCGAAAAACAACTCGCACAAACGGCGCTCCTGCTGGATGGTAATAGAGTGAGATGATATTTGGTCGAGTCCATCAATAGGCGACGACGCCGAACAAATATATAAGTATAGACGATTGAGGGTTCTTTTCGCCGCGGGAAGGCGACATGCGGTTCGAAACCATCTGGCTTGATGGTCGGTTGGCGACGCTTGCGCCCGGACGGCCCGGGCTCGGGATTGTCGAGCGCGGGGCGATTGCAGCAAAAGACGGGAGGATCGCGTTCGCTGGCCCGATGTCAGAATTGCCGACCGGCTGGGATGCGATCGAGCGCGTCACCCTCGACGGGCGCTGGGTCACGCCAGGGCTGATCGATTGTCACACGCACCTGGTTCATGCAGGGGAGCGTTCGCGTGAGTTCGAATTGCGTCTTTCCGGTGCGTCTTATGCGGACATTGCGCGCGCCGGCGGCGGCATCATGTCGACCGTGCAGGCAACGCGCGCGGCGAGCGAGGCCGATCTCGTCGCGCAGGCGCTGCCTCGCCTCGACTGTCTGCTGGCTGAAGGTGTCACCACGGTCGAGATCAAATCCGGGTATGGGCTGGAAGAGCAAACCGAGGCGCGAATGCTCCGCGTTGCGCGCCGCTTGCCGCGTGAGCGCAATGTCGAGGTGGTAACAAGCTTTCTCGGCGCGCACGCATTGCCGCCGGAAGCGAACGGCGACAAAGACCGGTATATCGACGAGGTCTGTGCGATGATTCCAGCCATCATGCAGGGGCAACTCGTCGATGCTGTCGATGTGTTCTGCGAGAATATTGCGTTCTCGCCCGAACAGACCTCGCGCGTGTTCGCAGCTGCAAAGCGGGAGGGGCTGCCCGTCAAGTTGCACGCGGACCAGCTTTCCAACCTGCACGGCGCGAGGCTGGCGGCCGAGCACGGCGCGCTGTCGGCCGACCATCTTGAATACAGCGATGAAAATGGCGTCTCGGCGATGGCGCGCGCAGGCACTGTCGCGGTGCTTCTTCCCGGCGCGTTCTATGTCCTGCGCGAAAAGCAAGTGCCACCGATCGATGCTTTCCGCCGGCATGGCGTGCCGATGGCGGTTGCGACCGACTGCAATCCGGGTACCTCGCCGATCACGTCGCTTCTGCTGGTCATGAACATGGCGGCAACGCTATTCCGACTTACCGTCGATGAAGCCATCGCCGGGGTCACCCGCGAGGCGGCGCGCGCGCTCGGCGCCCTGAGCAAAGCCGGCACGTTGGAAGCCGGCAAGTGGTGCAACCTCGCCATATGGGATATCAGCAGACCGGCTGAGCTGGTCTATCGCATCGGGTTCAATCCATTGCACGCGCGGATATGGAGAGGCCGATAGCGCCCACCGGAACTATCCAGCAGATGTTGCGAGCGGTCCTCGAAGCCTGCCTTGCCTTTGCTCGTGCCTGAAGAGGAGCTGATGTCCACTCGTCTCGACAATGCCCGCGTGATCCGTGCGCCGCGCGGCGCACAGCTGTCCGCCAAGAGCTGGCTCACCGAAGCACCGCTTCGCATGCTGATGAACAATCTCGATCCGGAGGTCGCCGAGAAACCGCACGAGCTCGTGGTTTATGGCGGCATCGGGCGTGCCGCGCGTGACTGGGAGAGTTACGACCGCCTGGTTGCCGCACTGCGGGCGCTCGAAGCCGACGAGACGCTGTGCGTGCAGTCCGGCAAACCGGTGGGCGTGTTTCGCACCCATACCGATGCGCCGCGCGTGCTGATCGCGAACGCGAATCTCGTGCCGCATTGGGCAACGCTCGATTGCTTCAGCGAGCTCGACCGCAAAGGCCTCATGATGTACGGGCAGATGACTGCCGGCTCCTGGATCTACATCGGTTCGCAGGGCATCGTGCAGGGCACTTATGAAACCTTCGCCGAGATCGGCCGGCGCCACTACGATGGCAATCTTGCGGGAAAATGGATTCTCACCGCCGGGCTCGGCGGCATGGGCGGCGCGCAGCCGCTTGCAGCGACAATGGCGGGAGCATCGCTGCTTGCGATCGAATGCCAGCCGTCGCGCATCGAAATGCGGCTCAAGACCGGCTATCTCGATGCCCAGGCAAGCGATCTGGACGAAGGCCTGCAGATGATCGAGCGCGCGTGCAGCGCGCGCAAGCCGATCTCGGTAGCGGTGCTCGGCAACGCGGCCGAGATATTGCCGGAGCTTTTGCGGCGCGGGGTCCGGCCCGATGCGGTCACCGACCAGACCTCCGCGCACGATCCCATCAATGGCTATCTGCCGGCAGGCTGGACACTCGCCGACTGGCAGTCGCGGCGCGAGCACGATCCCAAGAGCGTCGAGGCTGCCGCGAAGCAGTCAATGGCCGTTCACGTGCGCGCCATGCTCGAGTTCAGGCGCCGCGGCGTGCCCACCCTCGACTACGGCAACAACATCCGCCAGATGGCGAAGGAGATGGGAGTCGCTGACGCCTTCGACTTCCCCGGTTTCGTGCCCGCCTATATCCGTCCACTGTTTTGTCGCGGCAAGGGCCCTTTCCGCTGGGCCGCGCTTTCCGGCGATCCCGAAGATATTTTCCGCACCGATGCCAAGGTGAAGGAGCTGATGCCGCGCGACCGGCACCTGCACAACTGGCTTGATATGGCAAGGTCGCGGATCAAATTTCAGGGATTGCCGGCACGCATCTGCTGGGTCGGGCTCGGCGACCGACACCGTCTGGGGCTTGCCTTCAACGAGATGGTTGCCCGTAACGAATTGAAGGCGCCGATCGTGGTCGGCCGCGACCACATGGATTCGGGCTCGGTTGCGAGTCCCAATCGCGAGACCGAGGCGATGAAGGACGGTTCCGACGCGGTTTCCGATTGGCCGCTGCTCAATGCGCTGCTCAACTGCGCCTCGGGTGCCACCTGGGTATCGTTCCACCACGGCGGCGGAGTTGGCATCGGATTTTCCCAGCATGCCGGCATGGTGGTCGTGTGCGACGGTACTCCCGAAGCGGCGCGCAGGATTGAGCGCGTCCTCTGGAACGATCCGGCATCCGGCGTCATGCGCCACGCGGATGCCGGCTACGATGAGGCCATCGCGTGCGCGAAAATGCACGGGCTGAAGCTGCCGAGCCTGAGTTAGCGGCGTGCGTCACAAAAATTCGAGCCACACGTCTCGTCCTCCAACCGTCACCCTGAGGTGCTCGGTGCGAAACGGGGAGAGCGCAGCCGCAACAATTGCCTCGGCGCGTATTTCCTCCGTCAGCCGGGCCTTGAGTGCGGAGAATTCGGCGCTGGTCTTGATGGTGTAGTGCCGCGGATGCGGCAGTTCGACGATGACGTCCGCTTTGATGCGCCCCGGTCGTGCCGTCATGACCAGAACGCGCGAGGCAAGGAAGATCGCCTCTTCGATGTCGTGGGTGACGAACAGCACGGTTTTACGCTCTCGTTCCCAGATGCCGAGCAGAAGCTCCTGCATGAGTGCGCGCGTCTGGTTGTCGAGCGCACCGAACGGCTCATCGAGCAGGAGGATTGCAGGATCGTTGGCGAGCGCGCGGGCAATCGCCGTGCGCTGCTGCATTCCGCCTGAGAGCTGCTTGGGATAGTGCTGCCCAAAATCGGTCAGGCCAACCTTCGCGAGCCATTCGTTCACGACCTCGGTGCGTCGGCGCGCCGGTACACCTTTCTCGCGCAGTCCGAATGCAATGTTATCGGCGACCGAAAGCCAGGGAAAAAGGGTGTAGGACTGGAACACCATGCCGCGGTCGGGACCCGGCGCGGTGACCGGGCCGCCATTCAACATTATGCGGCCGGTGGTAGGCGCATCGAGACCCGCGACGAGTTGCAGCAGCGTGGATTTCCCGCAGCCCGACGGGCCAACGATGGTGACGAAATCATTGTCTGCGATTTTCAGGGTGATCGGCTCGAGAGCGCGAGTCGGCAAGCCCCGGCGCACGGGCGGAAAAATCCGGGAGAGATTCTCGATGGCGAGCTTGCTCAGCCGAAGCTCCAGGGAAACAGCCGCAGGTTTGTCCACTTGAAAAGAAAATCCGAGATCAGTCCGATGATGCCGATGACAATGATCCCGAAGATGATCTGGCCGGTCGCCAGCAGCGCCTGGCTGTCGATGATCATGTGACCGATCCCCGAGGAGGAGCCGATCAGCTCGGCAACGATCACATAAGTCCACGCCCAGCCGAGAACGAGTTCGCAGAATTTCTGCAATATCCGGAGCCGAAGCCGGAATCAGCACGCGAGCGAGAATGCCGCGGTCGCGCGCCCCCAGCGTCAACGCCGCCTCGACCAGATCGCGCCGCACGCCAGCGACCGTCACCGCCACCATCAGCACGATCTGGAACACCGAACCGATGAAGATGACGAGCAGTTTCTGCAATTCGCCGAGACCGGCCCACAGGATCAACAGCGGAATAAAGGCGGAGGCGGGCAGGTAGCGCGCGAACGATACGAATGGCTCCAGGAACGCCTCGATCGGTTTGTAGGCGCCCATCAGAATGCCGATCGGCACCGCGACCAGCGCCGCCAGAATAAACCCACCCAGTACGCGCCAGATGGTAATTCCGATGTCGAGGAGGAAGCCGTGCCTGGTGAGCAACAGCCAGCCCTCCTCGATCATGGTGAGCGGACTGGCAAGGAAGGTCTTCGAGACGTAGCCGCCGAGGGTGGCATAGCCCCAGGCGGCGATGAAAAGCACAAAGAAAAGAATGCCAAGCGCGACGCGGGTTGTATTGCCAATAGGCGCGAGGGGCTTCATCTCATGCCGATTCACTCAATGAAGCGAGTGTCGACAAGCTTTGTGAGATCCGGGACTTGCTTGATGACGCCGATTTCGAGGAGCAAATCGGCAGCTTCCTTGTTGAAACTGGGGAACTCGCTCGTGAAGAACGCCCGGTTGGCGGCCCGGTCCTGCCAACGCAGGTATTTTGCCGAATTGCCGAACTGCTCGCCGCTTTGCTTCACGTCTGCACCCATGATCTCGTAGGCTTTCTTCGGGTCCGTCTTGATCGCTTCCTGCGCATCAAAATAACTCTTGGCGAGCGCCTTCACCGCCGGTACGTTTTCCGAAATGAATTTGGGGGTGCAGCCGAACGTGTCCATCACCATCGGGTAATCGAGCGTGGTGGCGATGATCTTTCCGGCTTCCGGCTTCTCTCGCACGGCCGAGAGATATGGCTCGTAGGTCATGGCCGCATCGTTCTGCCCGGCGATGAATGCCTGCGCGGCTGCGGCCGGCTCCAGAGTGACAACGGTCACGTCCTTGACGGCAAGCCCGTTCTTCTTGAGGAACCAGGCGAGCGTGAAATAAGGCGCAGTACCGGGCGCTGAAGCGGCGACGTTCTTGCCCTTGACGTCTTTGATCGACGCAATGGTGTTGCGCACGACCATCCCGTCGGCACCGTACGACTTGTCCATTTGGAAGAGCTGCGTGGTGGCAACGCCGTTGGCATTCCACACAATCCAGGTCTCGACGGTCGTCGCCGCGCACTGGATGTCACCGGAAGCGATGGCGAGGTGGCGGCTGGCCTGCGGGATCTTCTTGATGCTCACGTCGAGACCGTTCCTGGAAAAGATGTTGGTCTCCTTGGCCAATACGAGCGGCGCGAATCCCGTCCACCCGGAAATTCCGATGGCAACCTTGGTTGCTTGCCCAACCGCGGGCGTGGCCATAAGCAGTCCGGCGAGCGCGGCCGTAACCGTCCTGATCGGCATCATAATTCCGCTCCCATCCTAAAATCAGACGGGGTGATGCCATCACGGCGGTCCGGGCAAGTCAAATAAATCAAAGGAGCGCGCGCCTCCCTTTCGGAATGCTATACTGAGGAAATCATCACAGTGACCCCATGCAACAGCTTAAACTGACCATAGCCTGCGGGCGATATGACCGCACGCAGGCGCTCATCGACGGGAGGGTCGAGCCCGAAGGCGTTGATCTGACATTCATCCCGCTTCGACCGGGCGAGACGTTCTGGCGCATGCTCAATCACGCCGAGTTCGACGCGTCGGAAATGTCGCTTTCGTCCTACACCATCCTGCGTTCGGAAGGCGATACGCGCTTCGTCGCAATACCGGTCTTTCCGTCCCGCGTATTTCGCCATTCGGCCGTCTATCTGCGCGCCGATTGCAAAATGGGCAGACCGGAGGAGCTGAAAGGCAGCCGCGTGGGCGTCGGCGACTATCAGATGACCGCGGCCGTCTGGGTGCGCGGGTTTCTCGCGCACGATTACGGCGTCATGCCGCGCGATATCGAGTGGGTGACCGGCAGGCCCGTCCGCAGCGTCAAGACGCCGGCAGATGTCCGGATTCTCTCCATGCGGCCGGGCACGACCTTGGAGGCGATGCTCGATATGGGCGAGATCGACGCGCTCGTATCGGTGATGATTCCCAAGGGGCTGGGAAAAACGGTGCGCCGCCTGTTTGCCGATTTCCGCAGCGTCGAGGCGCAATATTTCGCGAAGACCGGCATTTTTCCAATCATGCATACTTTCGTGCTGAAAACTCCGCTCTACGAGCAGAACCCCTGGCTCGCGATAAGCCTGTACAAGGCCTTCTGCAGGGCCCGCGATATCGCCTACCGCACAACTTACGATACCGATGCCTTGGCGGTCGGTCTGCCGTGGGTGATCGATGAGGTGGAGGCCGCGCGCAGAATGTTCGGGCCGCAGGTCTGGGATTATTCCATCGAAGGGAGCCGGCCTACGCTCGAAGCCCTGGTCGCCTACCTCGACGAGCAAGGGCTTTCGAGTAGACGAATGAAGGTAGAGGAGCTTTTTGTTCCGAACATCGGGCCGGCTCTGGACGAATATTTGCGGGCGACCGGCGAGGATTGAGTTCTAGTTCCGCCCTACCTTTTGGGTTGGGCCTCCGAATCGAGCGATCTGGTCGTCCAACCAAAACAGGTTCTTCTGCAATTGCGCATTGCCTGGCGTCTTGGCAGCGAGCGCCGCCATTACAGTCGTCCTGAGGGAAAACAAAGAGGAGGGCTTCATGGGTAGCATGCAGCGCGCGATCGGGTTGGCTCTGCTTGCCGCTTTGCTGCTCAGTCCTGCCTGGGGCGAGACCTGGCCGCAGCGGCCGGTTCGCTTCATTGTGACGCTCGGGCCAGGCTCCGCGATCGATACCGGCACGCGCTTGTTTGGTGAACGACTGAGCGCGCGCTGGAGCCGCCCCGTCGTGGTCGAGAACAGGCCCGGCGGCGACGGCATTGTTGCGATCGGCACATTCGTCGCCGCCCATGATGACCATGTCCTCCTGGCGGCTCCGACGTCCTCTTTCACCGCGCATCCCTACCTGCACGACACCCTGCCCTACAAGGTCAGCGACCTCGTGCCGATTGTTCGCCTCTCAAACACGCTGATTGCAATCGCCGTGACGGCATCGCTGCCGGTCAACAGCTTTGCCGAACTTGTCGCCATGGCCCGGGCGCAACCCGGCAAGCTCAACTGGGCAGGCGCTACCGGGGCGCTCGATTTTTCCTTTGCCGGCTTTCTCAAACGCGCCGGTCTGAGCATGAGCAAGGTGCCTTATCGAAACCCGGTGGATGCTGCGAACGACCTCGGCGAGGGCCGGGTGCAGGTATTCGAAACGTCGCTCGCGATCGTGCGGCCGCAGCTCGAAAGCGGCAAGGTCAAGCTTTTGCTTATGACCAACAAGGTGCGCGCCCCGACCGCTCCCGACATTCCCACCGCGGTGGAAGCTGGGTTCCCGGAACTTGCCTTCGACGGTCTGCATGGCTTCTTTGGGCCGCCGGAAATGACGCTTCCCGTGCGCGAGCGTATTGCAGCGGACGTACAAGCCGTAGCGGATCAGACGGTTGCGGCGCGATTGCTGGCAACCGGGCAACTCATCAATATCGGCGGGCCGGCCGAATTCGCCGCTTCCGTGGATGAGCAACGCGCGCGGCTCGCCGCGGTGGCCGAGGAACTGGGTCTCAAAGCCAGTCAGTGATTGGCGTGAGGTATCAATCCTGGAGCATCAACAGGATTTGGTGTACCCGCTGGCGGGTCAAGCCAAACGCTTTGCCAATCTCGGCATAGGTTGCGCCGGCTTTCCTCGCCCGAGCGATTGTGGCATCCCGCGGCAGGCCTTGCGCAATCGCGGCGCGGATGGCAGCAGCGATGGCTTTTTTCTCGCGGCGCGCGTGCGCTTCGCGGCGTTTCGCCTTGGCGCGAAGTTCCTGCTCGCTGGCCCCTTGCCAGATGACATTGCGATATATGAGCAGACGGCTAACGCCCAACTCCTTGGCGATGGCTTGCGGGCCGACCCCGCGCGTCAAGGCCTTCATAATCGCGGCATCTCTGGGCGTGCCGCGCGTCATGGCCGTCCGCAAGGCCCTGAGCACTCCATTCGTCCGACGCTCTTTCTCTTCACGGAACTTTGCGGTTTTGACGCGGAGCTCCTCGCGCTGCCAATTGGATGGAGACGGTAGGCCGCGCAGATGATGCGAGCGTCGTTTTACGGAGCGGGGTGTAACACCGAGCTTTGCGGCTATTTTTTCCACCCGGACTCCGGCGGCTTCGAGTTTGCGGAGCAGACTGTCTCTGTCAGGTGTCCAGAAAGCCGACGTGGTGTACCTGTTGACGCATACCGAGGGAGAATCTTTTTTGCCGCGCATGGGAATTTCCAGTCTTAAAAACAGGTGCGATGATATCCAAATCTTCAGCGATAGGCGCAGGCAAAAAGGGATCTCTCCCGGCGAGCGTTGGCAGGAGGCTCTGAAAGCTGCCGCCGGTCGCTGCCAGGCGGTGCTTCTGCTCAGCGCACAAGCAAGGGAGCCCCTCTCTAAATAACGCCGCGCACTGCCGTATTCGGCCATCTTCCGGCGGCTCAGCGAATCGAGCCAGCAAAAGACGCCGATAATCGCTTGTTCTCGCTTGTTCTCGGTTGTTCTTTCCTGGGGCCTGGCCGAGGCGACTTGCGGCACGCGAGCCGCAGTAAACGTCTATTAACCCGGCTTGCGGAATGTTCTCGCCCGCGGTGACCGCAGGGTGCGAACTGTCGGCGACGAATTCCGGGGCGAGCTTCGGCCTGCGGGGCAGCGGTGTCGCGGACCCTCGCAGTCGGAGGTGCGGGCAAGGGAATAACGAAATTTGCCAATGCAAGAGACCATCGGAGCAGGATCACTTACGGCGGCAATGATTTTGTCCCTCGTTGCGCTCGCATTGATCCGCAATCTCATCACGCGCTACTCGGCCAGACGCCGGCTTGCGCGACTGAGGGCGCTGAAAAGTTCGTGGCGCCGCGCGCGATAGCGATCTGTCCGCTGGCACGTCGCAGAAGCGACTGATCCGTTTTTGCGGACTAATCGTCCGCCCAACCCGAACGCCGACTGATGGCGTGATTTGTTGTTCAGAAACTCAGAGCCAAAAACTCAACTGCCGCAATCCCGAAAACCAGCATCGCAAGCGCGACCAGGTCGTATTCCAGCCACCGGTCCATCACTGCCTCCCCTTTTCGGTTGGAGATGCCCCCGCGTTGGCGGCTCTCCACCTGATTAATCTGATTCGGGGCAGTTTGGTTCATGGAGATTGCCAGTTTCTTATGAAGCTGATGCATTTCGGCAACACTTACACATTGAGATTTGCTGATCTACCGCGCCTCGGGGAATTGCCACCACAGGGCGACGATGAATGAGGCTGCGCTATTTCGAGAATTTGGTCGGAGTGGCAGGATTTGAACCTGCGACCCCCTCGTCCCGAACGAGGTGCGCTACCAGACTGCGCTACACTCCGCCTGACCAGCAAACCGGGTATATACGAGTGCGCTACCAGACTGCGCTACACTCCCCACCAAAACTGGGTATATACCTATGCTCATTTGGCTTTCAAGCAGCCGGTCCGCGCTTTAGAGCGCGCGCATCTAGCCATCTCTATAAAGTACATTCTTCGCGATGATCGCCACGCAGGTGATGCAAGCCGGAGAGTTCGCCAGCGCCGGTGCGGCGCGGGTGCTCGCCCGCGGCGGACTGGTCGCCTTTCCGACCGAGACCGTGTACGGGCTCGGGGCGGATGCGTGCAACGGCGAGGCGGTGGCGCGGCTCTATGAGGCGAAGGGGCGCCCCGCGTTCAATCCGTTGATCGCGCATGTTGCCGATGCTGCCGCCGCGCACGCGCTTGCCCATTTCAACGCCGATGCGGAGCGGCTTGCCGCCGCATTCTGGCCCGGAGCGCTGACCCTCGTTCTGACAAAGCGCGCGGATTGCCCGGTTGCCGAACTTGCCACCGCCGGCCTCGACACCATTGCGCTGCGCGTGCCGAGCCATCCCGTCGCGCGCGATATCATTGCCGCCTTCGGCGGCCCCGTGGCGGCGCCTTCCGCCAATCGCTCGGGACATGTGTCGCCGACCACGGCGCAACACGTGCGCGACGATCTCGGCGGGCGCATCGCGCTGATCATCGACGGCGGTGCAACCCCTTTTGGGTTGGAATCGACCATCATCGCCTGCGTGGGGGAGCCCGTCTTGTTGCGGCCGGGAGCCGTGCCGCGCGCGCGCATCGCGGAGATCGTCCCTCTCAAGGACACCGCGCCGGCGCCGAACAACAAGAACGATGCCGTGCCCCTCGCGCCCGGGCAACTTGCTTCCCATTACGCAACGCGCGCGCGCCTGCGGCTCAATGCGAAGAGCGTGCACGCCGGCGAGGCGCTGCTCGCCTTCGGCCGCGATGTGCCAGCCGGCGCCCAACATGCAGCCTTGGTGCTCAATCTTTCGTTGCGCGGCGATCTGATCGAGGCGGCGGCGAACCTCTTTTCCCATCTGCGCGCGCTGGACGCCTCCGGCGCCGCGAGCATTGCGGTGATGCCGGTGCCGCAGCAGGGGCTCGGCGAAGCCATCAACGACCGGCTCGAACGCGCCGCCGCCCCGCGCTGAATTGCGCGCGGATCGAGTTCCATTGCGCAGGCTGCAATTCATCAATGTTAATGAGAGGTAAACTTTTTGTTCAGAACTTCATCGAAGTCGCGCCGCAATCCGATGCTGTAGTTTATCGGGCTGCGGAGGGGAAAGAGGGGGCAAACATGACGCGCGTGATCGCTGCTGCCGCTATCGCCGGCGGCGTGCACGGGTATTAGTTCCCGAATTCCGGCTTGCCGGCGAACGGAACGGCATTGACCGAACAGGTCATGAAAAGCGTCGTCATCATTTTGTTTGTCTGCTGCTGTCTTGTCAGCTGTTGTCTTGGCAGCTCGTCAGCATGGGCAATCGATTGCCTGAGCGCCGCCGGCAATCCCAAGACCGGCTGGTATGCCTGGCGGGAGATTGAGGGCCGCAAATGCTGGTTCAAGAAAACCGGCGCCATGCCGGCGAAATCGGAATTGCACTGGCCGGCAAAAGTTCGACAAGAGGCGCACGCAAGCGAGCCGGGCTCCTTACCTCAGGAGAGAAGCGTGACGGTGGCGGTGCCGCCGAGAGAATCGGGCTCGCGATCTCAGCAAAGAACCGTATCTGCACCGGTGTCCCCGCCGGAGGCTGATTTGACAGACGAACCGGAGTCAAAGGCAGCGCCGCCACCGCAGGTTTTCAGGACCATTCGCGTCCGGCCTGCCACGGAGGCTCCGGTCCGCCTGGGGAACGGACAGGTCGATTTGCTGAACGGCGCCAGTGTTTCCGCTGTGCCGGTTATTGGCACCGCCCGCCAGACGCCGGCCAGTCCCGCGTCTGGCGACGCGTTCGATGCGCGTTTCAAGGGGCAGCGGTAACTAAAAGACTCTCGAAGACGTGGATGCCCGCGACAAGCGCGGGCATGACGTCGCGCGAGGCGTCGAAGCTCGCGAATTGCCAGAACCGCTGCGACGGCGCTTTCATCACCTTCATTATTGTAATCCGAAGCGCCAGGGATTTCGCCGGCACCGGGGTTCTCGTATACGATCCGTGGAACGATAGAACCCATTCAAATGGATCTCGCTTGATGCTGAGCAAAACCCGGCCCGACGCAGCGCTCGATCCAGGCCTCCTCGCCCGCTTCGCCGCCATCGTCGGGGCAAAGCACGCCGTCACCGACCCGCAGGCGCAGCTTCCCTATCTCGTCGAGATGCGCGACATGTATCGCGGCCACACCCCGCTGGTGCTGCGGCCGGGCTCGGTGGCGGAGGTCGCCGAAATCCTCAAGCTTGCCAATGCAACGCGGACCGCCGTGGTGCCGCAGGGCGGCAATACCGGCCTGGTCGGCGGCCAGGTGCCGCTCAACGGCGAGCTTCTCATCTCGCTCAATCGGCTCGATCGCATTCGCGAAGTCGACGGCGTCTCCAACACCATGACCTGCGAGGCAGGCGTAACGTTGGCGCAGGCGCGCGAGGCCGCCGCTGCCGCCGACCGGCTCTATCCGCAGCTCCTGCCGTCGGAGGGGACCTGCACCATCGGCGGCAACCTTTCCACCAATGCCGGCGGCACCGCCGCGCTCGCCTACGGCATCGCCCGCGCGCACACGCTCGGCATCGAAGTGGTGCTCGCCGACGGACGCATCCTCAACGACCTCAACAAGCTCAAGAAGGATAATACCGGCTACGACCTGCGGAACCTGTTCATTGGCGCCGAAGGCACGCTGGGCATCATCACCGCGGCGGTGTTGCGCCTCGTACCGCGGCCGCGCTCGGTGGAGACCGCATTCGCCGGGGTGCCCTCGCCGCCGGCGGCGCTCGATCTCCTCGGTCTTGCGGAGGAGCGCACCGCCGGCGGCGTGACGAGCTTCGAGCTGATGCTGCGCGAAGGCATCGAGCTGGTGCTTCGCCACGGGACCGGCTGCCGCGATCCGCTGCCGCAGCCGCATCCCTGGTACGTGCTGATCGAGCTTTCGTCCCAGGCGCGCGCGGGGCTGCGCGCAAGCCTGGAAGAGATCCTCGCCGAAGGACTTGAGCGCGGGCTCCTCGCGGATGCCACCATTGCCGACAATCTCGAACAGGCGAAGATGTTCTGGCGCATCCGCGAACTGTTCGGCGAAGTGCAGCGCCACGAAGGCGGCTCCATCAAGCACGACATCTCGGTTCCGGTCGCCGCGGTGCCGGCCTTCATCGAGGAGGCAAATGCCGCCGTGAAAAAGCTCATCCCCGGTTCGCGCCCGCTTCCCTTCGGGCATCTCGGCGACGGCAACATCCACTACAACGTCATGCAGCCCGCCGGCGGCGACAAAAACGAATTCCTCGAGCGTTGGAACGAGGTCAATGCGGCCGTGTTCGCGGTGGTGGCGAAACACGGCGGTTCGATCTCCGCCGAGCATGGGGTCGGCGTGATGAAACGCGACCTGTTGCCGAAGGTGAAGGATCCCGTCGCGTTGGCGCTGATGCACACGCTCAAGCGCGCGCTCGATCCGAACGGCATCCTCAATCCGGGGAAGGTGCTGCTGTCAGAAATCAGTAATCAGTAATCAGTAATCAGATTCCGAAAAATCTCGAGCCTCTCATATCTGATTACTGATCTCTGATTACTGACTTCTGACCTCAATACGACCTCGGCATCCCCAATACATGCTCGCCGATATAGGCGAGCACCAGGTTGGTGGAGATCGGCGCCACCTGAAAGAGCCGCGTTTCGCGCCACTTGCGCTCGATGTCGTATTCGCGGGCAAAGCCGAAGCCGCCGTGACATTGCAGCGCCGCCTCGGCCGCGTGCCAGGACGCTTCCGAGCCGAGGAGCTTCCCCATATTGGCTTCCGCGCCGCACGGCCGTCCCGCGTCGAACAACGCCGCCGCCTTGCGCACCATGAGAGCGGCGGCTTCGGTTTCCGCATAGGCGCGCGCGATCGGGAACTGGACGCCTTGATTGCGTCCGATCGGCTGATCGAACACGATGCGCTCGCTCGCATATTTGCTCGCCTTCTCGATGAACCAGCGCCCGTCGCCGATCGATTCCGCGGCGATGAGAATGCGCTCGGCGTTCATGCCGTCGAGAATGTAGCGGAACCCTTCTCCTTCCTTGCCGACCAGATTTTCGGCGGGCACCGCGAGCGAATCGAAGAACACTTCGGTGGTGTTGTGATTGATCATGGCGCGCAGGGGCTTGATCTCGAGCCCGTGGCCGACCGCCGACTTCATCTCGACAATGAACACGGAAAGCCCCTCGCTCTTGCGCTTGACCTGATCGAGCGGCGTGGTGCGCGCAAGCAGCAGCATGAGGTCGGACTGGAACGCGCGCGAGGTCCACACCTTCTGCCCGTTGACGATGTAGTGGTCGCCGCGGCGCTCCGCGCGCGTCTTGAGCTTGGTGGTGTCCGTGCCGGTGGTCGGCTCGGTGACGCCGAAGGCTTGCAGGCGCAGCCTTCCTGCGGCGATCTCCGGCAGATATTTCTGCTTCTGCTCGGGGCTTCCGTGCCGCAGCAGCGTTCCCATGATGTACATCTGGGCGTGGCAGGCGCCGGCATTGCAGCCGCAGGCATGAATCTCTTCGAGCGTGGCGGCGGCCGCGCTCAACGGCAGTCCAAGCCCGCCGTATTCTTCCGGGATGAGCGCCGAGAGGAGGCCGGCCTTGGTGAGCGTCGCGACGAATTCGCTGGGATAAGCCTGCTCCTCGTCGAGCTTGCGCCAATAGCTCCCGGGAAAATCCGCGCAGATGCGGCGAACGAGATCGCGGATCTCCGGATAGGTCTCGCCCAGAGGCAGCTGCACCGCCTGTTCCGGCAAAGAAGGCATGACGTTCATGGTGTCCTCCTGGTCCGCCCTGGATTATGGCACGGCCGTGCCGCAGTTTACCTCCCCCTGAAAGGGGGAGGTCGGCTCGCGCAGCGAGCCGGGTGGGGGTCGAATTTGGAGGTGGGTGCAAGAGACCCCCACCCGTCTATCTTCGCTTGCTGCGCAGCGAAGATAGTCGACCTCCCCTTTCAGGGGAGGTATGGAGCGCGTGGCACGCGCATAGTATCGCGGCCTGCTCAAACATCGCTGCACTTTCCGTGCACATACGCAACGCTCACACCTTGCCCAGCGCGGTGAGGATGACTTCCGGCGTCATGGGCTGCACCGTCACCCGGGCGCCGAAAGGAATAAGCGCGTCGTTGACCGCATTCATCACCGCCGCCGGGGCGGCACCGGTGCCGGATTCACCGACGCCCTTCGCGCCCAGTTCCGAGACGCCGGTATGCGTCTCGACATGCGCAACATCGATGTCGGGCATCTCGGCGGCCATGGGCGTGAGATAGTCCGCCATGGTGCCGTTCACGAGCTGCCCCGCATCGTCATAGATGCAGTGCTCGTACAGCGCTCCGCCCAAACCCTGCACGCAGCCGCCGCGCACCTGCTCGTCGGCCAATTGCGGGTTGATGACGCGGCCGCAATCTTCGACCACCCAATGTTTCAGAAGGCGAATGAACCCGGTGTCGGGATCGACCTCCACATAGGCACCCTGGATGCCGTTGGTGAAGATGTAGAGGTCTTCGAGGAGGCGATAGCGCCGCGTGATCGACAAGACGGGCGCCACGCTGTCGGGCAGCTCCCCCACCTGGAAATGCCCGATGCGCCCGACCTCGGCGAGCGAAATGCGCCGGCTGCCGCTGTCCTTGTCCACGATGTGCCCGTCGAGGAGATCAAGCGCGGCCGGGGAAGCCTGCAGGAGCGTGCCGGCAATGGCGAGAATCTCCGCGCGCAGTTCGTGCGCCGCCTGGAACACCGCCTCGCCGCCGATCGCCGTTGCGCGCGACGCATAGGTGCCGCCGCCATAGGGCGTTGCATCGGTATCGCCGGAGATCACCCGCACCTGCTCCATCGGCACGCCAAGCACGCTCGCGGCGATCTGTCCCATTACCGTATCGACGCCCTGGCCCTGCTCGGTCACGCCTACCGCGCAGATGATGCCGCCGCCGGGCTCGAGCTTGATGGTGCAGGCATCCTGCGAAGCGATCGGCGCGCCGCCGGCACCGTAATAACCGCGCGGGCCGGGCGCCGTGCCCTTGATGAAGGCGGCAATGCCGATGCCGCGATGGATGTTCTTCTTGCGCAGCGCCGCCTGCTCCCGCCGCAGCGCCGAATAGTCCATGCGGTGAACGAGCGTATCGAGGCAGCGCTGGTGCGACATGTCGGCGACCTTGATGCCCGCCGCAGTGACCCTGGGATAGCCGTCGTCCGGCATGACATTGCGCCGGCGCATTTCCACGGGATCGAGCCCGATTGCCTGCGCCGCCCAATCCACCAGCGCCTCGCCCACCGAGTTGCCGATGGGGTGGCCGACGGCGCGATACTGCGAGGTCGGCACCTTGTTCAAATAAACGACGCTGGCCTTGGCGCGATAATGCTGGTGCTTGTATGGCCCGCCGGTGATGTTGAGAATCTGGTTTGCCTCGAACACGCTGGTGCGGGGAAACTGCGAATAGGCGCCCGCGCCGGACAGGACGTCGATTTCGAGCGCCTGGATCTCGCCGCTCCGGCTCACCCCCATGCGCGCATGGATGCGGTTTTCCCGCGCGTGGATGTCGGAGACGAAAGACTCAAGCCGGTCGGCGACGAATTTCACCGGGCGGCCGAGCACCATGGCGGCGGCGGTGGCGGCGATCTCGTCGCCATAGGTGTGGATCTTCAAGCCGAAGGAACCGCCGACATCCGGCGCCACCACGCGGACATTGTGCTCGGGCACACCCAGCGTGCGCGCAAACACGGTCTGGATCATGTGCGGGACCTGGCTGCTGGTATAGAGCGTCAGCCGCGGCGTGTGCTTGTCGTAGTCGGCGAGCACAATGCGCGGCTCGAGACTCACGGCGGTATGGCGTGCGAACTCGAACGTGCCCTCGACGATGGTGTCGGAGGCGGCAAAGGCTGCGTCCACGCCGCCGGTATCGATGACCTTGCGAAAGGCGAGATTGTCGCCGAGCGCGGCGTGCAGCACCGGCGCATTTTTTGCAAGCGCGGCCGCCTTGTCGGTGACCGCCGGCAGTTCCTGCCACTCGATCTCGACGCGTTCGGCGGCATCCTCGGCGAGGGCGCGGGTGTGCGCGACCACCATCACCACCGGCTCGCCTTGCCAGCAGGCGCGATCGACGGCCATGGGATATTGCGGCGCCGATTTCATGCCGGGAAAGCAGGTGAGCGTGCCGACCCATGGCGCGGTACAAAGCCTTGCCAGCTCGGCGCCGGTCATCACCTTCACCACGCCCGGGGCGCGGCTCGCCGCCTCGGTTGCGATGCGCACGATTTTCGCATGGGCATGCGGGCTGCGCACAAAGGCCGCGTGCAGCATGCGCGGCAACGCAAGGTCGTCGGTGTACGTGGCGCGCCCGGCCACGGCGCGACGCGCGCCCGATCGCGCGAGCGCTGCGGCCCACATAGCTGTTCGGCCGATCGAGCGGCGTCAGCCGCGCCTTGGCTGTTCATCTTATAAACCGGGCCTTCAGCGTGGCTTCGACCGCGTCGATGATCGCGTGGTATCCGGTGCAGCGGCAATAATTGCCGGAGAGGAAGGTGCGGATCTCGTCGCGGCTTGCGGGCTTGCCGGCCTTTATCAGTTCGGCCGCCGTCATCAGCATGCCCGGGGTGCAATAGCCGCATTGCAGCGCGTTGCGGGCAACGAAATTCTCCTGCAGGTCGGCGATTTCCGCGCTTTCCGTGAGCCCCTCGATGGTGGTCACTTCCGCGCCGTCGGCCTGCACCGCCAGCATCAGGCAGCCGCGCACAATGACGCCGTCCACGCGCACGGTGCAGGCGCCGCAGATGCCGTGCTCGCAGCCGATATGCGAGCCGGTGAGTCCGAGTTCTCCGCGCAGGAAATCGACGAGGTGCTGGCGCACCGGAACCGAGCGCCGCACGGGCTCACCATTGACGGTGAGCGAGATGGCCAACTCCTCCTCCTCGCCGTTCATTGCAGGCTAGTCCGTTGCATCGCCTGGTCGAGGGCGCGCCGGGTGAGCACGCGCTGGAGGTGCAGCTTGGTGGCGGGTTTTCCAAAGATGTTGTCGATCGGGTCAAGGTCGTGGGCGAGCGCCGCGCAGGCTTCCTCGCGCGTCTGCGCCGTGAACCGCCTGCCGTTGACGGCGGCCATGGCCCGCGCCGCCAATCGCGGTTTGACCTCGCTGCCGAAATAAACGAGCCGCGCATCGCTGACCGCGTCGCGCTGGAAGCGCCCGTAACAGGCAAGCCCGGCGATGGCAAAGTCGCCATGCCGGCGGGCAAGCTCCATGAACACCGAGGTCATTCCCTCCCTTTGCACCGGAATGCGCGCTTCGATCAGGAGTTCGTCGGGGGAGCGCGCGGTCTCGTAAAGGCCGAGAAAAAAATCGTCCGCCGCAACGGTGCGCCGCCCGCGCACGCCTTGCAGCACGAGATCGCCTTGCAGCGCAAGAATGCAGGCGGGCAGCTCGGCCGACGGGTCGGCAAGCGCGATGCTGCCGCCGAACGTGCCGCGGTTGCGCACCGCCACATGCGCGATATGCGGCATCGCCTCGGCGATCAGGGGCAGGTGCTTGGCGATCAGGGGCGAATTCATCACCTCGACGTGGCGCGCGAGCGCGCCGATGCGGATGACGCCGGCTTCGAGCGATATGCCCTTGAGCGCATCGATGCGGTTGATGTCGATGAGCAGCCCGGGCTGGGAGAGCCGCATGTTGAGCGTCGGCATGAGGCTTTGCCCGCCGGCGAGGATGCGCGCATCGTCGCCGTGCCGGGCAAGCAGCGCAAAGACCGCATCGAGGCTCTCCGGCCGCACGTAACTGAACTTCGGCGCCTTCATGCGAGTGCGGTAATCTCGGGCGTGCTCCCTCTCCCGGCGGGGGAGAGGGTTAGGGTTGACGGGAGTACAAATGCTATCGAGAATTGTCGAAAGATTATAGGCCCGCACCCGATCGTGGGCTTGTCACTTTTGGAGATAGCAATTCTACTCGGCCGCAATCGGTACCGCGCGTGAATGGTGGGCGTAAGTCTTCCATGTAGGCTCGTAACTGTCGTCGGCCTGGTTTCCCCAAGTCGTCCATCCCTTTCGGGTACCGCGCGCAAACAATTCAATCTGTGGCCCCGGCGAACAGGCTTCAATGATTTCGTACTGTTCATCCGGCTTACGGCTGTGTTCGCGCTTGCGAGTCCCAATATAGTTTACCTGCCGACGTCCAGGCGGCAATGTTCGCGCGTTCTTTCCGCGAACGCCAAAAAGAATCATTTCGGTGACGTTGCGAAAATAAAATCCCACACCCCGGCCATCCGAACCGCCGTCCTTGCGCAGCTTGTGCCAAATAATGTTGGTTTTGTATTCAAACCCCCATGCCTCCATTATTTCTAATCCGAACGGCAAGAGCGCATTGGGCACCCAAAGATAAAGATGAGCAGTGGGCGCAACGATTGATCCCACAGGAAGTGCAGCAATCTCTTCCATGCTCAATGTGACATACCGGGAGAGACGTTTGTGCTCCGGTGCCATCTTTCCGGTTCGATTCGCAAAGCGCCACGGCGGATCAACAAGCACTGTTCCGAATTGACGGCCGGCAGCGAATGTCATCAAGTCTGCGCCCATCGTTTCTGCTCGTTTGTTTCGGGTACGATGGTTTGAACTCGTCGCAAACGGACAAATCCTCAAATCATAACGTGAGCAGGAAGTCAACAGCCTTCCCCGCGCCTTCAAGGACTGAGACGATCAGGCCCGTAATAATAAGAAGTCTGTAGTTTCTAATACCCCACCGCCAGCGCGCCGCGGGTGCGGTTGTCGGCGGCGCCGATCATGCCGCCCGGCGTCACCAGAATGGTGTTGGCCGAGCCGAACGGCTCTTGCTCGACCACGTTGTGGCCGCGCGCGGCGAGCGCGCGCACCAGTCCCGGCGCAAACCCTCGCTCGACGAGAAGCTCGTCCGGCGACCACTGATGATGCAGGCGCGGCTCGGCGACGGCTTCGGTGACGCTGAGCCTGCGGTCGATCACATTGGAGATCACCTGCAGCACCGTGGTGATGATGCGGCTTCCTCCGGGCGAGCCGGTGATGAGAAATGGCTTGCCGTTCTTGAGCACAATGGTGGGCGACATGGAGGAGAGCGGGCGCTTGCCTCCTGCCGGGGCGTTCGCTTCGCCGCCGGTGAGACCGAAGGCATTCGGTGCGCCGGGCTTGGCGGCAAAATCGTCAAGCTCGTTGTTGAGGAGAATACCGGTGCCTTCCGCCACCAGGCCGACCCCATAGCTCAAATTGAGCGTGGTGGTGGTGGCAACGGCATTGCCGAAGCGGTCGATCACCGAAAAATGCGTGGTGTTGCTGCCTTCGTGGGGTGCTGCGGCGCCGGCATGAATCTCGGCTGCGGGCCGTGCGCGCAAGGGATCGATGCTGCCCCGCAGTTGCGCGGCATAGGCCTTCGAAATGAGCCGCGCGATCGGCGCCTCGACGCTCTTGGGATCGCCCAGGAAGGCCGCGCGATCGGCGTAGCCGAGCTTCATTGCCTCGACCATGAGATGCAGCCGCCTTGCATCTTCGAGGGCGAGATTGTTGTAGCCTTCGAGAATATTGAGGAGTTCGATGAGAATAACGCCGCCGGACGAGGACGGCGGCATGGCCACGAGTTCATGGCCGCGATAGCTGCCGCGCACCGGCGCGCGCTCGATCGGCCGATAGGCCTGCAAATCCTGCCGCGTCATCACCCCGCCGGCGCCGCGCACCGCGGCGACGATCTTGTCAGCGACCGCGCCGTCATAAAACACGCGCGCGCGATCGCGCGCCAAGGCGGCGAGCGTGTCGGCAAGGTCGCTCTGCACCAGGGTGTCACCGCGCCCGAGCAGGCGCCCGTCGCGGAAGAAAATCCTGGCGGTTGAAAACCAGCGCGCCAATCGTTCCTGGGAGCGCGGCAGCGAATCGGCGATATCGTCCTCGACCGGGATGCCTTCGCGCGCGAGGCGGATGGCGGGCGCGAGCAGTTGCGCCAGCGTAAATTTGTGCGAGCCATATTTGGCGTGCGCCAGCGCAAGGCCGGCGACCGTGCCGGGCACGCCAATGGCGAGCGCCGAATCCCGCGATTTGACGGGATCGGCATTGCCGTTGACATCGAGAAAGCTGTCGCGGGTGATCGCGGCGGGAGCCGTCTCACGATAATCGATGGTCGTATCGATGTTTCCTTCGGCGAGGTGAATGACCATGTAGCCGCCGCCGCCGAGATTGCCGGCGCGCGGATAGGTCACTGCCAGCGCAAACCCGGTGGCCACTGCGGCATCCACGGCGTTGCCGCCGTTCTTGAGGACGTCGAGGCCGATGCGTGCGGCGCGCGTCTCTTGCGCCACCACCATTCCGCTGCGGCCGGTGACCGCCGGAATGGTGCCGCCGGCTGCGGGCGCCTCGTCGTATGCTGCCGAATATTGCGCCCACGGCGGCGCGAGCGCGCCACCGATTGAAATGGCGAGCGCAAGCAGGCTCCGGCAAATAACAGCAGTCATTGTCAACCAGCGTGAACTTCGGTCCAATTGCTACAATGTCCGCACAAATTTGGCCATTGCAGGGAAGGCGGCCGCCATCGGGAAGCAGGCGTGGATCGAATTTCCGGCGCATTGCCCGCAATTGCGTCCAGGCCTGTATTCTCGGCCTCTCCCTTGCAGGCTGCGGGATCAACAATATTCCGGCCTATCAGGAAATCGCCCGGGCGAAATGGTCCGATCTCCTGTACGCGTATGCGCTGCGCGACGATCTCATCCGCGACTTCGTGAGTGGCGTGCAGGGTTCCGTCGCGCAAGAGCGCTCGCCGCTCGAAGAGCTTGGCAAGGCCCGCTCCCGCGCCCATCAAGAGCAGCTGAACCTGCCGACTGAAATCCTCAACGATCGCGACGCATTCATTGAATTTGCACAGGCGCAGGGAGAACTCGCGGCCGCGCTGGCGCGAATGCTGACGGTGTGCGAGCGCCATAACGAACTAAAACATGACGATCTAAAATCGGATAGGCATTGTCCGCAGACGATATCGCAGCTCAAGGAGAGCGAAAGCCGCATCGCGGCGGCGCGCCGCGGCTACAACGAAGCGGCGGAGCAATACAACAGGGAGCTGCGCAACTTTCCCGGCGCGTTCTGGGGCGCCACGCTCTATCACAACAACAAGCCGATGCAGACCTTCAGTGGACCGGAGGATGTGAGGTCGTGATATTACGCCGCCGCGAGGGCGGCGACGACCGCTTGCGCCTGCGCGCTCGCCCGCGCCACCGCCGCATTGGCGGCTTCCGTGAAAATGGTGGACATGGTTGGCTCCCGATAAATGAAGCTGGTTGATCAGGCGATATCGCCGCTGGACTGCGGATCGCTGACAGGAAGGAGACGGGGGAGGGCGCGGGCAATGCGCTGGCCAACCGGCGCGATCACCGGCGCGCTCGATACGATCGAACCCGCCATCAACCCGAGCCATTGCCGGGGGCCGATGGTTTCGATCTGCTGGACCACCAGGCTAAGCCCGCCGGTCTGGCCGCTGCCGAGGGCAACCGCGAGAAGCCCCAGTAACAGCCGCAACCCCAAGAGTGCTTTGTATTTCATAATGTGTCGTTCCCTTTTACGGTCAGGACGCCGGGGCCAAATAAAGGAGGTGACATTGGGTGGCCGTTGTGGTACTGACCGGTAACACCTACATAGGTACTGACCGGTAACACCTATGTCAAGAGGAAACGCCATGCACACCGCAATAAAAAATGCAAGTACCGAAAAAGACGAAAGAATTCCCCCGCGCGAGCGCATTATCGGCGCCGCCTCGGAGCTATTTCTACCGCCACGGGATCAGGGCTGTGGGGGTGGACGCCATCGCCGAGGCGGCCGGCACCAACAAGATGACGCTCTACCGGCACTTTCCGTCCAAGGACGCGCTGGTTGCGGATTACCTGCGGTGCCTGGCGGACAAGGCGAGTTCGGTTTGGGGGCGGCTTGCGGCCCAGCACCCTGGCGAGCCGCGCGCGCAGCTGCACGGCTGGCTCGAGGACGTGGCTTCCCGGATCGCAAGCGCCGACGACCGCGGCTGTGCACTGGCGAACGCCGCCGTCGAACTACCGGAAAAGGATCACCCGGCGCGGCGCGTCATCGAAGGGTTCAAGACCGCGCAGCGCCAGCGCATCGTCGAGCTCTGCTCCGCTGCCGGACTCGCGGATCCGCAAATGCTGGCGGACGAGCTGTTTCTGCTGCTGGAAGGCGCACGGGTGACCGCGCAGAGCATCGGGCGCGACGGACTGGGCGACCGGCTCGTCCGAATGGGCGAAGCGATGATCGCTGCGCACGAGATGTGAACATTGACGCACATGGCGGCGTGCACCTCCCCCTGAGAGGGGGAGGTGACTGCCGAGCGAAGCGAAGGCGGTCGGGTGGGGGTTACAAAGCACGCTTGAAGGTGTTGGTAGACCCCCACCCGGCTCGCTTCGATGAGCCGCCCATGCCCTCTTTCAGGGGGAGGTACATTTGCCTCTCGGCTGTGCCGTGTACGAAAGTATTCAAGCGGCGGCGGCGGCCGGCAGCGCGCATTGCGCAAGCGTCTTCTGCCATGCCGGCAATGCGCAAAGCGCTGAATGCCAGCGCTTGATCTCGGGATAGGACGCAAGCGGCAGGCGCGCCATGTCGGCATAATGGAGCGGCGCGCCCAGCGCGAAATCGGCGACCGTTAGCTTCTCGCCGGTCACGAATTTTCTTCCCTTGAGCTGGCCGTCGAGCACGCCGGCGGCGCGATGAAACAACTCTGCCCCCTTGGCAAGCGCCGCCTGGTCGGGCTCTCCGCTCTTGAGCACAATCGGCTTGACCAGGTTTTCAAATATGAAGATGGAGCAGGAGGGGTCCCAATGGGCAAGGTCCCAGAACTGCCAGCGCGTCACGTCAAGGCGCCCCCGCTCGTCGGCGGGCAGGAGGCCGCTCTCCGGCTTCTTGCCGGCGAGGTATTGCAGGATCGCGTTCGATTCCCACAGCACGTACGCGCCGTCTTTGAGCACCGGCATCTTCTTGTTGGGATTGAGCGCGGCGAATTCCGGGTCGTTCTGTCTCGCCTTTGGGCAGATCGATGAACCGCGTCACCGTGTCGATGCCGAGATAGTTGGCAATCGCCATTACCTTGAACGCGCGCGGGCTCGGCGGAAAGACGTAGAGTTCGATGGTCATCGTTATGCTCCTTTCTCTGCTTGCTGCTTGAACCGTTCCAGCAGTCCGGGCCAGCCGCCATCGACGTCCTTGCGCATGGACTCGCCCGCTTCGGCTCCCATCTGCTCGAATTTGCGATGCTCCAGTTCGAGCCGCGTCGCGTTGGCACCATCGGGAATGAATTTGACTTCGACTTCGGAGCTGATGGTGCTGTCGGGCTTCCACTGGCTGTTGATATCCCACGTCATGACGAAGCGCTTGGGCGGCTCCCATACGATGATCTTTCCGACCGTGGTCTGCGTGCCGTCTTCGGCGAGCTCGTACCAGCGTCCGCCGAGCCGCGCTTCCATGACGGCGGCCTTCCGCGGCGTCTTGCCGATGCCGTGATCAATGGGCCACCAGCGGGAAAGCCCCGCGGTGAACAATTCGAACGCATGCTCCGGCGTCGCGTTGACCCGAATGGTCTTGCGCACCGGCGCAATCTTGATCGCCACCGTCATTTTCGCTTGTCCTTCTGTTTGCTCGCCGCCATTTCAACTTCGGTCTGGAATGCTGCCAGCGCCTGATCCCAGAACTGGTCGAGCCAGGCGCGCAAGGCGCCCAATCCGTTGGGATCGATATAATAGACGCGCCGTGTTCCCTCCGGCTGGTCTGCCACGAGACCTGCCTCCTTCAAGACTTTCAGATGCTGCGACACCGCCGGCCGGCTGACCGGCAGGCCGCGCGCGAGCGCGCCGACCGGCTGCGGCCCTGACTTCAATCGCTCGAAAACGCGGCGGCGCGTCGGGTCGGCCAGCGCCGCCAATGCTAAATCGTAAGCCATGACTTACCGTAAGTGCATGCTTACAAATAGTCAAGTGGAAAGTCACAAGTCGTCATTCAGATGGTGAGTCAAAAGGTTATGGCTTCTTAGTCACAATTCTCAGAATTGACGTTCACTTTTGCCGCGCCGGACTGGAATAGCCCAAGATAATCGGCAATATTCCCGCCGTCCCGCGTTCCCTGTATTTTTCCATGTCTGCACCGCGTGAAATCGAGCTCAAGCTCGAGGTCCCCGCCAACAGCATTGCACGGCTGACTCGCAGTTCCGTGCTCAGCGGCGGCAAAGCGGCGTCGCGCAAGCCCGCCACGCTGGTTTCGGTTTATTTCGACACCAAGAAACTGAAGCTGCGCAACAACGGCTTGTCGCTGCGGGTGCGGCGCATCGGCCGCCGCCACGTCCAGACCATCAAGGAAGATAGCGGCGAAAGCGCCGCGTTATTTTCCCGCAGCGAGTGGGAACACGAGATCCACGGCAAACAACCCGACCTCGACTCAGCGCGGCATACCACTCTTGCGCCGCTGCTCGGCAAGAAGCTGCGCCGCGGCTTGACGCCGCTGTTCGAAACTCACATCCAGCGGACGGTGTACCCGATCCGCAAGGGACACAGCGAAATCGAGCTGACAATCGATAAGGGAAGGATCGACGCGGGCTCCCGGTCATCGCCGGTCTGCGAAGTGGAACTGGAACTCAAGCGAGGAGAACTCGCTGATCTCTTTGCGACCGCGCGTGAGCTTGCCAAGGAGGTTCCGGTTCAGCTCGGGGTCAGGAGCAAGGCGGCGCGCGGCTACTCGCTAATTGCGGGAAATGAGTCTGAGGCGATCAAGGCCGCCCCCGTCGCGCTAACTCCCGACTTCACCTGCGCAGATTCGTTCCGCATGATTGCCAGGGCATGCCTGCGTCAGCTTGTCGCCAACCGCCCCGCCATGCTGCGCGGCGATGCGGAGGGGTTGCACCAGATGCGTGTGGCACTGCGGCGTCTGCGGGCGGCGATCTCGCTGTTCGGCGACATGCTTGTCGATCGGCAAACGCAGGGGATGAAAGCCCAATTCCGGTGGATCAGCGGAGAACTCGGCCCCGCGCGCGAGTTCGATGTGTTCATCAGGCGGGTATTGATCCCCGTCGCCCACGACAAGCCGGATGGACGGGGAGTAGCGGTTCTTACCGAGGAACTCCAACAAGAGCGCGAGGAAGCATTTGACCGCGCCCATGCGGCCATTGAATCCGAGCGCTTTCGCGGCCTCATGATCGACACGGCTGCCTGGATCGAGGCCGGCGATTGGTCGCGCAATGCAGACGACGGGCCCAGTACGTTGCGGCAAAAACCGGTCGCAGCCCTGGCTGCCGACGAACTCGGCCTCCGTTGGAAGAAGATTTTGAAGCGAGGGGTCCGGATAAAGGATTTAGATGCGCAGCGCCGCCACAAGTTGCGGATTCAGGCCAAGAAACTCCGCTATGCTTCGGAATTCTTTGCCGGGGCATTCCCCGGCAGGAAAGCGAGGCAACGCCGCGAAGAATTCGTAGCCGGCTTGGAGCGGTTGCAAGACGCCCTCGGCGACTTGAACGACATTTCGGTGCATGAGGGACTGACCGAACGGATCGCCGATACGCAAGAGACCGACGGCAAAGGACGAAAAGGCCGCGCCAGGAAGGCTTTCGCGGCCGGCCGGCTTGCGGGTCGCGAGGAGGCGCGCGCCGTTTCGGTGCTTAAAGACGCCCAGCATGCGTATCGCATCTTTGCCAAGACAAAGCCCTTCTGGCTCTGATGAGGTCAGCAGGTCGCGCGCATTCGTTGGGTCTATGCGCGCGCCTTTGTAAGGCGCTTGGCCCTGAAAATCCCGCCGACGCTCCTCACTACGGCCGGCGAGGCGATTTAGCAGTGAATGTCGAGCTTTGAGATCGATCCCCCTGCGGCATATGACGACGACGTGCGGGCTTTTTCGCCGCCGTCCGGCGCGGCAGAAAACCTGACCTGCCAGCTCCTCATCGCGGGCGGCGGCCTTTCCGGACTCAGCGCCGCGGAAGCAGCCGTGCGGCAGGGTCTCGACGTCATCGTGATCGAAAAGGGCGTGTTCGGCAAAGAAGCGGCATCCGGTCTTAACGCCGGGCAATTTCTCACGGGCTGGGTCAAGCCCGTCGACACCATGCTCGCGGAGCTAGCGCGGCAGGAGCGCGAGCGAGGTCTGCGCGGCGAGCAGGCGCAATTGCAGGCGCAGCGCCGGGTGCGGTCTTTCCTGCGCCGCACGGTCGAGGGATGCCAGCGGCTCTTGGCACTCAACCACGATTACAATCTGCGCGCGTCGGTGCTGCACGGCGCTGCGATTGCGGCCATGAACGATGCGGATCTGGCCGGCCTCAAAGCCAACTACGACTTCATGGAAAAGAGCAATTTCAGCGCCATGATGTCCCCTGCACAAAGGCGCCGGCGGACTTTTTACCAGTTTCTCTCTGCTCGCCAGTTCGAGAAGCGCTATGGCACGACCGAAGGTTTCTATGCCGGGGGTGTGGTCGATTATTTCGGCGGCAGCTTTCGCCCGCGCAAATTGCTGCATGCACTGGCGCGATCCCTGCAAAAGCGGGGCGTGCGCTTCTTCCAGAATACCGAAGCCCAGGCGCTCGACCTTTCCGACGATCACCTGACGGTCTTCTGCGGAAATGGCGCTGCCATTCGCGCCGACAGGCTGTTCATGGCCAATGCCTATGCCCGGCACATTAACGGCGACATTCGTGAACGCACCATCTTCACCTACGACTACGTGGTGGAGGTGGAATTGCCGCGGGAGGCCAACGTCCTGATGTCCGAAAAAGTCCTGTCGGATACGCGCGATCCCTGCTTTTACGCACGCCGTCACGGGACACGCCTGTATATGGGCTATGAGGAGACGGCGGAAACTTCTCCCGAGATCACGCGCCGCATCGCACGCAGAACCCTTGAAGAGGGACAGAGAGTATTTCCGGCGCTACGCACGCTTGCCGAGCACGATATCAAGAGCGCCTGGTCGGGCGCGATCTATTACACGCTCGATGATTACCCTTTTGTAGAGCCCCGGCACGGCGGGCGCGTGATCACCTTTGCCGCCCCTTCCGATCACGGCAACTCGCTGGCCGCGAGGGTCGGACAGCTCGTCGGCAACCTTGTCGCCTTTTCCATTCTTGTGCCACGCAGCGCCGAGAACAGTCGGCAGCGGCGACGCGAGGCGCAGCAGTTGCGGCTGTTTGAAGGCTTTCCGAAAGGGATGCGCCTGCGCCCCGGCATGCGTTATCAGGAAGCAGCGTTCCCGGGTCCGGTAACGCCGCGATCAAGCGATTCGTAAGCGCAGCCTCCTCGGTCAAGGAGGGAGGAAGAGGCGCACCAAAAAAAACGCGCCACGCGCAGAATTCTCTTGCAATTGCGCGCTACAACGCCTATGTCGCCGCGTCGCCCAATTTCGCACGTGCCTGTGGCCGTGTGTCGGTCGGTGGGCATCCGGACAAGAGGCCGGACAGCCGCCTGAGGAAGCGTTCTCTTCCTTAGCACCGTGACCGGCAGCCGGAGGCGAAACCGGCGTACCCCGCGCTCAACGGGGGACGCGGCTTAAAGCAACGACGGAGCGGGCTTTTTTGGTCTCGTTGGCCCTCCAAAGGTCAACACCGAAGAGGCTTGTCCATCCTTGCCGGCCGTGCGGATCGGGATCTCCCGCTCCAATCCAAGCCAGCATCTCGGGTGAGCAATCAAGCGCATTTGTCGTGTCTCCATCTCACGGCAAGTGCGGGGTTTCTCACCAGCGAACGCCGGGCGGGCAACGCGCGCGTTCAGCAGAGATGCGTGTTCCGCTAGAGCGCGCTTCTCGCTCTCCGCGCTTCGCGCTCGACCTGAAAGCGCGCGTCCGCCTGAAATTTCAATCCGGCCGAACGGCCCGTTGAACCTTGGTGAGGAGAGCGCCATGACCGAGCGCATCCGCGAATTCCTGCGCAACCGCCGCGAGGACGGGCCCTGCCTTGTCGTCGATCTCGCCGTCGTGCGCGAAAACTATCAGAGCTTTGCCAAGGCGCTGCCGGACAGCCGCGTGTTCTATGCGGTGAAGGCCAATCCTGCGCCCGAACTGCTGGCGCTGCTCGTCTCGCTCGGCTCCTGCTTCGATACCGCCTCGGTCGCCGAGATCGAGATGGTGCTCGCGGCCGGAGCCACGGCGGACCGCGTCTCGTTCGGCAACACGATCAAGAAGGAGCGCGACATTGCGCGCGCCTATGAGCTCGGCGTGCGCCTGTTCGCCGTCGACTGCAAGGCGGAGGTCGACAAGATCGCCCGCGTCGCGCCGGCGGCAAAAGTCTTCTGCCGGTTCCTGTTCAACTGCACCGGCGCCGAGTGGCCGCTCTCGCGAAAATTCGGCTGCGATCCGGAGATGGCGGTCGATGTGCTCGAACACGCACATCGCCGCGGGCTCGATCCCTGTGGCGTGTCGTTCCATGTCGGGTCGCAGCAGCGCCGCAGCCAGGCCTGGGACGACGCGCTGAAATCGGCGTCGGCGATATTCCGTGCCTGCGCCGAGCGCGGGATCAATCTATCCATGGTCAATCTCGGCGGCGGCTTCCCGACCAGGTACCTGAAGGAGGTGCCCGCGGTCGAGGTCTACGGGCGTTCGATTTTTCGCGCGCTGCGCAAGCATTTCGGCAACCGCATCCCGGAGACCATCATCGAGCCGGGCCGCGGCCTCGTCGGCAATGCCGGCGTGATCGAGGCCGAAGTCGTACTCATTTCGAGGAAGAGCGAGCGCGACCACGTGCGCTGGGTCTATCTCGACATCGGCAAGTTCGGCGGACTTGCCGAGACCATGGACGAGTCGATCCGCTACCCCATCCGCACACCCCACGATGGCGACCCGCTCGCGCCATGCGTGCTCGCCGGCCCGACCTGCAATTCGGCAGACGTGCTCTACGAGAAGAAGCCGTACGAGCTGCCGATCAGCACTGGAGATCGGCGACAAGGTGCTGATCGATGGCACCGGCGCCTATACCGCAACCTACGCGTCGGTTGCGTTCAACGGCTTCGCGCCGCTGCCAACCTATCACATCTGAGCGGGCCCCTTCCGCTCGATGGCAAACGCCGGGAGGGTGGGCTCCCCGGCGATCCAAGAAAGCCAACCACGTAAACCGCAACGTTGACCGCGAGGCGAATACGATGTTCACGATCCATCACGAAGCCCCCTTCGACGTCGCTCCGCGCGAGGCACTGCTCGATGCGGTTTTTGGTGAGGCTCGCTTCACCAAGGCCGCCGCGCGGCTGCGCGAGCATCGGTTGCCCGCCGACGGGCTTTCCTTTGTCGCGCGCGCGAAGCGGCGCGTGATCGGCAGCGTGCAGCTGTGGAGCATCTGCGCCGGACCGAAACGTCCAGCACTCCTGCTCGGGCCGCTTGCGGTCGCGTCCGATTGCCGCAATCGCGGCGTGGGGACTGCGCTGGTTCGCCACGCCTTGAGCGAAGCTCAGCGGCTGGGCCACGCCATCGTGCTGCTCGTAGGTGATGCTCCCTATTACGGCCGTTTCGGCTTTTCGAGCGAAAAGACGCAAGCGCTGTGGCTGCCCGGCCCGTATGAGCGGCATCGGTTGCTGGGAGGCGAACTCGTAGCGCATGCACTCGACGGTGCGCACGGCCTTTTGCACGCAACCGGTCGACCCGAACCGAAGCCCGATCTTTCCGCACTTGTCGCGGGTCTTTTTGCGGATCGTGCTTCGGCTACCGCCGGCCACCAGACTTCGCTCGCGCCGCGGGCGGCGTGACCTCTTCAAGCGACAGGAGCAACCGACATGAACGCAATGACCCGTGTGACCCAATCCTGGCCGCTGCATGCGCGATTTGACGGGCCCGATTGTGATGATCGGCTTCGGCTCGATCGGCCGGGGAACCTTGCCCTTGATCGAGCGCCACATTGGCTTTCGACCGATCGAAATTCGTCGTCATCGCCCCCGATGATCAGAATCAACACCTGCTCGATGGGCGCCGGCTCCGCTTCATTCAGGCGGCGCTGACGAAGGAGAATTACCGCGACCTGCTCACGCCGCTGCTCACCTGCGGGCCCGGACGGGGCATGATCGTCAACCTGTCGGTCGACACTTCGTCGGTTGACTTGATGGAGTTCGCCAAGGACATCGGCGCATTCTATATCGACACGGTCGTGGAGCCCTGGCCGGGGCTTTACACCGATCGCAGCTTGTCGCCCTCGGCGCGCTCGAACTACGCGTTGCGCGAAGGCATCCTCGAACTGCGCCGCCGGCGTCCCGGCGGCGTGACCGCAGTGAGCTGCTGCGGCGCCAATCCGGGCATGGTGTCGTGGATGGTCAAGCAGGCATTGCTCGATATCGTCGAGCGATCTCGGCATCGCGCACGACGAGCCGCGCGGGCGCGAAGACTGGGGCCGGCTGATGCAGCGTGCGGGCGTCAAGGGGTATCCACATCGCCGAGCGCGACACCCAGCGCGCGCGCCTTCCCAAACCGCGCGGCAAGTTCGTCAATACCTGGTCGGTCGAGGGATTTGTGGCCGAGGGCCTGCAGCCGTCCGAATTGGGTTGGGGCACGCACGAAAAGACACTGCCTCCTGGCGGTCAGCGTCACGAATTCGGTTGCGACGCTGCGATTTATCTCTTGCGGCCGGGCGCCGGGACGCGCGTGCGGTCATGGACGCCCACGGCGCAGGCGCAGCATGCGTGGATGATCACGCACAACGAGTCCATCTCGATTGCCGACTATTTCACGCTGCGTGACGATGGGAAGGTCGTCTACCGGCCAACCTGCCATTACGCCTATCATCCCGTGCGATGACGCGGTGCTCTCACTGCACGAGATGGCCGGCTCGCAATGGAAGCCGCAGAAGACGTGGCATATCCTGTCCGAGGACGACATCGTCGACGGGATCGACGAGCTCGGCGTGCTGCTCTATGGCCATGCCAGGAACGCGTACTGGTACGGCTCTCAGCTTTCGATCGAGGAGACGCGAGCGCTGGCGCCCTATCAGAACGCCACCGGACTGCAGGTGACGTCGGCGGTGCTCGCCGGCATCGTCTGGATGCTGGAAAATCCCGATCGCGGCATCGTCGAAGCCGACGAGATGGATTTTCGCCGTTGCCTCGAGATCCAGCGGCCCTATCTCGGGCAGGTCATCGGTCGCTACACCGACTGGACGCCGCTCGAGGCGCGCGGCGAGCTGTTCCCGGAGAGCGTCGATCACGCCGACCCGTGGCAGTTCAGCAACGTCCTGGTGGCCTGAGCGCTGCATCTTGGCCTCGCTCAATCCCTTAGGCTGGGCCTGTTGGTTCTTTACGACGATGTCCGCCAGCTTAACCCCACGGAATGGATCGGGGTGCATAGCGCAAGCCGCCAAGAATCGTCAGGATGAGCGTGAAAGTGGCCACCGCCTCGGCCAGCCACTGCGACGGTCCGCTGCGCGCCGTGGTGCCGATGACAAGCGGCGTCATGTCAAACATCAGATGCGCAAGCGCCGTACCGGCGATGCCGAAAAGACATTGGATGAGAACGTAGGGGATCACTTCGTTCCATGGCGTTGTGCCGCGGATTGCGAACACCAGCGTTACGGCCGGGTTGAAATGGGCCCCTGATATTGGCCCGAGAATGGTGATGATCACGATGAGGATCGCGCCCGTCGGAATCACCGGCTTACGCTTCGGTGCGCGCGTTGATCTACGTCAACACAGCTCGCGGGTGCATCGATATAAGTACAGCGCAGGCTTTCAGGGTTGACGTAATAATGCACACAGCAGACCCGTTTCGGGCGTTTTATGACGCCAACCACGCGCGCGTTCGTCGTTTTCTTGTACGCGTTGTCGGTCCTCAAGATGCCGAGGATTTGACTCAGATGGTGTTCGCAAAAGCCGCCAAGGGGTTGCCAAACTTTCGGGGGGCAGCGGAAACGTCCACATGGCTTTACCGGATTGCAGCAAATGTTGCCTCCGACTGGCTGCGCAGTCGCTCGACGCATGAAGCCAAGATGACGGTCGCCCTTCCCGACGCATCCGACGATGACGCGCACATAGGGTCAATTGGCTTGGCTGATGTCGATAGCCATCCATCCGCCGAACAGCAGCTCTCTGAAAAGGACATGCACGCCTGCATCCGTGCCGAGATCGGGAAACTTCCCGACGACCACCGCGATGTCATGATGCTTAGCGCACTCGGCGGGCTCAGTGACGATGAAGTCGCCCAAACGTTGGGCATAACCAGGGGTAATGCGAGGGTAAGGCTGCACCGGGCGCGGCAGGAATTCAGGAAAATCATCGCGGCGCGCTGCGATTTCTACCGCAACGAATTGTCCTGCCGGCCCACATCGCCCGACTGCTGTGCGTCCCCGACAGTCCCGGACGGTCACTGACCGGCTCCCACTCCCTGTAACTTTCCCAGGTACCTCCCCGTCTAAGCTTTTAGACAAGAGCTTTTAGACAAGGAGCGACCGTTATGGATTTCATGATTTTCCCCTTCGTCATGATTGCGTTCTGCGTTTTCATGATGATCCTTATGATGCGAGGCATGGGGCGTATGCATGACGGGCATCAGACAGTACTATCGAGCGAGAAAATGGGATGCTGTGGATTGAGTTTCGGCCCCTGGAATGAACGGGCTGAACGGCTGCCGAGCCAGAGCTGGTGGAGGCAGCAGCCGAGCAGCGGCAACCGGACGTTTGACGAATACCGGGCCGAGACATTGCGCCGCCTCGAACAGGAACAGCGCGATTTTCAGGACTTCCTCGCTCGGTTGCGCATGGCCAAGGACAAGGCCGAGTTCGACCAGTTCATGGCCAAGCACCGCGGCGGGCAGGAGCCGCCGGCGGCGGTGTGAGCCTCTGTCCCGCGCAGAGGGGCGCTGGCCCACGTGGTTGCATCTCCGCCTGTCTGTCAGACGTGCCGACCGGCGCCTGGCCATTGCCAAGACCTGATCCAAGTGGAGGCTTGAGATGAACAGGTCAGCCATTGTGCCAAGTCTCATGATCGCACTGGCGCTCATCGGATTGGCGGTGGCGGTCTACGATTCCTATTCAATCTATAATGGCCAACTGCTGTGGTGTCCGCCGCCGATCGATGGATGCAACGAGGTCGCGGCTAGTCCCTATGCGCGCATCCTTGACTTGCCGGTCGGGTATTACGGAGCCGTCTATTATGTCTACATGTTCGGTCTGGCGGCCCTGCTCGCATACGACCCTTTATCGCGCGGGCTGCGGATCGGGGCAGTTCTTTACACCACGCTGGGCGTGTTGTTCTCGCTCTATTTCATGGTCCTGCAGCTCAGCTACATTCGGGCTTTTTGTATATACTGCCTCGTCTCGGCGGTAAGCACCGTCCTTCTTACCGTAGCTGCGGTGTGGCATTTGAAGTCAGCACCCACCGCACGAGGGTGACTGCCGCCAGTGTGCCGACAAGTGGATCGAACAATTCGAGCCGAGCTTTCACCGCGTTTCGGTTGCGTGATCGGTCACAGCGAGACCCTTCGGTAGGCGCGAACTTGGAAGGACAAGCCCGCGCGTTGGCTGGCATGCCTTACCGGCTGCGCCCGGCGATAGGCCTTCTGCGATTGGAATTCCTCATGCGCCATATGACCCAGCATCATAGCGGGCAACACCATTGCGACGAGCAAGAGAGCGGTCAACATTTCGGCCTCCACGCCGTTCGAGTCATGAGGCAGATAAAGACGGCGGGGCACGGCGCAATTTTGACGGCGCAAAGTCCCAGACACGCTTTGAAAATAACTGTTGCTCGCGCGCGTCAGTTGGGAGCCAGGAGCCGTGACGTTTATGCCACAGCTTGTTTGCTTCTAGGATATCCACTCTGGCTTGCGCCTGGCTGTAGCTAAGCTCCCTCAAATCACTTGTGCCTGGCAGGTCTGCGTTTTGGCTTGGCAGCCTTTCCTTCGGGCTTAGCCACGTATCGTGGCGTCCCCGTATTGGCTTTGATATCGGACATGGTCGCGTGGAGCGCCTTATGTAACTTGTCGGGGTGATGGCTCGACGGATGATGTCCGCGCTCGATTGCCCGCGCCATGCGCTCGAGCAGCTCAGTGTCGTGCTCGTCACGATAAGGCTTCAAATCGAGATCCATCGGGATTCTGCTGAGACGTTCGTCGCCGATATGCTTGACGTTCGTTTGCATGAAATCATCGTAGTCGCTCCAATTGATTCCGCATGCGAGTACGGCGGACTGCGTGGGCAATGCTTGCGGCCGTATCGATCATCGGCTGTTGGCCGACTGTTATGAAGCCGGTGCTCGGTCTATCCCCAGAATTAAGAGTATCACGGCGGAGACCAGCAGCCCCATGATGTAGACCGGCGCTCGCGAGGACCGTGCCTCCAGCCCACTGGCGTAACCAGCAAAGGCGACGGCGATGGGGTGACCGTCATAAAGCGCTATCAACGGTCCCGTTTAAGTTCAATCCAGGCGAAGATCTCTTGTGGAGAGAAACAATGACCGACTTTACCCCGCGACGAGATGTTCAAGCCATCTCCCACGTCAACGTCGTCGTGGACGACATCGAGGTCGCCACCGAGTTCTACCGCACCGTGCTCGGCTTTGAACAGGCAGCCAACGCCGACGGTCCCATGGATTACCCGGGTGTGGATCTGGCCTCGTTCGCCCGCGATGCCGGATTTGACGACGGCCGGGTTAGCCTGGACGTTCGCTTTCTGAAGCACCCCGAGGTAGGTGTCTATTTGGAACTGTTCACCTACCATCACCCCAAGGGTGACCAAACCATCCACCGCAGGAAGACGAACGATCTGGGCGGCATTCGCCACGTGGCGGTCGAAGTGCCGGACGCGGTGGCGGCCTACGCGTTCATCCGTTTTCAGCAGCAGGCGTACGGGAAACGAGGCCTCCACATCGAAATCGTGGGCCAGGACCATATTCCCGAGGAGATCACCCCGTTTCCCTACAAGTTCTTCTACTGGATCGATCCCTGGGGCGTGCAGTGGGAAATGGAGCAAGGCCGCCCGGTCGACCGGGCGGTGAAAGGGATTGTGGGCTGAGCCCAGATTCCTCCGGCGTTCCGACGTTCGCTTGTGAGCGTGCCGCGAGTGGTGCGAACTTCGGAACCGGACACTAGTCGTTCATGATCAGACCGCCATTGACGTGCAGGGTCTGCCCAGTGATGTAGCCGCTGGCGTCCGAGGCTAGGAAGATCGCTGTGCCGGCGAGATCTTCCGCGAGCTGCATGCGGCCGAGCGGAATGTACTTTTCGTACTCGAAGAGTTTGGCGCGGTGATCGGCGTGCATCGGCGTGTCGACCGCGCCAGGGGCGATGGCATTGACCCGTACCCCCTTTGCCGCCACATCCTGCGCGGCAGCACGCGTAAGGCTTTGCAACGCTGCCTTCGAGGAACAATAGTCGACGCCGCCGCCATCCTGGTTGAACACGGAAGCCCGCGAAGACCATGAGCTGCCAATGTTGATGACGCTGCCGCGTTCCGCCTTGACCATCTCCCGCAGCACGGCGCGCATGATCCGCATCGGCGCGCGCACATTGACCGCATAGATATTGTCCCACACCGCGTCCTCGACGGTGAGCATGTCGGCGAAGGTCATTACGCCCGCATTGTTGATCAGCACGTCGATCCGACCGCTCAGGTCCAGCGCCGCCTTGACCAGCCGGTCCGGCGTGTCGTCGGCCGCAACGTCGCAGGCAACAGTGGTGACCTTACGGCCGATGGCCTCGATTTTGCTGGCGCCAACCTCAAGGTGCTCGGCGTTGCGCTCGGTCAGAACCAAGTCACTCCCGGCATAGGCGAGCGCCTCGGCCAGAGCGACGCCGATCCCCTGACCGGCGCCGGTGACGATGCTGCAGTAGCCGTTCAGGTCGAAAAGGTTCCGGGATATGTTGGGGACTGGAACAGGCATGTGGTTTCGTTCCTCCATATCAGCCGGACAAAGTCGACCATCGGGACCACGTTTTGCCATCTGCTTTTTTGTGCATAATTATTCGTCGCCGAGCAAGGATTCTCCCGCGTTGTCGGCGCCTGGGTAAGCGACCCCACACAACGGTGCAGGATGATCCACCGAGTGCTGGCTAAATAGCTCGCGCGGAGACGAACGAGTTCGGGCCGCCAGATCGCCGCTGGAATTGGCCTGGCCCGGCCGAAAGATTCTGCCCATTATGGCTACATTTCGGAGCACCATATTTCGGCATGACGGAGTCGGAGATCGCTGACTACGTTGAGGATCTCGCGGCCACCATGCTTGCCTCCACGCTTGGCATCGAGTTCGATCCCGACGCGGCCTGAGATGAGCGTAAGCATAGTCGCGCACGGCATAGATCGCGGGGATCGCGCGGTGCGCCGCCAATTGCGCCATTTGAACACGCCGGCCGGAGAACAATGCGTCGAGACTGACGAACGGCGCATCGGGGCGCTCGCGCGTAAAGGTCGCGAAGGCTGCCTCGATCTCGCGGATGCTGCTGGCATCGAGGACACAGGCCCGCAATGTGCGCAAGAACGGACCGATGCAGTGCAGCAAAGAACGTACACTGGCTACAAGCGGATAAGCGTCGCGCTAATTGTCCTGATCAGGTTCGCCAAAACGATGCGCGGACGGAACGCAATCGTTTCCCGGGCCGCCAGCCTGGGCGGCCGAACAGATATCCGAATGCCTCTCCAAGAGTCCGACTACTGGCCACGTCGCGCATCATGGCGATCCATTCGTGAAATGCGATCCACAGCGGATTGACCGATCCGACAGGCTTCACGAGACCATAGCGGCATGGCACATCCTCCCGCTCCGCGACGTAGGACCCGAAAATCCGATCAAAAATGATGAGCACGCCGCCGTAGTTTCGATCGAGGTAGACTTCGTTGCTCGCGTGATGGACACGATGATTGGACGGCGTGTTCAGAACCCCGTCGATAAATCCCAGCTTCGGAATGAGTTCGGTGTGAACCCAGGATTGGTAGATGAGATTGAGCGCGAGCGCCGCAACCACGGCCGCCGGCTGAAAGCCGATCCATATCAGCGGCAGGAAGAGCAGGAAGTCTCCCGACAACATGCTGGTCCAGGATAGCCTGAAGGACGCCAGCACGTTCAATTCCTCGGGCGAGTGGTGGACCGCATGGGAGGCCCACATCCAGCGGACCGTGTGACTAAAGCGGTGATACCAGTAGTAGGTAAATTCAACCGCGACGAAGAGGAGCGCCAGACCCCAGACCGTGTCCAGCGGGACCTCCGCCAGGCGATAATTCCATAACCAGGCTGACGCCGCGCCGAGTGCACCAAAGCGTACGAGGCCAGACAGCTTATGCCCGACCCCAACGCCGATGGTCGCGAGGCTCTCGCGCCAGGAGTATCCGCTTCGGCCAAAGTACCGAAGCGTCAGCATTTCAACGGCGACGAAGCCAATGAAAATCGGGATAGCGAACCAAACCATTTTACCATCGAGCGGCATTTTTTGGCCTCCTTGGCGATGCCGGAACATCCGAATGGGCAACACCGCGCATTGAAGGCATTATCTGAGGAATGCTCAGTTTCTCAACTCGCTTTATCCGGCTTCCGGGTTGCTCCAGCGGGAGAAATCTAAATGACTGAATTGCTTAGAAAAACGCCGATTCAAGAACGCTCGAAGCAAACCATCGAGACAATTCTCGATGCCGCAACTCAGGTTTTGCAAGTTGAAGGCGAAGAGCGATTTACCACCAATCGCGTGGCGGAAAAGTCCGGCTTCTCAATAGGCACACTCTATCAGTATTTTCCGAACAAGAACGCTATCGTTGAGGCGCTCGCGGAGAGGGAGCGCATTGCGATCGAGGCGACGGTCGCAAAAGCGATTTCGAAGGCCGACCCCCATGAGATCGAGGACGTCATCCGCATGGTGGTGCGTACAGCCATCAATGCGTTTGGCCGGCGCAGAAAATTGCGGAAATTCGTCATCATCCAGATGATCCGCCTGAACCTCGCGCCGATTGCCCTGAAGGGCATGGACAAAATAGGCATCAGCGTCGTTAAAGCGATCGAGGCGCGCGGCAAGGGTCGCGTGAGACCGTTGTCGGAAGCCGCCTCGTTTGTGCTGACCCGCGCGATCATGGGAGCGATACGCTCCGCCGTTCTTGAGGATCGTTCAATCCTCGACTCCCACGATTTCGAGGACGAACTCGTGCGCCTGGCTCTGCGATTCTTACTGCCATGAGAGCCGAGAAAGGTGAGTTCGATGAATTTTGGCGCATGCCGGCTTTGGGTCAAAACCCGCCTCACTCCGGATCAATCGTAAGTCTGCTTTCGCCAGCTGCGGACATGCCACCGCATTGGCTCTGGGCAGGAATGTGCCGATATTTGTTGCAAAAGTCTTTTTGCACAGGTGATCAAAAATTCTCCGGGCTGTAGACGCGACTTTCGTGTAAAGATGTGGGGGGCCAACATCGCCTAATGATAAACTCACGGGCGACCTCGGTAACGCGATTTAGACTACACAAATCGGCGGTGGTCGGTCGTATCGTTTTAGGGCGAGAACTATCACGGGGCAATTTTGGAGTTTGCAACAATATCCGCCACAACCGGGACTCACGCGCCGCAGCAAGCGATCCCGTTATTCGATCACCTCGTCGGCGAGCGAGAGCAGTTTATCTGGCACGGTGAGGCCGAGCGCCTTCGCAGTCTTGAGATTGATGACGAGTTCGAACTTCGTCGGCGCCTGCACCGGCAGGTCGGCCGGCTTTTCGCCCTTCAGAATACGGTCGACGTAGCCTGCGGCGCCCCGGTAGGGCTCTATCGCGTCTGCCCCGTACGAGATAAGGCCACCAGCGGTGACAAAGGCCCGCAAGCCGTACACCGCGGGCAGTCGGTGCCGCGCGGCAAGCGTGATGATCAGATCGCGATGAACAATCGCCGGTCCGCTCGGCGTCACGATAAGAGCTCCATTCGAGCCGCGCGCAAACGCTGCGATCGTGCGCTCGATCTCGCCGACATTACGCGCGCTGAGCGGCTCGGTCCACCCCGAGCGACGGCGCCATTGCCTGAATGGCGGCCAATTGGCCGATCCCCGCGG
>CAWFNG010000014.1:0-348020 GCA_963817135.1 uncultured Alphaproteobacteria bacterium | reverse complement strand
AATGGATTGAACTATCGGATGAGCGAGCTGCATGGCGCGCTCATGCTTGTCCAGCTTCGGAGATTGCAAGGGCTGTTGACAGATATGCGGTCGCGCAAAGCCATGCTGAAAGATGCAATTAAAGATGTGATAATACGGAAAGGCATTCGTTTTAGAACGATAAACGATCCCGAAGGCGATACGGCGACTGCTCTAATCTTTTTCGTGCCCACCGCGGAGCGCGCCATCTGCATCGCAGAGGCGCTCAGTGCCGAAGGAGCTCGTGCGTCGGTAATTTACCGACCCAGCTGCGTGGATTACCATATCTACGCGCATTGGACGCCAATCATAGAACAGCGCGTTTGGTCTGAGCAGGGCGGTCCGTGGCAATGGTATAATGGAAAGGTCGGATATAGCAAGGATATGTGCCCTCGTTCTCTCGAACTTCTGGGCCGCGCCGTGCATCTTGATGTCAGCCCAGACATGACTCACGACAACGTCAAAGAGCTGACTGATGCGCTCGTCAAAGTGCTCGAAGCGTTGCTCTAGGATTAGAAGAACTTCGCAGGTGAGCCGCTTCGAACCGTCTGTCTCAGCATGTTACTGGAATCATATTGCGGACGGCGGCGCTCAATCGCGCGTTGGCGGCTTGTCAAGCGTATTGGCCCCACGCTGACCCGACGGCGACCAGATGCAGCCCGGTCCTGCGCTCAGTACTGCACTTGACGCCACGACGCGGCAAGTTGTGCGTACGACGGGCGCCTATGATGTGCTGGTAATAGGGGCAGGGGCGGCAGGAGGACTGGCAGCGCTGCTGCTCGCCGAGGCGGGTTTGCGCGTGCTCGTGCTCGATGCCGGTTTCGCCCGATTCTCGAGATATTCATTTTCACGCCGGTTGATGCGGGGCGCGGTGCTGCGGCTGCGTGGGCAGGCCGCGCTTGATGCCTTTGATCGGCGCCGGCAGCCGATCCAATCTCGCTGTCGCGAGTGGTCGCGCGCGCGGGAGGCGTTCGTCGACGACTTCGACTGTCCTTACGTGACGCCGCCGGACCGTCCCTTCGTCTGGCTGCGTGCCCGACAGCTTGGCGGACGCATGGCAATCCCTGGCCACGGCCGGCAATACTACCGACTGGGCTTCGACGATTTTTCTCCAACTGATGGGCTGAGTCCGCCTTGGCCGCTTCGGCCGGGTGAACTTGACACGTGGTATGCCTTGGTCGAAAGGCGTATCGGACTCTTCGGCACACGCGACGGCCTACCCTGGCTCCCGGATAGCGAACTCGCACATATACTGGAACCAACGCCAGCCGAGTCGGAATTGCAGGATGCCATCTCCACACGCTGGCCTGGTTATCGATCGGTTCTGTCACGCTTCGGCTCGCCGTTCGATGCCCTTGAGGCTGCAGCGTTCACCGGCCGGCTTCTCATCTACGAAGGTGCGATTGTGCGCGAGGTTGAGGTGGACCGCTCAGGCCGTGTGCGTGGAGTTGTGTGGGTGGACCAGCGAACCTGCGCCGACGAGCGCGCCTGCGCTTCGTTGGTTTTCCTCTGCGCCTCGACCTTGGAGACCACCCGCGTGCTCCTCCTGTCGCGTTCGCCACAGGGCGGCGAAGGGTTGGGCGCTGCCTCGGGAGTATTAGGCGGCTACCTTATGGACCACGTCATGTTGAATGCGGAGGGTGAAGGACCGCCGCTGGCGCCGGGGGCTCCTCCCGTGCCGGGACGCTGCCTCTACCTGCCCCGTTTTGATCAACGCGAGCTACCGGCTCTGCGGTCGGGGCGGGGTTTCGGCGTGCAATTGTACCAGACGCCGGCCGGTCAGCGTTCCATTTTCTGGGCCACTTCATTCGCTGAGATGTTGCCCCGGGCCGCGAACCGGGTGACCATTGACCCGGATCGGCGCGACGCCTGGGGCATCCCGGTGCTGCGCATTAACTGCGCGCACGGGGACATGGAGCTAATCCGCGCGTGGCAACAGGCTGCGTCGCTACGGGCGCTTGCCGAGTTGGTCGGTGCGAGACTCACCCGAATTGACGAGACGCCGGCACCACCAGGTTCTGCAATACACGAAACCGGCACAGCTCGAATGGGACGCGATCCCGCCACCTCAGTGCTGGATCCTCACAACCAGTGCTGGGAGGCGCAGGGACTGTACGTGACTGACGGCGCTTGCTTCCCTTCGCAGGGTACCCAGAACCCGACGCTAACCATCCTCGCACTTACCGCCCGCGCCTGCGATCACGCACTACGAACAGCGCGATTCGGATTTAGAGAACCAGGATAATGCCTCTCGTCAGTGAACCACTGGTTTCCGTCGTAATCATCAATTGGAATTATGCGCGATATGTAGCCGATGCAATCAGGTCGGTTAAGGACCAATCATATCAAAAATTTGAATGCCTGGTGGTCGACAACAATTCCAGTGATTGCAGCGCTGAGTCTATTAGTGCCGGCATCGACGGGCACCCACAATTTACTTCTCATCGATTGTCAAAAAATCTAGGGCAACTTGGAGCAGCCCTCTGGGCCTTAGACCATATGCGCGGCGAGTTCGTTACCTATCTCGACGCGGACGATGTGTTGTTTCCAGAATACCTCGTGACCCACTTGCAGGCCCATCTCAGCGCAATATCCTCGACGGGCTTTACATCGAGCAACTGCGTGGACGTGAATACGGAAGGGGCGTTGACCACCGGCGGCAATTCGTGGGCTTATAGCGCGTGGCGGGAGGGAGCAGCTGGCTTGCGACCCATGGAGCATGCCGTGCGCCTTGGGTCATTCGACCCATACCGCTATGCGGCACTTGCCAATGCCACCCACTACCTGCCGTGGAACAAACGCGGATGGCTTTGGTGCCCCGGGTCATCGAACATGTTCCGCCGGGCGTTGCTTATGCGGTTTCGGCCGAAGGAGGCGTCGCCGGAATTGTTTGGCAGCGTGGATGGATTTTATTTGCCGGTATTGCACGCGATTACGGGTAGCAATCTGATCGGCTTGCCCCTTTCAGCTTACCGGATTTATGGCCAGAATCGCTTTTCACGATTACCGTCGATCACGGGTGTGTATACGGGCAGCCCTGAGGTGAAGCGTCGAGACGCAGATGAAAGGCGATTCGCACTCGTTTCGTTGATCGATGGCTTTGAAGATCTACCGTTGGCGCCGGAGCGCTTCTGGCAAGTCCTTGACATCGTCGGCTCGACAAGCCCCATTCGCAACCCGTTTGAACATTTCGAAATCAGGGCGGCTTTTGCTCGCCGATATACGACCTTGACTTAATCTTTTGGAGAGCGCGACGTCCTGAGGGAACTTCGCCGTCGGATGAAATTTGGAGATTGCCTGAATACTGCACTGTCGACGCGTAATGGCGTGCTGCGCTTTACAGCAACCATTTTACGGATGGCATCGCTGGAGACGCGCCAGAAGGTCAGGCTGACGCTCAAAAAAATGGCCGCACTTTATTCGCGGTCCAGAGCGCGCAATGCTTAGTTTTGCTTTAAAAGGCGATTAACCCAGCTGCGCGCCTTAGCGATTCGGACCAATGTCTGCTTCTGGCAGGTTCTGTTGCAAGACTATTTTTGGCGTTCGGGCGCGCAACATAAGTTCAGAAACAGGAGCTAATTCGCTACGATATTCAAAACTTTCCCGTCTTGATATTATTATTGCGCGCAAGCGGCCTCGGCCCACTTTTGCAACATGACCCAAACCAGAATTTAACTGACACGATAGTGCCGAAGACATCGCGACCTTTCGAGCGATGCGGTGGGACGAGGGCCTAGGCCGCGCCCTTTACATGGTAGGACGCCGAGGCGCGGAGGTACTGTTGGCAAAGTTTGGTAAAGCTCCTGCCCGATTGGATTGGCGAAGGGGCGAGGTCTGGAGGCTTCGGCGAAGAAACCGAGAGATGCTGCGCAACGGTGCGGTGATTCGCCATGATGAACTCGTCCAGACAGCTGCGAGGGCAGATTCGAGCGCGGCCTTCTCGCTAGCTAGCGCGTCATTTTGCGCCTGAGCCGCTGTCAGCTGCTCAAGCAGGTGAATGCTTCGTATTCGGTCACTCCGCGCAAGCGTCGGCGTATGGAATTCAAATACGAGATAGCGAGCAGCGTCTTTTCCGACGTTACGAATTCCGTGGGTCGCCCCAGCCGAATGTAGCATGAACGCATTCGGGCCGAAGGTCCGACCGCGCGTTTCTAAAATACCACTTAGTACTATGATTGCGACGTCGTGCTCATCCACGTGCGGGTCGTAACCCCCGCCGGGTAGAAGCACGGACTGGTGTGCGTGGAGCTTCGCTAAGTAGGACGTGGGAAACTCCATCAGCTCGCGCGCCGCAAATTTCTCTCCCTGTTTGGGGATAAATGCTAGCGGACGTACAACTGGAACGCTCCACTGGCAAGGAGCGCATACCATCGGTCCGCGCCACTTCATCATGATGTAAACAACTCGGCGCTCTGAGGCGTTTCGGATCGTATGGTACTGATACGCTGGGTAATAGACGAACTCGCCAGAGCGAAGCACCTCTGTCCGCGGGTCGGATTGTTCTGTTCTATCCGGGATTACGCAAACCGCTTCGCCATCTAGAACGAGAAGGACTTCTTCTTCTGGATGCTTGTGCGGCGGATGTGGACAGCAACCGGGGCTGAGTACTGAGGCGTGGACAGTTAAATGCTCCAGGTTGCACGAGTTACCGTGAAAAATGAAGTGTGGCTTCCACCCTGTGACAGGGTCGACCTCTAGTGGCGCTCTTAACTCATGCAGCACATGCGCTGTCGGGGGCGAACAACCCAAGGACGGTGCCTTCGCCACTTCATTGAGGCCGGGGAGTGCCACTCCAGAGATAACTATGGTTGGTGGTCGCTCTGACCGGAACCGGAAGGGCCACTCGAGCTGGGACAAGTCTGGAAGATTAATCTTTTCGTCGGCGGCGGCATACTGAAGTAGTACAGCCGTCCGTTTGTCCTGGCGTGCGTTTTCGGTGCCATGCCACAATCTGCCATCAAAAATAATGGCCTCGCCGTCCGCCATATCCGGTTTTACAAAACGCGCCGAACGGTCGATCTCCTTCGCCCATCCCTCAATCATTTGCGAGGATGCATCTCCACGCCGCAGTCCATGTTGTTTCACCAGTTCCTGTATCGTGTAGCCGAATCGGTGAGAGCCACTGATCAGCTGAAGCGAAAATCCCGGCTCGTGTTCTCAATGCCGACCCAAACTGAAACCGAGCGCATGTCTGGCCGGGACGTTTCGATATCAGTGTGCCACGGGTGGATTTCACAGGGCTGACGGCTTTGCACGCTGGCTCCCCAGAGAATGATGTTCTCTCCTATCAGGAGTCGAAGCATTCCGAGGAGCTCCGGCTGAGTCGCAATGTCGTAAAACAGATAATCGGTGATCGCTCGGCCTTTCTCCCAAATTGCAGGCGCGACGTGTTCACCTCGATTGAGGTGTCGCACGAGTAGCTGGCATTGCCAACCCGTTAACACTGGAAGCGGTCCTAAAAAGCCCTGGCGTTCAAAAACCGTGCGCGAGGTGTCGGTATGACCGATGCAGGCTGGCATTATCTTCTTTCGGATCGGGCTATGAGAGCGGACATCATACGTGTGCGAGGGAGCAGGGGCAATCAGGTATAGACAAATTCGGTAAGACGCCACTTCATATCGCCGCGCAATATGACAACGTATGGGGGAGCTGAAATTCTTGTGAACGCCGGCTCTAAATTGATGCCAAGAGATCTTCATGGAAAGACGCCGCTCGACTATGCGGAATCGGCAGCGATGATTAAATTGCTCAAACATCACGGAGCGACGGAGCAGTAAGCCAAGCTCCCTGCTGATGATTTCGATTTTGCTCAGTGCTCTAAGCGCGAATGCGGAGACGATCGATGTAATGTATCGTGAACCAGTCGATCTCAAACCCTTTGTGTGTGAGGAGTACACGCGCAGCAGCTTTATTAGGCGCGTCTGTTACGATGAACGAAACAGCTACATGCTGATAAAGCTAAATGAGACGTGGTATCACTATTGTGCCATCGACGTTGTGACGGTGGACAGCCTTAAGAGGGCCGGATCGATGGGGCGGTATTTCAACGCCAGCATTAAGGGGCGCTTTGATTGCCGAGAGTACCCGATACCGAAATACTAGGGCCAACGAGCCGCACATCACTGCAGCGGATCGCGCCGCAGGAAGTCGGGTATTGGCGGCATGCTTTGAGCCGCCAGCCAAGAGCGTTCACAGCCGCGATGCAGCCATACTCCCTCCAAAATGTCTGCGGTGAAGCATTGTCCAGTCGCTCCGGGCCGACCACAGTGAGCACAGACATGGCTCGCGGTCACCTTTCCTGGTGATGCAACCGTAACATCGTCACAATGCCCATTGGCTGTGGGTTTTCTACGCTTTTCGAAACGTAACGGCACTTCCGGTGTTACCTTCTCGGAGGGATCAGAAGCGCCGGGTTCATCGGCGTTGTTACGTTGTGACGGGTCAACCGCCCCCTCTTGCCCTAGATAGACTTCGAAAGACTCCCGGAGTCTGACAACTGATAACCTTTGGCGGTACGCTCCCCGATGCGGATGGTCGTGGGCATAACTCGAAATGGCTTTAAGAGGCGTGCCAGACCATGCGCGCTAAGCGGTCTGCCACCTCGCCATTCTCCCCAGGGTCGGCCTTCGATAGCGATCAGCACAGCGATCAGATCAGCGGACGCAAGGCGATCGACGCCGCGGTCAGTAAAAGTCGCCTCAATATCGGCGAGCAGCTGCACGCCTTCAGTGTCGTCTGTGGCATCGTCTCCAGACAGCGCAAGTGCTGCTGCGCGGGCCGACTTCGGCCATTGGCCGCCGAACTCTGTCCGCGATTGCCAGCAACGGACGCCAGTTGTCAGCGGCACGGTCATTGAGTGCCTTCGGAATATCGGGCTCGGCATCGAGAAGCACTTCGATGTTGTCGTTCGCCCACCTGAGCGCCTGGCTACGCAGGCGCTTGAATTCTTCATGGTCGAAATCACGGTACCGCTGGCGATGCTCCGCCTTTTTCTTTCGGCGCATCGGGATCACGATGGATCGATCCATGAGCGTGTCTGCTATTTTATTGATTGATGCGATTGCCTTGGGTGCCCACGTCGAGAACCGTTTTGGCTGGTTGTCCTGGCCATCACAGCGAATGGAATAGGCGCCCTCCCGCGAATGCCCGCTATTGAGAATGCCGCGCATTTCCTCGTTTTCTTTACGCGTGGCATCGAATTCATCGATGAGGAGAGTTGGGCATTTTGCCGCTACATATCGAAATAAGGCAGCAGGGGTGATACTGCTGGAAAGAGCAGCGCGTCGCGTCAGTCTATTTAGGAGTTTCAGTACCGTCGTTTTTCCGCAGCGGCGCTCTGGCGAAATTAGCGCGAGATAGGGCGAGATGTCTGAGGCATCTATCGTCCATGTGTGCAGTATCCAAAGCGCTATTCCTTCCCCCGCGTGCGGCGGCAGAACCAAATATTTCTCAAAAATGGATTTGATCGAGTTCGAGCAGCTTGGCGCCGTCAACTGATACCGCAGAGGGTTCAACCGCCCAATGCTGCGGATCGTCGTCATCCCCCATGCTGCTTTTTCGAGCGCCGCGAACCAATTTATCGAGGTCTCGTACGTCAATTTGGAGACGTTTGGCCGCTGTCTTTCGAAAGCGGCAGTATTCAAGTAGCGACATAGAGGCGAGCTGTTTAATTTCGGCATCGCCATCGGGAGTGGTTTGGTGATTGCTGCTTGCGGGTAATTCGCTACGGCGGCGTTCCTCATGATACTGGCGCGCGGAGTCGCGCCAAAGAGCATCGGGGTCATCCGGCCGATCGTCGCTCATGGCGCGCTCGCGTAGTCGGGGTCGTGTCCCCTTCGCCAACTCCTAACTATCGCGGCATGTAGATCGAGAATCCCGCGCCAATCGGATCTATTTCGGCGCGCTTCAATGCGCCACCATGTGCGGTCGTGAAATATGACATTCGTTGCCGAAATGTGTTGGACTGTGCTATTTGGAAAGTCGATCGCGCTGCCAGGTCGATCAATCATCCAAGGCTCGCGCGCGGTTGCCGCCGGCGCGGGCCTCGCCCCATCTACGGCGAGCATGGTGATCCCCCAACGCTAGGCGACTTGCGTGGCCGGCCGCGACGGCGCGGCGGTGGAGGTGAGACGGCGGGCGGTACCAAGAGTTTCGCGAGGCTTTGATAACTGACCAGCGTGCGGCGGATGCCGGTCACGCGGACCGCCTCAAGGCGTCCATCGCGAAGGAAGGCCCATATCGAAGTTGGTCCAAGGCCGGACAGTTCACACGCTCGCTGGACCGTGACGGCGAGCGGATTCATGCACGTAGCAGTGGGGGAGGGGGTCATGCTTTCTCGCTCCGAAAATTCGACGCGCCAGAAAGGACGGCGACGCGTAACGATGCGGCACGACGAACAGCATGTCAGGTGATTTATTTTCGGGATTTGCCCGGCTTTGTGTCACCACGAAGCGCCTTGGCAATTTCCGCCGCGAAAGCAGCCGGACTATTTGAAATTTTTCCGAATCTTCCCAGCAGTTCGGCCTGCAACGCCAACATGAAGGCTTGAAACCAGCCTAACTTGGTATCAGGCTCGTAGGTGCGGCCCGTCCGGGCGGGAACGATGTTTTCCTTGCGAAAACAGCTAGCCACTTTGCGCACAAATTCGCGCCACGGCCTTTCTGTGAGTTTCAGTTCGGCCAATCGAAATCCCGCGAGCCGGCGCTCTGCATCACGGGCGAGCGCTTCCAGTTCATCGAACCGGCTCAGATCGGAAAGCCTGTCGTCGTGAATTCTTTCGATCTCCTGCCAGGCATCTGCCGCGAGCCGCAGTCCTTTGACCAGCCGCTCGAATGGCGCGAGCTGTCCTTTTCCACGGCGCCGCATCGCCGCTGCGGTTTCCTGGCCAACTTGGAGCTGGCGTTGTTGCGTGAGCAACCAAGAACAGCAGGCTAGGATCGATGCGCGCAGACGCGCATCGGCATCTGCCGAGAGCGTTACGGGAATCCGCGTTGCAAGCCTCTTCCAAAGCGCATCGCTGATCGGAAGTAATTCGATTTGGCTCGAAAGAATTTCAGACCGAATAGTTTTCGGCATGGCTGATCCATCGCGGTACTGATTCTTCGCGCGAGTGTAGCGCTAATGGGTTTGATCGGTTCGCTCGTCCACAAACTGATTACGACGCGGTGCGCGCGCCTTGATACCCAAGCCAGACGGTACGTCTGTGGCGCTGCGGACGATCGGCACGATATTGCTCCCGCCAGCCGGCGCTCTCCGGCAAAACTCAGCCCACTGACCCATTAGCCGCCGCCGCTTCTCAAACATGTCGCCGCGCCGGTAGGCTTGCTCCACTTTGCTCCCTACAACATGCGCCAGCGCGGCCTCAACAATCTCATTCTGAAATTCGTGCGTTCGCTGGCCCAGGTCTTGAATGTTGCGCGGAAGCCATGGGCGGTTAGGTCATCGCGACCCATGCGCCGCAACAGCATCAAGAACGCCATGTTGGAAAGCGGCTTGCCAAACTTGCCGCCGGGAAAAACGAAGTCATCGTCGGCGCCGCGATGCGCCTCCATCTCTTCTAGGATCGCGAGCGCCCGGGCGGACAACGGGACGCGATGCTCCTTGCCCGCCTTCATGCGTTCGGCCGGCACGGTCCATGTCTTGTTCGATCAAGATCGAATTCGCTCCAGCGCGCGAAGATCGTCTCGCCGGTTCTAGCGGCGGTCAGGATCGTGAATTCGAGTGCCCGTGCAGCAACGCCCTCCTGCTCGCGCAACGCAACCAGGAAGCCCGGCAGCTCGGCGTAGGGCAATGCGGCGTGATGCTCGACCTTCCGCACCTTGCCGCGCGCCGGCAGCAGTTTGTCGAGATGGCCGCGCCAGCGGGCGGGGTTCTCGCCGGCGCGATAGCCGCGCACCCTTGCCCAATCGAGGATCGCTCTCGATGCGACCGCGGAGACGGCCTGCGGTCTCGGGCTTTTTCGTCCAGATCGGCTCCAGCATTTGAGCACCAGCGCGGTGTCGATCGCCTGCACCGAGAGCTTGCCGATGACCGGCTCGGCATAAGTGGCGAGCGTCGCTTCCCATTGCGCGGCGTGCTTGGGTTGCGCCAGCCGGCGCGGTGCGCCTTGATGTAGGCTCTCGGCGCATTCCTTGAACGTGATTGCCTTGGCCGCATCGAGCTGCGCTTGCAGCCGCTCGGCGCGTCGTGCCTCGATCGGATCAATGCCGTCATGTCGCCGCAAGCGATGCTCGCCCGCACGCTTTCGCGCTTCGGCGAGATTGATGGTGTGCAGCGGCCCCATGCCCATCCACCGCGGCCGGCCATTGAGCATGTATCGAAATACCCAATTCTTCGTCCCATCATCGGTGACACGGAGATAGAGGCCGCCGCCGTCGCCGTACATGCCGGGCTGCTTCGTCTTCTCAACCCTGAGCACTGTGAGCTTGCCTATCGTCCGTGATGCCATTGCCGTCGCCTGACCGATATACAAGTCTGTCCACAATCAAGAGCCGGATTATGGCGAAGGCTGGCGAACGTGTCCAGAGGAAAAATATCACCAATTATCCGCTAAACATCGGGACTTTTTGAATTACAGCGAACGACAACGAAGGACTGCGAATGAGCATTCTGGCGGAGGGAGTGGGATTCGAACCCACGATACGGTTTCCCGTATACACGCTTTCCAAGCGTGCGCCTTAAGCCACTCGGCCATCCCTCCGTGATTGATGGGAGATCCCGGCAATATAGCGATGCGCGGGCAGGTGACAACGGGACGCAACGCCTGCGCTGCCCTCGGAGGCTTACGCGGCCGCATGAGGTTCGTATCGTGGATTTACCATTGATAGGAGACAATGATGGCGGAGAGTGAATTTGCCCCGCTTACGCCTGGAGAAATGCCGAAAGAAGAATTTCTGGCCGAGTATGGCCTCTCGCAGAACCGGCTCGCCAAAGCCATCGGCATCTCTCCGAACCGGATCGCGGAAATCATCAGCAGCCGGCGGCGGATTACGGCTGACACCGCTCTTCGGCTGAGCTTGTAGAGATAGAAAACCGCGCTTTCAGGCGCGTGCAATTGCACCTACATTAGCGCCATGGCGCAAGACGACTACCTCATCCGCCCGGATCCGCTCGACCCGCGCCTGACCGAGAAGGTGGCCGGCGTCGATCAGACCGGGGAGGCGATCGAGACGCGGGTCACGGTCGAGCGCGCGCTCACGATCTTCCTCAATGGCCAGGAAATCGTGACGGCGATGACCATCAACGACTATCCGGAATATCTTGCGCTGGGTTACCTGCTCAATCAGCACATGCTGCTGCCCGACGACGTGGTCACCGGCGTCGACTATGACGAGGAGCTGGCGGCGGTCGTGGTGCGCACTAGGCGCAAGACCGACTACGAGAAGAAGCTCAAGAAAAAAGTGCAGACTTCCGGCTGCGCGCAAGGCACCGTGTTCGGCGACCTCATGGAGGCGCTGGAGAACGTCACGCTGCCGCCGGCCGAGCTGCGCACCTCGTGGCTTTACGCGCTCACCAACAAGATCAACACCACGCCGTCGCTTTACCTGGAAGCCGGCGCCATTCACGGCTGCGTGCTGGCGAGGGAAGATCGACCGCTTCTCTATATGGAGGACGTCGGCCGGCATAACGCGGTCGACAAGATCGCCGGCTACATGTTCAAGCATCGCATCCCGGCGCACGACAAGATCTTCTACACCACGGGCAAACTCACGTCGGAGATGGTGATCAAGACGGTGCGGATGGGCATCCCCATCCTGGTCTCCCGCTCGGGGTTCACCGCCTGGGGGGTCGAGCTCGCCCGCAAGGCCAATCTCACGCTCGTCGGGCGCGCCCGCGGCAAACGCTTCGTCGCGCTCGCCGGCGAGGACCGCATCGTGTTCGATCAGGACCTGCGTTACGTCGAGGAGGAGAGCGCGAAGCATCGGCGCAAGGCTGCGGTGCACGATGAATGAACCGGTGGGCGTGGTGCTCGCGGGCGGGCTTGCGCGGCGCATGGGGGGCGGCGACAAGGCACGCCTGCGCATCGGCAAGCAGACCATCCTTGAACGCGTGCTCGCCCGCATGCGCCCGCAATGCGGAGGCCTGATCATCAATGCAAACGGCGATCCCGTTCGTTTTGCCGATACCGGCCTCCCTGTCGTGGCGGACAGCATCCCCGGTTTCGCAGGGCCGCTCGCCGGCATTCTCGCCGGCCTTGACTGGGCGGCAGAACACGCGCCGAACGCCGGCGACATCGTGAGCATACCGGGCGATTGCCCGTTTCTTCCGACCGACCTGGTCGAACGGCTCGCCGCGGCGCGGGCGCGCGCGCGCCAGCCAATTGTCTGCGCGCGCTCGGGCGAGTGGCGCCATCCCGTCATTGCGTTATGGCCGGTTGCGCTGCGCAGCAAGTTGCGCAGCGCCCTCATCGAAGACGGGGTACGCAAGATCGAGACCTGGACATCCCGCCAGGGCGTTGCCATTGCCGACTGGCCGGCAAATCCCATCGACCCGTTCTTCAACGTCAATACGCCGGATGATGCGGCGCAAGCGGAACGCTTCGCGGCCCTGCAACAATGTGACCATTGACCCGTTGACCCGGAGCGGGATGATTTTTGTTGGAGCATGATCTTTTTCCGAAAAGTGGTGCCCACTTTTCGGGATCATGCTGTATGCGACCATTGATTCCTTGATCTTTCGCGCTCCTTGCGCATACATCCTGACGCAGAACGACAAGCATTGACCCGAGGTAAAACCATGCGCGCTTTTATTGTTGCCTGCATTGCCGCGGTCATCATCGCGCTTTGCGCGGTCGCCGTGCTCAATAGCGTGCAAAAGCCCGCCGAGCTTGCGTTCAAGACCGACGGCGTGCGGCTTTAATCGAATCTCGACGCTATCCCGCGAGGAATGCGGCGATTCGCTCGCTCGCCTGCGCGATGTGCAGGACGCCATTGAGATGCCCGTTCGGACCGTGCAGCGGCGCCATGTCGACCGGCGTGCCCGCTTCGCGGATCGCCGCGGCGGTGCGCTCGATCCAAGGCTGCGGAAATACGAGGTCCGTCGGGGAGTAAAGGATCAGCGTCGGTGACTTGATCTGCCGGGGGTCGGCGCGCGCGAGCTGGTTGGCCCTGATGAGATAGAGAAAATTGTTGGCATCGGCAGTGGCGGCGCGCAATGCGGCGAACTGGTCGAGCATGTCCTCGATCTGGAACTTGTACGATAACGCATGCGCCGGGTCGCGGTCGGGCAGGGCGGGAGCGTGGCCGAAGGGCCCTGCCCACTCCGATTGGTTCGCATGCAGCGTGACGGTCTTGAGCGCGGCGGTGAGTCCCTCGACAGGAGGATCGCTCTCCGGATAGTTCCCCGAGCGCCATTTCGGATCCAATCGTATCGGCTGTGCCCAGATGTCGAGCCAGGCGATCAGGAACGGGTCGCCTCCGGCGGCGCCGATTACCGGCATGATCCTGTCCACCATGTCGGGATACGATTGCGCCCACTGATAGGCTTGCAGCGCGCCCATGGAAGGACCCACAACCGCCCGCAGACGACTGATGCCGAGGCTTTCGACAAGCGCCTTCTGCACGTCGACGAAATCGTGGATGGAAACAACCGGGAAGCCCAAGCCGTAACGTGTGCCCTTGTCCGGATCGATCGAGGCGGGGCCAGTCGTGATGACCTGCGGGTCGCGCGCGTTGAGATTCACCAGCGTATCGGAGGACAGGACGAAGAACCGGTCGGTGTCGATCGCCTTGCCCGGCCCGATGATGGTGTCCCAATAGCCCGGCAGATCGTCACGCGGGGCATAGCGGCCGGCCGCGTGGCTCGTTCCCGAGAAATAGTGCGTCACCAGAATGGCGTTGGATTTTTCACGATCGAGCGTGCCGTAGCTCTCCCATCCAACGCGCACCTGTTTCAACAACGCGCCGCCGCGCGTCGTAAAGCGCGGCAGCTCGCATACCTTCTTCTCGACGATCAATCAGCTCTCCAGCGCCGCGTAGGATAAGAACCCCACCGTTGCGCCCGGCTTGATAACCGTTGTCTCTTCCGGCAATTCCACAAGCCCGTCCGTCTCGGTAAGCGAGGTGATCACGCCGGCGCCCTCTTGCGCAAACTTCACCGCATGCGAGAACACCGTCGCTTGCGCGTTCGAGCTTCACCCGGACATATTCGCGCCGGCCGGTTTTTTTCTGGTAGGCAAAATTCGCGCGGACCGGCAGCGGCACGAGCGGTATGGGCTCGGCTCCGGCCAGCTGAAGGAGCAGCGGCCGCACGATGCGAACGAACGTGACATAGGCCGCGGCGGGATTGCCGGGCAAGCCGACGAACGCTGCCACCTCCGCTTTGCCTCCCCCCGGGATAACGCCCATTGCCACCGGCCGTCCCGGCTTGATGGCGACGCGCCAGAATACCAGCCGCCCGATCGACTCGACCGCATCGCGTACGTGATCGGCCTCTCCGGTCGATACCCCGCCGGAACTGAGAACCAGGTCGTGGGTGCGGGCAGCCTCCCTGAGCGCGCTCGCCAGCGCACGCGCATCATCGGGCAGAATGCCGAGATCGGTGACGATGGCCCCCAGCCTTTCGAGCAGGCCGGCGAGCAGAAAACGATTGGCATCGTAGAGCGACGGCGCCGGCCGCGGCGTTCCCGGTTCTACGATCTCATCGCCGGTGGAAAAAATGGCAACGCGAATGCGCCGGCGGACCGGAATATCGGTGAGCCCGATTGCGGCGGCGAGCGCGACGTCGCGCATCGCGAGCCGGCGCCCGGCGGGCAGCACGACCGAGCCGGCGCGCACGTCCTCGCCGGCAAGCCGGCGATTTGCGCCGTTGCGCAACCCTGCCGGCACAATGAGCCGCGCGTCCTCGATGCGCACGTCCTCCTGCATGAATACGGTGTCGGCGCCGGCGGGCATTGGCGCGCCGGTAAAGATGCGCGCCGCCTCCTTGGGGGCGAGCGCCCGGGTGGCCGCGTGGCCGGCGGTCAGTCGCTCGCCGATGGCGAGCGTCGTCTCCGCCCCGGCATCGAGGTCGCTGTAGCGGACCGCATAGCCGTCGACCGCCGAGTTATCGAATGGCGGCAGGTCGATGGGCGTGCGAATGTCCGTTGCAACGATCCGGCCGTCGGCCGCACGCAGGGGAACCGGCTCGCTTTCGCCTACAGGCGCAACCCGCTCCTTGATGATGCGTTCGACTTCGTCGATCGGCATCAGCGGACCGGAGAATGCAAAGCAGTCGTCGGTGAGCTGCGCCATGGCAAGCGCTAGATTGCCGGCGCGGGCACGCGATCGATCGGCGCTGCCTTGCGCAGCATGATCTCGGCGATGCCTTCGGCATCATCGAGGTGCAGGATCGGAATGCGCGCGGCCGGGAGCGGCGCATCGCAGCAAATGGCGACGACGCTTCGATCGTCGGGATAGAGGAGCGGCTTGCCGAGTGCCATGCGATGCACTTCAAGCTTGGGATGGTGCGCGCTCTTGTAGCCTTCCACGACGACGAGATCGACGGGGCTGATCTTATCGAGGAGGTCAGCGAGCGTTAATTCGGCTTCGCCGCGCAGCTCGTGCACGATCGCCCAGCGCCGCATGGAGCTCACGATAACTTCGCTCGCCCCCGCCATGCGGTGGGTGTGGGAATCCTTGCCGGGCTGATCGATGTCGAAGCCGTGATGCGCGTGCTTGATGGTGGAGACCTTCAAGCCCTGCGCCACAATGCGAGGGATAACCTTGGCAAGGAGCGTGGTCTTGCCGGAGCCGCTCCAGCCGGCGAGGCCGATGATGCGCATGCGGCATCATAGCAACCGTCCACGCATGGTGTCATTCCGGGGACCGAGCGAAGCGAGGGAAGCCCGGAATCCATAACCACAGACCGGGGTTATGGATTCCGGGCTCTCGGCCTTCACTTCGTTCCGGCCTCGCCCCGGAATGACGGAATCCTCGAGGAGTTGCGCTACTCCGCGGCCTGCATTCGGGCTTCCGGTGGCGGATTGACCTTGCCGCGCGCCGCCTGCTGCTCGAGCCACAGGCTGTGATGCTCTTTCGCCCAATTCACGTCGACGGTGCCGTCCCACATGCCCTCGAATGCGCCCTCCATGCCGATGCTGCCGATATAGATGTGGCCGAGCATTAGGGCGATGAAGAGTACAGCCGTGATCCCGTGGATGATCTCGGACAGTTGCATGTTTGCAATGTCGGTGCCGTAAAACGGAAACATGAGCAGGTACCCGGTAATCGCCAGAGCGCCGCCAGCAAGTATCTGCAGCCAGTAGACCATCTTCTGGCCGGCATTGAAGCGGTAGGCCGGCGGATGCTCATGGCCGACAATGCCGCCGCCCTCCTTGACCCACTCCACGTCGACCCTGCTCGGCATGTTCCAGGGAAGCCACATGAGGAAAATGAACACCACGCCGATCGTGAAGGGGAAGCTGAGATAGTTGTGGGCGTATTTCGCCCATTGCGACCAGGTGGTGAATGCTTCGGGCCCGATCAGCGGCAGCAACAAGGGTTTCCCGAACGTTATATTGAGGCCGGAGATGGCGAGAATGATGAAGCAGGACGCCGTCATCCAGTGCAGCAGCCGCTCGAAGGCGGAAAACCGCACCAGCACGCGGCCTGACCGCCCGGACTCGAGCCGCACCATGCCGCGGATCAGATAGAAGGCGACCAGCAGCACGAGCATGCCGATGATGGAAATGGCGCCGATCCAGCGCAGCGTCACTTCGTGGAAATGGCGCCAGTCGCGCCCGGCGGGCTGCTCGATGGTGTAGGATTTCACGTCGGGAATGGTGCCGCGCCCCTGAATGCGCCTGAGCTCTCCGCAGCAGCTGATCCTCTTTCACGGAGCTGGCGGTCGGATTGACCGAGTTGTCGGGATTGCGCTGCTGCGCGCTGGCGGGTGGCGCCATCGCCATCACGGCAAGCACCAGCAGACCGCAGAATACGAGGTGCAGGCGCGAAACGAGCATCATCATTTTTGTTTTCTCCCTACTCTCCGGCATACCTCCCCCGGAAGGGGGAGGTCGACTGCCGAGCGAAGCGAAGGCAGTCGGGTGGGGGCGCGCGCCTGCCTCCCGGTTACGCGCCGATCGTCTCCCGGTACGCCGTCTTCCAGCCCCAGGCGCCGGAGCCATAGCCGCGCTTGGCCACCCGATCCTTGTAGATCTGCGCAATGATCTCGGTGTCGCCCGCAAGGAGCGACTTGGTCGAGCACATCTCGGCACACAGCGGCAGCTTGCCCTCGGCCAGACGATTGGCACCGTATTTGACGAACTCCTCCGGTGAGCCGTCCGCCTCCGGCCCTCCCGCGCAATAGGTGCATTTGTCCATCTTGCCGCGCGAGCCGAAATTGCCAACCTTTGGATATTGCGGCGCGCCGAACGGGCAGGCGTAGAAGCAGTAGCCGCAGCCAATGCAGAGATCCTTGGAATGCAGCACCACGCCGTCGGCGGTGGTGTAGAAGCAGTTCACCGGACAAACCGCCTGGCACGGGGCGTCGGTGCAGTGCATGCAGGCCATGGAAACCGAGCGCTCGCCGGGCTTGCCGTCATTGATGGTGACGACCCGGCGCCGATTGATGCCCCACGGCACTTCGTTCTCGTTCTTGCAGGCGGTGACGCAGGCGTTGCACTCGATGCAACGGTCGGCGTCGCAGAGAAATTTCATCCGAGCCATTGTCGAGTCTCCCTTACGCTGCCTGAATCTGGCACAGCGTGGCTTTAGGTTCTTGCATTCCGGTAACAGGGTCGAACCCGTAGGTCGTGATGGTGTTCATGCTCTCGCCGAGCACGATGGGATCGCAACCCTGCGGATATTTGGCGCGCTGATCGACGTTCTGGAACCAGCCACCGAAGTGGAACGGCATCCAGGCCACGCCCTTGCCGACCCGTTCGGTGACCAGCGCTTTCATTCGGGTCACCTTGCCGCTCGGCATTTCCGGGCCCCAGACGTGCACCCAGGCCCCGTCCTTGATGCCGCGCTCGGCAGCATCGGCGGGGTTGATCTCGACGAACATGTCCTGCTGCAGCTCGGCGAGCCATTTATTCGAGCGGGTTTCCTCGCCGCCGCCTTCGAACTCCACGATGCGTCCCGAGGTGAGAATGATCGGGAAGCTTTTGGCGATGCCCTTCTCCACCGCGGTTTTCTGCACGCTGAAGCCGGCATTGGGCACGCGGAACTGCTTGGCGTCAGGCAGCGTCGGATATTTCGCCACCAGATCCGGCCGCGGCGTGTAGATCGGCTCGCGATGCACCGGAATCGGATCCGGCAGATTCCATGCGTTCGCGCGTGCCTTGCCGTTGCCGTAGTGAATGCAGCCGTGCTCCATGGCTACGCGCTGAATGCCGCCGGAAAGGTCGGTTGCCCATGATACGCCGTCGGCATTGTTGCCGCCGATCCGCTCGATGGTGGCCCGCTCAACCTCGTTGAGGTCTTTGTCCCAGCCGAGCTTCTTGAGGACGCCGTAGGTGAATTCCGGGTAGCCGCCCTTGAGCTCGGAGCCGACGGAATTCGAGTCTTCGGCCAGGAGATTGTCTTTGCGCGTCGTGCCGTCGGGAAGCTTCACCTCGCGTTCGACGCCAAAGCGCGCGCGGAAAGTGCCGCCGCCATCCTTCACGTGAAGATTGGTATTGTAGAGCGTGTGCGTGCCGGGATGCTTGAATTCCGGCGTTCCCCAGCACGGCCAGGGCAGCCCGTAATAATCGCCCTTGGCCGGACCGTCTTTGGCCCTGAGCGAGACCAGATCGAAGTCCTTCTGATTTGCCATATGCAGCTTGAGCCGCTCCGGCGACTGGCCGCAATAACCGGTCGACCAGCCGCCGCGATTGATCTCGCGCAGGATGTCTTCGGGCTGCGGCCGATCGCCCTCCACCTTGATGTTCTTGAACATCAGGTCGGCGAGTCCGAGCTTCTTCGCCAAGAGATACAGCGCCTCGTAATCGTCCTTCAATTCGAAGATCGGCTTGACGATCTGCTCGCCCCACTGCAGCGAGCGATTGGACGCCGTGCGCGAGCCCGACGTCTCGAACTGGGTGCAGATGGGCAGGAGATAGCTGTCGTTGCTGCGCTCGCTGAGCGCGGCCCAGGTGGTGGGATGCGGGTCGCCGACCACGAGCAGATCGAGCTTCTCGATCCCCTTGGCCGCCTCCGGCATGCGGGTGATCGTGTTGCCGCCGTGGCCGAAAACGACCATTGCTTTCAGCGTGTCCTTCTGGGCGACCTGATCCTTCGGTAGAAGTGTCGCGTCGAACCAGCGCGTCGATGGAATGCCGGGCGCTTCCATCTGCTGCTTGGAGTCGAAGCGGCCGAGCATCCAGTCGTAATCGACTTCCCAGACCCGGCACCAGTGCTTCCAGGCGCCTTCCACCAGGCCGTAGTAGAGGGGCAGCGTCACGATATCGAGACCGAGATCGGTCGCGCCCTGCACGTTGCAATGACCGCGAAAGATGTTCGCGCCATTGCCGAAATTTCCGACATTGCCGGTGGCGAGGAGGAGAATGCAGCTCGCGCGTACATTGGCGGTGCCTACGGTGTGCTGGGTCTGGCCCATCGCCCAGATCAGGCAGGCCGGCTTTTGCGTGGCGATTTTCTCTGCCACGCTTTTGACCTGCGCCTCCGGTACGCCGGTGACGCGCTCGACCTCATCGGGCGTCCACTTCTCCACCTCCTTGCGCGCGTCGTCCATGGCGTAGACGCGCTGGCGGATGAATTCCTTGTCTTCCCAGCCGTTCTTGAAGATGTGCCAGAGCATCCCATAGATCATCGGAATGTCGGTGCCGGGACGGATGCGCACATATTCGGTTGCGTGCGCGGCGGTGCGGGTGAGCCGCGGATCGATGACGATGAAATTTGCCCGATTGAGCTCCTTGCCTTCCAGCAAATGCTGCAGCGACACCGGATGCGCCTCTGCGGGATTGCCGCCGAGGAACACCAATGTCTTCGAATTGCGGATGTCGTTGTAGCTGTTGGTCATCGCGCCGTAGCCCCAGGTATTGGCGACGCCGGCGACAGTGGTCGAATGACAGATGCGCGCCTGATGATCGACGTTATTTGTGCCCCAGAACGCCGCGAATTTTCGGAACAGATAGGCGCCTTCATTGGAAAACTTGGCGGAGCCGAGCCAATAGACCGATTCCGGGCCGGACTTCTCGCGAATGGCATTGAGCTTGTCGCCGATCTCGTCGATCGCCTGCTGCCAGGACACGCGGGTCCACTGCCCGTTGACGAGCTTCATGGGATAGCGCAGGCGCCGGTCGCCGTGCACCAGTTCGCGCACCGCAGCGCCCTTGGCGCAATGCGAGCCGCGATTGATGGGTGAATCCCACCCGGGCTCCTGTCCGATCCATACGCCATTGGCGACTTCCGCCACCACCGTGCAGCCGACCGAGCAATGCGTGCAGATATTCTTGCGGATGGTGACCTGCGCCCCGGTGGGCGGCGGGGGACCAGCCTTCGCCTTGCGCACGCCGCCAACGGGGATAAGCCCCAGCGCGGCAACGCCGCCGCCGAGAACGCCCGAGCGGCGCAGAAAGGCACGGCGATCGAGACCGCCATTCGGTTGGGCTTGGAATGCGCCGCGACGGGATTGACGTTCCGTTCTTCTGATCAGCACGGCCGCCTCCTTCAGCTGGGATACCGGTTGACGCGATAGTAGGTCTTCACGTGCTCAGTCTCTTTGTAGCGGGCCTTGCGTTTTTCCTCGTTGTTCTCGGTATCGGCATGACTGCTGCCCGCCAGCGGCCCGGCGGCGACCGCGGCCGTCGCACCGGCGCCCAGCGTGCGAAGGAATTCACGCCGGCCGAGTGCTGCTTTCGCTGATTTTTTCATCGCGGTCACCTCCTGACAGTCGTTATCTGCGCGCGGTCACGCCGGCAGCGCAAACGCCTCGGTCTCGATTTCGACAAACAGCCGGCCGAGCGCGCCGACATGGCGATAAAAGACGGCCCGCTTGGCGCGTTCGAGATCGGAAAAGAAACGCCCGATCCAAGGCGCGAGATGCTCATCGAACAGCTCGCGATCCGCGCCGGCGGGCGCGCTCAGGCGGCGGCTCAGGAGCCCGGCCATGACCTCGCACAGAATTGCCGCATGGTCCTCGGGCTCGGCATTACCGGGGGAGCGTTCGATCTCGAGCCTGGCGAGGTGCGCGCGCAGGCGAGCGAGCGGCCGCTCATGCAGGAAGCCGCTCAGATAATAGGAGCCATAGGGGAGGAGCTCGCCGCGGCCGAGCCCGATGAACAAATCGAAATATTCGCGCTCGATCTCTTCGAGCTTCGCGCTGCCCGCGGCCTCGGCCAGCGCGGCATGCGCGAGGCCGAGCGGGCTTGCATCGCCGCGCAGGCCGGCAAGCCGTTCGAGCAGCACCGCGTCGGGGGCGTGCGCGAGGAGGAGCGAGAGCAAGGCGTATTCCTGTGCGCGCGCGCACTCGATGTCATCGGCCGCCGATGGGGCGGGTTCATCGGCATAGAGATCCGGCCTCAGCATTTCGCGGCTCACGCCGGTCGCTGCTTCGACCGAGAGGACGCGCTCGGCCGGAATGTGCGACCAGTTAGAGACCGACGGCTGGGAAATACCAATTTTTCGGGCCAGCGCGCCAACGCCGCCAGCAGCACGAAGTGCTTGCGCCAGACCCGGATCCCTCATGGGCAACAATTCTTTTTCATTAGAATTATTATTGTCGGGAACTTAAGGCGAGCAAACAATTGGGGTCAATAGCGTATGGCTATGGGCAGTGCGTTATTTACTTCGGCAGGGCGCGCCCGTGCGTCCGTTTGGGGACAGCATCGCTCTGGTTGCCTATGGCAGCATGTTTCTGTTGCGCCGCAACATGAGTCGGATTCTGTTCAGAGACTTTGTTATCTCTGGCGTCGATGAGCCGCATCTCGCCGGCACCCTCGGCTGCACGGCGGGCAACGCCATGACTTTCATGCATGGCGTCACTGGAAGGTTCTGCGACTGATTTTGCCGCTGTTTCAATGCTGGGACGCGCGACAGCAACGCCCTGCTCTGCAGCGGGCTCTTCCAGTGCCTGCGTTGCGAGACTGCGCCCCACCATTTCCGCAATGCGGCGGCGCAGCTCATCGGTCATTTCCAACGGTCCAAAGCCAGGGATCGCGCCGGGTGAATTGAAGTCCCAGGAATTCTCGGAGAGACCGACGAAGTCACGGATGGCGGGATCCGCCGCCCACGCGCGACGAAGGGCCGCACGCGCTAATTCGGCAGGCACCCCGGGCGCAAGAAAGCTGCGGATGTCGGTTTGCGCCGTGATTGATTCGATGGGCGGCAGTTTGGAAATGTTGAAGGGAGGTTCCGCCTGAGGAGGCGCGCCTTGCGTTGCGCTGGGTGTGGGCGCTTGAGCCGCGCTGCTTGTACTGCCGTCCGGGTTATTGGTGACGGTGGTGGTGACCGTCGAAGCCGTTGGTGGCGCCGACGGCGAGTCCGCGCGTTTGCGCCGCGACCAGCGGCTAAAGAAATTCTCAGGAGCGCTCATTGCTCTGCCTTGTCGACGGGCTTGCGACGCGCCGCCAGCGCCTCGGGATCCGCCGTATCACGCCGGCGCTTATAAAACGGCCGCTCCACGTGATGTGCCGCGACAAACTCCTCGATTTGCATCCGCACCGCCTCGGGCATTGCCACCACGTCGACGAGATCGCACCCGGTCTCGCTCATCGCTTCTCCTTCCGCCGGATCGGCCGTGACCGCGAATAACTCATAGGGCGGCTCGACTCCGGTTGGCCGCAGCGCCACCCACAGCAATGGCGCGTTCGATCCGACATTATCCCGGTAGTTGCCGGTCTCGGTGCGGTGCAAGTCGATATCGGCGGCACCGGCATAGAACGTGGCGCTCTCCCGATCCTGCGACAGCAGCGTCCACGCTGCCGCCGCAGGCGAGCCGACCAGTACCGAGAGCGGCCGCCAGGTGAAATCGATCCATGGGCTGGCGGCCTTGCGCCGCTCGACCACCACGCCGACCGTAATCTTTGCCGCCGGCGCGATGCTCACGACACCGCTTCCAATTGCGAAATCGGCAGTCCGACAATGAGATTTTGCGGCTTCATGCGCAGCATCCGATCAGCCGTCATCGCCATGATCAAATAAATCGGTTCGCCGTTTGTGTTATCGACGATGGATGCGCGCTCAAGGAAGTGCAATCGAAAAAGGCCGACGATGCGCTGGCGCGCCGAGTCGTCCACCTCCTCCCCTTGCCACAGGGCATCGCCGATTGTGGTCGCCTCTGCATCAAGCCCGATATACCAGGCGAAATTGACCTCGATCGCCTCGGTCAGCGGCTCGACGGCGATCTTTATCGACAAAAGATGTTCGAGCCAGCGCTCAATCACGCGACCCAGCGCCGCGAGCCCGCGCCGGCCGGCGGTGAGATCGAGCGCCATGTCGAAGGAGTCACTGCGCTTCCAATAGCTCTGTGCATTGTCTTCACTGAGTACATCGATTTCGCCCGCCGGCTCGATGCCGAGCATGGCGACAAGCGGCGAGACCGGCTGCGGAGACATGCCGGCAACGGTCTCCTCGTCGGCAGCAATCAACGATCCCTGATGCACGGTCAGCCGCTGCGGGCGAAAGAAAAGTTCCGCCGCCCGCAGCGTGAAAGGATCCTCGCAGTCATTGAGGATATTGCGCAGGATCACGTGCACGAGCTGGTTGATGAAGAGGGGAGGGGTCTTTCCAACTCCGCGGCGGATCAGATCGAGATAGGCCGCTTCGAGCGTTCGATGCGCGCTGAGGTGATCGCGGAACGCGGTAACCAAGCCCCAGTTCTCGCGCGCGTCGGGGTCGGCGATCGCGGCAACCTCCGCCGCCGCCACTGGCCGGCGCGGATTGAGGAAGAGGGCGGCATGCAGACTTCGCTCGGCAATACAGGCGTTGTCGGGTGGCACCAGCTCGGGACGGGCGACATAGACTTTGAGAAACTCGTCCGTCGCGACGAGTCCGCCGCCATCATCGCGTTCGAGCAAATGATGCCCGCAGGAGAGCCAGAAATCCTTCATTACCCGTAATTGATAGTGATTGCCGCTGCGCCGTTCAACGCATGCCACGCACCTTGTGCTGCTGGCTTGTAGCCCGGATAAAGTCAGTCGTGCGACGCATTAGCGTCGCCGAGTGACGTCATCCGGGATTCCCGGATGAATTCTCTCGTGCGCGCTAGGCGCGCGCCCGAGTGTTTCATCCAGGCTACGGCTCTGCATCCGGGACATAAGATTACCGCCGAGGGCCGCCGGTTTGCGGGTCGAGCCAGGAAGCTTGCCGCAGCGCCTGCACCAGGGACGCGTCGCTCGATTGCGCTTTCACCGGTGCACCGAAGCAAGAGATCGCCGTTTTCATCGAGCTCCCGCCGCACCCCACTCACCGGTGCGAGCCGCGCGAGATAGCTCTTGGCGACCTCGTCGAATCCGCTTGCCTGCCAGAGATCGAGCGCGCTCATGAGGTGGCGCGAAAAGCTTTCCACCAGGCGTCCGGAACCGAGGTCGTCAAAGCCTTCCTCCTCGAGCGCGGCCGAGAGCGGACGCAGCCCCGGCTCCTCTTCTCCCATCGCAACGGTGCGCACCATGGCGCCGAAAACGAGCCAATGCGATGGCGCATCTTTCTGAGTGTCCGTCGGCCAAGCGAGGCGCACGCCGCCGACGAGGCCGCCATCGACACGCACGGCATCGGGCCAGTCGAAAGTGATCGGTCGCTCCGGCGGCGCATGCACCGCCAAGGCATCGCCCAGGGCGGCCATTCCGGCATAAAGCGCACGCCGCGCCGTGCGCAACGGCTCCTCCGGTTCCAGCACAACGGCAAATTCGGCAAGATCGAAGCGACCCACGTGGACCAGGGTTCCCGCCCCTTCGCGCGCGGCCACGGCGATCGCGTGCGCAAATGCGTCCCCCACTTCGCGCAGGCTGATGAGCCGGAATGGCGGCGGCAGATCAAGCGTTGGCTTCGATGCCATGCGCAGACGCCTGCGCGGCTCAAGCGGCATTCTGGAACCCGGACTCGCGAGGATGCTTTGCACGCATTATAACGCGAGTGCAAAGCACGAGAAGCACTATGGCGGATCGGCCGCGCAAAATTCTGATCTGCTCATGCGAAGGCAGCATGCCGCTCGACGTTGAAGCGATTGAGCGCGGCTGTCGCGGGGCAGAGGTGGCAAGCGCGCGCCAGCTCTGCCGCGGCGAACGTGAAAAATTCCGCACCGCCGCGGCAGCCGACCAGCCGCTTCTGGTCGGCTGCGTGCAGGAGGCGTCGCTCTTTTCCGATCTGGCCGAAAGCGGCAATGGCGAAATCAGGTATGCCAACATCCGCGAAACGGCCGGCTGGTCGAAAGATGCCAAACGCGCCGGGCCGAAGATGGCGGCGCTGCTCGCAGCCGCGGCGGAGCCGGCGCCGGAGATTCCATTCGTTCGTTTCAACAGCGAGGGCGTCGTTCTGATCTATGGCTGCGACGAGCAGGCGATAGAAGCAGGCAATCTCCTCAAAGAGCATCTCGATGTCACTGTCCTGATCAAACCGGGTGCTCCGGTGGCTCCGCCCCGCGTGATGGAATTTCCGGTGGTGCAGGGATTAATCCGCTCGGCCAAGGGGCATCTCGGTGCGTTCGAGCTTGTCGTGGACAGCTACGCCGAGCCTGCTCCCTCCTCGCGCGCGACGCTCGCCTTCGCGAGCACGCGCGACGGCGCCGTGTCCAGCTGCGACCTTGTGCTCGACCTCTCCGGCGGAACTCCGCTGTTTGGCGCCCATGAATTGCGCGACGGTTATCTGCGTGCCGATCTCGCGGATCCTGCTGCGATGTTGCGCGCGGTGCTCAAGGCGCGCGATCTCGTGGGCAGTTTCGACAAGCCGCGTTACGTCGATTTCAACGCGGACATCTGCGCGCACTCGCGCTCCAATATCGTCGGCTGCAACCGCTGCCTCGATCTTTGCCCCACCGGCGCCATTGCGCCGGCAGGCGATCACGTGTCGATCGATGCGCATATATGCGCCGGTTGCGGGCAGTGCGCGGCGGTTTGTCCCACCGGTGCCGCCGGCTATGCGATGCCGTCTGCCGAAGTCTTTCTGCGCAAGCTGCGCGCGCTGCTTTCCGCCTATCGCGAAGCGGGCGGCACGAAGCCCATCGTTCTCTTCCACGATGGCGCGCACGGGACACCGCTCATCGACGCGCTTGCCCGCTTCGGCGACGGGTTGCCGGCGAATGTCTTGCCGCTGGAGGTCAACGAAGTCACTCAGCTCGGCATCGAGGCCGTCGCGGCATGCTTGGCCTACGGTGCCTGCGCCGTGCGGATATTGCTGCGCGCGCGCCCGCGCCATGATGTCGGTGGACTGCGCAAGACATTGGCACTTGCCGAGCCGATTCTCGACGGGCTTGGCTTTGCGGGCGAGCGCATTGCAACGATTGAAACCGACGATCCCGATGCGCTGGGCTCGCTCCTTTATGCGCTCAATCCCGGCCCCCCGGCGCCGCGTCCGGCGAGCTTTCAACCCATCGGCGGCAAGCGCGAAGTCATGCGGCTTGCGCTGCGCGAACTGCATGGCGCCGCGCCCGCGCCTGTCGATGTCGTGGCGTTGCCGGAGGGCGCGCCGTTCGGTGCGGTCGAGATAAACGCCGACGGGTGCACGCTCTGTCTCGCCTGCGTGGCCGCATGTCCAACCGGCGCGCTGAGCGATAATCCCGAGCGACCCATGCTGCGGTTCACGGAAGATGCCTGCGTGCAATGCGGGTTATGCAAGGCAACCTGTCCGGAGAAGGTGATCACGTTGCGTCCGCAAATAGATTTCCGTGCCGCAAACGCCGTCGCGCGGCTCCTCAAGGAGGAGGAGCCGTTCCATTGCATCCGTTGCGGCAAGCCGTTCGGAGTGAAGAGCACCATCGAGCGGGTCACCGCCAAGCTCGCCGGCAGGCATTGGATGTTTGCCAACTCGGGCGAGCGACTCGAATTGATCAAAATGTGCGAGGACTGCCGCGTCATCGCAGTCACCGAGCAGGAGTTCGATCCCCATGGAGCTCCGGCGCGCGCGAGCCCGCGCACCACCGAGGACTATCTGCGCGAACGCGACGCCAGCAAGCCGGAAGGGTAGGGTGGCGCCTCATGGTCTGAGGAGCGTCGCGGCTCCACGGTCATCATGGCGGCTCAGGCTTCTCCCGCCGCGGCGCGTCTCGAACCATGGGGCCGCGCTCATCCTTCGAGACGCGCGTACTCCAAGCTCTTTTGTTGACCGTTTTGTTTGTACGCGCTCCTCATCAGGATGAGGACGGAACAGAGACCCTACTTCGTCGCGCGCTCAAGGAAATCGACCAGGGCGGCGCGGTCCTCGGCCGAGCCGATGCGCTGCTCCGGCATCTTTGTGCCGGGCGTGTAGGCCATCGGCCCGATCTCGAACAGCTTCGAGACCGTCGCGGGCGTCCAGATTATGTCGAGCTTCTTGAGCGCCTCGGAAAAATTGTACCCGGGAAGCGTCGCGATCCTGCGTCCGAATAATCCGGCAAGCGTCGGTCCTGCCCGCATGCCCTCGTCGGGCCGCAGCGTATGACACGCGACACAGGCGCGGAACACTTCGGCACCGTGATCGCCGGCGAAAACCGCCAACGGATCTGCGGGTGTGCCGGCGACAACGTCGCCGATAGGCTCGCCCGATGCGATATCCCACCGCCGGATCATGCGATCGGCGCCGCCGGTAAGGAGGGTGCGATCGCCCGGAAAGAACGCGGCTGACCAGACCGGCAGGCCAGGGCCGATCAAGGTGCGCACGAGACTGCGCGATTGCCGATCGATCAGGGCGACGGCGCCGCGAATACCCGCAGCGGCAATCAGCCTGCCGTCGGACGAGAGCGCCAGCGCTATGATCGGCGCCTGGGCAGCTTCCAACTCACCGGCAGGCTCGCCGCTCGGCGATAGAAAATAGACCTTGCCGTCGCCTCCGGCGGCAATGATCTCTCCGTCCGGAGCAACGGCTACGGCATTGAGTGGCGCAGCGAGCGTCACGATCGAAGGCGAACCGCCGGCAAGGAGCGGCCAGATACGCAGGGTCGCATCATAGCCGGCGGTCACCAGCGCCGTGCCGTCGGGGGTAAAGGCTACGCCATTGACGTTTTGGCTGTGACCCTCGAATACGCGGGGCTTCGCATTCTGTGCAAGCGGCCACACCCGCGCGGTGCGGTCCCACGCGGCGGAGGCAATACTCAAGCCGTCGGGCGACACCGCAAGCCCAACCACCGGCGCTTGATGGCCTTCGCGTATCGCAGCGGGCCGCTGCTCGCCCGCTTGCCAGATTGCAATGCGACCGTCGTCGCCGGTCGAAGCGATGCGACCATCCTTGAGGAAAGCAACCGCGTTGACTGCGCCGGTGTGAAACCGCAGCACCTGTTGCGCGGTATTGGCGGAGAGCGACCAGCGAATCACGGCCGTATCAAAGCTGCCGGAGACTGCCTCATTCCCGTCAGCCGAAATGGCAAGCGCGCGCACCGGCCCGCCGTGGCCGCGCAACTGCGCCTGCGCCGCGCCGGCGAGTGCCGCCAGCAACACGAACATGCCGGCACCTCGCAAAGCCAGGCTCGCCATTATTCCTCGTGCACGCGCATGCCGAGCGCGCTGATTTTCTGGCGCACAGTCTCCTCCCGCAGCGCGGCGAGGAACGCCTGGACCGCGGGCCGGTCGCGGCGAGACTCTGCCAGGAAGAAATCGTAATCCTCCGGCGCAATGGGGAGAAAGCTCAAGCCGTAGAGCTGCGCGACCGGTTCAATTGCGATTCCCCAATCGGCCCTGCCTTGCGCGACGGCGGCGGCAACCGCGCTGTGAGAGCGCGGCTGGTTGCTGTAGCCCGCAGGTCGCGCTCCCCCGAGGAGGCCATCAATAAGTGCGCGCGTGCCGGATCCGTTGTTGCGATTGATCATCAAACAATTGCGTTCGGCTAGCGCGACCCTTATCGCCGCCGCGGCATCGAGGCCGGCAAATTGGCGGTCGTCATGGCGGTGAATGAACCCCTGCATGCGCCGCCAGCCCTTGACGAGGCAAAGGCCGGGCCGAACGAGGTGCCTGTTGTAAATCCCGCTTTTTGGGTCGAGCAGGTGCACCGGCGCAATGTCGCATTCGCCCCGCTCGACCGCGGCCACGCCGCCCTGGCTGCCGAGGGCAAAATTGCGCGTGACCATCCCGCGCTCGGCCAAAGCGCCGAGGACGATATCGAGGGCGACATCGTGGCTGCCCATGACAACGAGGTCCGCGAGCTGCATTGATGGCCGGATCAGGGTCACGCTCGCCTCCGCGCCGGCATCGAGCGCCGACGCGAGCGCGTCGATCTCAACAAAACCGTCCGCCTGGGAAAAGCTTGTCACCGCGCCCGAGCCTTTCGCGCTGGGAAATGCGACGAGGCCGCGCTCGCCCTCGACCAGCGCAACCAGCACGAATTCCTTGCGGCCGAGCTCGGAAGCGATGCGCACCGGTATCTCGGCTTCGAGCCTGCGGGCGCGTTCCGGCGGAAGACCGGCACGCGCGCGTATTACCGGGGCGATGAAGGCATGAAACGTGAAAATCGCCGACGTGGGGAAACCCGGGAGCACCGCGAGCGGCTTGCCCCCGATCACGGCGAGGCAGAGCGGCTTGCCGGGCTTGAGAGCGACGCCGTGGACCAGAATTCCCGGAGCCCCGAGCTTTGCAACAACGCGGTGGGAGAGGTCGCCGGCGCCCTTGGAAGTGCCGCCGGAAAGAACGACAAGGTCGCAGCTTGCGAGCGCGCCCCGCACGGCGTGCTCGATCGTCGCCTCCTCGTCGGCCAGCACGGGAAACGCTACCGGTTGCCCACCGGCTTCCTGCACAGCCGCGGCAATAATGGCGGCATTGCTGTCATAGACCTGGGCTGGCGCAAGCATTCCGCCGGGAGCGACCAGTTCGTCACCGGTCGAGAGCACTGCCACGGTAGGGCTGCGCACCAATTCAATCTCGGCGATCCCGCAGGCTGCCAGCATTCCGATCTCGCGCGAGGTGAGAACAGTCTTGCGCCTGAGCACGACTTCACCGCGCGCAATGTCGGAGCCGGCATAGGAAATGAACTGCCCCGGCGAGACGGCGCGCCGCACGCGCAGCGCCGGCACGGGCTCGCTTTCAACGAGCTCGGTGTGCTCGATCATCATCACGGCGTCGGCGCCGCGCGGAATCACGCCGCCCGTAGCGATGGTAGTTGCCGTGCCGGGCCGCACTTCGAGGGCCGGGGCTTGCCCGCAGACAATGACTTCGCGGTTGAGAGCGAGCTGGCGTGGCGCGGTATCGCTCGCTCCGGTCGTATCGGCGGAACGCAAGGCAAAACCGTCGACATTGGCCCGATCGAACGGTGGAACATCGAGCGGCGCTACCACATCGCCGGCGAGCACACGATCGAGCGCATCTTTAAGAGCCACCGTCTCGGTCGCACGCGTCGACAGATCGATCGCGCCGATGAAGCGCGCGCGCGCCTCTTCGGCGGATACCACTTCCAGGAATTGTTCCTGTCGCGCGGCACGGCGGATTGCGGCAATGAGATCGGCGGCTTCATCCGCCGCTCGTTCGCTGAGCAAAGTCATGGCCAAGGTCTTATCATGACCTCCTGCCCGGCCGGATATCCTTCGCTCTCCGCCTTTATGAAAAGCCATCCGTTAGCCTGCGCCATCGCGCCGAGCGGCACATAGCCTGAGGCTATGGGGGTGGCGGAACTGCCTTCGCACCATACTGGGACAAGCTGCGCCATGCCGACCGGGGAGGCGACTTTGTGGGTGAGCCTCGCCGCGCGCAGGGGCGTCGGCTCGGTACTGCCCGCAAGCCGCGACACCATGTGCCGCCCAAGCATGTGCCACCCCGCAAGCGCTGCATCGAGCCTGCCGGGAAGGGCAAGCACCGGACGCGTACCCATCATGGCGAACCCCGAACTGTCGCCCGGGGTGAGGCCGATGCCATGCACCTCGACCTTGCCATGCGATGCCAGCGTCGCAATGCCGGTATCGTCCCGACCGCTGCCGGTCCCGCCGACAATGATAACGGCGTCGACGGTTCGATCGTTCAATGCCTGTTCCAGCGGTTGACGGCCGTCGCCGGTGACAGCGACTCCGCCGAAGCCGCGCACGGCGTCGGCGATGCACCCAACGGCGCTGTCGATCATCGGGTCCGCTCGCATCCGTGCACGGGTGATTTGCACGTGCGGCTCGCGCACCGCGACCTCTGCAATGCCTGCATGCGCGAGAGCAGCAATCGCGATGCGGCCGATACTCCTTCCGCATGCAAGCACCGCGCCGTGCGGGAAATCGCCGCCGGCCGGCAGGACGCCGTCTCCGATCGGGATAGGCGCGAGCGCCTGTGCTTCGCCCTCGCGAAACAGCACAACATCAAGGGGTGCGACTGCATCGGCGTCGTCCGGCAGTGGCTCTCCGACATCGATGCGTTTGGCGCCGGGAATGGGCGCAGGCGAATACGCAGCCGCGTCGTTGGTCAGCTCCGATCGCAGCGCCCAACCGTCGCGCAAAGCGAGCGCGACTTTTGGGACGGGCTCAGCGACCACCACGTCACGCGCGAGAGTGCGACCCAGGCCGGCGGCAAGTTCGATGCTGCGCGGGGGGACGCGCTGCACAAGCGCATCGATGCGCGCCAGCACATTATCGAGAGGCGTGAGCCGTACGATTCTTTGCGGTGAATCCATGTGCGAAGGCATGGCGTCTCAAACGATGCGGACTAATGACAGGGTCCTGTTATATGGTAATGCCTCCTCTGTTTCCCTGCCTTCGCCGGCTGGGTAAGCCGTGGTGGGGCATCACGGCTGCGCCTTGCATGACGGAAAAGACCATTAATTTACGGGGACTCAAATGTCCTTTGCCGGCGCTGCGGGCGCGCAAGGCCCTTACCGGTCTCAAGTCCGGCGACCTCCTGGTCGCGGAATGCACCGACCCGCTCACCGCCATCGACATCCCCAATCTGGTGAATCAGACCGGCGACAAGCTCGAATCGAATTCGCGCGAGGGCGACCTTTTGGTCTTCCGCATCCGCAAAAAGTGATCGGGCCCAAACAGTACTGCGCGCGCACGGTGCTTAGTTGCCGATGCGGCGCGCAGATCCCGGCGTTTTGCAGTCGGAGCCTGTATCGGTTTCCAGCGCGTGTTCTCCGGCGGCACGAGCGGTCTTCTCTCTGTCCTTCTGCTCGTAGTACCCGGCGGTAAATTTGATCGACCAGCGCTCGTAAATGCCGATAAGCCTTTTGCTGGCGCGTTCGGGACTGAGCGATTGCACGGCTCCGTACTGAGATGCGCAATTCCTGACAGCCGGACCGATCAGCGGGACTTGCGACAAATACGCGACCGCGCTGCGCATTGCGCGCTGCAGCGGTTTAACGAATGAATCCGTCATTGCGGCGATTGCAGTTGCCAACGTGCCTGACGCCTCGGTCAGGCCGGTTGCGGAAGCAAAGCGCGCTATGGAGTCGGCCGCATTTTGCAGGACCAATTCGATCTGGCGGTACCGATGCCCGGTCTTTTGCACCACATTCAGGGTCGTGAAGTGCCTGTACGCCTTTCCTAGATTCTGCACCAGCGGGTGTTTCTTGGCCTGCGGCCACGCCGCCGGATAGACGGGGACTACCAGCAGCTTGCTTTTCGCTATGATTGTTGCAAACGGATGCAGCAATTGCATCCATGCCGGCAGGACGGTGGCATAGGCAATCAGCAACGCATGTATGGTCGTAGCGATCAGTAGCGATGCCGGCAGCCAAAGGACGGCGCAGGCGATCACGGACAAGGCTGCGCGCGGGGTGAGGTGGCGGCACTTGCGGAAAACCCACTCCATCCCGCCTTCAAATGCGTGATGGACCGCCTCCTCGAAGGCCTTGTAGCTGATTTTGCTTCGCAGATAGCCCCATTTCCCTCCGATATATTCGCGCCAATCCGCGCGGTTTTCCTCGGCGAGCGGCAACAATTTCACCACCCCCGATGCGGCGGTAATCACGGCATCGCCGATGATTCTCGCGAGAAACAGGGGCAAGCGCACCAGCTGCATCACGAGCGGAAACGAAAAGTCCAGGATGCGGACCAGTACGAGGAGAACGGCTTGCGCGAGAAGCTTCAGCGCCAAGCCGACCGCGGCCAGCGGGACAATGACCAGGTCCTCAGCGCCGACGCTGAAAGCCTTTTTGGTCCCGGCAAATTCGGTTGCCATATTTACCGCTCATCGGCCGTTCATTTGTTCGAGCGGGCCATCTGCCGCTCGACATTGGGACGCCGGGCAGAACCTGGATTTAATCCCGGTAGGCACAAGGTTCAAATCTGCAAATCGCATGAACTATTACGAAAATACGCTGCAAGAAGGTCAAAATCTCGTTGAAGCCGCACCCGGCTTTGCTCCCACATATTTCCGCGACCACGAGATTGCATCCGTATTCGACGCCTTGTGCAAGAACCGGTCGGTCCTGCTCGTCGGCCCTTCCGGAGTCGGGAAAACCGCAGTCCTGCAAGGCGTTGCACGGCGCCTTGCTGGCGAGACCACGATCGGGCTTCGCCGTTTTACGACCACGCAGATCATATCGGGAACAAAGTATCTGGGCGAGTGGCAATCGAAGCTCACGCGCCTGATGGTGGAAGCGGAGCAGCCGAAAGCCGTCATCAACCTGGTGGATGTCTGGAACCTGCCCACGGTCGGGGTTACCGCGCAAAACCGGGAGAACTTTCTTGACGCAATGCGGCCGCGACTGGTGGACGGCCGGCTGCAGCTGATCAGCGAACTCACCGCCGAGCAGCTTCATGAACTCTACCGGGTTCCCAAGTTTATCTCGTTGTTCGAGCTTGTGCGCATCGAGCCGCTCGCCGAGCAGCAGGTGCGGGAGGTCATCGATCGCGACGCTGCAAGCAACGAGCTGACAATATCCCGGGACACGCGCGAGCGACTATTTTCGTTATGCGCGACTTTCTCTCCCGCCAATGCCGGTCCGGGCCCCGCGCTCGATCTCCTGCACAAGGTGCGAGACTATCGCATTGAAAAATTGGCCGCGGGAGAAGAAGCCGAGATAACCCCGCTATTCGTGGAAAGGGTTTTCGCGATCCATAGCGGGTTGCCGATGTTTGTCATTTCGCAAACGGAGCACAAATCCAGCGCCGATATTCGCGACTGGTTTCGCGAGCGCATCATCGGGCAGGAAGCCGCGATCGACGCGGTGGTAGAGATGATCGCCTTCTACAAGGCGCGCCTGCACGACAAAGGCAAGCCGGTCGGGTCCTTCCTGTTTGTCGGTCCAACCGGAGTGGGAAAGACCGAACTGGCACGCGCGCTGGCGGAATTCTTTTTCGGCAGCGAGCGCCGCATGTTGCGCTTCGATATGTCCGAGTTTGCCGATTACAGCTCTTTCGAAATGTTGATTGGATCGGCCTATGGGACGGAGCGTCCGGCGCGGCTGCTCGATCCGGTCCGGCTGCAGCCCTTCCAGGTCTTGCTGTTTGACGAACTGGAGAAGTCGCATCGCAACGTGCAGGATCTGTTCCTGCAGCTTCTCGACGAAGGGCGCTTGACAAGCCCGCGCGGCGAGACGGTGAATTTCCGCAACACCATCATCATCGCCACGTCGAATGTCGGCGCATTCGAGGGCATGACCACGGCAATCGGGTTTGGCCAGAAGGGAGAGGCCTACGACCCCGACAAGGCGCTGCAGGCAATTGAAGGCTGGTTTCGGCCCGAATTTCTCAATCGCTTCCAGCATGTGGTCCTGTTCCATCCATTGACGCGGGAACAGGCGGTGCGGATTGCGCGAATCGACCTCAATTCGGTTCTCAGGCGGGAAGGAATTGCCGGACAGAATCTCATCGTCGACGTCCATGACGACGTCATCGATCATGTGCTTGCGGTCGGGTTCAACCCCCGTTATGGCGGCCGCGGCATCAAGCGCGAAGTCAGGCGCCAAGTTCTTTTGCCGCTCGCCACCTTGCTGATGGAGCGCAGCCTGGAGCCAGGCACGCTCATCGAGGTATCGATCAGTGGTGGCCGTGTCCGGGTGCGCACGGTCGACACGCCGGAAAGCGCCGGCGCCAAGGCCGAGCGCGCTCCGGTGCGCGTCCGAAGCGGTGAGCGCTTGACGCGCGATATGCTGCGAACACGCATAGTCGCAGCGCGAAAGAATTATGAGTTGCTTGCAGCGGCAGCCGACCTGGACCGGCTGCGCAGCCGGATCGAAGACGTCGACGGCCAGCGGAAGGATTATACCTTTTGGCACGACCCTGACGAGGCTGCGCGAATTCTCGCGCAGCAGACCTGCTGGCTGGAGGCCGTTTCACGGATTGAGAGGCTCAACGATGCGCTGCAGGAGCTGGAAGCGGCGTTCGATTCACGAATGATGCGGACCGATCTGGTGAAGATGGCCGATAACTTGTTGCACCTTGAATTGACCCTCGCGATCGTCCGTCGCGAGCTTGTCAGGATGGGGTCTGACGGCCATTGGGATGCGTTTGTGGAAATAGTCCCGATCGGGTCGAACGGCGCCGCACGGAACTTCATTTTCGATCTGTACGAGAAATGGGCGAAGGAACGGCGGCTGGAACTCCTGATGTTGCATGAACCTATGACACCGGAGGAGCCGATCGCGGTGGCGCTGCGCGGACATTTCGCATTCGGTTACCTCAAGGCGGAAGCCGGCCATCACAGGCTGCGGCGCGAAAAGGACAGCTCGGTCGCTCGCGTGCGGGTTGCTCCGTTGGCCGGCCCGGCCGGCGCGGTCGAATTCGCCGAGCAGCGCGCGCTCAAGAAGGTGAGCCAGCTCGGCGGAAAAATCAGGTCGCGGGTTGCAATCGCCGGAAGCAAACTTGTCCTGCAAAACGCGCACACCATCAGCGAAAACCGGGAGCTCGCGCGCGAGCTTGCCGTAACCTGGCCGCGCGAAGAAACCGCCACTTGTCCGAACGTGCGCCGTTACGACCTATCCCCGTTCCGGGTTCGCGACTACCTCACCGAGGCGAACTTTACCCGCAAGGATATTCTCACCCCAAAATCCTTTCACGAACTGCTGTGCGCGCGCATCGACACATTGGCGGACGGGAGCAATCAAGGCGAAGCTGCAACGAAATAAGGCCGACAGGCGGTGCATGCACGCCGCGTCAGGGCGTGGGCCGCGTGCGGTCGATGCGCAGTCGCTGACTTTGCATCACGCGTTTATGAATGTGCACCATCAATGCCATTGCAAACAACGGGGTGGCGAGGTTGACGATCGGGATGGAGACGAAAGCCGCAATGAACAACCCCGCGGTAAATACCGTGCTCTGGTTGCGTTTGCGCAGCAATTTCGCGTCGACGACCGGATGAAAGCGCATCGCGGCGAGTTCGAAATAGACCCGCCCCAGCAAATAGGCCGTGGCAATGAAAAATATGACAGCGCCGAGGCCGGCGATGAGCAGAGAAGGCAGCGCCACGAGATACACAAGGATTGCGAGGAACGCGGCTTTGCCGCCTTCGAGCATCGCCCGCGAGAAGGGGAGCGCAGTACCGGCCGGCTCGCTCGGATAATGCTCCTGCTCGACTTCAAGCGCGATCTCGTCAACGAAGAAGCTTCCGACCACGGCCGTCACTGCCGGCATCAAAAAAATCGAGCCGACAACGATGCCCAAAGCGGCGGCCACCGAGAGCATCCAGGCCAGGATAACGAGCGGCGTGTGCGCGCTCGCGCCGAATACGGTTTCCGCCCAGTTCCCGCCGGCAAAAGCGAGCCATGCGAACAGGCGCTGGAAGGCGATGGCGATGAGCACGATCAACAGGAGAGCGAGCCCCATCGATTTCAACAACACGGCTCGAAACCGTGGCGAAAACATCTGCGCCAACGCGGTGGCGACTGCGTCAATCATGCATAGCCCCTGTCATTCGTCTCCGCACGCATGCTAAATCCCTGCCGCAGGTATTATTCTCGCCGGAAATCTTCGAGCGCGCCATGTCGTCGTTGAACCGCCGTGCCTTTCTCCTCGGTTCCGCCGCCGGCGCGGCTCTTCCGGCGCGGACGGCGCTTGCCCAACAAGTCCCGCGGTCCGGCTATGTCGATGTGGTGGTTGTCGGCGCCGGGGCGGCCGGCATTGCCGCCTCGCGCCGGTTGGTCGCGGCCGGCAAACGCATTGCGCTACTCGAAGCCGCCAACCAGATCGGCGGACGCTGCATCACCGACACGAACACCTTGCGCGTGCCGTTCGATCGAGGTGCCCATTCGATCTATTGGGCCGACGTCAATCCGATCGCCAGGCTTGCGCCGCAGACGGGCCTCACGCTCTATCCTGCTCCACCTGGGCAGCGCATGCGGATCGGGCGGCGCTATGCGCGCGAAGGCGAGATGGAGGATTTTCTCGCGAACCTGGTGCGCGCCAATGCTGCCATCGCCGATACCGCGCGCAAGAGCGACGTCGCCTGCGCCCAGGCACTGCCGAAAGATATCGCGGAATGGCGCTTCACCATCGATTTCATCTTGGGCGCATACGGCTGCGGAAAGGACCTCACGGAAGTTTCGACGGCTGACATCGCGCGCGCAGGCGAGCGCGACAACGGCGTGTTCTGCCGGCAGGGACTGGGGACGCTGCTCGCGAGGCTTGCGCCACCCGGCATCGCGCAGCTGGCCACGCCGGTAACGCGCATCAGACCGGCGGGAAACATCGAAGTGGAAACCGGCCACGGACTATTCCGCGCCGATGCGGCCATCGTCACCGTGTCGACCAATGTCCTGACCTCCGGCAAGATCAAGTTCGACTTGCCCAAGCGGCAGCTCGACGCGGCGAACAAGCTCAAGCTCGGCACCCGCGACCGGGTGGTGCTGGAAATGCCGGGAAATCCGTTGGGCCTGCGCGCCGACGAGCTTGTCTTCGAGAAGAGCGAGGGCAAGCAGACCGCGGCGCTCTTTGCAAATGTTTCCGGCTCATCGCTCTGCATGGTGGATGTGGGCGGAAGTTTCGGCCGCGAACTGGCGGGGAAGGGCGAGCCAAGCATGGTGGAATTCGCCGTGAACTGGCTGAGCGGACTTTACGGCAGCGACATCAAGGCAAGGTTCAAACGCTCGCACGTCACCCGCTGGAACGAGGAGCCATGGGTGCTTGGCGCCATCTCTGCCGCCGCGCCGGGGGCGCAATCTGCCCGAAAGATTCTGATGGAGCCGATCTCCGGGCGCATCTTTCTTGCGGGCGAAGCTGCGCACGAGACGCTGTGGGGTACAGTCGGCGGCGCCTGGGAATCCGGCGAGCGCGCCGCGGACGCCGTGATCAGGCTGCTCGGTGGGGGCCGGCGCGGCGGTGAGGCCACTCGTGATTCCGGGGCGAAACCCAGGCGAAGCGGAGGTCGAGAGTCGGGATACGGTAGGCCGGAATGACGAGGTGTTTCCGGGCCATACCCGAAGTCACGGCTGTAGCCGATCTCGGCACTATATTCGCCGGTTTCGGATGCCCCCGAATCGGTGGCGTCCCGGAATGACGTGCAGGGTCTATGTCCGCAACAGGCCGCCCGTTCGCTCGCCGACCTCGGCAACGATTTTGGCGGCAACCGCCTCGATTTCTTCATCGGTCATCGTCTTCTCACGCGGCTGGAGCGTGACCGCGATGGCGATGGATTTCTTGCCAGGCGCAATTCCTTCGCCTTCATAGACGTCGAACACGGTCACCTTGCTGATGAGCTTGCGGTCGGCGCCCAGCGCCGCGCGCACGATATCGCCAGCCTTGACACTGCGATCGACTGCAAAGGCAAAGTCGCGCTCTACCGGTTGGAACGGCGAAAGCTCGAGCGCCCCTTTGGCGCGGGTCGGCTTTCCCTTCGGCTCCGGAATTTTTTCCAGAATGACCTCGAACGCGACGAGCGGGGGCTCGACCTGGAGAGCCGCAAGGGCACGCGGGTTGAGTTCGCCAAAATAGCCGAGAACGTTTTGCGGACCGATCTGGATAGTGCCGCTGCGGCCGGGATGAAACCATGGCGGGCCGCCCGGCACCACTTGCAGGGCTGACACCGGGGCGCCGGCTGCCGCAAGTACAGCGAGCGCATCGCCCTTGACGTCGAAGGCGTCTGCTTCCGCAGGAGGCGCCGACCAATGACGGCCGATGCCGCGCGCTTTTGCCAAGCGCCTGCGCACGCCGGCCGCTGCGGTGAGTTGCTCGTCCGGTTGGTCGCCTTTGAAAACCTGCCCCACTTCGAACAGCGCAACGTCGGCAAACCCGTGGTCGGCGTTCTTTTGCGCCGCGACGGCAAGGGCGGGAATGAGACTGGGGCGCATGTCGGAAAGATCGGACGCAATGGGATTGGCAAGTGCGAGCTGGGCTTTGCCGCCGCCGAAGAGCTCCGCCTGCTCGCGTGCAACAAACGACCACGTGACGGTCTCGGTCAGGCCGCGCGCGGCAAGAGCACGGGCCGCTTTGCGCCGGCGCCGCTGAATGGACGTCAGCACCGGTTTACGCGGTGCATCGCCGCGCGGGAATGGCGTTGCGGGAATGCGCTCGACGCCGACCATGCGCACGACCTCCTCGACGATATCGGCCTTGTCGTGGATGTCTGCGCGCCAGGATGGCACGCCGATGAGCAAGCGGCCGCTCCTCGCCGGGAAGCCACCCGGCGCGGCGCTGACAGCGAAACCGAGACGGCGGAGCACGCCGGTGATCTCCCCGCTGTCCACGGCAAGTCCGGTGAGGCGAGCCACTTCGTCCAGGGGAAATTCAATGCTGCGTGCCGGCACGTCCACCTTGCCTACGACTGTGATCGCCGACGGCTCGCCGCCGCATAGATCCAGCACCATGGCAGTGGCGAACTCTAGGCCGGGCACCATGAAGGTGGGGTCTACCCCGCGCTCGAACCGATAGCGTGCATCGGAGCTGACCCCCAGCTTGCGCCCTGTGTCGGCGATATTGGCCGCATCCCACAGCGCCGATTCGATCAAAACGTCGGTGGTGGCAGGAGAGCATCCCGTTGCTTCTCCCCCCATGATACCGGCGAGCGATTCCACTCCGTGTTCATCGGCGATGACGCACATGCTCTCGTCGAGTGCGTAGCGCTTGCCATCCAAGGCGACGAAGCTTTCACCAGCTTGCGCGCGGCGGACTGTCAGATCGCCCTTGACTTTGCCGGCATCGAACACGTGCAACGGCCGCGCCCGGTCGTAGGTCACGAAATTGGTGATGTCGACGAGCGCATTTATGGGGCGCAGTCCGATCGCGACAAGCCGTTGCTGCAGCCACGCAGGCGAACTCGCGTTTTTCACGTTGCGGACAAGGCGCAAGGCAAAGGCGGGACACAACGACGGCGTTGAACCGAATGCGAGCTTGACCTTCACCGGGCAGGGAAAGCGGCCCGGCGCGGGAGTGATCGGCTGCTCGCGCAAAGCGCCAAGCCCGGCGGCGGCGAGGTCGCGGGCAATGCCATTGACCCCGGCACAGTCCGCGCGATTGGGGGTGAGGTTGATCTCGATGACCGGGTCGTCGAGACCGGCCCAGTGCGCGTAGTTCGCGCCGACCGGCGCCTCCTCGGGAAGGTCGATGATGCCCTCGTGGTCTTCGGAGAGCTGCAACTCGAACTCGGAAACCAGCATGCCGCGGCTCTCCACGCCGCGAATTTTGCCTACGCCGAGCGTCATGTTCTTGCCGGGGATGAATGCGCCGGGCGGCACAAATACGCCCTTCATACCGGCGCGGGCATTGGGCGCTCCGCACACCACCTGCACCGGCTCGCCGCTGCCGGTATCGACCATGCACACGCGCAGGCGATCCGCATTGGGATGCGGCTCCGCGGAAATTACCCGGGCAATGGAAAACGGCGCCAGCTGGCTCCCGCGATCGGCAACGCTCTCGACTTCGAGGCCGATCATGGTGAGCTTGTCGACAATCGCCGCCAGCGGGGCGTCGGTATCGAGATGTTCCTTGAGCCAGGCCAGGGTGAATTTCATCGCCGTAAGTCAGCGGTCACCCGCTCAACCCACCAGCCAGTGTCGGAAAATCGAGCGGGCGAAAACCGTAATGCGTCAACCAGCGCACGTCGGATTCAAAGAACGCCCGCAGATCCGGCATGCCGTATTTGAGCATCGCAATGCGATCGATGCCGAGCCCCCACGCGAACCCCTGATACTCGTCGGGATCGAGGCCGCAATTGCGCAGCACGTTCGGATGCACCATTCCGCAACCGAGAATTTCCAGCCAATCCTCGCCTTCGCCAAAACGGATGTCTCCCTTCTCGCGCTTGCATTGGATATCGACTTCGAGCGATGGCTCGGTGAATGGGAAAAACGAGGGGCGAAACCGCATCTTTACATCATCGACTTCGAAGAAGGCCTTGCAGAATTCCTGCAATATCCATTTCAGATGGCCGAGATGCGATTCCTTGTCGATCACCAAGCCCTCGACCTGATGAAACATGGGGGTATGGGTCTGATCGCTATCGCTGCGATAGGTGCGCCCCGGAATGATGACCCTTATTGGCGGGCGTTGGGTGAGCATTGTCCTGATCTGCACCGGTGAAGTGTGCGTGCGCAACAGCAGCCGAGAGCCGTCAGGCTTTGGATTGAAGTAAAACGTATCGTGCATCTCCCTGGCCGGATGGCCCTCGGGAAAATTCAGTTTGGTGAAATTGTAATCGTCGGTTTCTATGTCGGGGCCTTCTGCGACGGAGAAACCCATATCGGCGAAGATGGCAATCAGCTCATCGATAACCTGGCTGATGGGATGGATGCGTCCGATCTCCGCGGGCGGCTCGATAACCGGCAGCGTGACGTCGATCGTCTCCGAATTCAGGCGGGCGTCGAGCGCTGCATCGCCGAGCTGATCCTTGCGCGCCGCAAGGGCGGCAGTCACGCGTTCCTTGAGGCTATTGATCAGGGCGCCGCGCTGTTTTCGCTGGTCGGCTGGAAGGGAGCCGAGGCTCTTGAGCAGAGCCGAAATGGAGCCGCTCCTGCCCAGCGCTGCGACGCGTACCTTTTCCAGCGCATTCTCATCCGCCGCCGCGGCGGTGGCGCTCAAAAGCTCATGTTCGAGGGCGCCAAGATCGGTCAAGCTGCTATTGCCGTTTTTGCCTTCTCGACGATGGCCTGGAATGCCGAGGGCTCGCGAATGGCGAGGTCAGACAGCACTTTGCGGTCGACCAGAATTCCGGCCTTGCCGAGTCCGTCGATGAAGCGGCTATAGTTCAATCCGAACGGCCGGACCGCGGCGTTGAGACGCTGAATCCAGAGCGCACGAAACGTACGCTTTCGCCGCTTGCGGTCACGGTAAGCATACTGCTGCGCCTTTTCCACCGCCTGCTTGGCAATGCGAATTGTGTTCTTGCGCCGGCCATAATACCCCTTGGCGGCCTTGAGCACCTTCTTGTGCTTGGCGTGCCCGGTGACGCCGCGTTTAACGCGTGCCATGCCTAATCTCCTTCAAATCAGTCTCAATACGGAACCTCATCCTGAGGTGCTCGGCGCGAAGCGCCGAGCCTCGAAGGATCAGCCATTGGGGAGGAAATATTTCTTGATGTTATCGCCGTCCGTCTTGAACAGCACGTTGGTGCCGCGCAATTGGCGGATCTGCTTTTTTGTGCGTTTGATCATGCCATGGCGCTTGCGCGATTGCTGGTAGAGCACCTTGCCCCCAGCGGAGACCTTGAAGCGTTTCTTGGCGCCGGATTTGGTCTTGATCTTGGGCATTTGGCTCTCCTTTGCGGCCCGCCGTGGCAGCAAGGCCGAGCGGCCGAATGTTGCTCGTTGCGCTTTAGCTGAGCGTTTGCCACCGCCATGGCAGCCCTGATAGCCGGGCAGCGGAAAGCCGGCTTATGGCAGAGGGGGCAGGGAAATTCAAATCGTGAAATCGTAGGGTGGGCAAAGGCGCTGTGCACGGGCTTTCCGCGTGGGCAAATTCGTGCAGCGCCGTGCCCACGCGGAGACGTTCAGCAGACGAATTTACCCACCCTACAGCAAAGTGCCGCGTTGAATTTGGCGTCGTGCCCTCAGCGCGGTGCCAGCACCATCACAACCTGGCGGCCTTCGAACCGCGGCTCCTGCTCGACTTTGGCGATCTTGAGCGTGTCGTCCTTCACGCGATTGAGCAGCTGATAGCCCAGTTCCTGATGCGCCATTTCGCGACCGCGGAAGCGCAGCGTAACTTTGACCTTGTCGCCTTCCTCGAAAAAGCGCTGCATGGAGCGCATCTTCACGTCGTAGTCGTGATCGTCGATCATCGGCCGCAGCTTGATTTCCTTGACCTCGACGATCTTCTGCTTCTTGCGCGCCTCGGCAGCTTTCTTCTGCGCCTGATATTTGTATTTACCGTAATCGAGGATTTTGCAGACGGGCGGGGATGCATTGGGGGAAATCTCGACGAGATCGAGTCCGGCCTCCTGTGATTTCTGTAGGGCCGCCTCAATGCCGACCGGCCCGAGATTTTGGCCGTTTTGGTCGATCAGTTGCACTTCGCGGACGCGGATCTCCTCGTTTATGCGCGGGCCGTCCTTCGCGGCGGGCTGCGCCGGTCGTATGGGGCGACGAATGGCTTTGCTCTCCTCTAGCTGTTGCAACGAGCCCGGGATCACCGGGCGTACAAAAGATCAGTACAATTGTGGCACAAGTCAACGGTCATTCGGGCATATGGGTGGCAATTGCCTAAGCGTTGTCGGGGAAATTCCGATAGTGGCGAGCGGGCAACACCCATCCCTAAATAGACCATCAACCAACCGCTCGCCAGCCTTGAACCTGAAGTTCGCGATCAAACTTCCCTCACGCTCTGCGCGAACTTCGGAATCGGACCACTACGTGTCGCGCGCGAGCAGCGAAGTGTAGACGGCCCTTGTGGCCACGGCCACGCTGCGCGGCGAAAACATGTATTCGGCAAACTGCCGTGCGCGAGCTGTCATTGCACGGTATGCCGTATCGTCGAGCGCGAAAGCGAGGCCGAGCGCGCGGGCAAAATCGGCCGCGTCACCGGGTTCGGCAAGCCAACCGGTGCGCACGTCTTCCGGCATTTCCGGCGGAGTAACGATATGTTCCGGCAAAATGCCGATATTGGACGCGACCACCGGCCGGCCCATGGCCTGCGCTTCGGCAACACTGCGGCCGAGCACCGGCGGCTCGACCGCGGTAACCAGCACCGTATCGGCTGCCGCAAAGGCTGCCGGCATATCGCGGCAATGGCCGACAAATCGAATCAGGTTCAAAACGTTTTGGGCGCGCGCCTGCTCGGCGACGAAGCGTGCGTATTTTGCAAACGTCTTGTGCTCGCCGGCGAGCACAAATGTAAATCCGCGGACGCCTGCATCGAAAAGGATGCGGGCGATGGCCGGCAAAATGAGCTGTCCGTTCCACGGAGCCACGCGGCCGGGAAGGAGAACAACGCGATCGCCATTCGGAATTCGCCAGGCCTGGCGCAACGCTTCCACCCGGCTCGGCTCCACCGCCCGCGGATCGAATGCGGCAGTGTCGATACTGCGGGGAATGATGGTGAGCCGCTCGCGCGGCAGAGCGTGCCGTGCCATCATCGGCGCGGCGGCGAAATTGGAAGGCGTGACGACGCGGTCAGCACGCGCCAGCGCGCCTGCCCACCAGGCGCGCAGACCGGACGGGGCAGGCATATCCGGCAGCGTGGAGACGAGCCAGACGGCGATCTGCGCTGCCGCCATGTTTGCGCTCCAGGCGCCGCCGATGCTTTGCGCATGCACGATGTCGATGCGCTCGGATGCAATCAGATGCTCCAAGAACTTTGCATTGCGGCGCAGTCGCCATGGATTGATCGTCGCGTTGACGAGCGGGATCCATTCGGCTCCGAACGCCTTGAGGTCGTCGACCAGCGGGCCTTCGCCGGCAGCGACAAGCGCGCGGGCGCCGGATTGCAGCAAAGCGTAGGCCACGTTAACCGCGGTGCGTGCGACCGGCTCTTCCCGCAATATTGGCACGATCTGCAGGATCGTAGCGCCAGCTAACGTCCGCGGCGGCGAACCCTCGGTGTCGCCGTATTCAGTGCTCACGTTTTCCTCGCCGGGCTAGTGGTCCGATTCCGAAGTTCGCCACCACTCGCGACACGTTCAGATGCGAACTTCGGAATTTAAGGACCACTAGCAACTCTATGACTTCTAGTGCGGTTTTGAATTTGAAGTTCCTAAACGAGCTTGCGGCCAGTTATGATAGGAACTTCAAATTCACCGCACTAGTGCGGTAGCCCGGGCTTGCATTGACGGCGAAACATTGTAGGCCCGGAAGAAGTGGGATGCGCTGCCTCCTGGGCCGGCTGAATGAGCGATCTTTGCCTGAAATTCCTTGAGGTTGGAACTGGGAAAGAGACCCGGCACATTGCCGTTCGGGTGCGTGAAGGATCCGCCCCAGGACTGCTTTGGCTCGGTGGCTTCAAATCGGACATGCAAGGAATGAAGGCGCAGGCGCTTGATCGCTGGGCGAGCGAGCAAGGACGCGCACTGGTGCGGTTTGACTATTCCGGTCACGGTGAGTCCGGCGGTGATTTTGTGGCGGGTACCATCAGTCGCTGGCTGGAGGAGAGCCTCGCGGTCCTCAAAGCGTTCTGTCATGGGGCGCAGACCGTTGTCGGCTCCTCGATGGGGGGCTGGCTCGCGCTTCTGTTGACGCGCGCACTCGCGCTGGGCGCCCAGTCGCCCGCATGCATCGCGGGTCTGGTGCTGATCGCTCCGGCGGTTGATTTTACCGAAGAGCTGATGTGGGCGCGCTTTTCCCCGGATGCAAAGCGCCAGATCGAGGAATCCGGTTACTTTGCGCAACCCTCGCAATATTCCGACGAACCCTATTTGATCACGCGCGCGCTGATCGAGGATGGACGTCGGCACCTCCTTATGAACAGCATGATCGAGACCGGCTGTCCGGTACGTATCCTGCAAGGCGTACAGGATCCCGATGTGCCCTGGCAGCACGCCATAGAGTTGACTGCCCGCTTTGCCCGCGATGACGTTGTGCTCACGCTGGTCAAGGACGGCGATCACCGTCTCTCGCGTCCTGAAGACATCGAGCGGATGCTTGCCGCAGTCGGCGAGTTTTGATCGGGGACCGGTAGGTATGACGCCCGCGTGTCCCGGACGCGGCGCAGCGCGAGCGCACCTGCCACTTGCGCATGCCTGCACTCAGCAAATGCGCGAAGTGGTGCGCCGCTGAGCCGGGACCGCCATAGGGTGGAACGATCCCGGGTCTGCAGCGCGCCGCGGAATGAGGTGCTGCGAGAGCAATCAAGACAGAGGCCGCGCTGCGCTGCGCCCGGGACAGGCCGCCTCACGCGGCCTGACTCAGTGCCGCCGCCCATTCCTCCGCGACGTCCGGGTCGGGTTCGCTTTCCCGCTGCGCGCGCGCAAGCCGCGCAAGGTGATCGCGATCCAAGCGGCCCAACGCCCATACCGCGGCACCCCGCACCAGCGGCGAGCTATCGCGCAGCAGCCTTTCCGCCTCGGGTAGCAGCGCTTTGTCCCCGGAATTGCCGATTGCGATCAGCACGTTGCGAACGAAACGATCACGCCCCGTGCGTTTCACCGGCGATTTGGCAAATAGCCTGCGAAATGCCGCGTCATCCAGGCGGGCGAGATCGGCAAGGCGCGCCGCCGCTAGTTCAGGACGCGCGGCAAGCTTGGCATCCCTGCCGGCCTGCGCGAACTTGTTCCAGGGGCAGACCGCAAGGCAGTCATCGCAACCATAGATGCGATTGCCTATTGCGTTACGCAGTTCGCGCGGGATTGGCCCCTTGTTCTCAATAGTGAGATACGAGATGCAGCGGCGGGCATCGAGGCGGTAGGGCGCTGGAAAAGCGCCGGTTGGGCAAATGTCGAGGCACGCGCGGCAGTTGCCGCAATGGTCGTGGCCGGCCCCGTCGGGCGGAAGGTCGAGCGTGGTGAAGATCGCACCCAGAAACAACCACGAGCCGAATTCGCGCGAGACCAGATTGGTATGCTTGCCCTGCCAGCCGAGACCGGCGGCGCCGGCAAGCGGCTTTTCCATCACCGCGGCAGTATCGACGAATACCTTGGCCTCGCCTCCGGCTTCTTGCGTGAGCCAGGACGCCAATTGTTTGAGCCGCGGTTTTATCGCGTCGTGATAATCGTTGCTCTGCGCGTAGACGGAGATCGCGCCGCGATCGCGGCGTTCGAGAATTGCCAGCGGATCGCCGTCGGGGGCGTAATTGAGCCCGAGCATGATGATCGAGCGCGCCGCTTCCCACATGGCGCGCGGGTCGCCGCGGCGAGCGGCGGTCGACTGCAGCCAATGCATGTCACCATGGGCGCCTTCGGCCAGGAATTGCTGCAAGCGCGGCAGAGCCTCCGGAATGGCATCGGGGCGCGTCACCCCCACTACATCAAAGCCACGCGCGCGGGCGGCTGCTGCCAAAGCCGCCTTGATGGCGGCTGGATTTCGTGACCCAGCCGCGGGACGGATGGCTTGCGATGTCAGAAGTCGAGGTTGGCGTAGGTCGGCGACGGCGGTATGCCTGCCAGGGTTTCCGAGAGTATCGGACGAAACGCCGGGCGCGACTTCACCCGGGCGTACCAGCTCTTGGCGACTTCGTCTTCGTTCCACGGAACGTCCCCGAGATAATCGGCTGCGGACAAGTGGGTGGCGGCAGCCAGATCGGCGTAGCTCATTCGGTCGCCGGCGAGCCAATCGCGTGTACGCACCAGCCAGCCAATATAGGCCAGATGGTAACGGATGTTGTGGCGCGCGATGCGGATAACCTCCGTATCCGGCGACCCACCGCCGGCGCTCACCGGCATCTGCCGTTTATATAGGCGCTCATTGGTGAGCGGGCCGGAGACTTCGGCAAAAAACTTGTCGTTGAACCAGCTCATTAGACGCCGCACTTCAATGCGGCGCCCGAGCTCGCTTGGCAGGAGCCGCAGCTGCCCCAATTCCGGACCTTTGGTTTCGTCGAGATATTCGGCAATGAGCGCTGCACCCGGCACCGGAGGGCAGCCTTCTTCGACCAGCACCGGAGTGGTGCAGGCGGGGTTCAAAATGAGGAATTCCTGCCGGCGCTCCCATACCCGCTCCTCAATGAGCCGCACAGGGATGCCGTATTCGCCCAAGCTCAGCCGAATGAAGCGCGAGTGCGGGCAGAAGGGATGATGGAATAGGGTCAGCATGCAGGGGTCGACGGATGCACCTTGCGGAATGCGGCGATCCCGAGGCGCGGGGTCGCCGGAAGGTAGGTTGCGTGCCATCCCATGCATAGAGGGGAGGGGAGGGAAGTTGTGCAATCTTGGCCCGTCCCCGTTGCTCCGAAGTTAATGATGCGGGAAAAGCGCGGGCTGTCACCGCTTCTCCTGCTGCTTCCCTGCTGCCGGGATACCAGGTAATGACCGCACACGCTGCAATCATCCTCGGGAGCCCTGTTATGGCATTCGACTTTTTCAAGGCACTCGTTCTCGGCGTGGTCGAGGGCTTGACCGAGTTCCTGCCGGTATCCTCAACGGGCCATCTGTTGCTGGTTCAGCACTTCTTCGGCTTCGATGACGAGGACTTCGGCAAGACCTTTGCCGTTCTCATCCAGTTCGGCGCGATCCTCGCGCTGCTATCGATCTATTTCTGGCGCATATGGCAGATTGCGCTGGGCCTGTTGCACGACACGGCCGCCCGACGCTTCGTCATCGGCGTATTGATTGCGTTTCTGCCGGCGGCGATCGTCGGTGCGCTCGCCCATGATTTCATCAAATCGGTTTTGTTCAACGTATGGATCGTCTGCTTCACCCTCATCGTCGGCGGCGCAATTCTTCTGTGGGTCGACCGGATGAACCTCAACACGCGCTACCACGACGCCACCCGCTTCACGCTGCCGATGTACTTTATCATCGGGCTGGCGCAGTGCGTGTCCATGATCCCGGGAACCTCGCGTGCGGGCGCCACCATTGTCGCCGCCATGTTGCTGGGAGCCGACCGGCGGTCGGCGGCGGAGTTCTCATTCTGGCTGGCGATGCCGACCATGGCCGGCGCATTCGCCTACGACCTCTTCAAGAGCCGCAGTCAAATGAACATGGACCACGCGCTGGTGATCGCGTTTGGCTTTGCGGTCTCTTTCGTCTGCGCCTGGGTCGTGGTGAAGACGTTTCTTGGCTACGTGCAGCGGCACGGGTTTGCGCTGTTTGCGTGGTGGCGGGTCATTGTGGGATCCGTCTGCCTGATCGCGCTCGCATTAGGCAGATGACGGAAGACAGAGGACAGAGGACAGAGGACAGAGGACAGAGAGACAGAGGACAGAGGACAGAGGACAGAGGACAGAGGACAGAGGACAAGAGGACAGAGGACAGAGGACAGATTAAGCAGTGCCTATCGCTCTTCTGTCCTCTGACCTCTGACCTCTGACCTCTGATTCTGAAACTGGCCGAATTTGCGGAAACGCCGCAAATAAAACGGCACGACCGTGGCCATAGCGACCGGCTCGATGCCAAGGCCGGCAAGGGTGCGCCTTTCCTCATTCGCCCGATCGGAGACGACGTTATTGCCGCGCAGGAGCTCCACCTGGTCCGGCGTCAACAACGGTCGCGGCATGAATTGCAGCAGCGAGGCCTGCAGCTTGGCGACGGCGAACGGGATTGGCACGAGCAGCCGGCGGCGCTCGATGCATTCGAGCATGAATTGCATCAGTTCCTTGAAGCTGGACACCTGCGGTCCGCCGAGCTCGTAGATTTGACCGCCCTGCGCGCGTCCTTCCAGCGCGGCGACCACGGCGCTGGCGACATCGCCGGCAAATACCGGCTGAAATAGCGTATGGCCGCCGCCAATCAGCGGCAGCGCCGGCAACACCCGGGCGAGGGCGGCAAACTTGTTGAAGAAATCGTCTTCCGGACCAAACAGCACCGAAGGCCGCAGGATCACCGCCGATGGCGAGGTGGCGAGTACAACCCTTTCGCCTGCGGCCTTCGAGCGCGCATAATGCGCGGGCGAACGGGCATCGGCTCCAATGGCGGAGACGTGAACCATGCGCGCCGCGCACGCCGCCGCCGAACGCGCCACCGCCTCGGCGCCGTCGGCCTGCACCAGATCAAATCGCTGGCGCGCGCGCTCGAACAGAATCCCCACCAGATTGATCACCGCGTCCGAGTCGCGTGCCGCCGCTTCGACGGAAGCCGGAAAGCGGACGTTCGCCTGCACCGCATGGATTTGACCCACGCAACCGAGCGGCTGCAGATAGCCGGCGAGGTCGGGGCGCCGCACCGCGACGCGGATGCGATAGCCGCGCCTTGCCAGAGCGCGCACGACGTGTCGGCCAAGAAAGCCTGAGCCTCCGAACACGGTGACGAGGCTTTCCAGGGGAATGGCGGTCATGCGCGCTCCGTTGAGGGGCTCGGGGCGAATGGAAGCCCGGCTTGCGGCACGTATAGGGCCGTGCTTTCGCGCATTTGACAAGGCTTCTAGCCGTTCGTACCTACTGATTTAAAGCCGCGCCCAGGTGGCGGAATTGGTAGACGCACTAGTTTCAGGTACTAGCGCCGCGAGGCGTGGAGGTTCGAGTCCTCTCCTGGGCACCACAGTAGTCATATCCGCAGCGAGTGGCTGCGCATTCGCCCTGACCTTGCATTATCCTTTCGCCACGGCACGTTCCGGCACCAGGCGAATGAAGCGCTGGTAGGAGACGCCCGTTTTGGCTGCGCGTTTCTTCACGCTGTCGAGGAGGTCCTTGGACAGCCGCAAATTTACCCGTTCCGTTTTCGGCTTGAGCTCGAAGCGGACGGGTACCATTCCCGACAGATCGTAACGCGTAAGATCGACCGTCGCGACGAAGTCCTCGGCCGCTTTGTTGCTGGAAAGCAGGGGCAGTTTCTTTTTCATAGTGCTCAACTTCTTCCCTGTGCATGTAACGGGCGCTGATCGGCGAATCAATGTCTCGACGCCGCTGTTACGCAAGGTCGGCAAAAAAGCGGCTGCCAAATGATTAGACGCCGCGAAGGAGTTGGGCGACACTTTCCTCAGCCATACACGTCCGTGCCTTCGCGCAATGCCCAATAAAGCGTGGAGCCTGGCTGTTTGCCCAACGGGCAACCTCTTCGTTGGAGTACCACGAGAATATCAACGGGAACCCGCAAAGGCCGCAACAGCCGCCGCAGGCGCACCATTTCCCGCGCGCGGTCTTCAACTCGCGGCTCGATCACCAGAAGATCGAGATCCGAATCTTCGCGCGCATCGCCTCGGGCGTAGGAACCAAAAAGCACAATACGCGCCGGCTGCGCAGCCTCCGCCAGAATGCGGACCACCGACTCGATTGTTTCCTGCGTCACCATTTGAGCATGCACGTTCGCATTTCGTTTGGCACGCCGCAGATTACGGAATGAGGTTACGCCGCACCTTCCATCATGGAAACTCCGGCCGCTCGCTGGTGGCCTTACGGCCCGCGACAGGGATTACGTCCCCATCCATTGGCGCGGCGCTCGCAGCCGGCGCATAGAGCGGACTTGCATAATAGTGCTGCAGCGCAAAGCGCAGGAGCACGCCGATGGCGGCCGCAACCGGCACCGCGATCAGCAGGCCGACGAAGCCAAACAGATAGGCGAAGGCAAACAGCGCGAAAATCACCCATACCGGATTGAGATGCACGCGGCGGCCGACCAGATACGGCGCCAGCACATAATCCGCCAGCGACTGGCCGACGAAGAATATGGCGAGGACGAGGACGATCGGCGTCCAGTTCGGCCAGAATTGCGCGATCGCCACGCAAATGGAAATGGCCAGGCCGGAAAGCGAGCCGACATAAGGAATAAAACTTACCAGTCCCGCCGCAAAGCCGATCACCGGACCATGCCTGAGGCCGATGAGCCACAATGCGCACGCATAGTAGACGGCGAGAATGAGACACAGCGCGCTCTGGCCGCGTACGAACCCGCCGATGGTGGCATCGACTTCCCGCGCGAGCGCCCGCACCGTCGGCCGCCGCGCAGGCGGGACCCACCGGTCGATCGCCGCAATCATTCGGTTCCAGTCGTAAAGCAGATAGCAGGCGACAATGGGAGCGACGATCCCGAGCGAAAGAATGGAGATCAGCGCGCGCCCTCCGGACCATACCGAACGAAAGAAAGTACCGAACCAGCTGCTCGCCAAACTGGTGAGTTCGCCAAGCGAGAGCTCCGCTTCGGTGAGGCCTTCGCCGATGACCTTGGTCAGCCATGGGTGGCTTGGGTCGCTGGCGAGCGCATGCAGCCGCTTGACGTAGCCCGGCAGGCTTTCAATGAAAGACGACAGTTCGTGGATGACAACCGGCACCGTGAAAAACAGCAAGACGGCGGTAGCGATGACGAAGGTCGCGATGATGACAAGCGTCGCCAGCAGCCGGCTCATTCCGCGCCGCTCGAGCCAGTTGGCGAGCGGATCGAGCAGATAAGCGAGCGTCATGCCTGCGACGAAAGGCAACAGAACCTGGCGTAACAATACGATCACCGCGACGAGCGCGGCGAACATGGCGATCCAGAACACGATCGGACGGGTAAAGTTCATGGCTTAGTACTTTTCATTTCTCATTGCCTTCCGCAACGGGGAAAACCTGCATAGACTTATGGAGAATGTCTGAAGCTACCAGCGCTGTCCGTAATCCGGAGCTGCAATGACCATTCGCGTGCATCGCGGCGATCTGCCCGATCTCTCGCATTATCAGGTGACCGCTGTCGCAATCGACACCGAAACCATGGGGCTCGATCCGCACCGGGATCGACTATGCGTCGTGCAGCTCTCGCCAGGGGATGGATCGGCCGACGTGGTTCAGATTCCGTCCGGCGGCAGCGCCGCTCCGAACCTGACCAGGCTTCTGGCAGATTCTGCCATTCTCAAGATATTTCATTTTGGCCGTTTCGATCTGGCTGCGCTGCAGTGCGGCTTCGGTGTCATGGCCGTCCCTGTATATTGCACCAAGATCGCCTCGCGATTGGCGCGCACCTATACCGACAAGCATGGGCTCAAGGACCTCGTGCGGGAAGTGCTGGGCATCGAAGTGTCGAAACAGCAGCAGCTGTCGGATTGGGGGGCGGAGACGCTCAGCGATGCGCAGATCGCCTATGCCGCCTCCGACGTTCTCCATCTGCACGCGCTCAAGGAGAAGCTCGACGCCATGCTGGCGCGGGAAGGCCGCAGCGATCTGGCGCAAGCCTGTTTCCGCTTTCTGCCGGACCGGGTCCGGCTCGATCTCGCCGGCTGGGCCACGGAGGATATCTTCGCTCATTCCTAACTTATTGCTTTTGCAGCGGTTTCCTGCGCGCCGGCAAACGGCGGCATGCCCCGGACGGGCCATATTTAGGGGCGACTATAGGGCGCCGAAAGGCTATTATCCGACGGGGAACGCCTGATTCTCTCAAGCAGGCGGGCAGGGGGTGTTTTCCTTGACGGCATTTTCCGATCTCGGCGACAGCGAGGCACGCGTATTCACCGGCGTTGGACGTGCCGACGGCGAGCGCGCATTTCGCGCCGCCGTGCGCCACAGCCGCTATGTACGGTTCCTGCGCGTCGCCGTGCCCGGCTCGGTCTTGCTTGCCGTGATCGGCGCATTTGGAATGAGCATGCTGCTCTCGCCGTTGCGCATCCTGGCAAAATTGCCGGTAGACCTCGGATCGGTGGTGGTTCACGGCACCAAAATCATGATGCAGCAGCCGCGCATTGCCGGCTATACCCGCGACAATCGCCGTTACGATCTCACCGCTCAAGCTGCCGGTCAGGATCTCACCAAGCCCGACATGGTGGAGCTGCAAGGCATCCATGCCACCATGGAAATGCAGGACAACGCGCTGTTTGAAACCACCGCGCAGAACGGCCTTTATAACAGCAAGACCGAAATGCTCACCCTGAGCAACAATATCGTGGTCAATTCCAACAACGGCTATAAGGCTTTGCTGAGCGAGGCGGCACTCGATATTCGCGCCGGCAAGGTCACCTCGGAGAAACCGGTCCATGTGGACACCGGCACCATGAGCATCAATGCCAACCGGCTTGAAGTCACGGACGGGGGCGATGTCATGCGCTTTGAGCGCGGGGTCACCGTTCTGCTGCAGCCGGAAGCCGCGTCCCAAGTCAGCAGCGCCGAAGGCCGCAAGCGATGACATCGGGCATTTCGATGCATGCTCTCGTCGCTGCGCTGTCATTGACGCTGGCCATGGCACTCGGCGCGGCACACGCAACCGCGCAAAAGAGTAATCCAGGCCCCCCCAATGCATTGCAGGGCTTCTCGCAAAATCGCGATCAGCCCGTGAAAATCCAGGCCGCCTCCTTCGAAGTGCGCGAGAAGGACAAGACCGCAACCTTTACCGGCGACGTGCAGGTATTTCAGGGCGATACCGAAATGCGCTGCAAATTGCTGACGGTCTTTTACGACGAGGAAAACGCCGGCCACCCCATGAAAGCGGCCGAGCCCGGGCCCGGCGGCCAGCGGCAAATCCGCCGCATCGAGGCAAAGGGCGGGGTCACGGTGGTGCAGAAGGACCAATATGCGTCCGGCGACAGTGCAAGCTTCAATATGCGCGAGAATACCGTGACGCTGCTAGGCAACGTGGTGGTCACGCGTGGCCAGGATGTCCTGCGCGGACAGAGATTGGTTGTCGATCTGACCAGCGGTGTTTCCAAAATGGACCAAGGCCGTGTCGAGGGTCTGTTTCAAGCGGGTTCGCGCAATTCCGAGAAAAAATGATGCCGCGTGCCAGTGGTCCGATTCCGAAGTTCGCCACCACTCGCGTCACGTTCAGATGCGAACTTCGGAATCTAAGGACCACTAGCAACTCTATGATTCTAGTGCGGTTTTGAATTTGAAGTTCCTAAACGAGCTTGCGGCCAGTTATGATAGGAACTTCAAATTCACCGCACTGGGGCTTGGCGGCTACCCCGGATCGAGTCCGCGGCAGGTTTTTTCGGGATCCTGCTCTAGCAGAAAAACACTTAGAGGCTAAGGCGTGCTCGACATCCTAGCGCTGTTTGGATACCGCCGCGCGCCCCGACGCAGACCAAAGCCGGGCAATGGCCGTTGGCAGGGTGACTCCGCGTCCGGCGGTCCGGTGCAACACGCGCGGGCGCGCGAGAGCAAGCCCGCGGCAAAACAGCAGCGCCGCGCGTCCCAACAGGCAACAAGCCGGCGCGATCCCGAGCGCGCCTACCTTGCAGCGCATGGACTGGAAAAAAGCTATGGCGGGCGAAGGGTCGTCAATGGCGTGAGCCTGTACGTGCGGCGGGGCGAGGCAGTGGGTCTTCTTGGACCCAACGGCGCCGGTAAGACCACTGCCTTCTACACCATCACCGGGCTGATCAAGCCGGAGCGCGGCCAGGTGGAGCTTGATGGTTATGATGTCACTCACCTTCCGATGTATCAGCGTGCGCGGCTGGGGATCGGCTATCTGCCGCAGGAAACCTCGATCTTTCGCGGCCTCAATGTCGAGGACAATATTCGCGCGGTGCTCGAAGTGGTCGAACCCAATCGCCGCCGGCGCGAAGCCGATCTCAATGCGTTGCTCGAGGAATTCGAGATAACGCGCCATCGCAAGACACCATCGATTGCCCTTTCCGGAGGTGAGCGCCGCCGCGTCGAAATCGCCCGCGCGCTGGCAAGCCGGCCGAATTACATGCTGCTCGACGAGCCGTTTGCCGGTATCGACCCCAAGGCGGTCATAGAAATACAGCGCTTGGTGCGGCGTCTCACCAATCGAGGCATCGGCGTTCTCATCACCGATCACAATGTCCGGGAAACACTCGCACTGACCGACCGCTCGTACATCATCTATTCCGGCGAGGTACTGATGGAGGGGCGCAAGGACGACATCGTCAACGATCCGGAAGTGCGCCGGCTTTACCTCGGCGAGGAGTTCCGGATTTAGCGCTCACCCGACTTATCCTCAATCTTCCACTTTATTAACGACGAGGCCACGCGGTGGTGTACAGGCGCTCCAGAACCCGCTAAGCAAGAATTGGGCCAACGGGGCGGAGCCGCGCCGGGAGCCCGTCCCTGAAGAGAGCGTACCCGTAGCCGACATGGCGCTTAGCCAAAGACTTGAACTTCGTCAGAGCCACGCGCTGGTGATGACCCCGCAGCTGATGCAGGCCATCAAGCTGCTGCAGCTCTCGAATTTGGACCTTGCGAGCTATGTCGAGGATGAGCTTGAGCGCAATCCCCTGCTCGAGCGTCTGGGCGAAGAGGCGGCGGATACCCCCGGAGGCCATCCCGATGCCTCGGCCGCGCAGAACCATGGTTTTCGACCGGCAGTTCGGGAAGGCGAAAATGAACTGGCACGAGACACTGCGCCCGCCCATCAGCCCGATCTGATAAGGCCTCCTTTCAGCGATGGAGCAGGACCACGCCATGCGGAATGGCGCACGGCAAATGGATGGGATCCGGATCGCGACAATTACAATCCCGAATCTTTTCTGACCGCTGAGATGACGCTGCGGGATCACCTCGCTCAGCAGCTTGTGCTCGCGATCGCCGATCCGGCGCGCCGCATGATCGGCCAGTACCTGATCGACATGGTGGACGAAGCCGGCTATCTCGCCGGCGACCTCGCCCTTGTCGGCGAGAAGCTCGGCGCCTCCGATGCCGACGTGGCGGCGGTATTGGCAATCCTGCAGGGCTTCGATCCCGCCGGCGTGTGTGCGCGCAATCTCGCCGAGTGCCTGGCCCTCCAGCTCAAGGAACGCAATCGTTTCGATCCGGCAATGGAGTGCTTGATCGATCATCTCGATCTCCTTGCCAGGCGGGAGATCGCCACGCTGCGCAAGGTCTGCGACGTCAGCGAGGATGATCTTGCCGACATGATCGCCGAGATACGCAACCTCAATCCAAAACCCGGTCTGGCATTTGGGGCGATCCTGGTTCAGCCGATTGTGCCGGATGTGTTCGTGCACAACCGGCCCGACGGCGGTTTCAGCATTGAGCTTAATTCTGACACCCTGCCGAAGGTGCTGGTGAACCAGAGCTATCATGCCGAAATTGCCCGCAGCGCGACGAGCCAACAGGACCGCAGCTATCTTGCCGATTGTCTGCAATCGGCAACCTGGCTTGTGCGTGCGCTCGACCAGCGCGCCAGGACCATCCTGAAAGTAGCAACCGAGATCGTGCGCCAGCAGGATGGGTTTTTTGCGCACGGGGTGCAGCATTTGCGGCCGCTCAATCTCAAGGCTATCGCCGATGCGATCGGCATGCACGAGTCGACGGTCTCTCGCGTGACTGCGAACAAATACATGGCCACCGACCGTGGCATATTCGAGCTGAAATATTTCTTCACGGCGGCGATCCCGGCGGCAGGCGGAGGTGAGTCCCATTCGGCGGAAGCGGTTCGCCACCGCATTCGGCGGCTGATCGAGGCTGAACCCGGCGACGGAGTTCTCTCGGACGACGCGATCGTGGCAAAGTTGCGCGCGGCGGGCATCGACATTGCCCGTCGGACCGTCGCAAAATACCGGGAGGCGATGCGTATTCCTTCGTCGGTGCAACGGCGGCGCGAACGACAATCCATCTTGCGCGCGCTCGCCTGATCCCGGTACGCTGCCTCGCTCTGGGCGGCAACGGAAGGGCGACATGCCGTTTCGGGTCTCCGGTAAGAACATGGATGTCGGGGAAGCGCTGCGCGCGCGGGTCAACGCGCGTGTTACGCAAGCGACTGCCAAATTCTTTGACGGCGGCTTTTCCGGGCACGTCACGATCGGCAAAGAGGGTTTCGGGTTTCGCACCGAATGCGTGATCCACCTCGATTCCGGGGTGGTGCTCGAAGCGGATGCGTTCGACGGCGACGCTTATGCCAGCGCCGATCGGGCAGCGGAGCGCATCGAGCGGCGGCTACGCCGCTACAAGCGCCAACTCAAGAGTACTCGCTGACGGATGCCGGAACGTGATCCTGATTGACGCATTCTCGGCGGCTACCTATGGTCCGGCGCCTTGCCAATCATTCCCCCGCTGAGCCTGTGCCTTCCGTAATGAGTCCCATGCTGCTCGCCGATCTGATCGCGCCGGATGCGATTCTTCCGGCGCTGAAGGTCAACAGCAAAAAACAGCTGCTGCAGGAATTGGCAGTAAAGGCGGCTGCTCTATCGCATCAGAACGAGCACGCCATACTGGAGATATTGCAGCAGCGCGAGAAACTCGGCTCGACCGGAGTGGGTAACGGTATAGCCATTCCCCACGGCAAGCTTGCCAGGCTTGAGAAGCTGTTCGGACTATTTGCGCGGCTCGCTCGGCCGGTCGATTTCGAGGCGCTCGATGGCCAGCCCGTCGATCTCGTTTTCCTGCTGCTTGCCCCCGAAGCCGCCGGTGCTGATCACCTCAAGGCGCTCGCCAGAGTGGCGCGCCTGTTGCGCAACGCGGACATTGCCCGCAAATTGCGGGAAGCGCGTGATGCGGAATCACTCTATGCAGTCCTGGCCGTCCCGTCCGCCGGCATCGGAGGACAGACGACGGACGAAGGAGGACAGATACGGAGGACGGAGAACAGATGACGGAAGACAGATAAAAAATACGCTGCGATGCGCCCGCGGCACATAATCCGGAGGACAGCGGGTCATCTGTCCTCCGTCGTCTGTCCTCTGTCGTCCGCTAATGCACGCTTACAGTCTCGAGCTCCTGGCTCCAGGCGTTCGCAATCGCCGCTTCGCGGCTGTCGGTAAGCATGATCGGGGTCCCATCGGCTGCGTGCAGCGCATATAAGAGCGTGCCGGGCGCCAGCGCGGGCGCCTGCGGAAACTGCCGCTGCACGTCTTCCGAGCGGATCGTCTTGACATAAGCAATCTTGCCGCCACCGAGGAGAGCAAGCGCTTCCGGCGAGATCGGATGTTGTCTGGAGGTGATGTTGTTGTTGGTCATGGCACTCAACTCCTTTCTACTAACGTGTCGAGCCCTGTTCGGGTTCAGTCATTATCACTGTCGCTGATGGCAATTGTCTTCACAATTCGTTCCGCTTGCGGCCGAGCGAGGTCGATCGACAACAGCCCATTCTTCAGGTCCGCGCTCAGCACTTCCATGCCATCCGCGAGGACAAAGCAGCGCTGAAATTGCCGCGCCGCAATGCCGCGATGGAGAAAGTTGCGCGTCTTGTCTTCCTGCTGCCGGCCGCGGATCACGAGTTGGTTCTCCTCGATCGTCACATCGAGTTGATCGCGGGTGAAGCCTGCTACGGCGAGCGTAATGCGCAGTCGCTCGGGGTGATTTTCCTCGCGCGCGATGCGCTCGATATTGTACGGAGGATAGCCGTCGGTCGCCTTGGATACGCGATCGAGCGCCCGCTCAATGTCGTCGAAGCCAAGCAGGAAGGGACTTGATAAGGACGAAACTCGCGACATGACTTCAAAGCCCTCGTAAGCGACTTTGAGAGAGGGCCCTTTCGGCACCCCATTTGCCATCCGGTCACGACGACCGGCCAGGCCCTGTCAATATGGTAGGTTCAGGTTAAAGCTTCAAGAACGACGGGTAAGAACGCCGCACCCGCCATGGCAGGGAAAACTGTCGATCCGTTCAGCTTCTGCGCCTCCCTGTGGCTGATCCTTGATCCGCCTCATTCTGAGGAGGGCGTCGGCACTGCACTTCCAAGAGTCGCAGCTTTGCGTGCGCCCGTCTCGAAGAAGGAGGCGGCCCGTGCCTCATGGTTCGAGACGCATCGCAGCGGGTCGGTCTGAACAGACAGCAGGCGTCCGGGCGCCGCGATGCTCAGACCATGAGGCCGAGAGAGCAGCGTTATTTTTCCCTGCATGCTGGTTAAAGTCTCGACCAGCCCGCCGGCGGATTCCTGCCGGGATGCACGGCGTCGCACTGCTTGCATTTGCGTGCTGCCGGGTCGTTGTAGAACTGCTCGTAAAGCGGCGGCAGGTCCTTCACCAGGTGCTTGACCTTGACTTCGATGCGATGCACGAGCGCTCCGCATTCGAAGCAGTACCATTCGAAAGCGTCGAGCTCATGCGGGCGCGCGGCTTCCACCACCAGGCCAATGGAGTCCTGCGGCCGCTGTGGCGAGTGGCGGACATGGGCGGGCAGCAGGAACACCTCGCCCTCGCGGATCGGCACGTCATAGAATTCGCCGTTATCGCGCACCTTGAGCACCATGTTGCCTTTGAGCTGGTAGAAGAACTCCTCCACGGGATCGTCGTGGTAATCCGTGCGTTGGTTCGGCCCGCCGACGACCTGCACGGTCATCTCGCCGTCTTCGAATACCTTCTTGTTGCCGACGGGCGGCTTGAGCAGGTGCTGGTTCTCTTTGATCCAGTTCTGGAAATTGAATGCTCGCAGCCTGCCGGTCTTGAGTGTCTCAGCCTTGGCCGCCTGGGTCTCGGGCTTTTCGCTCGTCATCGTGCCAGCCATGAGCATGCTCCTTCGTGTTTGCGCCGCGGTCAGCTCGGGCAGGGAGCGGCAATTCTAACCATGATTGTTTCCCGCGTCCTCGTAAATCTTGTCGAGGGCATACGGCTAGTGCCCCATTCCGAAGTTCGTAAAACATTGCTGCCCCTTCTGGTACGAACTTCGGAATTGAAGGGGCACTAGCAACACTATGATTCTAGTGCGGTTTTGAATTTGAAGTTCCTAAACGAGCTTGCGGCCATAATGATAGGAACTTCAAATTCACCGCACTAGCTTTCCTGCCGGCGTGCAAGGTGCGAGATTGCAGTCCGAAATTTGGCGATGGGAGAAGCAGATTGCCCGTAATGGCTGGAAGTCGCGCCTTTCTCGACCTCCTCAAGCAGGAGGGCGTGGAAATCATGTTCGGTAATCCCGGAACCACCGAGCTGCCCCTGATGGACGCATTCGCGACCGAGAACGAGCTGCGCTACGTGCTCGGCCTGCAGGAAGCCGCCGTCTTGGCCATGGCGGACGGTTACGCGCAGGCATCCGGCAAGCTTGCGGTGGTGAACCTGCATGTAGCGCCCGGCCTCGGAAACGCGATGGGCATGCTGTACGACGCCCAGAAGGCGGGTTCTCCGATTCTGGTGACCGCCGGCCAGCACGAGCAGAGCTTCAACGCCACCGAGCCCATCCTGTGGGCAGACTTACCGACGATTGCGCGGCCATTGGTCAAATGGTCTTCCGAAGTACACCGCCTCGCCGACCTTCCGCGACTTGTTCACCGCGCCGCCAAGACGGCATTGGCACCCCCGACCGGACCGGTGTTTCTTTCCTTGCCCGGCGATATTTTGCGCGCCGAGGAAAACGTCGATCTCCTCTCGCCTACGCGCGTGGCTCCGCGACTGCGCGGCGATCGCGCCGCCATCGAAGCGGCGGCCGCACTGCTCGCCCGCGCGCAACGGCCCGTGATCATGGCCGGCGATGCGGTGGCGCAAAGCCGCGCACACGCCGAGCTCGTTGAACTCGCCGAACTCATCGGCGCGCCGGTCTATACCGAGTTCGTGCCGAACACGGCATCTTTCCCCAGCTCGCACCCTCTTTTCCGCGGCTCCATGGTGCGGCTCGCGCCGGAGGTCCGCAAAGTGCTGGACCAGCACGACCTCTTGTTCTCAGTTGGCGCCGATCTTTTCACGCTGTCGCTGCCTTCCGATATCGACCCGATGCCGCCGGGTATCACGCTTGTTCACCTCGACATCGACGCCTGGGAACTGGGCAAGAACTATCCCCCTGCCGTCGCAATTCTCGGTGATCCCCAGGCAACCTTGCCGGATATCAGCGCGGCTGTTCGCACTCATATGAGCAGTGGCGCACAAGATGCTGCACGCGAACGATTTGCAACCGCGCGCAAAGCGATCGCCGCGGATAGGGCGGCGCTGAAGGCGAAAGCCAGTGCGCTCGCCGACGCGAACCCGGTGCAACCGCTGGCACTTCTCCACGCGATTGGGGAGATGCTGCCGAAAGATGCAATCGTCATCGAGGAGGCGCTCTCGTCTGCCCCCGGCATTCGCCAGCTCGTGCGCAGCGACGATCCGCAAAGTTATTTCGGCTTGCGCGGCGGCGGCATTGGCTGGGGCTTGCCTGCAGCCATGGGCGTGAAGCTCGCTCTGCCGGAGCGTCCGGTTGTCGCGCTCATCGGCGACGGCAGCGCAATGTATACCTGCCAGGGGCTGTGGACCGCGGCACGATATAACATCGATGCGGTATTCGTCATTCTCAACAACAGCTCATACCGCATACTCAAGCAGCGCCTGCACGCCATGCGCGGGCTTTCCGAGCAGGCCGAGCGCTATGTCGGCATGGAATTGAACGACCCTAAGATCGATTTTGTGGGGCTCGCCCGCTCGCTGGGGATCAAGGCGGAACGCTGCAGCACCGTACACGACAGCACGGACCTCGTGGCGCAGGCGCTCAACAGCGGCGGACCGATGCTGATCGACGTGGAGCTCGACCGCGCCTTCAAGCCGATGTGAGTGAGTTGCGGAGATCGTAGGGTGGGCAAAGCGCGGTTCGAAGATTTTGAGGCGTGGGCAAAATCGCTTAAGCGCTTTGCCCACGCGGAGAGTTTCGAGGACGATTTTGCCCACCCTACGCGTCCGGAATCATCGCGCATCAGGTCAGCATCTGGGTATCGCCGCAAATTGAAATGGCCTGGCCGGAGATGGTGCGGCCGCGCGGCGAGCAGATGAACAACACCGCGTCCGCCAGTTGCTGCGGCGTAACCGTGGTTCGCATGGACACCAAGGAGAGCGCCTCCTTCTCCATCTCTTCGAACGAAATGCCGCGCGCCTTGGCTTTCGCTTCGAACACCCGGCGGATGCGGTCGCCTTCCACGATACCGGGCTGGATGGCATTGACCCGGATCCCTTCGGGTCCAAGCTCCATCGCAAGGGATTTGGTGAAGCCGACCACGGCCCATTTCGAAGCGGAATACGCCGTGCGCATGGGAAAACCGAGACGTCCTGCGGCGGAGGAAAGATTCACGATCGAAGCATTGTCGCTCTGGCGTAGATAAGGCACGGCAAGCCGCGCGCAATTGAACTGGCCGGTGATATTGACGGCGAGGCAGCGATCCCAGTCGGCCGGGGCGATTTCCTCGACCCGTCCGGTGGGCCCGGCGATCCCGGCATTGTTGACCAGGACATCAAGCCCGCCGAGCACGCCGATTGCGTCGGCAAACAGCCGCTCGACCTCGTCGCGTTTGGCGACATCTGTCCGGCTTTGCGTCAACTGGGGGTCGCTCTGGCGCAAAGCCGCGAGCGCCTGTTCGTCGACATCGCAGAGGTGAACCTTGGCGGCCTCGCCGGCGAACGCACGCGCGATTGCAAGCCCGATCCCGCTTGCACCCGCCGTCACCAGCACGCGCAGGCCCCCGATGCCGAGATCCATGCAGGTCTCCTTTGTCGGCTCGTTATCCAGCCGCAGGCTTGGGCAATGTCTCAAGCCGACGGTTGCAATACGTCCTCGATCCAATCCCACATGGCGTGCACGCCGATGGTGACATTGTCGACCTGGCAATGGTGAAAGCCGCCTTCCTCGCGTGCGAATACCTTGAGCGTCTTGCGCTGCGAGCCCACCGCTTCAAAGCATTTCTGCGCGAGCGCGAGCGGAATCTGCTCATCGCCTTCACCATGGAGGAGCAGAAACGGACAGCGCATCTTCTGCACAATGCCGTCCAGCCGGAACGCCTCCAGTTTCTTGAGCGCTGCCGCCTGGCTGTCCACCCCGAGCACCCATTGCAGATGCTCCGGCGGCACCGATAACGACAAAACCTTGCCGCTCGCAAGCTCATCGAGCCGCTTTGCCCAGATCGCGTGATAGTCCCACTGCGCGCCCCAGGCCACGCAGCAGGCATAACGCGGCTCGAGTGAAGCGGCGCGCGGGGCATAGTACCCGCCCAGACTGAGCGCCATTACCCCGATGCGCTTGGCGTCGAACTCGCCGCGCGCGGCGAGATATTCATATGCCGGCGTCGCATAGCGCTCGGTCTCCGCAATCAGCGGCAGATTGCGAAAGCGCACGCTTTCGCCGTTGCCCGGCCCATCGACGATAAGGCAGCCAATCCCGCGCGCAGCCAGCTCGGGAATGCCGTAACCATATTGCAATTCCTTGGTTACATCGAACCCGTCGAAGAACACCATGCATGGGGAGGGCTTCGTTGTTGCCGCAACCCGCTCGGGATGCACCAGCAGCGCAGGGAGGCTGGTGTTCCCGTAAGGCACTTCCACAGCCTCCACGCGCGGATGGCCAAGGGTCGCGACGGCGTCGCGAAAAATTTTCACCGATTTGGCATAGACCTGCATGCTCCGCTCGGAGCGCGGATGTATAAAGCGTTCGCCGGTCTGATAATAGCGCGATGCGCGCAGGAAGCAGGCTGCCGCCGTGCGTCGATGGCCTTTCGCCTCCTCGGCGCGCCCGCGCGCTTCGATCTTGTCCCCCATCCGCACCCATTCCTCGAACCAGGCCTTGTCGTCGCCGACACGGTCATCGAGCGCGCGTCCGACGCGATGCACTTCGTCGATCTCGATGCCCATCCACGGCGCGGCGCCGAGACAAATCAAGAGGCCCATGGACCAGCGATAGTTGGTGGGGAAATATAGGAAAGCAGGGTCGTCTTTGCGGCCGATCACGATAATTCTCAAACCGGCTTTTCGCCGAGGATGGTTACGCGCCGCATCAGCCGGCGCTCGTCGGCAGGGAAATCGGTGCGCGCGTGCAGCGTACAGCGATTGTCCCACATCAGGAGGTCGCCGGGACGCCAGACATGCTCGTACACAAATTCGCGGCGCTCCTGATGAGCGAACAGAAAGTCCAACAGCTCATCGCTTTCGTGCGGAGAGATTCCTTCAATGCGCACCGTCATCAATCGGTTGACATAGAGCGCCCTGCGCCCGGTCGCCGGATGGGTGCGAACCACCGGATGCGCACAAGACGGCACTCCCGGCCGGACTTCGCTTCCCCGCTTGGTGGCGGCGGCGTCGTAATCATAGACGTTGAGCGCCTTGCGTCCCTCGATTCTTCGTTTCACGTCGGGTGGCAGAGTTTCGTAGGCGCGGTAACCGTTTGCAAACAGCGTATTGCCGCCAACGCTCGGCACCTCGATGGCATAGAGCATGGATGCCATGGCGGGCCGCTCCTGGTGGCACTGATCGGTGTGAAAGTGCATTTCGCCATCCGGCAGCGCGCCGATCGGCTTGCCATCCTCGCGAATATTGGAGATCAGCATCACGGCGGGGTGGCCGCGCACGAACTGTTTGGTGTGAATTATCGCCGGCGGGCCGAACCGCTCGGCAAAGCGCACCTCGTCCTCCTCGCTGAGCGTCTGATTGCGGAAAAGAATGACCAGGTGTTGGTGCCAGGCGGCAAGCACTTGTGCAAAGGCGGCATCATCGAGCGCGCAGCGCAGATCTATCCCGAGGATTTCCGCCCCGAGCGCGGGAGATAATGCGCGATATGCAAGCGCCGCATCGGCTGGATGTGCGGTGCGGGTGGCCTGTTCCATTTGCATGCAATCGCTCCGTAGTGCGGCGAGAGGGAGTCGCGGCTTGGTATAGCCACGATTATGGGCCGGAAGCCGACGTCTGCTCAACAGCCGTTTGATCTTAATCAATGCAGCGACTTGCTCTTCCAATATTCTGTCGGCAGACAAGGAGATGGCACATGCACGCGTTCGAATCCATCCAGACGGCATTGAGCAAATTCTCAAGTAGAATCGCAGCCAGGCGCGCAGTTCCTGTTTTTTCCTGTCGGGATTGCGAGAGGTCCGAGCAATGCGGTCTTCCGCCAAGCGATGATTGCGTCGTGATGCTGGCGCAAATCGCCCGCCACGGCGGAAGATTAAACCGGCGCCCTAGGCAGGCGTCCTGGCGAGGCAGCCTAGGCTGCTGACGGCTGCATTGCGCACCCCACTGCCCGCGGGCTCGATTATGACTGCCTTCCGGCTTTCAGAAGATCCTGCAGGCGGATTGACGAATCCGAAATGCGGTCGGGATCAACGGGCACATTCGTTTGCATCAATCGGCGAACGAGCTTGATATCGCGGCCACTGTTGATGCCGACAGCGCCATCCAGGCGGGCGCCTTTGAAATAACAGACCAGGAATGATCCGGCGGCAGCGTTGCCGCGCGTGGCAACCCTGTCCCACTCGTGCGGCAAGCCGACAAGCTGCACGTTCATGTCGTATTGATCGGACCAGAACCAGGGCACCTCGGCGTAAGGCATCTCCGCCTTTCCGAGCATCGCCTTGCCCACGACAATTGCCTGGTTTTGCGCGTTCTCCCAGGACTCCAGACGAATGCGCCGGTCGAGCAGCGCATTGGGGTGGTTCGCCACGTCGCCGGCGGCGAAAATGTCCGGATTGGAAGTTCGGCCAAACGCATCGACCATGATGCCGTTGTCGACCGCAAGTCCTGCCGCGCGTGCAAGTTCGTCATTGGGTGCGATGCCGATCCCGATCACCGCGGCCGAAACCTCGACTGCACGACCATCGGTCAATTGCACCCGCTCGAGCCGGGTAGTCCCCTCGAAGCGCGAGACGGCGCAGCCAAGCCGAATGTCCACCGCATGGTCGCGGTGCAAGCCGATCGAGATGGCCGGCGATGTCACCGGCGAGCGCCCGGCCGCAGAGCTGGGTTGCAGCCTCTATCAGGACCACGGCCATCCCGCGCTTGCGGGCGGCAGCCGCTACTTCCAGTCCGATCCATCCGCCGCCGACGACCAACAATCGTCCGCCGGAGCCCAGCTCGGCGGCAAGCGACAGGCTGTCGTCGATGGTTCGCAGGTAATGGATGCCGGGCAAATCCGCTCCGGGGACGGCCAATTTGCGCACGCGCCCACCAGTTGCAAAAAGCAGCCGCTCGTAAGGAATCATTCGATCGTCGGACAGCTGGATGCGATGATTGTCCGGGTCAACACGAACCGCGGTCGTGCCGGAAATATGCTCGACCCCGAGCTGCTCCCATGTGGCGACGGGAAAAAGATGCGTGCTCTCCGGCGCGTGCCGAGCCAAGCAGCACGGACTTCGAGAGCGGTGGACGCTCGTAAGGCGGATGCAGCTCATCGCCGATTATCACGATCGGCTGCTCTTGCCCCTCCTGGCGCAGCGTCTTGGCCGCCCATCCGCCTGCTTGTCCGCAGCCGATGATGACGAAGGGGTTGCCGCTGGCCAACGTGTGCCCCCGCCCGCGCGCTCAATTCGCCGCCGGAATTCCGACCAGCAGGGCATCGTCCTCGCGCCGAACCGGATAGGTGCGCACATCGATCGTGCAGGGTGCGGCAACGGCCTTGCCTGTCTTGATCTCGAATCGTCCGCTATGCAGCGGGCACTCGATCACGTCACCCTCGACGAAACCCTCGCTCAGCAGCGCGTAAGCATGGGTGCACACATCGTCGATGGCATAAAACTCGCCGTCGATATTGAAGATGGCGATCTCCCATTGCTCGAGCTTGACGCGCAGCCCCTCGCCCAGCGGAATTTCCGAGGCCGCGGCAACGCGATGGAACTCATGGGCGGGCTTGTTCATGGGCACCCTTCAGCAGAAAGAACGAACTGTTACTCAGCGGCCTGCAGGTTGGATTGCGCCAAGGCGGCGAGTTGCGCGCGCGCCTCGTTCTCCAGAATCCGGCGAACGCGCGCCATGCCGGTATCGTGCTGATAGAGGAACTCGTGATCACGTGCGTCGGGGGCGAGGTTTTCCAGTACTATGCGATCCTGCTCAAGCACCGCCCAGTGCCGTCCCTCGAGCCGGTTCTTATAGAGGAAGCGCCAGAGGTCGCGTTGCCACCCTTGCACTTTGCGCATTCGCCAGAAATAGACCTGGCACACGTTTTCGTTCACCGGGGTCACGAAGCCGACGATCCAGAAGCTCCCGCCGGGCCCGGCATTCTTGCGATACGGGATGGTCAGCCGCATCCACAAACTGCCGGTATTGCCGAACTCGACCCAGTCGAAATTGACGTCGCGCTGGGTTTCCTTTTCGAAAATCAGACCATGATCGGTCTTGCGCACGCGCATGCGCGCCGTCTTTTCGCCTTCCGCCATGGAATGCGAGACGGCGTGCAGATAGGTGCCGTGCATCGGGTCCATGACGTTGTCGAGGGCGTAACGATAATTGCACCGCCAGAACGCGGTGCAGAGAAATCCGCTGAATTCCTCGGAGGTGAGTTGCTCGGGCAGGCGAAGCTCCGGCGGATCGAGATGCAGCTCGTCGCCGAAATAGGCAAAAATCGCTCCGTGAGCCTCGCGCACCGGGTAGCTTTTTACGCGAATCTCTCCCTTCATCGGGCACTGCTCGACTGCCGGGACATCAACCACTCGGCCTGCCGCATCGACCTGCACGCCGTGATACCAGCAGGCGAGCCGGTCACCCAGGTTCCAGCCGAGCGACAATCGCGCGCCACGGTGCGGACATCGATCGCGCAGCGCGTGGACCGTGCCTTCAGCGTCGCGCCAAAGCACGAGGCGTTCGCCCAGTCGGGTGACGCCGATGGGGTCCGCGCGCACCTGCCAGCTTGGCGCGACGGGATACCAAAGGTTTCGCAATCCGGAATCGACGAGCTTGCGAACGGCGTCTTCGGAGATGGAAGTGTCAGGCATGGGATTCACCTCACAATAGTTGCAACCCGGGAGATCAGCTCTGCGCTAGTCACCGCACTAGGTTGCGAGGCGTTTCATCTCCGCGCAGAAACTCTCCTCGCTCCAGGCGCGTCCGCTTGGCGCGAAGACGCGCATCGCGTTCAAGTGGGCGACAATTTCGGGGAGGTCATGGTGGCTGTCCCCAAGGATTTTCTCGAGAGCATCGGCGAGATGGTTCTCGTATTCCGTCGGGGGAGCCGCCCGGCTTTGCCATTCGATGTTTCGGATGGTCTGATAATCTTCGACCTTACCCACTCCGCCCTGATTGCTGGGCGCGGCGTCCCGCCAGGGCTTGAGCAACTCGTTCCAATCAGGCTGGCGCCACTCGGACATCGTTCTACTCCTCGTTTTACATGCAAAATTATTTTTCGTATAAAAAATACCTACAGCAAGCATTTTGATGTGTCAATCGCCGGATTCCAAAAAAATGGCCTTGACCTTTTTGACAGGGAACGCTAGTGATTTTGAATATGAAACTAATTTCCGCATAAGAAACAGACGTTCGGACCCGGATCGGCATGACCACCACCCGCCTCGAATTTCGCAATGTCACCCGCCGGTTCGGCGGCTCCCGCCGGGCCGCGCCTGTCACCGCCATTGAGGAAGTCTCGCTCGCTGTAAAGGATCGCGAGGTCGTCTCGCTGATCGGCCCGAGCGGCTGCGGCAAGAGCACGCTCCTCAACCTCACGGCCGGTCTCGATCGACCAAGTATCGGCGAAGTGTTCGTCGACGGCGAGCCGGTCAAGGGGCCGAACAGCCACGTTGCCTTCATGCTGCAAAAGGACCTGTTGCTGCCCTGGCGCACGATCCGCGAAAATGTCGAATTCGGGCTGGAGATCCGCAAGCGCCCGGCGCCGGAGCGGCGCGAGATTGCGCTCGCCGCCCTCAAAGTTTATCGCCTCGATGGCTTCGCGGACCACTACCCGCATCAACTGTCCGGCGGCATGCGCCAGCGCGCCGCTCTCGCGCGCACCATGGCCACCGATCCGACCGTCCTCCTGATGGATGAGCCGTTCTCGGCGCTCGATGCGCAAACCAAAATGATTCTGCAGCGCGATCTCGGCGCCACCCTGATGCGTAGCGGCAAGACAGCCTTGTTCATCACGCATGATCTATCTGAAGGCATCGCCTTGTCCGACCGCGTTCTCGTGATGAGCAAACGGCCTGGCCGGATCATCGAGGAGATCGTGATCGATCTGCCGGCGCGTGAAGATCCGTTCAGTCGCCGCAATCATCCCCGCATGGGTCAATACATGGCGCGCCTGAGCGAGCTGCTCGATCTTGCGCATGCAGAAGTCTGATCGGCTAGTGCGGTGAATTTGAAGTTCCTATCATAACTGGCCGCAAGCTCGTTTAGGAACTTCAAATTCAAAACCGCACTAGAAATCATAGAGTTGCTAGTGGTCCTTAGATTCCGAAAGTTCGCATCTGAACATGCCGCAAGTGGTGGCGAACTTCGGAATCGGACCACTAGTAATCGGATCAGCCGTAACAAAGGAGAAGGCGTGATGTTCAGATCCTCAAGGAGGTCCGCTTGCCGGGTCGCTGCCGTGATTGCAACCATGCTCGTGGCTGCTCCCGCCACGGCAGAGGAGGAGATCACCTATCTCCTGCCGGCGCCCGCCATCCTGCCGGCGTTTTCGCCGCTGATGATCGCGCAGCACAAGGGCTATTACGCGGCCGAGGGGCTCAAGGTGCGGTTCGTCACCGGCCAGGGCGGCGCGGATGTCGCAACGCAAGTCGGCGCCGGTAATGCGGAGCTTGGCGGCGGCATCGGCGACACTCCCATCATCGTTCGCCCCAATGGCGTTCCGATCAGATCGGTTGCCCTGCTCGGCGGCGGCGCGCTTACCCAGATCATCATTCGCGGCGATTCCGGAATCAAAAACATACCGGACCTCAAGGGCAAGACCATTGCAGTGATGTCCTATCAGGACACGACGTTCTACTCTCTGCTTGGCACGCTCGCCCATTTCGGAATGACGAAAGCCGATGTGAAGGCGCAAGCGGTCGGCCCCGGCGGCGTGGTCCAGCTCGTCGTCAGCGGAACGGCACCTGCGCTCGCCGGTGTGCCCGAATGGGGCGTCGCCGTGCAGTCGGCGGGCGTGCCAGTCGAATGGTTTCCAACCCGTGAGTTCTTTCCGGGAATGGCGCAAGCCATTCTCGCCTCCGATGCGATCATCGCCAAACGACCGAATGTGGTCCGCGGCTTCGTGCACGGCACCTTGAAGGCGCTCGCCGAAATCATTGCCGATCCAGCCGCGGCAACCGACGCCTATGTCGCCGCCGTTCCGCAAAACGCTGACAGGAAGGAACAGATGGCCAAGGTCATCGGTCAGTACGCAAAGCTCGTCTACGCGGGCCAGAGCAAGCTCGGCGCGATGAACCCGGAACAGCTCGCCAAGCTGCAGGAGTTCTACCTCAAGGAGCAGATCATCCGTCGCGCGACCCCCGTTGGAGATTTGTACAGCAATGACTTCATCAACTGATGCCTTGTCAACTGATGCCTTGGGCAAGCGGACTTCGCTCCTTGCACGGGTGCTCGCGCGGCCGGACATTATCGGGTCAGGATTGATCGGGCTCGTATTCCTCGCCGCCTGGGAGTGGTTGCCCGGTCTCCTCGGCGTGCCGAGGTTCATCATTCCACCCGCTAGCGATGTGTGGAACGAATTCCTGTACATGCTGCACGGCGAACAGCTGCTGTTTCACACCGCCGCGACCATGGCATCGGTAGTGGCAGGATTTGTGCTGGGCGCTCTGCTCGGCATGATCATCGGCTACACCCTCGGCATGTCGGCGACGCTCGAAGTCGTCCTCTCGCCCTACATCCTCGCATTGCAGATCGCCCCGAAGGTGGCGTTTGCGCCGCTCTTCGTCATGTGGTTCGGCTTCACCGTTTATCCGAAGATCCTGGTGGCAATGCTGATCGTCTTCTTTCCTGTCATGGTGAATGTGCTGGGCGCGGTGCGAACAATCGACCGCGATCAAATAAATCTGGCGCGCGCCTTTAACGCGACGCGGGGCGAGCTGTTCTGGAAAATCGAGGTTCCGGCCTCCATGCCGCCGCTGTTCTCCGGGCTCCGGATCGCCGCCACGCTAGCGGTGATCGGAGTGATCGTCGGCGAACTGGTCGGCGGCAATGTCGGACTTGGCTATCTGCTTGTGTTCGGCCAGGGGCAAGCCAATACGCCGATGGTTTTCGTGGTCATTCTGCTGCTCACGCTTATCGGCTTGATCGCCTACGTCGCCGTCGTTCTCGTCGAGGCCCGCGTCCTCCACTATCTGCCAAAGCGCGAGCTGGCTGTCGGCTGACCCATGACGTCGCTTGCCGACCGCATCATTGTCGTTACCGGCGGCGGGCGCGGCCTCGGCCGCGCCTTCGCCGAGGCCTGTGCCGAAGCAGGCGCAACGGTCGTCATTGCCGACCGGGAAACACAACTGGGCGAAGGATCGTGCCGTGCCATTACCGAACGAGGCTACGCGGCCACCTTTCTCCCCGTCGATCTCGCCGATTGTGCTTCTGTCGAAGGCTTCGCGGCCGCGCTGGCGCAACGGTTCGCTCGCATCGATGGACTGGTCAACAACGCAGCGCTCGCGACAGGAATAGGCGGCAAGGGTTTCGAGGAGATCGACGTGGAGACCTGGGATCGGGTCATGACCGTCAACGTGCGCGGCACCTGGCTGGTCACTCGCGCCTGCGCGCCGATGCTGCGCCGCGCCAACCGAGGCAAGATCGTCAATATTGCTTCCGACACCGCGCTGTGGGGCGCTCCCCGGCTGCTGCACTACGTTGCCAGCAAGGGCGCGGTGATTGCCATGACCCGGTCATTGGCGCGCGAACTCGGACCCGATGGCATTGCTGTGAACGCGGTAGCCCCCGGCCTGGTGCGCGTGGAGGCCACCGAATATGTCCCGCGCGAGCGCCACGCGCTTTATGAAACCGGCCGCGCCCTTGCGCGCGCACAACATCCCGCCGATTGCGTCGGCGCGGTTCTCTTTCTGCTGTCGCCCGCCGCAGATTTCGTGACCGGCCAGTTGTTGCCGGTCAACGGCGGGTTTGTATTCAACTGATGATACCGATTTCATGACCAAACCCGACCGAGCGATCAATCACGAAAGCTACATGGTGCCGAGCCTCGAGCGGGGTTTGCGTCTTTTGTCGGTGCTCGCCTCGGCCCGCACCGAGCTGTCGTTGTCGGAGCTTGCCGAGCGGCTGGGGCTGTCGCGCTCCACTGTGTTCCGTCTCTGTTACACGCTCGATCATTTGGGGTATGTGCGGCGCTCACGGTTGGGATACGAGATGGGTCCGCGCGTTCTCACCCTCGGTTTCGACTATTTATCCTCGCTCGATCTTGTCGACACCGCGCGGCCCGAACTCATCGCTCTGCGCGATGACACCGGCGCCTCGGCGCATCTCGGGGTTCTGCATGGCCGCGATGTCATCTACATCGCTCAGGTCGCGTCGCAGCGGCAGCTCGCGAGCCGCGTCGCAGTCGGAAGTCATTTCCCCGCGCACGCCATGTCGATGGGGCGGCTCCTCTTGAGCGCCCTTTCCGACGAGGAGTTCGACGCCCTTTACAAGGGCGTGTTGCTCGAAAAGTTCACGGACGATACCCCCGCCACGGTGCAGGAGTTGCGCCAGCGGATCGCCGCTGACCGCAAGCGCGGCTACGTCATCAGCCGCGGCAGCTTCGAGCACGGCATCGCGGCGGTGGCCGCGCCGGTGTTCGGAGCGGACGGCAAGGTGGTCGCAGCGGTCAACATCAGCGGGCCGGCCGCCACGCTCGATACCGGGGCGATCGACGGCGTGTTCAAGGATCGCGTGTGCCAGTGCGCCGCGCGAATCTCGGCTCACCTCGGCTATCGACCGGCGGCAGGTGCCGAGTTGCGGGCGGTATCATGACAATGCTGATCGGGATCAATGGCGGCGGCATCGGCGGACTGTCGGCGGCAATTGCGCTGCGCCGGAAAGGACACGAGGTCGTTGTGTTCGAGCAGGCGCGGGCGTTTTTGCGGGTCGGCGCCGACATAAATCTTACGCCCAACGCGGTTCGCGCTCTCGACGGTCTTGGCATAGGAGACGCACTGCGCGAGACGGCCGGCCGCCCTACTCATCGCATCAGCCGGACCTGGGATACCGGCGCGGAGACATCTCGGTTGGCGATGGGCGACACCGCCGAAGACCTCTACGGCGCGCCGCAGTTGACCATCCATCGCGCCGACCTGCTCAAGGCGCTCGAAGAAAAATTATCGCCTGAGACCATTCTTTTCGGCAAGCGCGCGACGGATGTCGTCAATGCTCCCGACACGGTGACGGTGTGTTTTGCTGACGGTACGCAGCGCAGCGTGGACGCCCTGATCGGCGCGGACGGAATTCACTCGGTCGTGCGAACTGCTTTGTTCGGGCCGGAATCTCCGCAGTTCACGGGCGTCGTCGCTTACCGCGCCGTCGTGCCAAGGGCCGCCCTGTCGGTTCCCAACCTGGACGCCTTCACGAAATGGTGGGGTCCGACCTCCTCCACCCAGATCGTGACGTTCCCGCTCAACCGAGGCCGCGAAACTTTCATTTTCGCCACCACCCCGCAGGAGGACTGGCGCCACGAATCCTGGACCATGCCGGGCGACGTCGACGAACTGCGGACCATCTATGCGGACTTCCATCCGGAGGCGCGCGCGCTGCTCGACGCATGCAGCGAGGTCATGAAATCGGCGCTGTGCGTGCGCGATCCGCTGCCGACGTGGTCGGTCGGCCGAACGACGCTGCTCGGAGACGCGTGCCATCCCATGATGCCGTTCATGGCGCAGGGCGCGGGCATGGCGATCGAGGATGCGATCGTCCTCGCCCGAATGCTCCAAGATGTGGACTGCGCAGGCGTGACGGCTGCCTTGAAGCGCTACGAAGCGGCCCGCCGAAAGCGCACGGCGCGCATCCAGATCGGCTCGCGCGGAAACAACTGGCTGCGCGACGGCGGCAATGCCGACTGGGTCTATGGTTATGACGCCTGGACCGTTCCACTCGCCAAATCCCCCGCCCTGCAAAGCTGATCGCAGCCCCATGAAACACGTCGCTGCTGCCGGTTTCATTGCGACTTCGTTCGCCACGCTGCCGCCGTTTCGAGCCATTCGTGCATCGAGCATCGAGGAAGCCGTAAAGGCGCTTGGCGAGGCGGAACAGCCCGCCGTCCTTGCCGGCGGGACGGATCTGCCGGCCCGCTTCAACGAAGGATTTTGTCCAACCGATCTCATTGATGTCTCGCGGGTTGCTGCCCTGCGCAACATTGTCCTGACGGATAATGCCATCGAAATTGGTGCCGCTGTGACCCATGCTGCGGGCTCATCGCATCCCCTGATCCGCAAGCACCTCCCGTCTTTCGCGCATGCCTGGTCGCGCATTGCCAATGTCCGTATTCGTCTGTCGGCAACCATTGGCGGCAATCTGATGGCGCGCCGCACCCGCTATGAAGGGGCAATCCTGCTTTCCGCGCTCGGCGCGCGGCTGCGGTTTCATGCAACCGCCGGAGTGTTCGAAATCGCGTCCGAGGACATCTGGGACGAGGCGCCGCGCGCGGCGCTGCTGATCGGCATTGTCATTCCGTTGCGCAAAGGCCTGCGGCTCGATTATGCGCGCGAGCTGCGGCCGATCATCACGCAGGCTGTCGTGCTCGATGATGATGGCTGCGGGCGGGTTGTCACGGCGACGGAGCATGTGATCCCGCGCGTGCGTCCACTCAACGACGGAATGCCTGTCCGTTCCGGCGCCGATCTGCAATTCGACGATCCGGTCACCAGCGCAGCCTATCTGCGGCGGGTCAGCGGCACACTCCTTGCCCGACAGCTCCAGCGTATGCGGCCCCAATGAACGAAATGCCCATCGAGTTCGAGCTCAACGGCAAGCGCCATCGCGACACGGTTGCGTCGAACAGCGTGCTGATCGACTATCTGCGGGATCGCCGTCATCTCAAGGGTGCGAAGATCGGTTGTGCGCGCGGCGTGTGCGGCGCGTGCACCGTGCTGATCGGGGACGTGCCGGTGGCTGCCTGCTCGATGTTCACATTCCAGATCGATGGCGCGAGCGTGACGACTATCGAAGGCCTCGGCAAGAACGGTCGGCTCGATTGCGTGCAGCAGGCATTCGTCGATCATTCCGCCTTCCAATGCGGCTACTGCACCTCCGGCATGATCCTGCTCACCAGGGCGCTGCTCGCAAGGGATGCAAATCCCGATCGCGCGACCATCGTGGAATGGCTCAGCTCCAATGTGTGCCGCTGTACCGGCTATGCGCAAATCATCGCCGCGGTCGAAGATGCCGCGCGCCGCATGCGCGAGGTGCGTGCGTGACTGTGCCTCTCGCCATCGTCGGCGCCAAGGTTGCCCGCAAGGATGCCGCCGAAAAGGTCACCGGCCGCGGCGAATACACGGTCGATATGACGCTGCCTGACATGCTGCATGCCAAGGTCCTGCGCTCCTCGCGCGCGCATGCTCTGATCAAGCGTCTCGACGTGACCAAGGCGCAGGGAGCACCAGGTGTGTGCGCCGTGCTGACGCATGGCGATATCCCGGCGCACTTCCAGCCGGTCTACGGTTATTTCATCAAGGACCAGCCGATCGTGGCAGTCGATCGCGTGCGGTATGTCGGCGATATCATTTGTGCGGTTGCCGCGGAGAGCGAGGCGCAGGCGGCGCAAGCACTTGCCCTGGTCGAGGTCGAGTACGAGGATCTCCCGGTCGCTGCCGGCATCGAGGCGGCGCTCGATGGCGGCGCCGCAGAACTGTTTCCGCATCCGCCATTCGGCGTCGTTCCCGGCTACGGTCGAGGCGCCAGCGGCATGCTGCGCCCAAGCAGGAACGTCTGCTATCAGTTCAACTATGCGCGCGGCGATGCCTCCGCCTTCGCACAATGCGATCACGTGTTCGAGGATACGTTTCGCTTCTCGCGCATGCATCACTATCATCTCGAACCGTTCGTGGCGCTCGCCCGGGCGCGCATGGATCGTATCGAGGTTTGGGCTTCGAACCAGAACCCGTTCCCGCTGCGCAAGGAGCTGGCACGTATTTTCAAGGTGTCCGAGAGCAGCATCAGCGTGCATGTCGGCAATGTCGGGGCCGGCTTCGGCGCCAAGAACAACTGCAAGGCGGAGCCGGTCGCGGTGATGCTGTCGATGATGACCGCTCGGCCGGTGCGCTTCTGTTTCACCATGGAGGAGAGCGCGCTCACCAATACGCAGCATGCGGCGATCCTGCGCTTGAAGAGCGGGGTGATGGCGGACGGGACCTTTGTCGCCCGCGCCAGCGAAATTCTGCTCGACGCGGGCGCTTATTCGGATGCAAGCCCGCTCGTCGCGGAAAAGGCGGGTTACCGCATTTCCGGGCCGTATCGTTGGCAGCATATCGACACCCGCTGCCTCTGCGTCATGACCAACACCGCGCCAGCCGGTCCATTCCGCGGATTCGGCGGCACGCAAGCCACCTGGGCGAGCGAAAGCCAGCTCGACATGATTGCGCGTCGCCTCAACATCGACCCCTACGACCTGCGCGTGAAGAATTTGTTGAAGCTGGGGGAGCCGTTTCAGCCGGGCGATTCAGGCATCGACAGCGATCTCAAAGCCGGGCTCGATCTCGTCTGCGAGCATATCGGCTATCGCGAGCCGCGCCAGCGTAACCGCGGAAAAGGCCTGGCGATCGGCTGCAAGGATGGCGGCGGCGTCAAGAAGGCAGCGCAGGCACGTGTGCGCGTGCTCACCAATGGCGACGCCATCCTCAATTTCGGAAGCGTGGAAATGGGGCAGGGGATTCGCACGGCAATGACCCAGGTCGTGGCCGAGATCCTCAAGCTCCCGCACGGCCGCGTGTCGGCGCCCTCGATCAACACCGACCACGTGCCCTTCGATGAGGGCACGAATGCGAGTTCCGGCATCGCCGTGATGGGACGCGCGGTGGCGCAAGCCGCGCATGGCGCGAGGCTGCGCGTGCTCGAATTTGCCGCCGGCCAGCTCAATTGCGATATCTCCGAGGTCGATCTCGACAATGGTTTCATCGTGCAGGGCACCGGACAAAATGCCCAGCGCCTGCCGCTCGGGCCACTGGTGATGGCGTATTATGGCGGCCCCGGCTTCGAGTTTACGGCCGAAGGCTTCTACATGCCGCCGATCGATCACAATGCGCCGCTCGAATCGCCTTGCGTCTTCTGGGAGATCGGCTGGGGCGCCGCCGAAGTCGAAGTCGATCCCGCAACCGGACAGGTCAAGGTCCTCAAGCTCGTCGCCAGCAGCGACACCGGGCGGTCCATCCATCCGTTGATATGCAAGGGGCAGGAAGACGGCGCGGCCGTCATGGGCTACGGCCAGGCGCTCTTCGAGCGAATGATCTATAACGATAACGGCGAACTGCTGAACATCGATCCGTTGGTCTACCGGGTTCCGCTGGCCGAGGACCTGCCGCCCGATTTCGTCACCATCACGCAGGAGCAGGGTCACGGCCCCGGTCCGTTCGGCGCCAAGGGCGCCGGCGAAGGAACCATCCTGCCGATCGCCAGCGCAATCGCGAACGCGATCGAGGATGCCGTCGGTGTCCGCATCACCGAATTGCCCATCACGCCCGAACGTGTGCTGGCGGCACTCGACCAAAAATCCAAGGGCTCATAAGCGCGGCGCCACCCACCCTTGCAACTTCCTCCAATTCGGAGTCTCTCGTCATGCCGTATCGATCTGCCAAAGGCTTCTCCCGCCGCTATTTCATCGCCACTGCCGCATCGAGTCTCGGCCTCGGCATGGCCCCCGCCGTGCTGCGCGCGCAGACAGGCAGTCTGAAGGTCGGCGTCATCCTGCCGCTTTCGGGCGTGCTGTCGTTTCCCGGCATCGCGACGCGTCGCGGCACTGAGCTTGCCGTGAAGATGTTCGGCGAGGATGGGGTAAAGCTCGACGTTGCATTCGCCGATACCGAGTCGAAGCCGGAGAATGCGCGCGTCGCTGCCGAGAAGCTCATTCGCGATGGCGCCAGCATCCTGGTAGGTGCCTGGGATTCCGGTGCAACGATCTCCGCTGCGCAGGCAGCCGAAGCGGCAAAAGTGCCGCTCGTCGTTAACGTGGGTTCTGCGGCGCAGATCACCGAGCAGGGGTTCACCCAGCTGTTTCGCAATTTCCCGCCCTCAACCGAGATCGTCGCCAAGGGTGTCACGCTGTTCAAGGATCTCCCACGCAGCGCCGGCTTCGACCCCAAGACAGCGGTAGTGATGCATGTCAACGATACGTTCGGCCAAGCCACAGGCAGCGCCGTGCAGGGCGCCTGGGAAAAAATCGGCGTCGGCATCAAGATCCTGGACACCATCAGTTACGATGCGCGTGCGCGCGACCTTTCGATCGAAGTTGCCAAGGCGAAAGCGACCGGTGCAGACCTCGTCTGCCCCATCACCCGCGTCAACGACGCCATCCTGATCGTGCGCGAGATGATCAAGCAGGACTACAATCCGATGGCGATCTACGGGCCGAGTTCGCCTGGCCCGTACGAAAAGGCATTCACCGATGCGCTCGGGAAATATGCCAACGACTACATGGTTTCGGTTCCCTGGTACGACCCGAGCCTGCCGATGGCCAAGCGCGTGCTGGAACGCTGGAGCAAGGAGATGCCGAATGAGCGTTTCGAGCTCAATTCCGGTTTCGGCTGGGAATCGATCCAGGTGGTTGCCGACGCTTTCAAGCGCGCCGGTTCCAGCAAGCCCGACTGACCTGCATGCCGCCCTCAAGCAGACCAACATCGCCGAGCACCCCATGTATGGCGGGCCGATCACGTTCGACGCCAAGGGGCAGAACGTAAATATCGGCGTGCCGCTGCTGCAAAATCAGAACCAGCAGCCGGTCGTCATCGCGCCATCTTCGATTGCGCAGAGCGCCCCCAGGCTGCCGATGACGAAGTGGAGCGCTCGCGGCTAAATCTGAGAAATGTTTCAACTCTATGCCAGCGTGGTGATCAACGGCCTGATGATCGGCGTCATCTATGCGCTGATTGCCACCGGGCTCAACATCATCTTCGGCGTCATGCGGGTGGTGAATTTCGCGCATGGCGAGATGGTCGTCATCGGCATGTATCTCGGATATGTGCTGTGGACGTATTTCGGCCTTCCCCCGGCCGCCACCGTGCCGTTGGCGACCGCATTGATGTTCGCATTCGGTTATTGCTTCCAGCGTCTCATCGGCAACGACTTCGTCGACAAGCCTCAGCACGTCCAGTTCGTGCTTTACATCGGTCTCGCGCTGCTGATCACCGGGATTCATGCGATACTGTTCGGGCCCGACCCGCGCGGCATCCAGAGCGATGCGAGCTTCGCTGCGTATCAGGTCGGGCCGCTGCGGGTCGATGCGGTGCGCCTGCATGCGGCTGTCGCGGCGCTCGTGCTCATCTTCGCGCTGTGGGCATGGCTGCGGTTAAGCCTCACCGGCAAAGCGCTGCAGGCTGCCGCCGAGAACATCGTCGGCGGAAGGGCCATTGGCATCCGCATCTCCCATGTCTTCGCGTTGACGGCAGGCATCGGCATGGCTTGCGCCGGTGCCGCCGGCGCGCTTGTGGCTCCCCTCTATGACGCCAACCCGTATCTTGCCGGCGAGTTCACGCTCACCGCGTTCATTATCGTCATCATCGGCGGGCTGGCGAGCCTGCCGGGCGCGCTGTTTGGCGGCCTTCTGATCGGCGTCTCCGAGGCATTGGCCGCCGTTCTCATCTCGCCCTCGGCAAAGAGCCTGCTCAGCTATGCCCTGTTGATTATCGTCCTGCTGGTGCGACCCGCCGGCTTGCTGGCGCCGCGTCGAATGACGCAATGATGGAAGCACTCGCCCGCCGCCAGACCATCGCCGCCACGGCTCTTGCCGCAGCGCTCGCCGTTCTGCCGCTCGCGCTGGGCGATTTTTACCTCAGCGTTCTGGCTCTCATTTTCCTTGCGGCGCTTGTCGGCATTGCCTGGAACCTGATGATGGGATTTGCCGGCCAGCTCTCGCTTGGGCATGCGCTTTATTTTGGTGTTGGAGCTTATGTGCTCGCGATCCTTTCGGAGCGTTACGGCCTGTCGCCCTGGCTCGCGATGCTTCCCGCAGCCCTCATTCCTGCGGCATTTGGCGTCATCATCGGCGCGCTCGGGTTCCGCTTCTCGGTGCGCGGAGTTTATTTTGCCTTGCTCACGATCGCCTTCGCCGAGTTTGCCCGCATCGTATTCGAGCATTGGGATTATGTCGGCAAGACCGGCGGGTTCTTCCTCAAGGCGCTCACGCCGCAGAATCATCCTTTGCTGAGCCTGCGCGGCGGCGCAACGTTCTTCTACTATGCGCTGCTGCTGACGATGTTCGCGAGCCTGCTCCTCTCGGCGGCCCTGATCCGCAGTCACATCGGCTATTGCTGGCGCGCGATACGCGAAGACGAGGAGGCATCGCGGGCGCTCGGTGTGCGGGCGTTTCGGCTGAAGCTGCTCGCCGTCGCAATCAGCGCGGCCCTGACAGGTATTGCCGGCGGCTGGTTTGCGCTGATGAACGGCAGCCTGTTTCCCGAATCGGTGCTCGGCATGCACATGAGCATCAATCTCATCATTGCGCCTATCGTCGGCGGCCTGGGCACGCTGTTCGGCCCCATCCTGGGCGCATTCATCGTCGTGCCGATCAACGAGATGTCGCGCGATCTCGCACAGTCGTTCAGCATCAACGGGCTCAATCTGCTGATCTACGGTCTCCTGCTGATGGTGGTGATCAAGATCGCACCGCAGGGCTGCTGGCCGTGGCTCGCCCGGCGGCTCCGCCTTGCCGGCGGCGCGGCAAGGTCGCGAATGGCATGACCCACAGCCTGGAAGTGCGTGGCCTCGGTAAGCGCTTCAGCGGGCTCGTCGCCGTCGATAACGTAAGTTTCGACGTCGCGCACGGTTCCATCACGGCCCTGATCGGCCCCAATGGCGCCGGCAAGACCACCTGTTTCAATCTAATTGCGGGCGCCATGACACCGTCCGCCGGTCGCGTACTGTTCGAGGGAAATGACATCGCCGGGCTCGCGCCGGAGGCGCGCTGCCGGCTCGGAATGGCGCGCACGTTCCAGATCATGCGGCCCCTCTCCGGCATGACCGTCGTCGAGAACGTCATGGTAGGAGCGCTTGCGCGAACCTCGAAGGTGACGCAGGCGCGCGGCGCGGCGCTTGCGATCCTCGATCGCGTCGGCCTGGCGGGAAAGGCCGGCCATTCGGCTGCCGCATTGACGCTGCCCGACCGCAAGCTGCTCGAACTCGCCAAGGCGCTGGCGACCCGGCCGCGGCTTTTGCTGCTCGACGAAGTCATGGCGGCGCTGCCTCCGGCCGACGCCGATCACATCGTTGGCGTGCTGCGGACGCTGCAGAAGAACGGCATGACCATTTTTCTGATCGAGCATGTCATGCGGGTCGTCATGGCGCTGGCTGACAAGGTCGTGGTGCTTCACCACGGCGAGAAGATCGCCGAAGGCACGCCTGCCGCGGTGGTAGCCGATCCGCGGGTCATCGAAAGCTATCTCGGGCGCAAGGCGAAAGTGGCATGAGCCCGCTGCTCGAAGTGGAGCACCTATCTGCCGGATATGACGGCGCGCCTGTGCTGTCGGGCATCTCGCTGCACGTCGACCGCGGCGAGACCGTCGCTGTGGTCGGTGGCAATGGCGCCGGCAAGACCACGCTCATTCGGACTATCGCCGGAATGGTGCCAGCAACGGCGGGTCATGTGCGCTTCGCCGGCGCCGAGATCACCAATCTATCGACCGACCGGGTGTGTGAGCACGGCATTGCCCAGTCGCCGGAAGGGCGCCAGCTGTTTCCCGGACTGAGCGTGGAGGATAACCTGCGCCTCGGCGCGATCCTCAAGCGGGCGCGACCGCGCGCCGCCGACAACATCGCGCAGGTGTTCGATCTTTTTCCCAAGCTCGCGGAGCGGCGCAGGCAACTCGCCGGCACCCTCTCCGGCGGCGAGCAGCAGATGGTGGCAATCGGCCGTGCGCTCATGGCCGAGCCAGTTTTTGTCATGCTCGACGAACCTTCGCTCGGGCTCGCGCCGGTGATGGTGGATGCCATGTTTGACGCGGTCGCGACGCTCAACAAACGCGGCCTGAGCATCCTGCTGGTCGAGCAGAACGTCGCGGAGTTGCTCGCGCTGGCGGCGCGCGGTTACGTGCTTGAGAACGGGGCAGTTGTATTGGAAGGGAACGGTTCGGCTCTTCTCGCCGATGACAATGTGCGGCGCGCCTATCTCGGGCTCTGAGGCCTGCGCGGCGTAGCTGGCCGTGTCTCTTGATGGAGGTGAAGCGGCCGGCAAGGTTGCGGCGCGGTAACAGCGGGAAGTGACCCTGAACCGACATAAGCGGGAATGTTTCGCTGCGGTGCGCTCTCGCGGACCGATGATGTGCTAGATTGCGGGCCACGTCCGAGGCAACTCATGCGACGGCGCGAGTTCATCACCCTTCTTGGCAGTACGGCCGTGGCATGGCCGCTCGCTGCGCACGCGCAGCAGCCGGGCCAGCTGCCGATCATCGGATACATGGGCCAGGGCACGCCTGCGGCCGAAGCCAAACGGGTAGCGGCTTTTGTTGAGCGACTACGCGAGCTTTCTTGGATCGAAGGTCGCACGGTTGTAATCGAGTTTCGTTGGACGGACGGACGCGCCGACCTCGCAGCGGATATCGCGGCTGAATTTGCCCGGCGCAAGGTTGATATTATTGTCACCTCAGGAACACCGCTAATCGCCGCCGCAAAGCAGGCGACCGCAGCGATCCCGATCGTGTTTTCAGTGGCGGGCGATCCGGTCGGCAGCGGGCTGGTCGCGAGCCTGTCGCGACCTGGCGGCAATGTCACCGGGCTGTCGGTCCTGTCCACTGATCTTGCGGGCAAACGGCTCGATCTGCTGCGCGAGCTTGTCCCCGGGCTGCGCCGCGTGGCAGTCATGGGAAACGTTGGCAATCCAGTGGTTGTGCAAGAGTTGGGGGAATATCAAGCGGCGGCCCGTGTCCTCGGCCTCCAAGTAACTACCTCGGAAATCCGGGGAGCAACGGACATCGCGCCCGCCATCGATGCTATCAAGGGAGACGCGGACGCACTTTATGTCTGTCAAGACCTGCTCACATTCAGCAACTGGAACCGTATCAACACCTTGACGCTGGGGGCGCGACTGCCGACGATGCAAGCCTCTCGGGAAAGCATCGAGGCGGCAGGTCTAATCTCCTATGGACCAAGCTTTCCTGATCTATCCCGGCGCGCAGCTGACTATGTGGACAAGATTTTGCGCGGAGCGAAGCCCGCCGACCTGCCGGTCGAGCAGCCGACTAAGTTTGATCTGGTCGTGAACCTTATCACCGCTAGGGCGTTCGGCCTGACAATTCCGCTGACGCTCCTCGCCCGCGCTGATGAGGTGATTGAGTGAGCGGGCCGGAGCACCGTTGATCAAAAATTCTCCGGGCTGTAGACGACGACCTTCGTGTAAAGATGTGGGGGACCCTTTGAACTTCCTCTGTCAGCGAAAAAGTCCGATTCATAGCCACGCAATACATTACTCTTGGGGAGGCGAAGGCACGATACTTCAAACTGACAGAAGTATCGGGCTGATACTCCATTTACTGCCGGTTAACCGCTGCCGACTGTTCCCCCGGAGCGGCTTTAATTTGACGTGATCCGACCGCTCAATAGCGGCAGTCCCGACCCGATGCGGGAGCCAAGCGCCATGATCGTCGCAGTATGGGCTCAGTTAAGTCTTCTCACACTTGGAGCAGGTGCTGTGTTGCTCTTTTTGTTTGGCTTTGACCTGCAGGACGCTCGCCGCACTTGCGCCCAGCTGTGAAGCGGAAGCTGAGGAAGATTGGGGCCGGCGGCAATAAATGTCTGCAGCCAGCGAAAGCAACTTCGCGTTTTGCTGGGAGAACTTTCCGATGGAACGCGCTGTTCTCTACCTTCGCGTTACCATTCCGAGCTGGGGCGAGTTGTCAGTTTGACTGTGAGCGCGGCTTGAGCCATTTCCACCAGGACCGCTGTGTGTGACCCGGTGGTGTTTCTTTTATCAGGTCAGGAAGGCTCGCGATGATCCGCGCAATTCGCCAAGCTTCGTCTAAAGTCAGCCTCTTCGATCCGGCATCTGCGATTTGCTCACTCGCAACCACATATACCAGGACACGATCGTTCGCGTCCAAAACGCGATAACCCTCGGGGAAATCCTCAAAGCGCCACGGAGGCGGAAAACTCCGAGCTGCCTCCGGTGAACAGCGCAGTGGTTCATCGACCTGGCTGTAAATCAGCATTTCAGGCGCCCATAATTACCGCGTCACCCAGTCGGTGACCCGACAACTCTGCCGTGCGGAAGCTTAATTTTGTGTCAATGTGACTCGACTTGTTCGTCCGCCGCTCTATTGAGCGGCGGCTGCATGTCATTGCGTCCGCATGTCCTAACGGCCGGCTTTCTTGCCTTCCCAGCGGCTCTACGACTCCCCCGGTGAGAAGGAAACAGCGAACCCGTGACGCTCTAACGCTCCTGGTTGCACGCCGCCTCCTCTGCGAGCACGCACAAATAGGGTGAAGCGGGCGATGGGGGTTCTCCCAAGTTTGGCTACAATGTCGGCAATAATCGGCCGCATCGTCCACTATTGGGGTCGCGGCGATGAAAGCGGGGATTGCAGCTCTCGCATCTGTTATTTTTTGTGGAAATGCGATAGCCGAACCGACGCAATATGTCGTTGATGGACTAGCTGTTGGATCGCAACTGAGTTTCAACAGCGCATCCTATCGGGAATACAGATGTAGTCCGAGCGAACAATTCGCCGGACTGACATGGTGTCAAAAAGCACGGAACGACAAAGAGCGGCGCGGGTCCTATACGGCGGCCTATTCAATCCTACACTCGCGTGATGGAAATATTTTATATGTCAATCGCTCTCAAGAACCGGCATTCTTCAGTCCGAATGAAGTCGAAGAGGAAATACAGCGATACTCACGCAAAATTGGCGAAACGCCACGCATAATGAAGATGCCACATCGCGGTGGTGTCCGAGATGGAATTATCGCGGTCTGGGGCAAGATTACCCTGGAACAACTGGACCAGGTGACCATCAGGATCATCGCAGATGGAAAAAGTCCCAAAAAGGGTCTGCTGATCGATTTCCTGGGAAATTTTGCACGATCGGCCAAGGAAGGGTTGGCGATCTACCGTATTGACGGCGGTCCCGGATTTCTTTGGGCGGCAAGTTACGACCAGAAAGGACATGGGACACTCCGAATAGCGGCGGTCGATGCATCGGGATTTCTTTCCCCGCCACCAGAGCGACAACCAATACTGCCATCAACTGCGGACAGGACGGAGCGGGAACCAGAGCGAACTGAGGTGGCAGGCACGATCGAAATACTGCAAACAAAATTAGCGATTGCCACCAAGACGATAGCAGAACTCGAAAAGGCAAGAACTGATGCGGAAACAGCGCGCATTGAGGCGGATAAGGCGAGAGTTGATGCCGAGATCGCTCTTGAACAAGCCAAAGTTGTAGAAAAAGCCAAACTCGACGCGACAATAGCGCGATTAAAAGCAGATCAACCTGTAGCTAATGCCAAAGGCAGCCGCTGGGAAAACGCCTTGTATGGATCAATCGGTGGTCTGCTTGTTGCGCTGACGGCATCCACAATTGGTTTTCTTGTTAAACGACAAAAAGCGGGCAGTTCGAAACAGCAGATTTGCGAGCCGGGGACAAGTCCGGTCGAAACGTCGGGGCAAGCTCAAAGCAGCGAAGCGAGAATCATATCACCTGCTCTAACGCCAACGATAGCTATCTCCGAAGTGGCGTTAGAAAGTGAATTGGAAGCGCAGGTAGCCGCTATAAACGCCGCGCAAGACGAAACTGGTAGTCAGGACAAATCGTAATTATTCCGGAGATAGTCGGGAATGTGTCGAGCTGTTGACCGCTGCGATTGAAGGTCGCAAGCAGCAGCGGACCGAGAGTATTGCTGAGATAGAACGCCTCAGATTATTTTGCCGCCATAGACTCAAAATTGGCGAAAACGAAAAAAGCCCCCAATGCCCCGACCCATTCCCGACATGCGAACGACGGTCGAGGTCGAGGCGACTCGCGACAGGTTAACTGCAAGCTTGTCTGGCGCGGTAAGACTGCCGAGGTGCAGATCAATAAACGGGAGAGGGGCTCTAAGGGTTCTCTTTTGCTTTCCGCGCAGGCGCCAAATACGAATAACTTTGGTGCGCTGTGCAAGACGGATTTCGATGGCGAGTATATGTCTGTTCACCGAGGTGAAGCGGCCATTGACACTGCACTCGCGGTAAAGGCGGGGGTTGGACCCAAAGCGGATATCGTTGAGAGCCCTTCAATCCTATTCCGGGTAGAAGCCTGACGCGACCAAACCAGGGGTGCCATCGATCCTAACCTTTTTCACGAAGGTCCATTTCTGCGAAGGCTCAGTCTGTCCCGGCTTAGGAAACATATAATCGACCCATCCTGATCCCTTCGTTTCAGCTGTTTTAATAATTTCGTTATGAAATAGCTTGCCCTTGGCATCCTTTTGGCCACTCACGTTAGTTCCTTCACGTTTTGGAAAAGCGGGATTGAGCAATACATTCGCGTTCATGTCGTAGACAAACAGATACGTATCGCCATGAAACCACTCGCTGTCTTTCTTTCTGAAATCGGCGAAAGCTAACTTTCCTTTGCTGCCAATGAACGCAGCCGCTTTCGTGACCAGGGCTTCGACCTGGTTTGCCCTGTCTGAGGGGGGCGGACCTTGCTGGGAAAATACCGGCGAAGCAGTCGCGACAAACGTCGTAAGCGCGAGCCCCACCAGTAAAGCACTGACGTTCATTGGTGACCTCTCTATGATTTTTGCGGTGTATCGCCCCTTTTAATGACGTGACATCCGCTTTGATCCAAAACGGATGTGGGCCTCTCCCTCAAGGCATCGTGGCCGGTGATGAGAACGGCTTGGTGGCATCCACAACAAACATGACAAGGGCATTCAGATCGGTAGTGCCGCTGCTTGAGACTTCCATTGGCATGCCGGGACCATGTCCGGGCATGAATTGCCCGGCATCGACATGGCTCATGCCATGCGGACTCTTCTGGCTCAGCTGTCCGCTCAGTACATAGAACGTTTCGGAGCCTGGATGCGTATGTACTGGCGTCTTGACCCCGGGCGGTCCGCCCGTGTTGTTGATGCGCAGCAAATACTCGGGAGCAGTAATCGGGGGGATCGGCCCGATTTCGGCTACCTTGCTACCACCGGCAGATGATCCGCCTTGCGGCCCGAGCGTGAAAAGCCAGACCTTTCCGGCAACCTCGGCAGTCAGGGAGGGCAATCCTTCGTAGCTCACCGTATCGGGGTTCCACCGGTACTCACCTGCAGCGGCCTTCGCGCGCTCCAGCGTCGGAAAATTCTCGATCCGCCAGTACAGCGGGCCTTTCGGAAGTTGCTTGACCTTCATCTCGGCGATCGGCTTGACGACATATTGCACTTCCGCCGCCGCGGTCTCTGATCCCTGGTTGGATACGCGTGGATTTCGTCGCGGATGAGTGTCGGCCTATTTGGCGATAGCGACGGTGGTTCGCGCAGTCGCGTAACGCACGACCACGTTTCAAGTTCGAGCGCCTGTGATTACGGGCCGCATTAAATTTTTGTAACTCTGCCCGCGGGAAAACGACGCTAAGCTGGTCCCCATTCATGCTTCGCGGTTCACGCCAATACCGCTGCCGCGAATTGGAACCCTTGGAACCGATTAGCCGCATCACTGCCCGGATGCTCGGCTTCAGGTGCCGTCGTCCGCTGCTCGCGACCGCCGACGAGGAGATCGAACGAACCCCGCCATGTCTCCTCCTGTGCACTAAGCGTGAGTGCCGCCTCATCCTGGGGTATGACTGCTCTCGAATGAGCAGCGGACTGAACGCGGACGCAGCCCCTTTGGGCGGCCCATGACCCATCGGCGACATTGGCTGTGCACTGCGACAATGGTCTTGATGCCGGTTTCGCCCCTATCAAAATACTCGTTTGCGCCCGTACAATGCTGTCTCCTGAGCTTGGGAGCGGATATGCGGCGGCGCGAGTTCATCATTCTTCTCGGCGGCGGTGCGACGGCGGCATGGCCGCTCGCGGCGCGCGCGCAGCGGCCGGCGCTACCGGTGGTCGCGTTTCTCCGCATCGGGTCGGCCGACGCCAACGCACGTAATGTGGCCGCGTTCCGCAAAGGCCTCAATGCAACCGGTTACGTCGAGGGCCAGAACGTAACGGTCGAGTACCACTGGCTGGAGAGCCACTATGATCGCGTGCCGGCCTTGGTGGCCGATCTGATCCGCCAGCAGGTGGCCGTTATCGCCACGCCTGGGTTCACGCCGGCTACGCTCGCGGCCAAAGCAGCAACAGCGACAATTCCGATCGTCTTCGGCGTCACCGAGGACCCGGTCCGACTTGGCCTTGTCGCTAGCCTCGCCCAGCCGGGCGGCAACGCGACCGGCATCAATTTTTTCGCCAACGAGGTGGTGGCCAAGCGCCTGCGACTTCTGCATGACTTGGTGCCAAAGGCCGTACGAATTGCCGTGCTCGTCAATCCGGCCAATGCGGCAAACACCGAAGCCACATTGCAGGACGTGCGGGAAGCCGCTCCCAGCATGGGGCTGCAAATCCAGATATTCAATGCCAGTACGATCGCCGAGATCGACGCGACGTTTTCCAGTCTTGCCCGCGAGCGCCCCGATGCCCTCTTCGTCGGCGGCAACGCATTCTTCCTTGACCGCCGCGTGCAATTTGCCACCTTGACGGCGCGCGATGGAATTCCGGCGACTTATGCGCAGAGTGATTTTGTCTCAGTCGGCGGGCTGATGAGCTACGGGACCGACATCGCGGATATGTTTCATCAAGTCGGCGTATATACCGGCAGCATCCTCAAAGGCGCGAAGCCCGCCGACCTGCCGGTGCTACAATCCACCAAATTCGTGTTCGCCTTCAATCTTCAAACGGCGCGGGCGCTTGGCATCGAGGTACCGCCGGGGGTGCTCGCCATCGCTGACGAGGTGATCGAGTAGGGTGCTGTTCGCTGCAGTGCATGAGTCCGCAGCTCGGCACCTTGCCGCCGAGCGGGATGTCCGCATTCACGGAGAGTCTCTGGACGGTAACCGGACTGGGGTCGGCGCGCTTTTCGTCGCCAGGGATCCATTCTTGACAAACCTTTTTGGCGGCGCGCTTGGATGCTATTATCATTCAGTAATTTGCGATTCGCTGGGCGACAAACTTGACCGAGAGATACCATGATCGACAATCCAGAGCAGGTTGAGCGTCTGGTGACCAGGTTGAGGGAATCGTTGCCGCTTTTCGCCACCGTTACTCCTGAAGTGGCTGCCGTCATACGCGAGCAATCCCCAGAAGCTGATCCGTTGCGTCGGTATAGCATCACCCGAGTGGATTACGCCGGCGACGAAGGCGGGATAATGTGCAAAGTTGAGCTTGGTCCTGAGAACGACGACAGGGCTCTTTTCGCCTCAATCACTCACCTACGATTCGGTCATGCAGGTCCGATCGCTCGTCAGATCGCTGCATACCAGAAGCATAGGGTCAAACGCCTTAGGCGTTTCGGTCAGGGACTTTAAGAGGGCACGCGCGCTCGGCTTCAACATCTCAGACAATTTTTTTGTCGCTCGCCCCGGAACAACTCTGATCAGGGGCTTGTGGAAAGCGCCGGGGCCGCTCCCACCCAGGCATGAGGTCTGGCAGAGAGATCGAAATAATAGGACTTCTGCTGCATGTAGGCGCGAATGCCGTCGGCGCCCTTTTCGCGTCCGAGGCCGCTGTGCTTGGCGCCGCCGAACGGCGTCGCGATCGAGAACTGCTTGTAGGTGTTGATCCATACCGTGCCGGAGGTAACTGCGCGACCGACGCGGAGCGCCCGTACCGCGTCGCGGGTCCAGATTCCACAGGCCAGACCGTATTCGTTGTCGTTCGCCATCTCGACGGCTTGCGCCTCATCGTCGAAGGCCATCACGACCAGCACCGGACCGAAGATTTCCTCGCGGCAGGCTTGCGCATTGTTGCGCAGGCCGGCGATGACGGTCGGCTGATAATAGATGCCGCGGTCGTATGCCCCGCCTTGCGGCCGCCCGCCGCCAACCAGGATTTCCCCGCCTTCTTTCACCGCGATGCCGACATAGCGCTCGACCGTTGCACGGTGATCGTCGTGAATGAGAGGAGCAACCTGGGTCGCAGGCTCGAACGGGTGCCCGACGACGAGACGCCTCGTTACGTCGACAAGCCGGGCGACGAATCCGTCGTAGATCGATCTCTCCACCAGCAGGCGCGACCCGGCGATGCAGGATTGGCCGCTCGACGAGAATATGCCGAAGAGAATACCGGCGATGGCGATGTCCATGTCCGCATCGGCGAAGACAATGGTCGGCGATTTGCCGCCAAGCTCCAGGGAAACCGGCATCAGTTTCTCGGCTGCCTTGCGGGCGATGCCGCGTCCCACCGCGGTTCCTCCCGTGAAAGATACCTTGCCGATCGCAGGATGCGTGACCAGCAGATCGCCCATGAGCGAACCCACGCCCGGCAGCGTCGAGAACAGTCCTTTCGGCAGCCCCGCCTCGTCGATGATGCGGGCAAGCTCCAGCGATACGAGCGGGCTCCACGAGGCGGGCTTGAGCAACACCGCATTTCCTGCGGCGAGGGCGGGGGCAATCTTTTGCGCATCGCTGGCAATGGGAGAATTCCACGGCGTGATGGCAGCAATGACGCCGATGGGTTGATGCATCGAAATCGTCAGATAGTCGCCGCGCGCGGGCGTGACGACATCTTCCGTGGTTTCGAGCACTGCCGCAAAATAGCGAAATGTGCCCGCCGCGCTCATCGCAAGCGCGCGTGTCTCGGTCAACGTCTTGCCGGTATCCCGGCTCTGGATGAAGGAAATCCGGTCGGCAGAGCGGGCAATACCATCGGCGATGCGATAGAGATGGCCGGCACGTTCGTGCGGCTTGAGATTGCGCCACCCGGGATCGTTTGCTGCCGCCTGCGCGCGATCGATCGCGAGCAGCACATCCTCCTTCGAAGCGCCGTTAATGACCCTGTTTACGGAGCGATCCGCTGGAAACAGCGATGTGATTTCCGTGCCCGTCCCCTTTCGCCATTCGCCGCCGATATAGAGATGCCCTTTCGGCATATCGATGCTGGCTACATCGATGCTCATATTGTTTCTCCGTTTGTATGCTATGCCTCGCTCGGCGCTCCCGCGGCGCCGGCCGGTGGACCGCTGAAGGCTCTGCCGAACGGTCCAATTGCCACCATGTCGATTTCGATGAGCTGCGGCCCGCGTGCGTGCAACGCGGCGTCCAGTGCCGCTGCGAAGTCCTCCACCCGATCGATCCGTCGATGCGCAAGGCCAAAGCTTGCGGCAAGGCGGGCGAAGTCGGGCGTGCGCAGCGCGCTGTAGGCGTGACGGGATCGGTATTGCACGTCCTGAATATTGCGGATGACGCCATAGGCTTTGTCGTTCATCAGTACGAACACGACCTCCGCGTTCTCGTCGACCGCGGTGAGCAGCTCGGCGAGGTTCACCATCGCCCCTCCGTCGCCGATCAGCGCCACGGTCTTGCTGCCTGGCGAAGCGAGCGACGCGCCGATCGCCATGGCGATGCCCTGACCGATGCCGCCGCCAAGCGCGTGCACGCCGAGATTGGGCGCCGCAATGGTCACGTAGCGGTTGCCGAAGGTTGAGTTGGCGATGGTGACGTCGCGCACGAATGGATGCTTGCCTGGGGCGACCCGCTCAAGCAGCGCATCCGCGACGACCTGATAGGGACCGAGCTGTTCCCGCAGCGCGCCTTCCGAACTCGCGCGTGCGATGCTCACGTCATGACCGAAGTCGGGATCGACATCGAGTTTCTTGGGTAGAGCCGCAAGAAGCTCATCAAAAGCGAGGCGCGCCTCGCCATGAATGAACAGGTCGACGGGGTAATTGCGGCCGCCCTGGCTTGCATCCGCGTCGATTTGCACGAGCGGGCGGGGCAGGGCCATCCGATTGTTGAGGCTCTCGTTCCCGCGCAGGCGCGATCCGACTACGATCATGAGATCGGCGCCGCGATAGATCGCCTGCGCCTGCGGCGTCATGTTGAAGGCACCCAGGCTGTGCGGGTGATCCTCGGGAACAACCGCACGACCATTCGTGCTGGTGACCGCGCAAAATCCTCGCTCGACCAATTCAGTTGCGGCCTTGTCGGCCGCGCGAGCGCCGCCTCCGAGCCAAAGCATGGGTCGCCTCGCAGCGCGCACCAGTTCGGCCAGTGACTTGATCTGCTCGGCACGAGGGACGATGGACGCCTTCGACAGGGCCATCGTTTTCGGAATGGTTGCCAGCTCGCGTTGGACGTCGACCGGTATCTCGACGCTCACAGGGCCACGCGGCGCGCCAAGTGCCGCGCTCGCCGCCGCCGCGAGCGTCGGGATCGTGCCGCCTGCCTCCCAGATACGATAATAGCTCTTCGATATCGCCTTGAGCATGTCCGCCTGGCGCGGCACATCGTGAATGGCGGCGCGATCGCGGTCCATGAACGAACGGTCCACCTGCGTGGTGATATGAAGGAGCGGCGAGCCGGCAGTCAGCGCCTCGACTTGTGCGCCCGCACTATTGCCTGCAGCCGTTCCGGTGCTTGTAATAACCACGCCGAGCGAAGTGGACACGCGCGCATAGGCGTCGGCCATGTTCATGGCGCCGGCCTCTCCGCGTGCCGGAATGAACCTGATCCGTTGCTGCCGGTGGATGGCATCGAGAATCGGCATGTTGTGAATGGAAATGACGCCAAAGACTGTCTTCACGCCGATGTCGGCAAGAAAGCGCGCGACGAGATCGCCTACCGGCTCCTCCGCAAGCGCGGATTCGCGAACGGAAACTTCTAAACTCGCTGGCATGGAATTCTACCTGTCAAATATAGCGGGATAGGCCGCCCGAGACTTCGAGCTGCGCACCGGTCACGTAGCTCGCGGCGGGGGAGCCGAGAAATGCAATCGCCCGCGCCGGCTCATCGGGATGGCCCAGGCGTGCGAGCGGAATGCCTTTTTCCTGCGCGAACGCAGCGAGCCAGTCGGCACGGCTCTTGTCGGTACCCGATGCTTCGAAGCGGCGTTGCCACTGGCCGGAATCGACGAGGCCCAGCACGATGGAGTTTACGCGTATGCGCGGGGCAAGCTCATGCGCGAGAGATTTGAGAAGATTCTGCACGCCCGCGCGCGCCGCCGACGTGCACACCATGTGCGGCTCCGGCTGGTAGGCGAGAAGCGAATTGACACCGACGATTGCCGGGGCATCGCTTGCGTCGAGCAACCGCCGAAACGCGCGTACGGGTAGAATCTGGCTGAAGAATTTCAGCTTCAGCTCCTCCATCCACGCGGCATCGGTCGTCTCCGCAAACGTCGACATGCGCGCCTGTCCGGCATTGTTGACCAGGAGATCGCAGCGATCACGCCAGCGCGCGACGGCTTCCGCGAAGGCGGCGCAATCGTCCGCATTGAGCACATCGCAGCGCACCGCGAGAACCCGGTCCTTTCCGTGCTCGTCGGCAAGTCTCTCAGCGACCGCGCCCATCCGCTCGGCATTGCGTCCGCACAGGGCCACGCTGACGCCTTCGGCCAGCAAGACGCGCACGGTCGCGAGACCGATGCCCGACGTGCCGCCGGTAACGACGGCGACCCGTCCCGCCAGACCCAGGTCCATTCGTCAGCTCCTCGCCGGAAAGCCGGGGTCGGGGCGACCTTGCATGACGGCACGCATTGCCGCTGTCGGCGGGCCGGCGGTCATCCACACATCCATCTTCTCCGGCACATTGCGCGGCCAGACCTGCGGCTCGTGCGTAGCTTCGTCGATCTGCGCCACCTCGGCGGTGAACTCGATCACAAAGCCCGACGGCGAGACAAAATAGGCGAAAGGATTATTGCCGGGGCCATGCCGTCCCGGCCCCCATGCCACCGCCTGTCCGACGGTGCGCATGCGGCCTATGCCGCGCATGAAGGCATCGATGCTCGGCATTTCGAACGCGACGTGATTGACGCTCGGATATGCGCTGCGGTTGAGCGCGATGGCATGGTGATCGGAAGTCACCCGCAAGAAGACCATCTGCTCTGCAGAGTAGTCGCTGACGCGCAGCCCGAGCATATCGTTGAAGAATTTCTGAACAGTCTCCAATTGCGGCGTGTTGAGCACCACGTGCGTGACCTTGCGCGGTTTTGCCGGATCGTCTGCTGTTTCGCTGTGTCGCTTGACGCCGGTCACGAAACGCAGCCGGCGGTGATCCGGATCGATCGCCATGAAACCGTAGCCGCCGCCTGGGGTCGTAAGCGGCGCGGGCACCCCGAGAACCGGAATGCCGAGGCCGTTGAGCCGGCCATGCAGCGCGTCGATTCCCGCGCGCGAGGCAACGCCGAAGTTGATGAAATCGACGCCGAAGACATCGTCCTCGCGCAGTGCATAGATGTAAAATTCCGGTCCAGTACCCCGGAAGTAGACCGCTCCAGCTTCCTGGGCAACCGAGGTCAGGCCCCAATTCCTGACATAGAAGTCGCCGGTCGCCGTAGAGCCTTTTGCGCGCATGGCTATACCGCTCAAATAATCGATCGTGCCCGTCGTGCTCATACCGACCTCTGCGATATCCGGAAACTCTTCCCGCCGTTCGTTGCGCCCGTCTTGTTCGCGTTCGTACTGGCGGCGACGAATCCAAGCCGGGTGGAGAGTTCGCGTGCCGCGGCGCGAACGGCTTCAATGACGATGGCCCGGCGCTGCGCCGTTTCGGTGAACACCCGTTGTGGTCCGGTGACGTTCAAGGCGGCCGTCGGCTCGTTGGTGTGATCGAACACCGCAAAGCCGACCGAGCAGACGCCGGGAGTGTAATGGCTGTCGCTCCAGGCATAACCTGCAGCACGATCCGCGGCGAGCACGGCGTGCAAGTTGCTCAGCGATCGGGGCGTATGCTTCGAGAACGGGTGGAATCGCACATCGCGAAACAGCTCGGTCACCCGCTCCTTGGACCAGTAGGCGAGGATGATGCGGCCCAGGGTTGTCGCGTAAGCCGGGATGCGGCTGCCGGGCTGGATGTTGCTCGCGAGCGGCACATTGGGGACTTGCCGCAGCAAAAACAGCGCGTCGGTACCGTCCAGCACCCCGAGATGGGCCGACAGTCCCAGCGATCCCGCGAAGTCTCGTCACTACCGGACTCGCCGACTGCATGAGATCCTGCGATGCACGCGCGGCAATGCCGACAAGACCGAGGCCGATTCGATAGCCCCTGCCGTTGGGAATGGCTTCGATGAAACGCGCTGCTTCCAGCGTATGCAGAAGGCGCATCAGAGTGGTGCGGTTGATCCCGAGAGCAAGCGCGGTTTGTTTGAGGTTTGCCGCGGTCTCGCCGTCGCTGATCGCCTGCAGGAGACGGATGGCACGCGTGACCGGCGGGACGGTATAGATGTCGGCGCCGTCAGTTTCCGCGACTGTGCTCATTGCGAGCCTCCATCGTAGCCACCGTGAGCGCGGCGCAGCATCGCGCGAGTTCGGCCGGTCTTTCCTGCGGCAAGGCGTGACCGGCTTGTTCGATCAGAAACGGCATTTCACTGCGAAATCTGGCTTGAGCGGGAATTGCTTCGGCGACGCGCCGCGCCTGCTCCGGCGGCGTAATTCGGTCCTGCACGCCGCACACGACGAGAGTCGGCACGGCCAGTGAATGCACATCCTCGAATATGCTGGCGCATCCGAGAAACCGCGCAGCCTGCGCATAACCGGGCAGCGTGAGTGCAGCCATGGCCGTCTCGACCGCCGAGGTCACATCAGGCGTCGCCTGAGGATCGGCCAAAAGGCGCGGGGCGCGCAGCCTTGCACACTCAGCCGCGCCGAGCTGTTCGAAATCGGAGAGCCGTTTAGCCACAGCCGGCGGAAGCGGGCCATTCGGCGCCGCGTTGTAACCGGCTGCTGGAGACGCGAGCACCAGGGCCTGAATGCGTGCGTACCGCGTGGCTGCAAAGCGCGCGGCGATCAGGGCGCCGAGTGAATGGCCGACGAGGACCACGTTGCCCAACCCCAGCCGATCGAGCACGCGGCCGAGCACAATGCAGTAATCCTCGGCCGTTGGCCATTCATCAGCCAGTGCCCGACTCGACCCATAGCCCGGCAAGTCCCAGGCGAGACTCGCAAAGCGCGCGTCGAGCGTGTTCATGAAGGCAAGCCATGATCGCGCATTGCTGCCAATCCCGTGCAACAGAACGAGGGTAGCTCCGCCAGCGCAACCCTCGCGCATGAGGTACGAAATCCCATCGCGCGTGGAGCCGCTTCTAAACGCCGTTGTCGTGGCCGATACCGCGGTGGTGCTCATACGGGAATGTCCGTCATAAGATCGTTCGAACTGCTGTAGGGTGGGCAAATTCGTCTGCCGAATGGTTCCGCGTGGGCACGGCGCCGCACGAATTTGCCCACGCGGAACGTCTCCTGCATAGCGCCTTTGCCCACCCTACAAGTTGCTCAGCTGCGTTTGACTTTGGACAGCGGATGCTCCGGCGGATAGGTAGGGGTGACGGGTTTGGGCGATCCGAGCATGACCATCATGACTGCTTCCTCATCGCCGATATTCGCCTCGCCGCGATAGACGCCGGGCGGGATGGAAATGCAGTCGCGCTCGCCGAGGACGGTTTCGAAATATTCGCCGTCCTTCTCCACCATGACTTTGATCTTGCCGCGCAGGACGAAAAAAACCTCCTCGGCGTCGACGTGAAGGTGCATCGGACCTTCACCGCCGGCCGGAATGATCATGTTCGACAAAGTGAAGTGCTCAGCCGGAATGACATTTGCATCCTGGGCGACGCCGGTGGCTCCCGTCCCGATAAAGCGCTTCTGCGCGCGTCGGTACTTCGGCTCGAAGTCGGCCTGAAACTTGAGCGCGTTCCAGTCGTACTGTCGCTCGCTGACGCGCGCGATACGCGATTTGATCCATTGTTCGAACGTTGCACCTTTCGGGCGATCCCACGTGCGCCCCTGGGCCGGTTTTTCCGCCACTGCTTGAGCCATTACTCTCTCCTTGCTGGATGCCTGTCGGACGGTATAGTTCATATTTGAACACTGTGTTCAAAACAATAGCAGCGCAGCCGCCAGCGCGCAAGCCTAATTTTCAACGGGGGGCCGAAACGGCTCGTGAAGCAGGCGGGATGGAGCGCGTCGTGTTTACGCGCTGTGGGCGATGCCTGATCAGGGCTCCTTGGCATCGATCAGGATGAAGGCAATCCGACAAGGTTCGCTGCCGCGATTGACCCAGGCATGGTTAGTGCCCTGCTGCACCAGGACGTCGCCGGCCTTGAGATGGATCTCGGAATCGTCGAGCAGCATGTCGATTTCGCCGGCCATGATGATCGCGTAGTCGACGGTGCGGGTGCGGTGCATGGCGGGATGCCGGGGAGGCAGGCCGCGTTTGGGGGCGGCGCCGCCAAGGCTGCGATGCATGGTGTCGGGATCGAGCTTGCGCATTTCCGCCGTTTCCGGCGGAAACTCGACGATGCGGAATGCCGACCCGCCAGGCGGCGGCATGATGCCGATGTCGATCGCCGCGCGATCGGAGGAACCGGACAAATCGGCGGGCGTCTGGTCCGTCACCCAGAGGAGCCGCAACACCGCTTGCGTATCCGGACGTACTTTCTTGTGCGGATTGGGCCCGTCAAGCAGCACGACCGCTTTGTCGTTCTTGTCGACGGTGGTGACCACGCGGCGAACGTCGGCGCTCAAAGGCATGCTGGCTTTCCTAACGATATCAGACCTGCCGCTCGACCATCATGCGCTTGATCTCGGCAATCGCCTTGGCCGGGTTGAGGTGCTTCGGGCAAGCCTTGGCGCAATTCATGATGGTGTGGCAGCGGTACAGACGGAACGGGTCCTCGAGATTATCGAGGCGCTCGCCGGTCAATTCGTCACGGCTGTCTTGCAGCCAGCGGTCCGCCTGCAGGAGCGCGGCGGGACCGAGAAACCGCTCGCCGTTCCACCAGTAGCTGGGGCATGCGGTCGAACAGCACGCACACAAAATGCATTCATAAAGACCGTCGAGCCGCTGACGATCGTCATGACTCTGCTTCCATTCCTTTGGCGGCGTCGGGGATGTCGTCTTCAGCCAGGGCTCAATTGCTGCATGTTGCGCATAGAAATTGGTGAGGTCGGGCACCAGATCCTTGACCACCGGCTGGTGCGGCAGCGGATAGATTTTCACGACGCCTTTGATCTCGGCCATCGACTTGGTGCATGCGAGCGTGTTGGTGCTGTCGATATTCATCGAGCAGGACCCGCACACGCCTTCGCGGCATGAACGGCGGAAGGTCAGAGTCGGGTCGATATTGTTCTTGATCCAGATGAGCGCGTCGAGAATCATCGGACCGCAATCGCCGATGTCGACATAATAGGTATCCATGCGCGGGTTTTTTCGCTCGTCCGGATTCCATCGATAGATGCGATATTCCCGCACCGTCTGCGCCCCGGACGGGTAGGCCCAGATCTTGCCCTCGGTTACCTTGGAATTCTGCGGAAGCGTGAATTGGCCCATGTCAGTGAAACTCGCTCAGTGGACTCGCTCAGTAAACTCGCTCAGTAAACCCGCGCCTTCGGCTCGATATAGGACACTTCGTTGGTGAGGGTGTATGTGTGCACCGGCCGATAGTCGATCCGCACCTCGCCCTTATAGTCCATCCAGGCGAGGGTGTGCTTCATCCAGTTCTTGTCGTCCCGGTCCGGGAAATCCTCGCGCGCATGCGCGCCGCGGCTTTCAGTTCAATTCATGGCCGAATCGAGCGTCACCACCGCCTGGGCGATCAGATTGTCGAACTCGAGCGTCTCGATCAGGTCAGAATTCCAGATCAGCGAGCGGTCGGTGACCTTGATATCGGCAACGCTGCCGAAGACTTCGTGAATGAGATCGTGGCCCTCCTGCAGCACTTCGCGCGTGCGAAACACCGCACAATTGTTTTGCATCACCCGCTGCATTTTGAGCCGTAGCGCAGCGGTCGGCGTCTTGCCGGCAGCATGACGGAATTTATCGAGGCGGGAAAGCGCGCCCTCGGCGGAGTCGCGCGGCAGCTCTGACTGCTTGTCACCGGGTTCGAGGATTTCGGCGCAGCGGGCAGCCGCAGCACGGCCGAATACAACGAGATCGATGAGTGAATTCGAGCCCAACCGGTTGGCGCCATGCACGGACACGCTTGCCGCCTCGCCGAGCGCCATCAGGCCGGGTACCACGAAATCGTCGCTGCCGTTCTTTTTGGTGCGCACTTCGCCATGAAAATTCGTCGGGATGCCGCCCATATTGTAGTGCACCGTCGGCACGATCGGTATCGGTTCGTGAGCGATGTCCACGTCGGCAAAGATGCGCGCGAGTTCGGCAATCCCGGGCAGTCGTTCCTGCAACACCGCCGGATCGAGATGATCGAGATGAAGATGGATGTGATCCTTGAGCTTGCCCACACCGCGACCCTCGCGGATCTCGATGGTCATGGCGCGGGAAACGACGTCGCGCGAGGCGAGGTCCTTGGCGGAGGGCGCATAGCGCTCCATGAAGCGCTCGCCCTCTGAATTGACGAGGTAGGCGCCCTCGCCGCGGGCGCCCTCGGTAATGAGGCAACCGGCCCCGTATATTCCGGTCGGATGGAACTGGACGAACTCCATGTCTTCCAGCGGCAGTCCGGCACGCAGCACCATGGCATTGCCATCCCCGGTACAGGTATGCGCCGACGTGCAGGAGAAGTAAGCCCGCCCATAGCCGCCGGTAGCAAGGATGGTCATGTGGGCGGCGAAGCGATGGATCGAGCCGTCATCGAGCCTGAGCGCGATGACGCCGCGGCAGCGGCCCTCGTCATCCATGATCAGATCGATGGCAAAATATTCGATGAAAAATTCCGCGGAATGGCGCAGAGCCTGGCCATACATGGTATGCAGCATGGCATGGCCGGTACGGTCGGCAGCGGCGCAGGTCCGCTGCGCTATGCCTTTGCCGTAATTGGTGGTCATGCCGCCGAACGGCCGCTGATAAATCTTGCCGTCCTCGCGGCGCGAGAACGGCAAGCCCCAGTGTTCAAGCTCGTAAACCGCCTCGGGCGCATTGCGGCAGAGATATTCGATGGCGTCCTGGTCGCCGAGCCAATCGGACCCCTTGACGGTATCGTACATGTGCCAACGCCAGTTATCCTCGCCCATATTCCCGAGTGCCGCCGCAATGCCGCCCTGCGCCGATACCGTATGGGAGCGCGTCGGGAACACCTTGGTGATGCAAGCTGTCTTGAGGCCCGCTTCGCTGCAGCCGACGACGGCACGCAGGCCCGCTCCGCCCGCTCCCACCACCACCACGTCGTAGCGGTGGTCCTCGATTGGATAGGCACGGCCGTTCACGGCCGGCGAGGCATTATTGGATGGAGTATTGGACGCCATTCTCTCAGACCTTGAAGCTCAGCATGAGCAAAGCGAAGGCACAGGCAAGCGCCACTGCAATCGCGAAGAAGGTGTTTGCCATTATGAGGAACAGCTTGTTGCCGTCGCCATGCACGTAATCCTCGATGATCACCTGCATGCCAATGCGCATATGGGTGGTGATGGAAATGATGAGCAGCAGCATGATCACCGCAATCAGCGGGGACCCGAGGATTTGCACGACGGCTGCGTGATTGCGGCCAAGGAGAGAGATCAGGATAAAGACGAAGGCAATGGTGAGGGGCAAGTTGGCGACCGCGGTCAATCGCTGCCGCCAGAAATGCTCGGTGCCGGACCTTGCCGCGCCGAGGCCCTGCACCCGCGCAAGCGGCGTGCTCATGCGTCCAATCCCCATCAGTGTGGTCCTCCCACATAGAGATAGCCGACGATCCAGATCACGAGCGTAAGGCTGACGGAGCCGACCACGGTCGCCACCGCGAGCCATTCCCGCTCATGCGGTCCGAAGCCGTGCCCGGTATCCCAAATCAGATGCCGAATGCCGCCGAGCATATGGTGCATGAGCGCCCAGGTATAGCCAAACAGCACAATGCGGCCGAGGAGCGAATTCATGAACGCACCTATTCCGGCAAAGGCATTCGGACCGGAAGCCGCGGCAAGCAGCCACCAGGCGATCAATAGCGTGCCGAAATACAGCGCGATGCCGGTGATGCGGTGGGCAATCGACATCAGCATCGTCAGCATCGGCTTGTAGATGGAAATATGCGGCGAAAGCGGCCGCTCGATCGGCGCCTGGGCGTCCGCCATGGTGGTTCTCCCTAATCGTTGCGCATGCGGCGCGGAAAGGAGCCTAAACTGTTTCCCCGCCGCGAGCGCGAGCGTTATGCGTGGACTTGCCTTTCTTTCGCCCGTGGCGAATATGGCTTGCAAAATTTCCCCGACAATAGGTATTTTGTGTAGCTTTCCTTCGCAAAACACGAAGCATTATGCGTTTTGACCTGAGCGACCTGAGCCTGTTTCGCCACGTGGTCGAAGCCGGCAGCATTACCGGTGGCGCCGAGCGCGCGCACCTCGCGCTCGCCGCCGCTTCCACCCGTATCCGTAACATGGAACAAGCGCTGGGAGCGGCGCTTCTGGTGCGCGGCCGCCAGGGCGTTACACCGACCCAGGCGGGCCGCACGCTCCTACAGCACGCACGCGCGATCTTGCGCCAGGCGGAGCGGCTGCGCGAGGACCTCGGCGCTTATGCGGGCGGGCTTGCCGGCCAGATCCGGGTCCTTTCCAATACCAATGCCTTGACCGAATTCCTGCCGGAAGCACTCAGCTCGTTTCTTTCCGCGCATCCCAACGTCAGCGTCGACCTCGAAGAACGCCTCAGCGACGAGATCGTGGGGCTGATCGCGGAAGGCGTTGCCGATCTCGGCATCGTTGCGAGCACGGTCGATGCCAGCGCGTTGCAAACATTTCCATTTCGCAAGGACCGTTTTGTGCTCGTGGTAGCGAGCGATCATCCCCTCGCTGCGCGCGCGGAAATTTCTTTTGCGGAAGTCCTCGACCATGACTTCGTCGGGCTCGACCGCGCGAGCGCTCTGCAACGTTTCCTTGCGGCCAAGGCAGCACGCATCGGCCGGCCTTTGCGGCTGCGCGTGCAATTGCGCAGCTTCGACGCGGTGTGCCGGCTGGTTGAATGCAACGTCGGGATCGGCATAGTTCCGGAAAGCACCGCCCGACGCGTGGCGAGGACCATGGCAATCACGGCAGTGACGCTGACTGACGCCTGGGCGGTGCGCGAGCTTACCATCTGTATCCGCCGTTTGAGCGATTTGCCGCCCTACGCCCGACAGCTGGTCGAGCATTTGCGAACGGCGGCTTGATCGCCAACAGGCTGACCCCGCTTACCTCGCATTGAGCCGATGTATATAGTTGTCACTCTCGATCATTGATGAATGGAGGAGGTTTACCCATGTCGCTTAATCGGCGCACGATCGTCGTTGGCTCTGCTGCATTTGCCGCCGCCGCTCACTTTGCTCCGCGCTTTGCTTTCGCGCAGGCGGCAGATGCCCCGTTCAAGCTTCCTCCGCTTACCTACCCGACCAACGCGCTCGAGCCCCATATCGACGCCAAGACCATGGAAATCCACCATGACCGCCATCACGCCGCCTACGTGAACAATCTCAACAATGCGGCCAAGGACAATCCGCAAATTGCCAAGCAGCCGATCCAGGACGTGCTGGTAAAGCTCGGTAGTCTGGCTGAGCCATTGCGTACCACCGTGCGCAACAACATGGGCGGCCACGCCAACCACACCATGTTCTGGGAGATCATGGGTCCGAGCGGCGGGGGTCAGCCGAGCGGTGATCTGGCGGCGCAGATCGCCAAGGATTTCGGCGGCTTCGACAAGCTGCAAGCCGCCTTCAACGATGCCGGCACCAAGGTTTTCGGCTCGGGCTGGGTGTTTGTCACCGTTTTGCGAGACGGAAAACTCGCTCTCGAGCCGCGGGCGAACCAGGACACTCCGCTTATGGACGGCAGGCGCGCCCTGTTCGGAAACGACGTGTGGGAGCACGCCTATTACCTCAATTATCAGAATCGCCGCGCCGATTATCTCAAGGCATGGTGGAACACGGTGAACTGGTCGAAAGTGGGTGAACGCTTCGCCGCCGCCAAGGCGGGAACCCTGACGATCTGATGATCTGCTCGGACCGTCGGTAGCCCGCGTGGAGCAAAGCGCAATGCGGGACGATTGCTCCCGGATTTCGCTGTCGCTCCATCCGGGCTACGAGGGTTGGAGTTAGCGCGGGATCAGCACCCAATAGTCGAGGTCGAGCAGAACCGCGGGATGATCCTCGCTGCCGGATTTAAGTGGAAAATCGGCGCAGGGATGGTCCTTCGCGGCGACGGTGCGCAAGCGCAGCGCGCCGACATCGTCGCGGCCGGAAAGCTCGGCCTTCGCAAGCACCTGCGACCAGGCAAATACGGTTGACCCTGCAAACAGCGGTGACACATGGCGCCCGCCATTGATCGCCGCCACATGGAAGGCATTGGCAAGTCCGTTGAACGACAGTGCGCGGGCGAGCGAGATCACGTGACCGCCATAGATGAGACGCCGCCCGAACCGGCCTTTGCCCTCCGCGTACTGGTTGAAGTGGATGCGCGCGGTGTTCTGATAAAGCCGGGTGGCGAGCTGATGCTCGGCTTCCTCGACCGTGATGCCGTCCACGTGATCGATGGTCTCGCCCACGGCGTAGTCGGCAAAACGATAGCGGCTGCCCGCGAGAGTGAAATCGTAGGCGGCCGCATTGATGCGGGGACAGGCGTCGCCAATGGTGCTCGGCGGCACGGCATCCGGCAGGCGCGGCACGTGCTCCGCCGGCGCCGGCGCCGCCTCGTCGCGTTTGCGCACCATCACCCAGCGAACATATTCCAGCACCTTGCTGCCGTCCTGCTTGCAGCCGGTCGAGCGCACGAACACGATGCCGGTCTTGCGGCTCGAATTCTCCTTGAGGCCGATCACTTCCGAGCGCGCATTGATGGTGTCGCCGGGATAGACCGGCGCGAGCCAGCGGCCGGCTGCATAGCCGAGATTGGCAACTGCATTGAGCGATATGTCAGGCACCGTCTTGCCGAAAACGATATGAAAGACCAGCAGGTCGTCGACCGGCGATCGCGGATAGCCGATCGCCTGCGCAAAGGCATCCGACGACTGCACGGCAAACCGCGGCCCGAATATCCCCTGGTAGAGCGCCACGTCGCCGACCGTAATGGTACGCGGGGTGGCGTGCTCGATGAGCTGGCCGAGACGGAAATCCTCAAAGAAATTGCCTGCTGCGGTCTTGGACATGATTTGAACTCGTGAGTTGCGAGGGAGCCGCTCAAGATGGACGAACAGCCCGGCTATTCTGTTATGATAATGTCGGGCGAAACAATGCAAAGGTCGGGCTATGGCGTTTGCCGCTGATAATGGCCGCATCGCTCCGCCAGGTGAGATCATCCATCCCTTATGGGTGCGCCTCACCCATTGGCTCAATGCGCTCGCCGTGCTGCTTATGGTCGCCTCGGGCTGGCAGATCTACAATGCATCCCCGCTCTTTCCTTTCGTTTTTCCGCCCTCGCTCACGCTCGGAGGCTGGCTTGCCGGAGGGCTGCTCTGGCATTTTGCGGCAATGTGGCTTCTTGCCGGCAACGGCATTGCTTATCTTTTGCTCGGGATCGGCAGCGGCCGCTTGCGGCGCAAGCTCACACCCATCCGCCCCGCCGACGTTCTGGCCGACGCGAAAGCAGCGCTCACCGGCCGCCTCTCATATGACGACCTTGCCGCTTATAACGCGGTGCAGAAGATGTTCTATCTCGGAGTTATCCTCGCCGGCATTGTGATCGTGCTCTCCGGGCTTGCGATTTGGAAGCCGGTGCAATTGCAGACGCTCACCACTCTGTTCGGCGGCTATGATACGGCTCGCTACGTGCATTTCTTTGCCATGGCTGGCATTGTGCTCTTCAGCGTGATCCACATCGTCATGGCGTTCGTTGTGCCGAAGAGCCTGCGTGCCATGCTCTCAGGCCGCTGAGGAAGGAAGAGATGTCTCGCAGGCGCAATCCCGCAGGCGTCGATGCCGACCTTCTTCTCAAGGACGCGGCGCGGCGGCTGCCTGACCCGGCGCGGCGCCTGTTCCTGCGCGGGGGCGCGAGCCTCGGCGCGCTTGCCTTCCTCACCGGCTGCGACATCGTCGACGGTGCTTCGGCGGAACGCGCCCTGATCAGGATTTCGCATTTCAACGATCGTGTGCAGGCCTGGCTGTTCGACCCCGGTAAGCTCGCACCCACCTATCCCGATGCAGTGGTGCGCAGGCCGTTCCCGTTCAATGCCTATTATCCCGAGGACGAGGCACCCGAGGTCGATGGCCAGGATTACAAGCTGGAAGTCGGCGGCATGGTCGAGAGCAAAAAGCCCTGGACGCTTGCAGAGCTCTATGCCCTGCCGCAGGAGACGCAGATCACCCGCCTGATTTGCGTCGAGGGCTGGAGTGCCATTGGCAAATGGACGGGCACGCCGCTGCATGAATTCCTGCGGCGCATCGGCGCCGATACCCGCGCCAAATATGTCTGGTTCCGCTGCGCCGAAGGCTATTCCACTTCCATCGATATGGCGACCGCGCTGCATCCGCAGACGCAAATGACTTTTGCCTTCGATGGACAAATTCTGCCGCGCCGTTACGGCTTCCCGATGCGAATACGCATACCGACCAAGCTCGGCTTCAAGAACCCCAAGCACGTCATGGAGATGGCGGTCACCGACAAATATCTCGGCGGCTATTGGGAGGACCAGGGCTACAACTGGTTCAGCGGCATCTGACCGCTTCCATCCCGGAGGGTCGTTTCGCATGCCAACTCATAAGCTCCTGTTGCTGCCCGGCGACGGCATCGGGCCTGAAGTCATGGCCGAGGTGAAAAAGCTCATCGCCTGGATGAATGCCCATGGCATGGGAAGGTTCGATTGCGAGGAAGAGCTTGTCGGAGGGTCATGCTACGACGCCCACAAATGCGCCATCACGGATGCCACCATGGCGAAGGCGCATGCCGCCGATGCCGTCATCTTCGGCGCCGTGGGCGGGCCAAAATGGGACAAGGTCGCGTATGAGGTACGTCCCGAGGCCGGGCTGCTGCGGCTGCGCAAGGAACTTCGCCTGTTTGCCAATATCCGGCCGGCAATCTGCTATCCGGCGCTCGCCGATTCCTCAAGTCTCAAGCGCGAAGTCGTGGACGGGCTCGACATCGTCATTCTGCGCGAACTGACCGGCGGCGTCTATTTCGGCGAGCCCAAGACCATTACCGACCTCGGCAACGGGCAGAAGCGCGCCATCGATACTCAGGTTTACGATACCTACGAGATCGAGCGCATCGCCCGCGTTGCATTCGAGCTCGCCCGCAAGCGACGCAACAAGCTGACTTCCATGGAGAAGCGCAACGTCATGAAGACCGGCGTGCTCTGGCACGAAGTCGTCGACGAATTGCATCAACGCGAATTCAAGGACGTGCAACTCGAGCATCAGCTCGCCGATGCCGGCGGCATGCAGCTGGTGCGCTGGCCCAAGCAGTTTGACGTCATCGTCACCGACAATCTGTTCGGCGACATGCTGTCCGACGTGGCGGCGATGCTGACCGGCTCGCTTGGCATGCTGCCGTCTGCTTCGCTCGGCGAGATTGATTCCAAGACCCGGCGGCGCAAGGCGCTGTACGAGCCGGTGCACGGTTCGGCGCCCGACATTGCCGGCAAAGGCATCGCCAATCCGATCGCCATGCTCGCCTCTTTCGGCTATGGCGCTGCGGTACTCATTCAACATGGGGAAGGAAGCCGATCTGATCGAAAAGGCGATCGCCGCGGTCCTCGCCAACGGCCTGCGCACCGCCGATATCAAATCCGAGGGCGCCAAGATCGTAAGCACGTCGCAAATGGGCGACGCCGTTATTGGCGAAATGGAGAAGCTTGCGGCTTAACAGTCTTCGCTCATCGGGTTAGAGAGCGTCGTCATGGCCGGGCATTGTCCCGGCCATCGACGTCTTGCAACAAAGAAAGCGTGGATGCCCGGCACAAGGCCGGGCAAGACGAAGTCACTGCGATCAAGGTCCCCAGGGGAAGAACGGTCCGGGCAACGGCGATCGATGCCAGCCGACGCGCCCGCCGATATTGGTGACCACATTGTATGGCTGGTAACCAGGCGGGTCCGCGTAGTCCATGAAATGACGCTCGCCTGGCTTCACTTCGGTGCCTGCATCGAGATAGGATCGGCGCGTGACTACGACACGCGAGCGCGCCCGCGGCCGGCTGACAACCACAACCTCCTGGCCATTGGCATCGATGTAGCGCTTTGTCCGTGTCTGCGACGAGGCGGAGGAAACTGCAATCGCACTGATTGCAACGACCATGGCGCAGATGCCGGCCGCATAGCTTTTGAGCTTCATTGCGTTCCTCTACCGTTGCGATGCGGCATCATCCTAGCGCTTTTTGCTCTCCGGCAATAGCCGCAGCATGGGCGTGAAGGGCATTTCGCGAACAATGTGCCGGAAATGTCTCTGCGGCATCTTAACCAGGTGACGCCTGTTTATCTTGAGGTGGTGCAATGGTAACTTTTGCCTGAACGCTCCGAACGACAAAAAAAGAGCGGGGAGGAGATTTAATGCTCACGCGGCGTCATTTCATAGCGGCCGGTGCGGGTCTGTCGCTTTCTGGCCCGGCCATCGAGCGAGGCTGGGCTGCGATCGCCAACCTGCCGGCCGAGCTGCCGGAAGGGGTGCGCACCGAGGCAACCTTGGAGCCGCTTCCGGGCAAGAAACCGCTGATCAAGCTCAGCTATCGGCCACCGAATTACGAGACCCCGATTGAATATTTCCGTACGGCAATTACGCCCAATGATGCTTTCTTTGTCCGTTACCACCTTTCCAACATTCCGGAAGTCGACGCAAAGACCTGGAAGCTTGCGATCGGCGGCGACGGCGCGAACGGCGAGAGCGAAATCAGCTTCGACGATCTCAAACGCATGCCGGCGAGCGAAGTGGTCGCGGTCAATCAGTGTTCCGGCAATCGGCGCGGACTGTTCTCGCCCCATGTCCCCGGGGTCGAGTGGGGCTATGGGGCTATGGGCTGCGCCCGCTGGAAGGGAGCGCGCCTCAAAGACATTCTCGACCGGGTCGGGCTCAAGAAAGAGGCAATCGAGATCGCCTTCGACGGCGCCGATTCGGGCGTGATCGACAAGACGCCCGATTTCATCAAGAGCATCCCGGTCTGGAAGGCAATGGAGGAAACAACCCTCGTCGCCTATGAAATGAATGGGGCACCGCTGCCGCATTTCAACGGTTTTCCCGCGCGGCTGATCGTGCCGGGCTGGACCGGCGTCTATTGGGTGAAACATCTCACCTCGATTTCAGCGAGGACCAGGCCGGAGGCCGGGTTCTGGATGAATCCCGCCTACCGTATTCCGCTTGGCAAATTTCCGGTGGTGGCGCGCTTCACCTCGCAGGAAACCGCGACCACCACGCCCATTACCGAAATGGTCGTCAACTCACTGATCACCAGCCACGAGCAGGATGCCCGCATCAGGGCCGGCCAGCCGATTACGCTGGGCGGCATCGCCTGGGATGGCGGCTACGGGATCAGTGCTGTCGAGATATCCACCGACGGCGGAAAATCCTGGGTGCCTGCCACTTTGGGCGAGAACGTCGGTCCATTCGCGTTCCGTACTTTCAGTTTCAATTTTTCTCCGCGGGCGCGCGGCAAGCAGACCATATCGGCGCGCGCCTTCAACAAGATCGGGCAGGGGCAGACGACCGAGATCATTGCAAATCCAGCAGGCTACCATCACAACGTCATTCACACCGTATCGCTCAATGTGGCCTAGGAGCAGGGCAATGCAGGCATGGCTTGTTGCGGGGATACTTGCTCTCATCGCGGTTCCCGCCGGCGCGCAGGAGAGGCCGGTTGAGCTGAAGAAGGCGAACGGGCTGGACAAGGTCGAGGCTAATTGCTCGGGCTGTCACAGCCTCGACTACATCGTGATGAACTCGCCATTTCCCAGCGCTACTCTGTGGGATGCCGAAGTGACAAAAATGATCAAAGCCTTTGGCGCGCCCATTGAGGCGGCCGACGCCAAGGCGATCACCGACTACCTCGTCGCCAACTACGGTGCGCACTGAAACATCGTGTAGCCCGGATGGAGCGTTAGCGTAATCCGGGGGGTTGCATTCCCACATTGTGCGGAGCCTGTCATCGGGCGGCGCTTTAAGCCGGCCCGTTGGCTCCATGCGGGCTACGATGCTATGATACCGCATGTTCAAGGATATTCTGATCAACCTGCCGAACGCGTCAGCACGGGATGCGGCGACGGCCTTCGCGGTTTCGCTGGCGGCCGCGTTCGAGGCGCACCTTACCGGGGTCGCGTTTCGCTACGACCCGATGGTCCCAGTAATGGTAGACATGTACGGGATTCCCCCCGAGATCATCGAATCGCAGCGCGCAGAGACCGAGAAAGCGGCCAAGGCGGCAATCGCCGGATTCGAGGAAATCGCGCGCGGGGCGGCGGTTGCCGCAGAAGGCCGCGGCGTCGAAGTAGCGGCGTCGGACGCGCCGGCCACATTGGCGGACATTGCGCGCCGCTTCGATTTGTGCGTGTTGGCGCAGCCGCAGCCCGACGATACGACGCTGGGGGGGCAGTTCATCGAGGCCGTGCTTTTCGAGTCCGGCAGGCCCATCCTCATTGTTCCATACATCCAGACCGCCGGTCTCAAGCTTGACCGCGTGATGGTCGGCTGGGACGGAAGCCGCAGCGCGACACGCGCGGTGGGCGATGCCATGCCGCTCCTCGCCAAAGCGAAGATTGTCGAGGTCGTCATGGTCTCGGGTGAGGCAGCAAAGAGCGACGAATTGCCCGGCGCCGATATTGCCCTCCACCTCGCTCGCCATGGGATCAAGGTCGAGGTCGAGCGCATTGCATCGTCCGAGGTGGACCCGGCCAACGCCATTCTTTCCCGTGCGGCCGACACGTCGGCGGATTTACTGGTGATGGGCGGCTACGGCCATTCGCGCATGCGCGAATTCATTCTGGGCGGCGTGACCCGGGCGATTCTGGGCTCAATGACGGTGCCCACCTTCATGTCGCACTGAGCTCGGGCGCTGGGCGCTGATTCGGGAAATTACAAAAAACGATCATCAACAGCGGCAGGCACGCCGCGTCCCGGCAGTACTTTCAGCCCTCCTGAAACGCCTGCTCGCGCTTGCTGCGAATGAACGGCAGTGCCACCAGCGCGCAAAGTACTGCAGCGGCAATGAGCAGGCCGAGACTGATCGGCCTTTGCAGAAAGATCATGGGGTCGCCGCTGGAAATGCGCATGGCGCGGCGCAGGTTCTCCTCCATCAACGGGCCCAGCACAAAGCCCAGGATCATGGGGGCAGGCTCGCATTCCAGCCGCGTGAAGACGAAGCCGGCGACTCCGAAGAATGCCGCCAGCAGCACTGCCGTTGCGCTGTTGCTCACGGTGTAGACGCCGATGCCGCAGAACAAGAAAATCGCGAGGTAAAGGAACCGGTACGGCACTTTCAACAGCTGCACCCACATGCCGATGAGCGGCAGATTGATGATGACCAGCATGAGATTGCCGATCCACATGCTGGCGATCATGCCCCAGAACATGCCGGGGCGTTCGGTCATGATCTGCGGGCCCGGTTGAATTCCGTGGATGGTGAGAGCGCCGATCATCAGCGCCATCACCGCATTGCCGGGAATGCCCAGCGTGAGCATGGGAATGAAGGATGTCTGCGCGCCGGCATTGTTGGCGGATTCCGGCGCCGCCACTCCCTCGACCGCGCCTTGCCCGAACGCATCGGGGTGGCGCGATGTTTTCTTCTCCAGCGCATATGCGGCAAACGAGCTTAGCGTCGCTCCGCCGCCGGGAAGGACGCCGAGGATCGAGCCGAGCGCCGTGCCGCGCAGCACCGCCGGCCAGGAGCGATGAAAATCCTCGCGCGTCGGCCACAGCCTGGTGATCCGCTCCGCCACGATGGAGCGATTCTCCGGTGGGCCGCTCAGGTTGGTGATGATCTCGCCCAGGCCGAAAATGCCGATGGCCAAGGTCGCAACATCAATGCCGTCGGTCAGCTCGGTGATGCCGAAGGTGAAGCGCGTCGCGCCGGTATTGCCGTCGGTGCCGACGAGCCCGATCAGCAGGCCGAGATTGATCATGGCAATCGCCTTGATCACCGAGCCGTGCGCCAGCACCACCGCGGCAATGAGGCCGAGCACCATGAGCGAGAAATATTCCGGCGCGCCGAACGATTGCCCGACGATCGCCAGCGGCGGCGCGAAGGTTGCGATCAGCAGGGTCGAAACGCAGCCGGCGAAGAACGAGCCGAGCGCCGCCACCGCGAGCGCGGCACCGGCGCGGCCCTGCCGCGCCATCTGGTGACCGTCGATGCAGGTGACCACGGAGGAAGTTTCTCCCGGCAGATTGACCAGAATGGCGGTGGTCGAGCCGCCGTATTGCGCGCCGTAGAAGATGCCGGCGAGCATGATGAGCCCCGAAGTCGGTTCGAGGTGAAAGGTGAGCGGCAGCAGCATGGCGATGGTCGCAATCGGCCCGATGCCGGGAAGGACGCCGATCAATGTTCCGATCAGCGCCCCGGCGAGTGCGAAGAACAGGTTGGCCGGCGTCAAGGCGACCGCAAATCCCATTCCGAGATTGTGCAGAAGCTCCATCTACCACTCCGGCCATACCGGAATTGTAAGGCCCAGACCGAGAATGAAAATCGCCCAGGAAAGCACGATGAGAACCAGCGCGGCGAACACTGTCTCAAGCGGGCGCAATCTGCGCGCGGCAATCGCTCCGACCGCGATCAACAACAGGATAGAGACGACGAGGCCGAGCCGCTCGATGGTGAGGCCGAATACAACCAGGCTTGCGGTGACAAATACGAGCGGCCGCCACGCCGACTGGTCGCTCGGCGAGGAGGCGGCGGGTGCGATTTCCTTCGTCCATGCGCCCTGCAGCAAGATAAGCGCACCCAGCCCAAGGAGCGTCCAGCAAAGCAACCGCGGCACGTAGCCCGTGCCCATGCGCAACACAGTGCCGATCGGATAGTCGCGCGACAGCCACAAGCCGATGAGCGCCACCGCCATGAACAATAAGCCCGCGCGCACATCCTTGCGCGCGAGCATGCGCGTGGAATCAGCCATTGCGGGGCGGGATGACGGGAAGAAACAGATAGGACTCCCGCTCGCCTCCGGCATACACGCTGTTGCTGCTGGTATTATAGTCGGCGTGATAGTGCATGTAACCGGTGCTGCCGATGCCGTCGCGCGGCTGAATGTCGAGGCGTATGCGGTTGCCCTGTTTGAACGCCATGGAGGTAGGCCAGATCTCGACTTCCACCCGCACAATCTCGCCGGATGTGAGATAAAGGCGCCGCTTGTGACGGTGATACGGGCGGTACGGCAAAGTCAGGTCGGGATCGAGCTCACGGTGCGATACGCGAAGCCAGCCCTTCGCGACGGGAACCGGCGTGCCTTGCTGTCCGGTTTCCAGAATCTCCCTGCCGTCGGCGGCAATGTTGCGGATGGTGAGAAACAGATCCATGTCCTCGGATGAACTCGCTACCCACATGACCGCCGCGAGCGGCCCGGTGATTTCAAGATCGTGCGCGAGCGGCGCGGTTTCGAGCGTAATTCCCATGCCCGGCGGAATGCCGCCCCCCATCACCTGCGAGGACGCCGCGGAAGTCGATCCCATGCTCCCGAGGCTTGTTGCGGCATAGCTGCGCATGGTTGTGGTCTCGGGATTTGCCGAAACCAGGCGGCCGGCGCCCCTCGCTGAAAGATCGAAATAGAATTTGGTCCACTGCGTGCGGGCAAGCGGCCATTCGTGCTCGTAGCGCCATTCGATTTCATCGGCGCCCTTGCGGATGGCAAGCTTCACCGGCGGCTCGTCCATCACGCCATTATCGATGCCCTTGAGCCAATGGTCGAAGAACCGCAGCTGATCGCGCCGTCCGTCCTCGCTGTAGAAAGGATGCACGTGGGTTCCCGCGTGGATACGGAGCTTCTTGTGCCGGCTCGCGGCGCGCATGTAGGCCTCGGTGTTGCCGCGCAGGTGCAATCCCATTCCCGACCAGTTGCCCGCGCTCAACATCGGCACGGTGATCTTGTCCCATTGCGCCTGCGCGCCGCAAAAGGCGCCGCTGTCGAGGCTGTTGTGCAGCCAGAAATGCAGCGTGTTGATGTGCCATGCATCGGCAGCATGACGCGAAGCGCGGCCGACAAGGTGATGCATCATATGCGCCATGAACCAGTTGGGCATGAACAGGCCGAGCAATCCGCCGTGGAACAGGGCATCGCGATAGAGATCGGCAAAGCCCTCCCACGGAATGATGGCCTTCAATGACGGCGGCTGATGGTTCGCCACGAACCACTGATTGATGGCGTAATAGGAAATCCCGCAAAGTCCGATCTTTCCCGAGCACCAGTGCTGTGCTGCCGCCCACTCGATTGCATCGTAGAAGTCGATGGATTCCGCAAGCGACCATGGCTGGCATTGGCCCGGAGATTTCCCACTGCCGCGGCCATCGATGCGCACGGCCGCATAGCCGCGCGGTACCCACCAATGCGGGTTGATCGTCTCCCAGTTCATCAGAGGATTGGGCGCTTCTTCGAGCGTGTCCGGCGCAATCCAGAGCTTATCCTTCTGGTAGGGGCCGAGATTCAAGATGGCGGGAAACTTTCCCTCCCCGGCGGGCCGCAGCACATCGGCTTTGAGATGAGCGCCGTCGCGCATTGGTACGTCGACGTCCTTGTCGACGATGATCTCGCAGCTAACCGGCATTTCTCAAACGATTGAAGGCATCGGGGTTGAAGAGCTACTGATTGAGCCAGCGCCGCATGAAGCCCAGCAATCCCTGCGGCATGAAGATCACCATGGCGATGAAGATGATGCCTACCGGAATGAGATAGAATTCCGTGAAAAATCGCGAGAAGCCCTCGCGCAGAAGCAGGTAGAAGGCAGCGCCGGCAATCGGTCCAACAAGCGTGCCGATGCCGCCCATGACGTTGAAGATTACCGTCTCGCCCGATACCAGAAAGTAGACGAAATCGGGAGCGGCAAACCGGTTCTGAATGGCGTAGAGCACGCCTGCCAGCCCGGCGAACAGGCCTGAGAGCATCACCGCAACCATCTTGTAGCGCTCGACCGCATAGCCGATCGCACGGGTGCGCGGCTCGTTTTCACGGATCGACTGCAGCACCATCCCGAAGGGCGATTGGGTGATGCGCCGCAGGATCAGATACGACGCTGTCACCACGGCCAGCACGAACCAGTGCAGGGTCTCCGGATCGAATGGAATGGAGAACAAGCCTGGAATCGCGAATTCAGGCCGCCGGAAAGTCAATCCGTTCTCCCCGCCGGTCACCTCGGTCCAGGTAAAGATGATCACGTAGAAGATCTGCGAGAAGATCAGCGTGGTGATGGCGAAATAGATGTCGCGCAGCCGGGTGCTGAAATAGGCCACGAACAAAGCAATGACGGCCGAGCCGAAGAGGCCATAGAGCATCGCCAGCCAGAGATTGGGCGGACGCACCGTCAGCAATGCGGCGGCGGCGCCGTACATGCCAAGACCGAAAAACGCCGAGTGTCCGAACGAGATCATCCCGGTGTAACCGATCAGGACGTCGGACGACATGGCCAGGAGACCCCAAATCAGAATCTCCGTCACAAACCTGCGCCAGAATTCCGGCAGCACCCATGGTGCGACGATAAGCAGTGCCACAATGACGGAAAATCCCGTCCAGTAGATGATTTTGGAGCGCCTGCTCATTTCGGTGTCGGAACGAATAGGCCGGTGGGCCGGAACAGGAGGGTCAGAATCAAGACGATGAAAGACACGATCACCGCTTGCGCCGGGCTCACCCAGATCGACGCATAAGCCTCCAACAGGCTGATAAAGATCGAGGCGGCGATTGAGCCGCCGAGATTGCCCATCCCGCCGACCACAACCACGATGAAGGCTTTAAGCACCCAATCCAATCCCATGGCGTGGTTGACACCTACCAAGGGCCCGAACAGCACCCCGCTGGCGGCAGCCATGCCCGAGCCGATGGCGAACACGCCGGTGAGCACCCATGGCACGGGTATTCCCATGGCCTGCGCCATGACGCGATCCTGCGTCGCGGCGCGAATCCAGATGCCATAGGTGCCGTATTTCAGAAACAGCCAGAAGCCGCCAATGATGGCGGCGGACAGTGCGGCGATCATCAAGCGATACCAGGGATATTGCAGATAGAAGAGCGTGAACTGTCCGGTGAATGGCTCCGGAATCTTGCGCGCCACAGGGCCGAATTGCCAGAGCGCATAGTTTTGCAGCACGAGCGAGATGCCGAAGGTGGCGAGGATGGTGGTCAGCGGGTCGCGGCCGAGCAGCGGGCGCAAGGTCGTTATCTGCAGCGCCGCGCCGATCAACGCGACGATCAGCGTGGCAAGCACGAGCGCCAGCCAGAAGCTCCCCGTAGCCGCTATTACCACCACGCCCATATAGGCGCCCAGCATGAACAGCTCGCCATGGGCGAAGTTCACCACGTCCATGATGCCGAAAATCAGCGTAAGCCCGGACGCAATCAGCGCCAGGATCATCCCGGTCACGATCCCGTTCACGGTCTGAATAATAATCTGGTCGTAGGGGATGCTTTGCAGAAAGTCGGTCAGCATGCCTAATGCCCCGATTCCGAAGTTCGTAAAACATTGCTGCCCGCTCTGATACGAACTTCGGAATCAAAGGGGCACTAGCAAACATTATGATTTTCTAGTGCGGTTTTGAATTTGAAGTTCCTAAACGAGCTTGCGGCCATGATGATAGGAACTTCAAATTCACCGCACTAGAACTCCGAGATACTGCTGAATGACCTTGTCGTTGACGTTGAGGTCCGCTGCCGCGCAATGGTGGCGCACGCTGCCCTTCTCCATGATGTAGACGCGCTGGCTTGCTTCAAGCGTAAGCGGCACATTCTGCTCGACCAACAGGATTGCCACGCCTTCCCGATGCAGCACGTCGATGATCTGACGGATCTGCGACACCATGCGCGGCATCAATCCTTCGGTGGGCTCGTCGAGCAGAATGATCTTGGGCTCAAGCATCATTGCCCGCGCGATGGCGAGCATCTGCTGCTCGCCGCCTGAAAGAGTGCCGCCGGCCTGATTGCGCCGCTCCGCGAGCACCGGGAAATAGGCGAACACCTTGTCCATGAGCTCATGCTTGCGGGCATCCGTCACGCCGGGACGGTCGAGACCGGTGCGCAGATTCTCCAACACCGTCAGAAGACGAAAGATACGCCGGTCCTCCGGGACATAGCCAATCCCAAGCTTCGCCAGCTTATGCGGGGGCAGGCTGGCGATTGACTTGCCCGTGAACAGCACCGTCCCCTGGCTCGGATGCACGAGGCCCATGATCGTTTTCAGCGTGGTACTTTTGCCGACGCCATTGCGGCCAAGGAGGCCGACGACTTCGCCTTGATCGACGTGGAGCGTTACCCCGTTGAGAATGTGGCTCTTGCCGTAGTAGGTGTGCACGTCATCGACTTCGATGACGGGTGCTATGCGAGTTTCCAGCGCAGTCATGTCTTGAGGTACACCTCCTGCACCTTAGGGTTCTGCTGAATCTCTGCCGGAGTGCCTTGTGCGAGCACGCGGCCGTAATGCAGCACGGTAATGCGTTGTGCCAAGCCCATGACCACCTGCATGTCATGCTCGACGATGAGGATGGACAAATCCGCGGCGATGCGGCGCACCAGCTTCGTGGTTTCGTGGGTCTCGGCCGCACTCATCCCCGCGGTCGGCTCGTCAAGGCATAGGAGTTGCGGCTTCGTCGCCAGCGCAATACCGATCTCCAGATTGCGCTGCTCGCCGTGCGAAAGATTGCCGGCAAGCTCGTTCTCCTTGGCGCGCAAGCCGACTGCTTCCAGCACTGCTTCCGCGCTGTCGATGATGTCACGATAGGCGCTGTAATGCCTGAGCATGCTCCAGGCATGCGCACGCGATTGCGCCGCGACCCGCACGTTCTCCAAGGTTGTGGCGTTGGGGAGAATGTTGGTGATCTGATAGGAGCGCGCGATTCCCTTCCTGGAGATGCGGTCGGGCGAGAGGCCGGTGATATCCTCGTCATTGAACACGATGCGTCCCGAGGACGGGCGCAGCACACCGGTCAGACAATTGAAGAAGGTGCTTTTCCCGGCGCCGTTCGGTCCGATGATGGCGTGGATTTCGCCGCGCTTGATTGCGAAGTCGACATTGTCCAAGGCGCTCAGCCCGCCGAAACGGATGGTGAGCCCATGCGTGCGCAGAATAGCTGTTGCTGAGTCTTCCGGGCGCGCAGCGGCCGGCGAGGGCGCATCGATTGACAGCTGCGCGGTCATTTAGGGCACGGCGTGCTTTCCTCCCGCAACCGGAGTCAGATTTAGCCGACTCCGGCCTCACTCGTCGCCGACGCTACGCCGAGAACTGGCAGGCCGGCGGGAACATCGTCTTTTCCTTCGGTACGACTTCGAGGGTTCGAAATTTCCCCTCGTGGATGTCGAAAATGAATTCACGGATGAAGGCTTGATGGTCCTCCTTGCGAAGCACCTTGTCTCCCTGAGGGAAGTCGTCGCCTTCTTTCATTTCGAGGCCTTCCAGCGCCTCGATCAGCTTCATTGTATCCTCGCGACCGCGGAAGCCCGACTTTTCCATGCCAAGCTTCAAGGCATTCATGGCTTCGTAGTTCGATTGCACGTAGCGGTCGGGCAGGGGCCCCGATGGGTCGACCTGCTTAAGCCGGACAACCGCCTCATCGAGAAACTTCTTGTGGGATGGCGTATTGAGGACCCCGTCGAGAACCGGGATATAACGGTTGATGCCGACGAAACCCTCGATCTTGTTGCCGAGCGCCGGGAGGTTGGTGGACTCCGCAATGGCACCGTCGCCGGCCCACCTGTATTTTTTGGTGAGACCGAGGTCGTAAGCCTGGTTGCCGATGGTCACTCCGTCCTTGCCGAAGAAGATCCCGAACAACCCGTCGAAATTGCCGGTCACCTTGGAAAGGAAGGCTGTCATGTCGGCAGTGCCGAGCGGAATACCGGTCGTCTCCACGACTTCCCCGCCGGCTTTCTTGATTTCCTGCACGTAAGCGTCCCGGGTGGATTGTCCCCAGGCGTAGTCGGCGTAGGCGATGTGCCACTTCTTGCCCAATTTGTTGACAAGGTAGGGCGCGAAGGCGACTGCCTGAGCGGGCGCATAATCAAATGGCCGAAACGTATAACGGCTGCATTTGGTCGTTGTGATAGTTGTGTCCAGACACACGCCGATCATGTTGACGATCTTGTATTCCTCGAAGACCGGCATGCAGGCCAGGCACACGTTCGAGAGGAAGCCTCCCTCCTGGACGTCGATCTTGTCCTCCACGACGAGCTTCTCCGCCTTGCGGCGTCCGACATCCGGCTTGGATTCGTAATCGGCGACGATGAGCTCGATGGGCCGGCCGTTGACACCGCCGGATTTGTTGATGCGATCGACGGCCATCTGGGTGCCAACCAGCGCGGTCTTGCCACCGGCAGCGGCAGAGCCGGAAAGGGGCTGCAGTGTTCCGATCTTGTACGGCTTGGCTTGCCCGAAGGCGCTGCCCCACGGCGCCGGCACCAGCATGGTCGCGCCAAGCGCGCCGGCCGCGGCGCCATAACCGATCACGCGTCGCCGCGTAACCTTGCCGCTATGCCAGAAAATGTCATCCCAATCGGACGTTGCTTTATTGTCAGCCATCGCGGGTTCTCCTCCTTGGAATTTGCTTCGATCTGTTGACCGCGGCCCCTAGCGCCTGCCATTCAGCCTCGTTTGAGGATTGCTTGAGCATTGGCAGATTACCTTAAGGCGCTTGCGTCTACAACGAGCGCTGCCGATTTGACATGGTTTTTTTGACGCAACTGAAAGAGCGAATGCTACATAAAGCGGCGGTTTTTTCCTGCGCCATCCGATGATAAAATAGGCGCGATCTGCCGGGCCATCCGTTCGGCGCCTTGTCAAGGAGCTATCCCGTGTCCGTGCTCAGCATGCAACGACGCCCCAGTTCCGCTCTCCCTGCAACCGGCAGCGAAGCGCGCATCGCAATCCGTCGCGGAGAATTCAGCGGCCCGACTTCGGGCGTCGCTCCCGGTTTCGTGCAAGGCAACCTTGCCATCCTGCCCGCCCCGCTTGCCGGAGATTTCATGCGCTTCTGCCAGCTCAATCCAAAACCATGTCCGCTGCTGGCGGCTTCCGCGCCGGGCGATTTCCGCTTGCCGACGCTTGGCGACGATCTCGATATTCGCACCGACCTTGCGCGTTATCGCGTGTTCCGGCGCGGCGAGGTGATCGACGAGCCGAGCGACATTCGCGCGCATTGGCGCGACGACCTCGTTGCTTTTGTGCTGGGCTGCTCGTTTTCGTTCGAGGAGGCGCTGCTGCAGGACGGGATCGAGCTTCGCCACATGACCTGCGACGTCACGGTGCCCATGTATCGCACTTCCATGGCGACCGTGCCGGCCGGCCCGTTCCACGGCCCCATGGTGGTCTCGATGCGGCCGATGACGCCGGGAAATGCCATCCGCGCCATCCAGATCACCACCCGGTTTCCAGCAGTGCACGGCGCGCCGGTTCATATCGGCAAACCGGAGCTGATCGGCATTTCCGACCTGATGAAGCCGGATTACGGGGATGCCGTTCCCATCAACGAAAACGAGCTTCCGGTATTCTGGGCATGCGGGGTCACGCCCCAGTCGGTCGTCGCAATGGCCAAGCCGGAACTCTGCATTACCCATTACCCCGGCAACATGCTGGTCACCGACCGCCGCAACAGCGAATTCGCCATCATGTGAACTCACCCGTCATTCCGGGGCGCCACGAAGTGGCGAGCCCGGAATCCATAATCACGAATCGGGGTTATGGATTCCGGGTTCTCGGCCTTCGGCCTTGCCCCGGAATGACAGTGCATAGCGGCGCGTCAACGGATCATGCGTTCGGATCGACATCCAAGCGCGCCACCCAGCCTTCCAGCCCCGGCTTGGCGGCGGGATAGCGGCACAGAACCAGCGGGTCATGGCCTGGCACGATGTGGGCCGGGGACGTCGCGAGCCTTTCGAGCCTGCCATAGCCCTCGAGCACTTCGGCCACGTTATAGGTGATGGGGAAGATGCGTCTCGTTTCGAGATGCGCGTAGAGGTGGGCGGCATCGGCCGCCAGCACCACATATCCGCGTCGGGTTTTTACCCGCACGCTTTGCAATCCCTTGGAATGCCCGCCGATATGGTGAACGGTGATCCCGGGCGCGATCTCATCGTCGCCATCGTGAAAGGCGACGCGTCCGGCGAAGACTTTGCGCACCATCGCCACCACGTCGTCGACCTCGAACGGCAGCCGCATGGCGGCATGGCACATGTAGCGGCCGGTGGCATAGCTCATCTCGCAGTCCTGCAGATGATAACGGGCACGCGGGAACAGATCGTAGTTGCCGACATGGTCGTAATGCATATGACTGACAATGACGCTCTCCACCTGGATTGGATCGATCCCGATGGCCTTGAGCCCTTCCGCCACTGGCTTGATCATCTCGCGCTGGCGCTTTTTTCCCATCGTCGCGTCGAAGCCGGTATCGAGCACGATGGCGCCTGACGATCCGACGATCGCCCATACATAAAAGTCGAGCGGCTGCAGGATGTCGTGGGGATCGCCGCCGATGTAATTCTCGGCCGCTTTGCGTGCGTGATGCCCGTAACGGACAGCATAGATTTCGTGCAGGTCCTCGCCGCTCACAGCGCTGCTCCCCGTCTTCTACTGCTTATCGCCCGGGGCGCGCACTTCGACGCCGGCGCGGTGCTCGACGATCTGCACCACGGTGGTCAGGTCCTTGTCGGGTCCGATCTCGTCGCAGGCTGTCGCCAGCATTCGCTCGACCGCTTCCGCCACCGGCATGGGCACGCCGAGAGCTTTTCCTTCCGCCAGACAGAGCTTGACGTCCTTGGCCATCAATCCGGTGGTGAAGCCCAGGTTGAACAGTCGCGGCAGGATGACGCGTCCGAACTTGTCCTCGGTGGCAGTGTTCCTGCCCGTCCCGGCATTGATCACGTCGAGCATGATGCGCGGATCGAGCCCGGCTTTCACGCCCATCACCATGGCTTCCGAGGTGGCGGTCATGGCGGTCGCGGACAAAAAGTTGTTGCAGAGTTTCATGGTCTGCCCGGCTCCGGGCTGCTCTCCGATATAGAAAATCTTGCCGATCGCCGACAGCGCCGGCTCGACGACTGCGATCTCGTTGCGCGGTCCGGAAACCATCACCGCGAGCGTACCCTTTGCGGCTCCGGTAACGCCGCCGCTTACGGGACCGTCGATCTGCACGATGCCGCGCGCTTTGAGGCAATCGAAAATGCGCCGTGCCATGACCGCTCCCGTGGTGGAGAGGTCGACGAACCGACGCACCCGCTTGCCTTCGATAATGCCTCCAGCCCCGGTCGCGACGGCAAAGACGATCTCCGGCGTTGGCAGGCTCGCCATGACGGTCTCGACTTCGTCGGCAAGCGCGCGCGCCGAACCCCGCGCGTGCGCACCTAAGGCGGTGAGACGTTCCATTGCCTCGCGCCGGGTATCGAAAACCAATACCCGGTGACCTGCCTCGGTGAGCCGGCGGGCCATGTGGAAGCCCATCTGGCCGAGACCGATGAAGCCAATGTCCATATCCGTTCTCCTCCCGCTTGCAGCGAAACGATAGCTGTAGCCCGCATGGAGCGAAGCGCAATGCGGGAAAGGCTGCTCCCGGATTACGCGGAGCCTGTCATCGGGCGGCGCTTTGCGCCGGCCCCTTGGCTCCATCCGGGCTACGCGCAGCTATCTCCAGCCCCACATTCGCCCCAATGCCGCCGCGGAGGGCTGCTATTCCAATACCTAAGCGCCGGGCAGAACCTTGAGTTATCGGGCTTATCGGCGCATGATAGGGGCTTCCGAGGGCGGCGCCGTGGCGCCAGGAATGTGGCGTCGGGGAGAGCCCTCGGGGTCTCGGAGTGCGGGGCGTAATGTGATGTCTGCTAGCGTTGCCGCGAAGGTGATGCCGAGGCTTGACGCGTTCGACCAGGAGTTCGAATGCGAACAGCCCGATGCCGCCAATGATGCACATCCCCGTGGATTCCGACTTTCGACTTTGATGCTGCTCGCGCTCATTGCCGGCGTCATCAGCGCCTTGGCCTTGGCATGGACCAACACGACCGCAACGCGATCCGATGCGCCAACTGAAGAGGCCAGCAGCGTCGAGACACCTGAGGCAGTGATCGCTCGCCTGGTGCGGGAGGTCGAACTCGCTCAAGAAGCAGGTGAGAGAGCTTACTTTCGCGCAACGACAGGCAGCCGACACGATTGCGGCCTTGCAATCGGCCGAGCAGGAACTGCGCGGCGTTTCCACGACCTGGTACTCCGATCCCAACGCACTGACATATGGGTTGACAGCACAGGCAGATTCCGGCCTCGGCATCCCGGCGAGCCGCCGGTCGGCAATCGTGCGCACCAGAGCCCGTGATGTTCAGCGGCGCGACGATAGCGCGCCGCTTTCATTGGAACCGCCGCAATAGCGCTTCACTCTTCCTTGTAGCCGTATTCCGGCACGTTACCGGAATTTTCGTAATATTTGTACGGCAGGAACTTGCCCGACATCGTGATTTTTACGCGGTCGCCCTTCGGATTGGGCAGCCGCTCGATCTGCATGTCAAAATCGATGGCCGACATGATACCGTCGCCGAATTCCTCCTCGATCAGCGCCTTCCAGGCCGGGCCGTTCACCATCACCAGTTCGTAAAAGCGGTAAATCAGCGGGTCGGTGGGCGGCATCGGGACGCCGGCGCCGCGCATGGGTACTTCGTTGAGCAGCGCCGTTTCCGCCTTGGAGAGCCCGAACAGATCGCCCGCCTTGGCGACCTGCGGCTTGGTGAGTTTCATCTGGCCCAACAACGCGCCCACCAGCAGCACAGGTGAATAGCCGCCGATTTGCTGATGGATGTATTTCCAGCTCCACCCCTTCTCGCGCTTGACCTGGAGAATTTTCTCCGTGAGCTCGCTTCTTTGCATCGGCGTCTCCATTGCTGATTGTGAGGAAGAATCGACATCTATTTCTCTCGCGCTGCAAAACCGCTTCGTCACGCTTGCGTCACGTGCGAGAGATCAGCGGCGTGAAGCCAAGCTCGCGCTGCGGCCGCTGACTTTCCGGCGCCGGCTGCCCTGGCACGCTGGCGGATCGAATTCCTGGTGCGGCGCTCGCGCTCGCCACCACCGGTTCGGGCGCACCCGGCCGCACTACGGGCACGTGCCGGCGGTCGTAGTGTTTAGCCGTCATTTCCTCGCCAAAGTTTTTACTGCGGCTGATCAGGAAGTCGATGATGTGATTGCGCACGCCGTAGTAGAGCGGATGGCGGTGGACATGGTCGCGCTGACGCTGCTTGGGCAGTGGGTTTTCCACGATCTCGGCAAGCACAGCGTCGGGGCCGTTGGTCATCAGCACGATACGGTCGGCGAGATAGATTGCCTCGTCGACATCATGGGTGATCATGAACACGGTCTGGCCGGTTTCCAGGCAGATGCGCCGCACTTCATCCTGCAGCGTGCCGCGGGTAAGGGCATCGAGTGCCGAGAACGGCTCGTCCATCAGCATGATCTTCGGCTCGATCGACAGCGCCCGCGCAATGCCGACCCGTTGCTTCATGCCGCCCGAAAGCTCGGCCGGGCGCTTGCGTTCCGCTCCGGTGAGGCCGACGAGATCGATGAATTTCTGCGCGTGACCATCGATCTCCGCTCGCTTCCATTTGCGCCATTTCGAGGAGACCGCGTAGCCGACATTGCCTTTCACCGTCAGCCAGGGAAGCAATGCATGACTCTGAAAAATCACGGCACGGTCGAGGCTCGGCCCCTCGATCGCCTGGTTGTCGACGATCACGGCGCCTTCCGAAGGCTCATCCAGCCCGGCGAGCAGATTGAGCACCGTCGTCTTGCCGCAACCGGAATGGCCGATGATGCAGGTGAATTCGCCGCGCGCCATGGACAACCACAGATCAGCAAAAACAGTGGTCACCGCGCCGCCCGCTGCCGCATAACGCTTGGTGATGCCTTCGATCGAGAGGAACCTGTCCACCGGCGATTACTCCGGAAAGGTCACGAGGCGTGTCGCGCGCGCAAGCAACTGGTCGAGCACCATGCCGACCACTCCGATCACCAGAATCGCCGTGATCACGTTGGTGATGGACAGATTGTTCCACTCGTTCCAGACGAAATAGCCGATGCCGGTCCCGCCCACGAGCATTTCCGCCGCCACGATCACGAGCCAGGCTATTCCAATCGATATGCGCATGCCGGTCAGGATAGTCGGCGCCGCCGCCGGCAGGATGATGGTGAAGGCGCGCCGGAACACGCCGACTTCCAGCGTGCGCGCCACATTGAGCCATTCCCGCCGGACGGCGGCCACGCCGAATGCCGTATTGATCAGCATCGGCCAGAGCGAGCAGATGAAGATCACGAAAATCGACGAGAGGCTGGAATCCTTTATGGTGTAGAGCGCGAGCGGCATCCAGGCGAGCGGCGAGATCGGTTTGAGCACCTGGATGAACGGGTCGAGCGCCCGGCTCATCAGCGGCGACATGCCGATGAGAAAGCCGATCGGAATCGCGATCGCGACCGCGATGGCGTAGCCCGCCGCAACCCGGGCAATGGAATAGGCGAGCTGAATGCCGAGCCCCTTGTCGTTCGATCCGCGGTCATAGAACGGGTCGCGCAGGTGCTGCCAGATCTTGGCAGCGACTTCGGCCGGGCCCGGCATCGCCGATTTGCCCTGGCTCGCGCTCGCGCCGACGAGCTTGGCGTATTCCGGGTCCATGTTTGCGGGACTGCCGGCTCCGCTGGTGGCGAGATGCCAGACGCCGACAAACAAGCCGAACAGCAGCAGCGAAACCACGGCAGCGCGCAGTCCAAGCAGCGATCCCAAGATACATTCCTCGCGAACAGCTAGACCAGCGTCTTCAAAGTTCGAACCTAATGCGGTGTCATTCCGGGGCGAGGCCGGAACGAAGTGGAGGCCGAGAGCCCGGAATCCATAACCACGGCCGGGAGCATAGATTCCGGGCTCGCCGCTCCGCTTCGCTTCGCGGCGCCCCACAATGACAGGCAAAGCATGCTCTGCGCGTCATACCCGTTTGATGGCGAAGCTCTGGACGTATTCGTCGGGCTTGGCCGGATCGAATTCCTTGCCCATGACCTTGAAGCTCTTGGAGTTCGCGGTCGGCGGCGCAAGCCCGACTTCTTTCATCAGCCTGGCTGTATCGGTTGCGAGATAGACTTGCGCGGCCACGGATTTGTAATCGACGTCGCCCTTGATCTGGCCCCATCGCTTCATCTGCGTCAGGATCCAGATTGCAAAGGATTGCCAGGGGAACGGGTCGAAATCGATGCGTTCCGGGTCGTGCTTCACCTGGCCTAGTCCGTCGGCATAGGTACCGGTGAGAATTTGTTCGAGCACTGTTTCCGGCTGGTTGAGATAATTGGCCGGCGCAATCGCCGCCGCGATTTGCTTGCGGTTTTCCGCCTTGTGGGCGAACGCGGTCGCATCGATGATTGCCTTGAGCAGCGCCATATAGGTGTTTGGCATCGTCGTAACGAATTCCTTGGAAATCGCAAAGGCGCAGCATGGATGGCCTTCCCACAACTGTTTCGACAACAAGTGGATGTAGCCGACCCCGTCATAAACGGCGCGTTGATTGAAAGGATCGGGTCCGAGATAGCCGTCGATGTTGTCCGCGCGCAGATTGGCAACCATTTCCGGCGGGGGTATTGCGCGAATCTGAATGTCGCTGTCGGGATCGATGCCGTGTTCGGCGACATAATAGCGCAGGAGATAATTGTGCATGGAGTAATCGAACGGCACCGCGAACTTGAAGCCTTTCCAAAGCTTCGGATCGTTCCTGTCCTTGTGCTTGACCGCGAGCGTGATGGCCTGGCCGTTGATGTTCTCGACTGCCGGCATGGTGTAGGGGATCGGGTTCGAGCCGGCGCCGAGCGTTATCGCCAGCGGCATGGGCGAGAGCATGTGCGCGGCGTCGTATTCCTTGTTGATAGTCTTGTCGCGAACGACCGCCCAGCCTGCCGTCTTGATCACCTCTACGTTGAGGCCATGCTTGCTGTAGAAGCCCATGGGATGCGCCATGATGATCGGCGTCGCGCAGGTGATCGGGATGAAGCCGACCTTGAGATCCTTCTTTTCCAGGGTGCCTGACTGCGCAAACGCATCGGTCGCAGTTTTGAGCGGGAAGAACTGGGAAATCGCGGCAAGGGCTGTTGTGGCACCGACCGACTTCAAGAACGCACGCCGCGCGCTGTCCTTCGGAAATATGGCGCGCATGACCGCCGAGGCGACTACCCCCTGATAGCGCAGGTCGTCGCTCTCGCTCGCCGTGCAGCGCAGCTGCCGCTGTGCCGCGAATTCATGCTCGCGTTGTTCATGCTCGTCTTGGCTGCGGTGGCGCCCGCAAGTGCATCCCAACCGAGGAAGCTTGCGGTTGGCGTCGAACGGATCATCGAAAGTGGACATGGAAGGCGCGCTCCATTCTTCGCTGGCTGGTCCCCGGATGAACCCTGTGGAGGTGAATTAGCAACAGCTGTGCCACACCGACCCCTTACGACGAATGCGAATTCACTGCGGGATCACGATGGTGCGCCAATGAATGGGCAGGCGATGCCTCTTTGTTAGGCAGCCGCTGCGTTTTCGAGCAGGCACTTTCAGGGCTGGCGAGCTCGAGTGATCCGAAATTCAGGCTTTGCAGCAGCGGATTGTGAGCGCATCTCTGTGGACCCATGCCTAACGTTTAAGCAGGAGCAAACGCGCCAGCCGCCGCATCGATTGCTGGCTCAGCGCCTTGCTGGTAGTGCGCAGATCGATTTGCCTTGTTGCCCAGTCGTTTACGAAAGCTCGCCGCGGCGCAGAAGCCTGTGGCACGACCTTTGCGGAAGCAACGCGGAGCGATCCATTCCGAACGGGAGGTTTTTCAATGCAGCGTCGCGCGTTTCTCAAGTCCATGACCGCGCTCGCTGCCGGCAGCGTTCTGCCGGCGGCGCCTGCCGTCTGGTCGCCATCCAAGGCCCAGTCGCGCCAGGAGACGCTGCTCATCGTGTCCGAGAGCGGCCCCAACAATATCGACATTCACGGCGTCGGCACCAACGTGCCGGGCTACGAAGTGTCGTGGAATTGCTACGACCGGCTGATCAGCCATGAGATGAAAACGCTGCCCAATGGCGTGCAGTACTACGAGCGCGACAAGTTCAAGATGGAGCTTGCCGAGGACATGAATGCCGGCCCTATGTCGGTGACGTTCAAGCTCAAGAAAAACGCGACCTTCCAGGACGGCACCCCGGTCACCGCCAAAGATGTCAAATGGTCGCTCGATCGCGCGGTAACGGTGGGCGGCTTCCCGACGTTTCAGATGGGCGCGGGCTCGCTTACCAAGGCCGAGCAGTTCGTGGTTGTCGACGACCATACCATCCGCATCGACTTTCTGCGCAAGGATCGTCTGACTTTGCCCGACCTCGCGGTGGTCGTGCCCTGCGTGCTCAATTCGGAGCTGGTGAAGAAGCACGCCAACGAGAAAGACCCGTGGGGTCTCGAATATACCAAGCAGAACACCGCCGGAAGCGGCGCCTATCGGGTGGTGAGCTGGAACGCCGGTACCGAGGTCGTGCTCGAGCGCAACGACAAATGGGCCGGCGGACCGTTGCCGAAAGTCAAGCGCATCATCTGGCGCATCGTCCCTTCCTCCGGAAATCGACGGGCGCTGCTCGAGCGCGGCGACGCCGACATTTCCTACGATCTGCCGAACAAGGATTTCGTCGAGCTCAAGGATATCGGCAAGCTCAGCATCGTTTCCACGCCCTATTCCAACGGCATCCAGTATATCGGCATGAACGTAAAGCAGCCGCCGTTCGACAATCTCAAAGTGCGCCAGGCCGTAGCCTGCGCCATTCCTTATCAGAAGATCATGGACGCGGCGCTGTTCGGCCTCGCCAAGCCAATGTTCGGTGCACCTGCCGGCACGCCGACCGAAGTCGCCTGGCCGCAGCCGCACGGCTACACCACCGATCTTGCCAAGGCCAAGAAGTTGCTGGCAGAAGCGGGCTACGCCGACGGCTTCGAAACAACACTCTCGTTCGACCTGGGCTTTGCCGGAGTCAACGAGCCGCTCTGCGTTCTCACCCAGGAAAGCCTCGCGCAGATTGGCATCAAATGCACCATCAACAAGATTCCTGGTGCAACCTGGCGCACGGAGCTCAATAAAAAGGTATTGCCGCTCTACACCAACGTGTTCTCGGGCTGGCTCGATTACCCCGAGTATTTCTTCATCTGGTGCTATCACGGCAAGAATTCCATCTTCAACACCATGAGCTATCAATCAAAGGAGATGGATAGCTTGATCGATGGAGCCGTTAACGCCGCGGCGGAAGGCGATCGGGCGACCTATGATAAGGACGTAAAAGGCTTTGTCGAACTTGCCTTTGCCGACATTCCGCGCATCCCGCTTTATCAACCCTACGTCAATGTCGCCATGCAGAAGAACGTTTCCGGCTATCAATACTGGTTCCACCGCAGGCTCGATTACCGCGCGCTGGTGAAGGGCTGAGCGCCAATCGGTCACAACCATGCTGAGCACGATCTTCCGGCGACTGATGGTCGCAGTGCCGAGTCTGATTGGGGTCGTCATCGTGACGTTTCTGTTGACTCGGGCCCTGCCTGGCGATCCCGCAGCTTATTTTGCCGGCCCCGCAGCGACCCAGGAAGCGATCGAGCAAATCCGCGTAAAGCTCGGGCTCGACAAACCCTTATACCTTCAGTTCCTCCGCTATCTCGGCGATCTCGCCCACGGCGATCTGGGGAATTCACTCACCACGGGGCAGCCGGTGGGCCAGGAGATCAGGGCGCGCCTGCCGGCTTCGGCGGAGCTCACCCTGCTTGGTTTGATTGCGTCGATCGCCGTTGCTGTGCCGCTCGGCGTCCTCGCCGCTACGCGGCCGAATTCGCTGATCGACCATCTCTGCCGGCTGATCACGACTGCCGGCGTATCGCTGCCGGTATTCTTCACCGGTCTGGTGCTCGTCTATGTCTTTTATTACCTGCTGGGCTGGGCACCGGCGCCGCTGGGCCGAGTGGACGTATTCTTCAGTCCGCCGCCGCAGGTCACCGGCTTCTATCTCATCGATAGCCTGATTGCGGGTAATCCCGAACTCTTTCTCGCGAGCCTCAAGCAGCTCGTTCTGCCGGCCTTGACCCTCGGTATTTTCTCCCTCGCCCCCATTGCGCGCATGACGCGCGCTTCCATGCTGGCTGCGCTCTCGTCCGATTTCGTGCGCACCGCGCGCGCGAGCGGGCTTAGTCCGTTCACTGTCATTGTCACTTATGCATTTCGCAACGCCATGCTGCCAGTCATCACCACGCTCGGCATGGTGTTCTCGTTTCTTCTCGGCGCCAACGTGCTGGTGGAGAAGGTGTTCGCGTGGCCGGGCATCGGATCGTTCGCGGTCGAAGCACTGATCGCGTCCGATTTCGCGCCATTGCAAGGTTTCGTGCTCACCATGGCGGTGATCTATGTCGCGCTCAATCTCATGATCGACATCCTCTACGGGATTATCGATCCGCGGGTACGGATCGAAGCATCAGACCGAGATCGCCGCACAGCAAATCGTGCCGGAGGGCCACCAAGGCCTCCGCTCAAAAGTCCGTCGTGACAGCGGCGTTGCTGCACTCATTCGCCATGGCCGCCATATCCTGAGCGAGAATGCGGTCACCGGCTTTGCCTTTGGATTGTTTCTTCTGATCGTGCTCGCGGCTGTGCTTGGCCCGGCGCTCGTTCCCTATGATCCCCTTGCCAGCGATACCGCAGCCGCGCTCAAGGCGCCGTCATTTCGCCACTGGTTCGGGACCGATCAGCTGGGCCGGGACGTGTTCAGCCGCGTCATCGTAGCGACGCGGCTCGATTTTGTTATTGCACTTGCTTCGGTGGCGCTTGTTTTCCTCGCCGGCGGATTGGCCGGGGTCGCTGCCGGTTTCTTCAACGGGTGGACCGACCGGCTGGTCGGGCGGCTTGCCGACACCATCATGGCCTTTCCGCTGTTCGTGCTGGCCATGGGCATCGTCGCGGCGCTCGGCAACACCGTGCAAAATGTCGTCATTGCAACGGCCATTGTGAACTTCCCGCTCTATGCGCGCGTCGCGCGGGCCGAGGCCAATGTGCTGCGCGAGGCAGGCTTCGTGCACGCGGCCCGGCTTTGCGGCAACGGTGAAATGCGTATTCTGCTCGGGCACATCCTGCCCAACATCATGCCCATCATGGTGGTGCAGATGTCGCTGACCATGGGCTACGCCATTCTCAACGCTGCAGGCCTCTCCTTCATCGGCCTCGGTGTGCGACCGCCGACCGCAGAGTGGGGCATCATGGTCGCGGAAGGCGCGACTTTCATGGTTTCCGGCGAGTGGTGGATCGCATTCTTTCCCGGCGCTGCGCTGATGCTTGCGGTGTTCTGCTTCAACCTCCTTGGCGACGGGTTGCGTGACGTCGTCGATCCGCGCCGGCGAACCTGAGGACCGCAATGGACGGTGCGCTGCCACTGCTTGAGCTTTCCGACCTTACGGTCGAATTCTCAACCCGCCGCGGGCGCGTGCGCGCAGTAGAAAGAGTCACCCTCAGCGTAGGCAAGGGCGAGACCGTGGGCATTGTCGGAGAATCCGGCTCCGGCAAGTCGGTGACCTCCTATGCCGTGATGGGCATCCTTGACCGCGCCGGGCGCATCGTCGAGGGAGCCGCGCACTTCAGCGGTCTCGATTTGCGCGCCTCCAGCGAAGAACAGATGCGCAACCTGCGCGGCCGCGAAATTTCCATGGTGTTCCAGAATCCGCGCGCTGCGCTCAATCCCATCCGCAAAGTCGGCCATCAGATCGAAGACGTGCTGCGGCAGCACGCGCAGGTACACTCGACTGCGCTAATGGGGAAGGCCATTGAATTGCTCGATCAGGTGCGCATCGCGCGCCCGCGCGAGCGTTACCATGCCTATCCGTTCGAACTGTCCGGCGGCATGTGCCAGCGTGTGGTAATTGCACTGGCGCTTGCCTGCCGTCCGCGCCTGCTCATTGCCGACGAGCCGACCACCGGCCTCGACGTGACGACGCAAAAAGCGGTGATGGACCTCATGGTCGATCTCACGCGCCAGTCCGGAATGTCGACCATCCTGATCACCCATGACCTCGGCCTGGCCGCGAGCTATTGCGACCGCGTAGCCGTCATGGAGAAAGGGCGCGTCGTTGAAAACGCGCCGTCACAGGCGATCTTCACCGCCCCTTCGCATCCCTATACCCGCAAGCTCATGCGCTCGACGCCTCGCCCCGGCGCAACGCTGCGCGATCTGTTGCCGGAGGATGAGGTCGCTTCCCCGAATACAATCACGCCGTCGCGTGCGCAGACCGACAGCGCGGACGGACCGCTGCTGCTGATACAGAAGCTCACGAAGGAATATCCAGGCACCGCAAGAGGCGGAAAACTCGGCACCCTTTTTGCGCGCAAGCGAGCGGCGAAACCCGACGCCTTCCGCGCCGTCGACGGGATAAGTTTCGAGGTCAATCGCGGCGAGAGCGTCGGCCTGGTAGGCGAGTCCGGCTGCGGCAAGTCGACCACCTCTTCCATGGTGATGCGGCTCATCGAAAAGAATGATGGCGTCATTATATTCGACGGCGAGGACATCGGCGAAATCCCCCCCAGGAAATTTGCCAGGCTGCCACTGCGCAAGCGCATCCAGATGGTGTTTCAGGATCCGACGGATAGCCTCAATCCCCGTTTTACCGCGGCGCGCGCCATTGCCGATCCCATCCTGCGGCTCGGCGAGAAGCAGTCGCGCCGCAGCGTGCGCATGCGCTGTGAACAGCTGGCGCGGCAGGTCGGGCTGCCGCTCGAATTGCTCGACCGCTTCCCGCATCAGCTCTCGGGCGGACAAAAGGCGCGCGTGGGCATTGCGCGGGCGATTGCGCTCGATCCCGACCTCCTGATTCTCGATGAGCCGACGGCGGCGCTCGACGTTTCCGTGCAGGCGGTGGTGCTCAATCTGTTGCAGGACCTCAAAGAGGCGCTGGGCATGAGCTACCTGTTCGTGTCGCATGACCTCAACGTCGTGCGGCTCCTGTGCGACCGCGTGATTGTCATGCAATCCGGCCGCATCGTTGAGCAGGGTCCGACCAGGCAAGTGCTTTTTTCGCCGCAGGCGCAATATACCCGCGACCTCCTCGCCGCCATTCCGGCCGCAAGTTTCCACGCGCGACCGTAACGGTGGCGGGGCGGCGACAAAAAAGACCTCAGGCAAAGCGCAAGGTCGCGCGTGCTCGGTTGGCGAAACAATCACGTGCAGAACCAAAGTCAAAACGTCGTGCCGGTGCATTGAAAAAGAGGAAACGGAGCGGCGCGCGCGGGCGCCCCGATGAATTGAGCGGCTTCGTCAAGGCGTCGGCGCAACTGTTGGGTCTGCCGATAGAACCCGGGTGGGAAGCCGCCGTCGCGGCGAATCTCGCCGCCATCCTGCGGCTTGCCTCGTCATTTGCGGATTTCCCGTTGTCCGACGAAGCCGAACCGGCGCCAATTTTCATGGCATAGATTGCAGAGATGGACCCCGCCTGGGCATCTGCAAGCGAGATCGCTGCCGCCGTCAGCGAAGGCCGCATTGGCGCCACCGCGGTCGTCACGGGCGCATTGTCGCGCATCGCGCAGCACAATGCAGCGCTCAACGCTTTTACCGCCGTAACCAAGGAGCGCGCGCTCGCCAAAGCGGCGGCGATCGACCACGCACGCGCCAGAGGCAATCTTCCCGGCGCGCTCGCGGGCGTGCCTTTCGCGGTGAAGAACCTGTTCGATGTGGCAGGCTTGCCGACGGTTGCGGGGTCGAAGATCAATCGCGAGCGTGTTCCGGCCTCTCGCGATGCAACGCTGATTGCACGGCTCGAAGCTGCGGGCGCCGTGCTGGTGGGCGCTCTCAACATGGGCGAATACGCCTATGACTTCACCGGCGAGAACGTGCACGACGGCGCGTGCCGCAATCCGCATGATTTGCGGCGCATGAGCGGCGGCTCTTCGAGCGGCTCTGCCGCCGCGGTTTCCGGCGGGCTCGTTCCGCTTGCGCTTGGCTCCGACACAAATGGTTCGATCCGCGTGCCGGCCTCGTTCTGCGGCATTTTCGGCCTCAAGCCGACCTATGGCCGGCTTTCGCGCGCGCATACCTTTCCTTTCGTCGCCAGTCTCGATCATGTCGGGCCGTTTGCGCGTTCCACTCGCGACCTTGCGCTCTCCTATGACGTCATGCAGGGGAGTGATCCCGACGATCCGGTTTGTGCCGATCGGCCGATTGATTATGTTGCGCCTCTGCTTGCCCGCGGCAGCGAGCGGCTGCGTATCGCGGTAGCAGGCGGCCACTTTCGAACCGGTGCTTATCCGCAGGCGCTCGATGCCGTTGGCCGCATTGCCGCTGCGCTTAATACCGACCAGGAGATCGAGATTCCCGAGGCGGCGCGTGCGCGCGCTGCCGCCTATGTCATCACGGCAAGTGAAGGCGCCACCCTTCATCTCGATCGCTTGCGCCGGCGCGCCGGCGATTTTGATCCGGCGGTGCGCGACCGGCTGATCGCCGGCGCCATGATTCCCGCTGCGCTGGTTGCCAAAGCGCAAAAATTCCGCCGCTGGTATCGCTCGCGCGTACGCGAACTGTTCGCGGATGTTGATGCCATCATCGCGCCCGCGACCCCGTGCACCGCGCCGCTGATCGGTCAACAGACTTTCAGCTTCGATGGCGCCGAGATTGCGCTGCGCCCCAATATCGGCGTCTATACCCAGCCGATTTCATTCATCGGCCTGCCGGTGGTGGCCGTGCCGGTGCCGCTCGCGCCGCTGCCGATCGGCGTGCAGATCATTGCGCCGCCGTGGCGGGAGGACATTGCACTGCGGATTGCCTATGCGCTGGAAAGCATGGGAGTAGTAGCAGCCGCCAAACCGAAGCTCGAAGCAAGAAAATGATATTCACGAGCTGCTCATGGCATCCGACACCGACGTCGATACGATCATGATGCGGTTTCGCGGACCGATGACGCTCTATCGCTCGCGCCGGAAATGGCTGTTTGTATCGGCAGGTTTCCTTCTATTCGCGATCGGCGGCGCTTGGATGATCAAGGGTAACGACCCAATGGGATGGTTGGTGCTCATTTTCTTTGATATCGGGCAGGCCATTCGCAGCGCGATCGCCGCGTGAAATGAACGGCGCCCTGGTTGCGGCAATCCTGCGCAAGAGTAGAAGGGCAAGGCGCACTTGATTGTTCCGATGTTGCTCGTAGGGCGCAATAGCGAAGCGTATTGCGCCGATAAATCATCAGCAACCGTCGGGAGAAAATAGATGGCGGAATACGCTGCGCTATTCCGCCCTACACTCTGCGTCTCGGTGGATCGCGCCCAGGCGCAGGGCGGCACTGGCGGCGAAGGCGCATCCGATAGCCGCGATCGCGGCATCCTCGCCGGCGCGTCCGACCAGCGTAATGCCAAAGGGCAAGCCGTCCGGCCGGATGGCAGCCGGCACGGCGAGCGCACAGAGATCGAGCAGATTGACGAAATTCGTATAGGTGCCGAGCCGGCTGTTCAGTTCGATGGGCTCTGCCAGCACCTCTTCCACGGTATATGCCCTGGGAATGGTCGGCAGCGCGAGCGCATCAATTCCGCGCATTGCCTGCTCGCAGGTGCGCCGCAGCGCTGCAAGCTCGTAGAAGGCACAAAAGGCATCGACAGCGGTCGTCTTCGACCCGCCGGCAATGATCTGCCTGGTGACGGGGTGCATGGATTGCGGCTCGTGCTCGATGATGGAGCGCGCGGCGATATAGCGCTCTGCGACCCAGGGACCTTCGTAAAGGAGGCGCGCTGCGCGGTAGAACGGCGCGAAATCGATTTCGCTGATGACGGCCCCCAGTTTGGCGAAGCGCGCGAGCGCCTGGTTGTAGGCTTGCGCCGAGATGGCATCGCCGAAGAACTCGCGCTGTGCCGGTGCCGGCACGGCGATCCGTACTCCTTGTGGCACGGTCGCGAAAGCGCCGAGTGGGCGGGACCGCGAATAGGGATCGGCAGGGTCAGGTCCCGCCATCACTGATAGCGCTGCGAAAGCATCATCGATGGTCAAGGCGAGTATCGATACGCAGTCCACGGTGCGACAGGCCGGCACCACGCCGGCATTGGAAATGAGACCAAGGCTCGGTTTCATCCCGACAATGTTGCTAAGCGCCGCCGGCACACGTCCGGAGCCGGCAGTATCGGTGCCGAGTGCGAGGGGAACCAGTCCGGCGCCCACTGCGATCGCCGAACCGCTGCTTGACCCGCCGGGAATGACCGATGGATCGAACAGGTTGCGCGGAACGCCGTAAGGCGAGCGTACCCCGACGAGCCCGGTCGCGAACTGGTCGAGATTGGTCTTGCCGATCACAATGGCGCCCGCTTGTCGAAGGCGCGCAACGCAGGTGGCGTCTTGCTTTGCATCATAGGCAAAGGCGGGACACGCTGCCGTGGTCGGCAATCCCAGGCAGTCGATATTGTCCTTGATGGCGACCGGGACGCCGTAGAGTGGAAGATTGGAATTGCTTTCGCGCACCAGCGCGCCTGCTTCGGCGAGCGCTTCCTTTTCGTCGCGCAGCGATATGAAAATGGCGGGATCGCCGTGGGTGCGAATGCGCGCGTAGCACGCCGCAATCGTCGCTGCCGGACTCATGGCGCCGGCGCGGTGCGCCGCAAGAATCTCGCTGACGGTGATGGGATGCGAATTCGCGTTCACTTTGTGCTCAATCGCGCGAACTGCTCCAAAATCGGCGGCGGCATCCAGTCTGCTTTTATACCCAGATCCGCAAGGATGACCTGAGCGGCGTTATAGCCGGGAAGGCCGGTGATGTTGCCCCCCGGATGGGTTTTCCTGATGTCGGTCCACCATTCGAGTGCGCGCCCGTCGGTTGTCACGAGCGCCACGTTAAGCTCAGGCTCGATGAATTGCGCGCCGTGCCGCGCGAGCGCGAGGTCGGCATACCAGGGCATGGCGGTGATGGCGCGCAAAAAGAATGCATGCGTGTTGTGAAAAAAGCCGGGGTGGCGCGGGTCTTCCAGCGTACACAATCCGCCGCCGGCAACCGGCCGCCGATCGACGGCGAGGACCTTCAGCCCGGCTTTGCCGAGATAGGCCTGCAGAATGAGCCCGTTGTGGCCGGCGCCCAGGATGATGGCGTCGTAGCTTGCGGCTTTCGCTGTCTCAGGCTGCACGTTTTCGACTCGGTCGAATTAGCACTTCGGCCGAGATGCCGAGACGTTCGTGCAGGCGCCGGATCATTGCGATCGACAAGCCGCGTTTTCGATTGAAAACCTCGGCGATACGGGTACGCGTGCCGATGATTCCTTCGAGGTCGCGCCGGGTGAGCCCTTGCTGCTCCATCCTGAATTTGATTGCCTCAATCGGATCCGGCGGGTCCATGGGATAGTGCTCATTCTCATAGGCATCAATGAGTGTCGCGAGCACATCGAGGCGGTCACCATCCGGGGTTCCTGCCTTGGCACCCCACAGCCGCTCAGCCTCATTGAGGGCGGCTTCGTAATCCCGCTTCGATCGAACCGGCCTCACCTCAGCTGTCATGCTGCACCTGCCTCGCATCGATCTTGTCGTAATCTTTGTGTGTCCCGATCCACTTGATCCACACAATTGCTTTCTCGAAGTCGACCGCTACGAGCATTACACCACGGTCTGGTGCCGCTCGATGGCGCTGCGCATCACTTCGTCGGGGTCGCGCTTCCACCAATTCTGTGCCGACAGGATCTCGACGTCGCAATGGCCAGTATAACCGGCCGCTTCGACCATGGCGCGGATGCCGCGGAGGTCAATGATGCCGTCGCCGGGCATGCCGCGGTCAAACACGAGGTCGCGGGTCGGAACGAGCCAATCGCACACATGATACGTAAGGATGCGCGCGCTGCTGCGCGCGATCTGGCGCGGCAGGTCCGGGTCCCACCAGACGTGGTAGACGTCGACGGCGACGCCCACGCCTTCGCCGAATTGATCGCAGAGATCGTTTGCATGGGCGAGGGTGTTCACGCAGGCGCGGTCGGCGGCAGTCATGGGATGCAGCGGCTCGATGGCGAGCGGCATGGCGCATTGCCGTGCATAAGGGAGAAGCGCGGCGATGCCGTCGCGCACCTGGGCATGCGCGCCGGCGAGGTCCTTCGATCCTGCGGGCAGGCCGCCCACCACCAGCACCAGGCAGTTCGCTCCGATGGCTGCCGCCTCGTCGACCGCGCGCCGATTGTCCTCGATCGCCGCGCGGCGTGCGGCCGTATCGGCGGCGGTGAACATGCCGCCGCGGCACAGGCAGGTCACGGTCAGGCCGCTCCCCCGAATGAGCTTTGCCGCGCGCTCGACCCCGCATTGCTGGATGATATCGCGCCATGGCGCGATCGCGGTGACGCCTGCGCGGGCGCAGCCGTCGATCACCTGCGGCAGCGACCAGGATTTCACAGTCGCCGTATTGAGCGCGAACCAACGGCGATCGTTGGAGAGATCGCGCATCACGCCTCGAAGCCGCGCACCGCCATCACCCCGCGCATGCGCGTTGCTGCCGCATCAGGGTCGGCCAGCAGTCCCGCTGCATCGGCAAGCTGGAAAAGCTCGGCAAGATGCAGCGTCGAGCGCGCGCTTTCCTGCCCGCCCACCATGGTGAAATGGTCCTGCAGGCCGTTGAGAAAGGCGAGAAACACCACGCCGGTCTTGTAGAAGCGTGTCGGCGCCTTGAAGATGTGGCGAGAGAGCGGCACCGTCGGCGCGAGAATGCTGTGAAACGCGCCGTTGTCGCCGCGCGTGAGCGCGGTCAGCGCCGCTGCGGCGGCCGGCGCAATGGCGTCGAAAATACCGAGCAGCGCATCGGAGTGCCCATCCGCATCGCCTGCGATCAGCTCGGCATAATTGAAATCGTCGCCGGTATACATGCGCACGCCCTTGGGCAGGCGCCGGCGCATCGCGATCTCCTTCTCCTTGTCGAGGAGCGAGATCTTGATCCCTTCGACCTTGCCGGCATTGGCGGCGATGACATCGAGCGCAACCTGCATTGCCTGCTTGTGGTCGCGGCGCCCCCAATAGCCGTCGAGCGCCGGATCGAACATTTCGCCGAGCCAATGGATGATGACCGGCTGGCGAACCTGCCCGAGGATGCGGCTATAAACCTTGGCATAGTCGTCCGGGCTGCGGGCCGCCTTGACCAGCGCGCGAGAAGCCATCAGCACAATGCGTCCGCCCGATTTCTCGATGGCGGTGCACTGTTCTTCGTACGCGGCAATGACATCGTCGACGGTGACGGCTGCATCCGGTTTCAGCTGGTCGGTGCCGGCGCCGGAGGCGACCAATGCGCCGGGAAAATTGCTGGCGGCATCAAGACTCCGTCGGATCAATTCCAGCGATGTCGGCCAGTCCACCCCCATGCCGCGCTGTGCCGTGTCCATGGCCTCGGCGACGCCGAGACCGAGCGACCACAGATGCCGGCGAAAGGCGATGGTGCGGTCCCAATCGATGGCGGCGTCGAGCCATGGTTCGGCGTCCGCCATGGGATCGGCAACGACGTGCGCTGCCGCATAGGCGATGCGGTTGAAGGGCAGTTTCGGCGGGGGAAATTCGCGCGCCGGCCTGGTCTGATAAGCCACCAGCTTGCCGCCCGCGACGGGGAGATTGAGCGTAGCCATTGCATCATGCCTTCAGCGCCGGAATATCGATCCAGCGGCGTTCTTTCCAGCTTTTCAGTCCGGCTTCGGCGAGCTGCACGCCCTTGGCGCCTTCAATGAGCGTCCATTTGAATGGCGCGCCCTCGAACAGATGGCGAATGAAAATCTCCCACTCCGTCTTGAAGCCGTTATCGTAATCGGCGCTGTCCGGCACCTCGCTCCAGGTATCGAAGAAATTGATGGGCTGCGGCACGTCCGGGTTCCAGACCGGCCGCGGCGTGTTGACCCGCGCCTGGCTCCAGCATTTCTGCAGCCCCGTGACCGCCGAGCCGAGCGTTCCGTCGACATGGAAAGTGACGAGATCGTCGCGGCGCACCCGCGTGCACCAGGAGCTGTTGATGTGGGCAATGGTCCCGCCGGCAAGCTGGAATGTGGCATAGGCGGCATCGTCCACGTCGGCTTTGTAGGCCTTGCCGTTCTCGTCCCAGCGCTTGGGAATATGGGTGGCGCCGAGACAGGAGACGCTTTTGACTTCGCCGAACAAATTATCGAGCACATAGCGCCAGTGGCAGAGCATATCGAGAATGATGCCGCCGCCGTCCTTCTTGCGATAATTCCAGGAGGGCCGTTGCGACGGCTGCCAATCCCCCTCGAACACCCAGTAGCCGAACTCGCCGCGCACGGCGAGAATACGCCCGAAGAATCCGGAATCGATCAAAACCTTGAGCTTGAGTAGGCCGGGAAGGAAGAGCTTGTCCTGCACCACGCCATGGCGCACGCCGGCCTTGTTTGCGGCGCGCGCGACCTCGACGGCATCGGCAAGATTTTCGGCAATTGGCTTTTCGCAATAGATGTCCTTTCCGGCGGCGATTGCCTTGCGCAACAGCTTGGCGCGCAGCTTGGTCGTGGCAGCGTCGAAGAACAGCGTATCTTCGCGATTTTTCAGCGCCCCATTGAGGTCCGTGGTCCAGCGGGCAATGCCGTGCGCCTTTGCCAATTGCGCGAGCTTTCGCTCATCGCGGCCGACCAGGATGGGGTCCGGCATCACGCGGTCACCGTTCTTGAGCGCCACGCCGCCTTGCGCCCGAATGGCGACAATGGAGCGAATGAGATGCTGATTCATGCCCATGCGGCCGGTGACGCCGTTCATGATGATGCCGAGACGTTGGTGCGCCATGGATGCTCCGGAGGTCAGATGTCAGAATTCGAATAGCAGCCGGCCCCGCATTGTGCTTCGCTGCCGCTTCGCTCCATGCGGGCTACGAGCCGGCCAATGTAGCCCGGATGGAGCGAAGCGTAATCCGGGAATTGGCGTTCCTGTAATCAACGATGAGTTTATTGATCGAAACTCACGACAGCCAGCGCTTCAGGTTGGCGCGCACGAACGCGTCGTCGTTGAGATGCGGATAGGAGGCATGGACGCGGTCGATCTCCTCCTTCTGCCCCGGCCCCAGGCTTTCGGCAGGATCGAGGCACCAGATGCCCTCCAGCAATCCCTGCCGCCGCAGGACTTCATGACATCCCGCGATCGCGCCGCGGAAATTGTTCGCTACGTCAAAGATGGCCGCGTTGCAGTCGGTGATCTGCGCGCCGAGCGAAAGCAGTTCGGCGCTAACTTGCCCGCGCGCGACGGCGGCATGGATGCGCTCCAGGAGTTCCACCGCCTTTTTTACCCAAACGCTCCAGTGGCCGAGCAGCCCGCCCTTGATGCGCACCGTGGCTTGCCGGCCGTCTGCCGCCAGCACAAAAGGCGAGACGAGATCGAGCAGGATATGGTCGTCATTGCCGGTATAAAACGTGACTCACCCGAATTCCGGTCCGACCACTGCAAAGGTGCGCGCGGGGTCGTCGAAGCGTATCGCGCTCCCATATGCCATGCGCGTGAATGGGCGGGAGACCGCAAAGCCCTGCTGTTGCAAATACGCCTTGGTTGCCGATTTCGCGTCGGCAAGATCGATGAACAGCGGACCGGCAGTATCGCAAAGGGCGCGAGTGAGCAGCGCTTCGGCAATGGCGTCGCTCTCGGCAATCAACGGGCCCAGATGCGAAGCCAGTCGCCCGTCCCGCCCCAGCATGAACCCGACAATGCGCCCACCCGTTTCCGCGACCAGTTCGGCGCAAGGGAGCCGTCCGCGCAAGCTGGCAAGTACGGCATTGCGTTCCGCGCCGAAGGTCGCGGTGTCGAGCGCGCACAGCTGCGACCAATCGTCATCGCGCATCGCACGGACTGCAACCCCCCTCCCTATCCCTCCCCCGCAAGCGGGGGAGGGTAGGGTGGGGGTGCGCCGCAGCATCCGTTCGAAAGACCAGCAATCCGCAAAGCCCAACCCGCGATAGACCGCGCGCCCGGCGGGCGTCGCGTCAAGCACGGGGATGAGGCCGCCGGCGACGAGTTCGTCGATGGCGCGGCGCATGAGGAGCGTGGCGAGACCACGCCGCCGATATGAGCTGGCAACCAGCACCATGCTGATCCAGGCAAAGCGGCCGCCATAGGGAAGCGTGGCGGTCGTTGCAATGATACGGCGGCTCGGCGTTGCTGCCGCGTAAACGCGTCCGAGCGCAAGGAACGCGCGCCAGTCGGCGGCAACCTGGTTCCAATGGGCTTCCGCTATCAGCGCCGCAACATCGTCCAGTTCCGCGGGCGAGAGCGATAGCTTGACCGAGATTGTCAGATCAGAAATTTCCGTCGCGGGTGCCATAGTGCGTTTCTTTGCCGAAGCTCGGCATGCCGCGTCCCACCCAATCGGCAGTCCAGTCGATAAGTTGCAAGAGCGGCACGCTCGGATAGCCGAACAGCCGCATCGCCTCTGCGGTGTTCACCAGCCAACCTTCGGAGGCTTCGGTGCCGGTGAAGACCGGTGCCTTGCCGAGTTGCTCGGCGACACGTTGCGCCAGCCAGTGCACGCTCACCGTTTCCGGGCCGCTGACATTGATCGGGCTGGTCGGCGACGTGCAGTGAGCGAGCGCGCGCAGCACCAAGGAATTGGCATCGCCCTGCCAGATCACGTTCACGTGGCCGGTCGTGAGGTCGATCGCTTCGCCGGCCCGCACACGCAGCGCAATATCGTGCAACACCCCGTAGCGCATATCGATTGCGTAGTTGAGGCGGATGAGGCGTCCGGGAGTGCCGAGCTTGCGGGAAAAATATTGAAACATTGCCTCGCGCGCGACACACGAATTGGCATAGGCGCCCGGCGGCGGAACGGCTGGCGCGCGTTCCGTTGCGCCGCCATGATGCACGTTTACGTAAGGGTACACGCATCCCGTGGAATAGGCGACGATGCGCGAGCCCGCAAAGGCTTCGGCAACAAGCGCAGGAACATGGGCATTCATCGCCCAGGTGAGGTCTTCCTCGCCGGTTGAGCCGAATTTGCGCCCGGCCATGAATACGACATTGGGAAGCTTTGGCAGCGCGTCGACCTGCTTGCGGTCGAGAAGATCGGCGCAAATGCATTCGATGCCGGCTGCCTCGAGCTTCGCCCGCAGCCCGCTTTCCGTAAAACGCGCAACCCCGACAACGCGCTTGCCGGGAGCCGCGCGTTTGGCAAGCCGCGCCAGCATCGGTCCGATCTTGCCGGCAACACCGAGAATGATGAGGTCGCCGGCAAGCCTACCGAATTCCTCGCGCAGGACCGGCGACGGTGCTGTCATGAATTCTTCGAGATGCGCTACATCGCGGAAGAAGTCGGGGAGCGCGGCCATTGTTTGCATTATGAATCAGAAATACGAATCAGAAATCCCCGCGCAGGCGACCGGAGAAGAATGATATCGGCCCGCGATCCGCGTTGTGCGCCGGATTGACCATGTACTGGTAATCGAGAGTGAACGTAAGCCATTTGACCAGGCGCATGGCATAGTAGGTCTCGAGAATTCGTTCCGGGCGATAATTAAGCCTGCCGTCGCCAATCAAAATCCCGAGACCTCCGGCTGCGATGTAATCGCGGTGATCATCGGAAAGAGTATTGACGACGCCGGCAATGCCAATCCTGTCATCGGGCCGCCCCCAGGAATTTCCCTTGATCGAAGCTCCCAGCGAAAGACTGCTGTCGATGTCGGTAAAAGCCGAAATCTCGTTCTTGCCGTTGTTCCAGCTCCAGCGTCCGAAAAGGCCGAGCTGCTCGGTGAGGGATTGCTCGAAATTGAGGTAATAGCCGTACTTGGTGCGGGCCTGGCGGGTGGCAATGATGGCGTCGGTCGGATCAAGCCCGGGGTTCGCCAAAGCGAGATCGACCGCCTCGCGATAGCTGCCGGAGAAATACGTATCGGCCCAGATGCCAATTCGAATTTTTCCGGCGCGGGAGAAGAGCGTGTGCCTGGTCTCCAGCTCTCCAACATAGGCGCCGCGGCTGAACACGTGCATGTCGAATTCATTCGAATTAGGTTCGTTGCCGGTCAAGTAATAGCCCACGCGCAATGCCCAATATTTCTGATTGAGCTCGGCCACTGCACCATAGGTAACCCCAAGCTTGTCGGCGACATAGTCGAAAGCGCCGGCGGCCCAGATCGACCAGTTCATAAAGTCCAGGCGAGGGTCACCGGCGTAAGCGTTGTTGTCGAAGGAATCATGGACCGTGAACCTGCCGACCTGAATTGTCAGCCTCGACACGTCCTTCTTGCCGCCTATCTGGCCAAACCCGCTTTCAATGGTTTCCTGTTCCCCGCCAAAGCCGAAGGTCTGTCGCATAAAAAGCCGCGACGTGCTGTATGCAGGGTATGCAAAATTCGACTTCTGCGCCTCGCCGTTCGGAAAGCCGGCAACGCCGGTCGTATCGTGCAATCCGAAGCCCTGCAGAAGTTCGGGATTGAAATAAAGCTCGCCGTCCTCCCACAGTCTCACGTTGAGAAATACACCGCTGGACCAGGTGGCACGCGTCTGTGCCCATGGGGTAAAACTATTGGGGCCGAGATACGGCGACCGAAACGCCGGATAGCCCTGCTGGACATACGTCGTCTGGCCGTGGATTTCCCAGTTTTCGAACTCGGTCTTCGACGCGTTGGCGAAGCTCATCCCGCTCGTTTCGGTCCCTGGGGCGAGCATGTAGTTGAGGCCGGCGCGGATGCTGTGCGTCTCGAAAGACGACCCAGCCATCACGCCGGACGGAAATACCATGTCGACGTGGCCAAAGCTCCGGTAGAGATATTCCAGCCTGGCTGTCCAGTACGGTGCAATCGCCACTTCGGCCCCCGCGCCGGCCGCCCACCCCTTGTACAGATGGAGCACCTTGTCGGTGTCGTCGGTAATTCCGGGTGTTTCGAGAAAGCGGGTCAAGGACCACGCAACGCCGCCAGATGCATAGATGAGCCAGCGCGGAAAGGCGTAGCCAAGCCGGACGCGCGCCGTCGCCATATAGTCGATCTTTTGTGCGACATCGGCAGAGGGACCAACCCGCGACCACGCCAGATCGTCCGACGCGAGATAGTTCAAGAACGAGGCGTCGGCTTCAACGCCGATGAGAACGCGCGAAGGCAGCACGTGATTGTAGCCGATCTGCATGCCGCCGGTCAGGCTGCCGAACGGACTGCCCAGATTGGAGACGAGGGGAAGGCATGGGCCCATCGTCGGATCGCAGTTCACCAGGTTCGGATCGATCAATTCCCCGCGCGACCGCCCGCGCGTATAGCCGACATGGCCACCGACATAGATGCCGGTCCAGTTCCATGCCGCGCCGACTGGCGCCTTGTAGATCATGCGCGATTTGTCGGCGGCGCCAGCGTTCGAATTGGACTCCTTGGACGCTGCATCGGGATTGAGCTTGTAGTTGATGCCGACGCGCATAATGTCGTCTTTGACTTGCGAGTTCCCGACAAAGACGATGGGCATGCCGTTATCGGGATGGCCGCTGAAGATCGAATCTCTTCCGAATTCCAGGTGAAGGTATTCGATCTTTCCGGTCACATTCCCAAACAGGTGTTGTTCAAGCCCGATGCCGGCCGCCCAGCCCAGCTTGGTTGTATGATCGAGAAGGTCTGCCGTGGTGTTGCTGGGCGGAGGGGTAGCGAACCCGAAGAGCGTGCCGACGTGCGAAAACCCGGCAATGGCCAATCCGCCGGTCGCATAGACCAACGTGTCCGGTGTGACGGCTGCGCCGACGCGTGCGCGCATTGTTCCGAACCAGTCCATTTCCTGACTGTGCACGACGGTCACCGGCGCATCGAAGTCGGCGATGCCGGGATTGCAGCTTGCGCCGGGGCAGACGTAGTTCTTGACGGCGCGTTGATTGGTGGCCTGCGCGTCCACTTCAACGCCGATCAGCCAGGCTCCCGCCTTCCAGTTGTAACCGGTCTGCGCGCCGCCAATCACGCCGTTGAATTTTGAGGATGCACTGGTCGCAAATAGAGGACTGCCGGTCGCTGCGTCGCTGAAAAGCGCATCGGTCTGAGATGTTCCAAGCCCGTAGCCTACGTTGGTGCCGATGTACAAGCCGGTCCAATCGTAAGCATAATTCCTCGGCGCTTTGCGGACATGCTTGCGGACGACGGTGACTTCCGCGGCCATCAGTTCGCGCGCGCCGTCGTGGACAAGGATGGCGAGGAGGACAATGCAGATGAGCCGCAATGTAGAACGCCGAGCCATGAGCCACCTGTCCACTGCAAGCGACCATACAACAGGCAATTACGGTCGACTGTGGCTTCCAGGCCACGCGGCGGCGTGAAGCTTTTGGATGGAACGACAATTCCTTGCGTCAAATCGCAGAAGAATTCTGTACCCTCGCCATAAAGTTGCGTGATCAAGCCAAATCGGGCATGGCAGGCGCATTCGCGGCGTCCAGATCACCATTAAAATCGAGTCAATGACTTGACTGAAAATCTTACGCTCGCTTTCGGTTTGAGTTTTGCGGACCTTTATCGCCGCGGCGGGCTGGTGCGGCTCGATGGCTGCTTTGTCGATTTTCTCAAAGAGAGCAGCCCCGAGTTGCACAACTGTTTGATGGCGGCGCGGGTTGCGCCCGAACAGCTCTCGGACAAAGCTCATTCCGATCTTCTGAGCGAGCTTGCGCCGCAGCTCGAGGCCTTTCTCGCCGCGCTGTTCGGCATCGACGATGAGGTGCAGGCGCTGCAATCTCGCCACCAGGCACTCGCTCCGCTCTATGCGGTCAAGCGGCTGTTCGTGCAGCGCCGTGCGGCAAAGAAGTTTTCCGCCGAACAGGCGGCGAGCTTCGATGGGCAGGCACTGCGGCGTGCGCTAGAGCCGCATCTCGGCGGCGCGTTCAACGAGCTGCGGTTCGCGCAAAAAGTCCACGCCTGGATGCAGGCCGAAGCCGAGAATGGCACGGCGCTCGATCTGGCGGCGCGCTATGCCGCCTGGGCGGTACACACGAGCGAAGGGCAGCACGACCATCGCAGCGGCGTCCTCTTCAAGACTCCGCGCAAGCTCGACCCCTTGCATCTCATTCCCGTCGACACCGAACTCGTCGACGGCGTGCGAATGCTCCGGCTGCCGCCCGCGCACCGTCGTGCGCGCGATGGCTTCGCGCTGACCGATCCCGGAACCGACTTGGCCGGTGCGCTCGACCAGGCCAACTACTGCATCTGGTGCCATCACCAGGGAAAGGACTCCTGCGCCAAAGGGCTCAAGGAAAAAACCGGCGAGTTCAAGAAAAGTCCCTTCGGCGCGCCACTCGCGGGCTGTCCGCTGGAGGAGAAAATCTCCGAGATGAACGAAACGGCCAGTCGCGGCTATGCCGTCGGCGCGCTCGCCATTGCGGTCATCGACAATCCGATGTGCGCCGCAACCGGGCATCGCATCTGCAACGACTGCACGAAAGCCTGCATCTATCAGAAGCAGGAACCCGTCGACATTCCACAGATCGAGACCCGCGTGCTCAAGGAAGTTCTGGATCTGCCCTGGGGCTTCGAGATCTATTCCCTGCTCACGCGATGGAATCCGCTCAATCTGCGGCGGCCGCTGCCGCGTCCGGATTCCAGGCAAAAGATTCTCGTGGTGGGGCTCGGGCCTGCGGGATTTACGCTCGCGCACCACCTGATGAACGATGGCCACACCGTTGTGGCGATCGACGGTCTCAAGATCGAGCCGCTCGCTCCCGATCTTTCCGGCGTTGCGCCGGGCGGAGCACGAACAGCGTTTCGCGCAATCCGCGATATTGTGGAGCTGCGCGAGCCGCTCGATGCCCGCATCATGGCGGGTTTCGGCGGAGTGGCCGAGTACGGCATCACGGTTCGCTGGGACAAGAATTTTCTGAAAGTCATTCGGCTGCTGCTCGAGCGGCGCGAGCAGTTCAACATGTTCGGCGGCGTGCGCTTCGGCGGGGCGCTTGGCATCGAGAGCGCGTTTGCGCTGGGGTTCGATCACATCGCGCTCTGCGCCGGCGCCGGCCGGCCAAGCATTGTCCCGATGAAAAACGGTCTTGCTTCCGGCGTGCGCCAGGCATCCGATTTCCTGATGGCGCTGCAGCTCTCCGGCGCCGCCAAGAGCGACAGCGTCGCCAATCTGCAGATCCGGTTGCCGGTCGTGGTGATCGGCGGCGGCCTCACGGCCATCGATACCGCGACCGAGGCGCTCGCCTACTATCCCCAGCAGGTCGAGAAGTTCCTGAGCCGCTACGAAACACTCTGCGCGGAGCGCGGCGAAGCCGCAGTGCGCGCCGACTGGAACGCGCAGGAAAGCGAAACCGCGACGGAATTTCTCGACCATGCGCGGCAAATCCGTGCCGAGCGGGCCAGCGCGGCGAGTGCCGGCCGCAAGCCCGATCTTGCAGGGCTGATGCGCCGATGGGGCGGTGCCAGCATTCTCTACCGCCGGCGCCTCGTCGATTCGCCAAGCTATACGCTCAATCACGAAGAAGTCGGCAAGGCTCTGGAAGAGGGGATCAGCTTCGCGGAAGAACTTGTGCCCATCGAAGTGCTGCTGGACCGTCATGGCTGGGCGCGCGCGCTACGGGTAACCACCGTGCCGGCGGGTACATCCGGGGATGCGGCTCCTCTTCGCGAGTTCATCATTCCCGCGCGGACGATTCTGGTCGCCGCCGGCACGCAGCCCAATACGGTGCTTGGCCGCGAGGAACCGCGTCATATCGAGTTTGACGGCAGGTACTTCCAGGCCCTGGACGAGAGCGGCGGCAAGGTTGCGCCCGCGCGCAGCACCAAGCCTTCCGTCGCCCATGTCCTGGTCAACCTACGTCCCGACGGCCGCGCCATCAGCTTCTTCGGCGATCTGCATCCGTCCTATGCCGGCAACGTGGTCAAGGCGATGGCCAGCGCGAAGCAGGGCTATCCCGTGATCACTCGCGTGCTTGAGCGAGCCGCGCCATCGACCGTTACAGCGCAAGCCTTGATCGCGCGCCTTGACGATGAACTGCGAGCGAGCGTGCACGCCATCAACCGCCTCACTCCCAGCATTGTGGAAATCGTGGTTCGCGCGCCCATGGCTGCGCGCGCTTTCAAGCCTGGGCAGTTCTATCGCCTGCAGAACTATGAAACGCTTTCCGCCAGCGCCGACGGAACCCGGCTCGCCAAGGAAGGGATTGCGCTCACCGGCGCGGCGGTCGACCGCGTCAACGGATTGTTGTCGACCATTGTGCTGGAAATGGGCGGCTCCTCGGATCTTTGCGCGCAGCTCGCGCCGGGAGAGCCGATCGTCCTCATGGGGCCGACCGGGCAGCCGACCGAAACGCCCGCAGGCGAGACCGCGCTCCTGATCGGCGGCGGGCTTGGCAATGCGGTTCTGTTCTCGATCGGCCAGGCGCTGCGCAGAAACGGGAGCCGGGTGATCTATTTCGCCGGCTACAAGCGACTGCGCGATCGCTACAAGATCGAGGAGATCGAGCGGGCGGCGGATATGATTGTATGGTGTTGCGATGAAACGCCGGGCTTTCCTGCGCAACGAAACGAGGACCGCAGCTTCGTCGGCAACATTGTCGCCGCGCTGGAAGCCTATGGTTCGGGCGAGCTTGGTGATCAACCGATCCCGCTCATCGAAGTCGATCGGGTGATCGCGATCGGCTCGGACAGTATGATGTCCGCCGTTGCGGAGGCGCGCCAAGGCATGCTCGGTCGTCATTTCAAGTCCGGGCACAAGGCAATCGCTTCCATCAATTCGCCCATGCAATGCATGATGAAGGAGATCTGCGCGCAATGCCTGCAGGTGCATCGCGATCCTGCTACCGGGGTGGAGAGCGTGGTGTTCTCCTGCTTCAACCAGGATCAGGACATCGATCGCGTCGATTTCGATAATCTGCGCGCCCGGCTCGGCCAGAACGGCGTTCAGGAAAAGCTCACGCGCCTGTGGATCGACCGCTCGCTGCGCCAACTGGGACTGCGCCAGACCGCCGCTGAATGAGGAGAAACGCCATGCTGAAACTGCCCGGCCATTCCCGGTACGGCTATTCGCCGATCGTCACGCGGTCACATTATTCCTGGCCGGGGGGCAAGCGGCTTGCTTTTTATGTCGCGCTCAATATCGAGCACTTCGCGTTCGGCACCGGTATCGGCATGGACCCGTCCAATCGCAGCGGGCAGCAGACGACGAGGAATTTTGCCTGGCGCGATTACGGCAATCGCATCGGCAATTGGCGGCTGTTCGAAATGCTCGATGCGCTGAAACTCCCGGCCACCATTCTCTTGAACAGCAGCGTCTGCTACCACTATCCGGAGATCGTCGAGAAGATCAAAGCCCGCGGCGACGACGTGCTCGGCCATGGCCGCACCAATGCCGAATTGCTTCGCCCGATGTGGGAGCAGGACGAGGCGCGCGCCATCGCGGAATGCACGGAAATCATCGAGAAGCATGTCGGCGTGCGGCCAACGGGCTGGATGGGTCCCGGCGCGCTCGAATCCAATGTCACTCCCGATCTTCTGAAAGAGGCGGGCTATACTCATCTCCTGGACTGGCCGTTCGATGACCAGCCGATCTGGATGCAGACGCGGGCGGGACCGCTTCTGTCCGTGCCCTATCCCATGGAGCTCAACGATGCCGGCGCGCAGGTGCACCGCGATCATACCGGCCGGCAGTTCGCCGAGATGATTGTCGACCAGTTCGAGGAACTATTGGAGCAGTCGGAGCGCCAGCCGCTGGTGTTTGCATTGAGCCTGCATGGCTTCATTGTGGGCCAGCCGTTCCGGCTCCGCCCGGTGCGGCAGGCGATCAAGCACTGCGTCGAGCATAAGGCGAAGGATCAGATCTGGTACACCCGCGCCGGCGACATTGCCAAATACTGCTCCTCGCTGCCAAAAGGCATCGTCCCGGGAAGCTGAGAGGGCCGTCACCCTGAGTGCTCGGCGCGAAGCGCGCCGAGCCTCGAAGGGGGGGCCGTGGCCGTCGGATTCTTCGAGGCCCGCGCCTTGAGAGCTTTCCCGAGCTGCGCGACAATACGGCGCGCGGGCACCTCATCAGGATGACGGGACAAGGAGCACCCATGGCACGGCTTCGACATTTCGCAATCGTGGTCCGCGACCTGGAGAAATCCGCCAAATTCTACGAGGATGTCTTCGAGCTCAAGCGGGTGGGTCAGGAGACGTTGGATTTTGCTGCGGCGATTTACCTGACTGACGGCGTGATCAATCTTGCGCTGCTCAACTATTTCGGCGAGCGCGGCTCCGGCCTGGGCGATGCGAAGAACTTCGTCGGTGCGCATCATTTCGGCTTCCAGGTCGACGATCTCGCCGCCGCGCAAAAGCGAATCGAGGAACGCGGCGGCACTTTCTTCTTCGATCTCGGCCACGACGCGGAGAAGGAGAATTTTGAAACGCAAGTTCAAGGACCCCGACGGGATCATCTTCGATATCTCGCGCAAGGGATGGCTCGGCGCGACGGGGTGACAAGGCATAGCATCACTCCGGCTTGATGCCGGCCTGGCGAATGACCTTCGCCCAGCGGATGATGTCCGTCTTGATGAGCGCGGCGCATTGCTCGGGTGTGCTGACGACGGGCTCATAGCCGAGCGTCGCGAGCCGTTCCTTCATGTCGGGCAGCATCATGATCCGGGCGATGTCCCGGTAGAGCAGCGCGATAATCTCTTTCGGCGTTCCACTGGGCACGACGACGGCGAACCACGATTCGCCTTCGATCTCGGGATAACCGGCTTCTACCATCGTGGGTATGTCGGGAAGGGCGTGAGAGCGCGTCTTTGTTGACACCGCGAGCGCACGCAGCGTGCCGCTCTTCACGAGCGGTACCGCGGGAGCCATCGAGCCGAAGGAAACTCGGGGTGTGGCCCGCAACCGCCGATGCGATCGCCAAGCCTCCGCCGTTGAACGGCACGTGGACGAGGTCGAGGCCCAGCGAAAGCCGGAACAGTTCGCCGACGAGATGGGGCGGCGTGCCCGTTCCGGGCGAAGCGTAGCTGTATTTGCCGGGATTGGCCTTGATGAGGGCGACCAGCTCCTTGACATTCTGCGCCGGCAGCGACGGATGCACCGTGAGGATTACCGCCGCGGTGACGGCGAGCGTGACGGGATCAAAGTCCCGAGTGGGGTCGTAGGGGACTTGATTGTAGAGCGTGGGATTGACGACGTAGTTCGCGCCGGTGACCAGCATGGTGTAGCCGTCGGGTGCGGCCTGGGCGGCTCTGCCTGTGCCGATATTGCCGCCGGCGCCGCCGATATTTTCCACATAGAATTGCGTCCCGACTTGCTCGGATAGTTTTTGCGCCATGAGCCGGGCAAACACATCCGTCGGTCCGCCCGGCGCAAACGGAACGATCACGCGCACCGGTCGCGCCGGATAGGACTGCGCCCTGGCGAGGTTCGCGACGGCGCTCAGAGCGAGTGCGCCGGATGCCAGACGGAGAAATCTTCGGCGAGGAATTTCCATCGTCAAAATCAATCGATCTTGGCGCCCGCGACTTTTACCGCATAGGCCCATTTCGGCACTTCCCTCTTTATGAAGGCGGCGAAATCCGCAGGCGAACCGATATTGGGCACGGCGCCGAGCTTGGCGAGAGCGGGTTTGACCTCCTGGCCCGCGAGCGCCTGATTAACGAGAGCATTGAGCTTGCTCACAATAGCCGGTGGGAGGCCGGCGGGCGCGACCACGCCGGTCCATGCATCGAGCGTGACGTCGGGGTAGCCTGCTTCGACCATGGTGGGGATTTGCGGCATCTCCTCCCAGGAATGCGTGCTGGCGACCGCAAGCGGGCGCAGCTTTCCCTCTTTGGCGAGCGACGCAAGGATTGGCAGGCCATCGATGGTCCAATGCGTCACGCCGCCGAGGAGGTCGGTGACCGCGGGCGCCGAGCCCTTGTACGGCACGTAGACGCAATCGATACCGGCCTTCACCTTGAACATGGTGCTCATGAGGTGCGGCGGCGTGGCAAGGCTTGCGCCATAGCGCAGCTGGCCCGGCCGCGCCCTGGCGTATTCGACGAATTCGGCAACGGTATTGGCCGGGATGTCCAATCGCACGACCATCAATTGCTGCATGATGGCAACCGATGCGATGGGCGTAAACGAGGCGATCGGGTCGTAATCGAGATTGCTGTAGAGCGCGGGCGAAACGCCGAGCGACCCGGACGACCCGAACAACAGCGTATAGCCGTCAGGCTCCGCTGCCGCGACCGATCGCGTTCCAATGGTTGCTCCGCCGCCCGGCCGGTTCTCGATGATGATGGATTGGCCCAGGCGCGTCGCCAGGGATTGGGTCATGAAGCGGGCCATGGTGTCGATCGGCCCGCCCGGCGGGAACGGCACGATCAGCTTTATCGGCCTGTCGGGATAGGTCTGGGCTGGCGCCGGAGCGGCAAACGCGGCGACGGCGAGAACGAGAGCCACGCCCCAAACGAGCTGCCTTGCGATCATGCTTTCCTCCGCGTGCCGCTACAGTAGTGCCCCGAATATATCTCAATTTTTGCTTGCCATGAACTCGGCGCGGATGGCCGCGCTGTGCTCGCCGAGCTTCGGCACTTTGCCGTAGTGACTGCGGCCAGCCTTCGCGGCGAACGGGCGGAACCGGACACGACACCGGCCCCGACGGCGTCTCAACCATGATCCGCCGCAGATGCGGATGGCGCGCAAGCAGCCCGGTGTCGTTCACCCGCGCGAATGCGATTTCTGCAGCCTCGAGTTTTTCGGCGAGTTGCGCTTCACGCATCGCGCCGAATACGGCTGCGACCCGCGCGTCTGTCTCTGCGCGCCGCTTTACGCGCTCGACATTGGTCGCGAATTTTGGATCGCTCGCGAGCGCCTTGTCGTCAAGGACCCGTTCCGCAAGCACGCGCCATTCGCGATCGCTCTGGATGGAGATCAGAATGTCGGCGCCGTCATTCGTCTTGAACACCCCGTAAGGCGCAATCGAGGGATGCGCGAGGCCGATGCGCTTCGGCGGCGCGCCGCCTTCATGCTGAAGAAGCGGCACCGCCATCCAGTCGGCCATGGCATCGAACATGGCAACCGAAACCGCGGCGCCTTCGCCGGTGCGTTCACGCGCGATCAATGCCTCCAGAATGGCCTCATAAGCATTCATTCCGGCGGCGATGTCGCAGACCGAGACGCCGACGCGCGCCGGCGCGTCCGCATTGCCGGTCACCGAGGCAAGCCCGGACTCGGCCTGGATCAGCAGGTCATAGGCTTTGCGCGCGGCGTATGGTCCGTCTTCGCCGTAACCCGAGATCGAGCAGATGACGAGGCGCGGGTGATCGCGGCGCAATCTGTCGAGGGGAAAGCCGAGCTTCGCAATTGCTCCGGGCTTGAGGTTCTGCACAAAGACATCGGCCTTCGCCAGCATGGCGGCAAGCACGGCCTTGTCCTGCGCCAGCGAGAGATCGAGGCAGACCGATTCCTTGCCACGATTGAGCCACACGAAATAGGCGCTCTCGCCCTGTGCGAGGCGATCGTAATAGCGCGCGAAGTCTCCCTCCGGACGCTCGACCTTGATGACCCGCGCGCCCGCATCGGCCAGCCGGCAGCTGCACATCGGCGCCGCAACCGCCTGTTCGAGCGTAATCACCAGCGTGCCTGAGAGCGCAAGCGTCATGCCGAGTTTTCTGCGTTATGAATTCGAATGCGGCCGCGCAATCGGCACATCGGCAAAGATTTGATACTGTTGCACGCGCGGTTTGTCCTTGTCCTCGGGATTGACGTATTGGATCGAGCTTTTGCCCATGAGTTCCCGCGGCAGGATCATCACCCGAATGAAGCGGCTTGGCCGGTCCGATGCGGCTTGCGCGAAAACCGCGTCGGGGCCGCTTTCATACCAGGCGCCGCCCGGCCCATAGGAGGTGGAATGACCTTGCGTGTCGATGCGGATGCCGCCCTCGGCGAGACATCGGATACCAGGCCCCCGATGGCGATGGAGGTAAGCGCAGCCGCCCGGCGGAAAACCGACGCTGTCGGCGCGCAGCAGAAGTTCGCCCTGGGCGGCAGCGTATCGAGCCGCGCCGAAAGTTTTATACGCGAGGTTATTCCAGGCGCGTGCTTCTCAGGCGGAGCTTCCGCTGCAAGCTCCCAGCGCCAGGCCGTTGCACCTCCTTCCGCCGCTGTAAGCGTAACGGCTGCCTCGCCGTGCCAGGTTTGCCCGTCGTGCAGAGTGCGGCCGGCGACAACCAGCGAGCCGTGCACGACGAAGATCATGCGCGCTGCCGGCGGAAGCGCCAGCGCAGCACCGTTGCGCATCACGTCTTCGCTTAGCGAGAGCACAGGCGCAGCCATCAATGCTCAATCTACCGCGTGTCCCCATGCGAATGAAGCGGCCACGGTGCACCTCTCCCCGCAGGGGAGAGGCCGGATCGCGCGTGCGCGATCCGGGTGAGGGGGAATTCACGCACCGTGTCAGTACAATGCCCCTCACCCGGAATGTGCGCGCAAGACGCGCACATTCCGACCTCTCCCCTGCGGGGAGAGGTGACCATAACTGCCACTCCCTGCAACCGGGCCTTGATCTGTGATCGAAATATCTTTGCCGGGCAACGACAGAGCGCCCCCGCCCAATCGGAAGCGCCTGCGCCGCGCTGGGCGCGCTCGTGCTCATCGTCGCCGCACTCGGTCTGCCCATCAACGATCTGTTTCGCTATGCGCTTCTTGTTGTCAGCGCCGTCGTGATCTTCACCGGCACGGTATCGCCGCGCGCCTGGCGCTGGGTCATGGCGGCGGCGGTCGTCGCCGCCTGCATCCTTGCGCAATTTCTCTGGCCGGCGCCGCGCATCGAAGAAGGGCACAACGTCTTTCTCATCGATCGAGCCGGCGGCGCGCTGGAGGCCAGCCTGCCAGCCAATGCATTCCGCCCCATGGCGGAGGAGTTCGATGCCAGATATCCGCCGTGGCTTCGCTGCGATCCATCCATCAATGGGTGCTGGCGCGCGCAGGCTTTTCCAGCCGGACCGTATGCTTTCTCGGCCGACGGCATTTTCCAGCACCCGCTTTATTCGCGCCGGGTGACCGGGATCGATTTCGATGACCCCGTGTGGCTTCGCCTCGGCTTCATCAACGAGATGGGTTACGATTGGAATTCCCGCATCAGCGACGTCGATCGCGCTGCGCGCGATCCTCGCAGCTCCGCCATCCTGCACCGCTGGCGGCTCGAAATGCCGTGGTTCGTCATGTACCGCTTTCCCGCCGCCTTTGCCGGCAGCCGATTGTGCTGGCGGGGAGAGATCCTGTGGGAGGGCGCGAACGAAGTATTTGCGCAGCTGCTGCACACCAGCATGCAGTGCCGCGCGCTTACGGCCGAAGACATCGGGCGGAGAATCTTCGGCCTCGCCATCAAGCAAGAGCCGAGCCTTGCCATGACGCTGGAGCCAAGCAGCGCGCTCCGACTGCGCCAGCTGTTCGAGCCGGGGTTGGCCTTCCTTGGCAGCGCAGCCGTGCTCGTTTTGCTCGTGCGGGCGCGCCCGCGCCGCCTTGCGCTCGCACTTGCGCTGATCGCAGTCACCCTTGCGGTGGCCTTTTTCACGGATGCAAGCTTCATCGGCGGCGTGCGGCCGTTCGATTCCGGCGACGACGGCCTCGTTTACGACGGCTTTGCCCGCATCATGTTGCGTGAGCTGGTTGCCGGCAACTTCACCGGCGCATTGGAAGGCGGCGAGAAGGTATTCTATTTCACGCCGGGAATGCGCTATCTGCGCGCCGTCGAGCACATCGCTTTCGGTGAAAGCTATCTCGGCTATCTTTCCCTCATCCTGCTGCTTCCGTTCCTTGTGTTCCTGCTTTTCAGGCGCTTTCTGCCGTTGCGCTGGGCGATCGCGCTGGTGATCGTCTTCGCCGCCATTCCGGTTGGCGTCCTGTTCGGCTCGAGCCTCGTGCAATACGTGAAGTGGGCGGCGCGCGGCTTTGCCGATCCCGCAGCGTATACATTTTTTCTGGCTGGTTTCGTGCTTCTTCTGCGCGGCACCGACGGCGCGGGACGATCGCTGACCTTGAGGCCCGACGCATCACGGGGAAGCTTTGCCCTCGCCTGTGGCGCGGGCATGTTGTTTGCGCTTGCCTTGTTCGTGCGGCCGAATATTGCACCCGCGGTGGGGATCCTGCTGGGCGGCAGCGGCATCGCCGCACTATGGCAGCGGCAGTATTGGCGCGCCGCCGGGCTCGTAATCGGATTCCTGCCGGTGCTGGGAATGGCACTGCACAACTGGGTTTACGGCGGCGTATTCGTGCTGTTCACCGCCACCGCCGCGCATCCCGGCGCCCTGGTGATGCCGCCTTCCGCTTATCTCGCCGCCTTGCAGGAACTCCTGCATTTCGACCTCGCGGGCGAACATGTCGCCCGCGCGCTGCGCCAGATCGGCAATTGGCTTGCCGGCCCGTCGGAATTGCTGGTGATGGCGCCATTGAACGCCGCCGCAATCCTGGTCCTCATACGCGTGCTCATATGGAAGGAGGCCGATCCCTGGCTACGGTTGACTGCGCTCGCCACCTTGGTGCAGCAGGGGGTCGGCATCCTCTACGCGCCAGCCGGGCGTTATTATTATCTGACCTGGCTGCTGACATTTCTGGTCACCGCCGCATGGCTGCACGGCGAAGGCTTGCGCATCTTGCAGCGAAGGTTTCCCCGCGCGGCGAAATACGTCAGCGATCAGCCCGCGCGCCTTGCGCTCGCGCGCAGCCTCGCCGCGGTCACTGATAGCCTGTAACCCTTGTTGCGCTATTGGGGAAGGGCGCGCACAGTGGGCGTGATCGCGAGATCGTTGATGTTGGTGTTGAGCGCCAGCAGCTGCGCCAGTAGCCCGAGGATACGCTTGGTATTTTCTGCTCCATGCATCGGGACGCAGTAGTATTCTTCTTCAAAGTTGATGTCGACCAGGCAGCCGCCCATGCCATGGCGGTCAACCGAGAGAATACGACGATCTTCGGTCGAATAGAGGGTGCCGCGGACCGTGATGTAGTCCTCCTGCTGCTGGGCGAGAATCTTTCCAAGAAACTGGTAGATTCCAAAGGTCGAGCGTGGAATGATTTCATATTTGACTGTTCCGTACGGCGTCCCTGCGAAATTAAAGATCAACGTGTCGGTCTCCTCGCTGGATGTCCACGGGTCGACCTTGCAGCGCGGATGATGATTTGCGATTGATGGTGTCAATAAATGCGTGAGGAATCTCAGGTCCATATTCCTTCCGGGCGCGAACCGCCAATACCGGGTCGAAACACAGTCGCGACAGCTGCCGGCCACCGCCACCTCCGCTGCCGCCGGTCTTGCTCTTAGATGCGGTCTTTTGTCCACCGCTCTTCGCTTCGGTTTTTCCGCCCGCTTTGCCCCCGGCCTTTCCGCCATCCTCGGTGCCTCCTGTTGACGCGGATTTTTCCTCGATTTTGGTCTCGACTGTCAGACCGCTTGCGACCGCGACGTCGACCATATCTTTAAAGCAAACCTCGCGGCCGAGTAAATTTTGGCAGGCGAGTGCGGGATTGAGATCATTCAAAAACTCAATGGTTGTGCCCCCTATGGTTTGCCGCACCGATTCAGCGAACAACCAGAACAACAACTCGCGCGAATAACCCTGCCGAATGAAATAGTTGAGGATTAGGAGATCGACGGGCCTGAGCAGGCCGGCATAGAACTCCTTGGTCTCGAACAGGCTGATGTCGAAATTGGTTGACGCCGACATCTGGCCGCCCAAAGTATTGTTTGCCAACCCGAACGCCCGTTGCGGAGTTGGTGGAGTAACCAAGTTGGCGGAACCTGGTACAAGGGTTGGAAAAAACGGACCAATATTGACTGATGGCAATGCGCTGCTGGCCGACATCGCTGTGTTTGAGTTTATTTTCGAGAATGCCACGAAGTTTAACGGCGCATTATGACTGGCCCGTACGATGTTGAGCAGGATCAACTCGTTGCGCGCTTTTACGGTCGTACGATTGATGCTGTCATAGCGCGGATCGAGGGTATCGACCATCGCGCACGCTGCTAGTAGCGCGATGATGAGCACCGTGAACACGAACGCATTTACAAGACGCAGCATGAGAGACTAGTCTTTCGTGACGACCACCGGCTCCGGCGGTGGCAGCACCGGTTCATATGACGTCCACCAACGCAGCTTGCGGCTCACCCCGACACGCACGATGTCGCTTCGTAGGTCAGCGCTGTAATTGAGAGGAGTGAAAGCTCCGGTGCGGGGGTTGACAATCTGGTCCGCTCGAACCACCGACGGAAACTCGACGCGGAGGTACTCGGCCCGCAGCGTCCAGAGAGGCGCTATGGCCACTTCCAAGCCGGCGCCTATCGTCCACCCGAGCTTGGTTTCCGAACCCGCAATATATGAGAATGCGGTGGTCGTATCGACGTAGGTGTTTTCGATGCCGAGCCGCGTTACCGCCAAGCCCCCCGTGATGTAACCGAAGGCAACGCTATACACCCAGCCGACGCGTGGCCGCGCCGTGAAGAGCCAGTTGGTCCCGACTTGACTGTGCAATTGAGCGATGCCTGGCGGCAAGAGAACCGCGCATGGGAAGTTAATAGCGGGAAATGCTGTAATTTGTCCCGTGTTGATGCAATAGGCTGCATCGCGAACCCCTCTCGTTCGAAATGCTCCGTAATCAATTTCTATTCCGACGGCAAAGGGCTTGAGCTGCCAATTGAATCCACCGTGAATACCACCATCAATTCCGCGGGCCGTGACGAAATCCGCTCCAATTGAATTGAAGGAGTCTACTTGCGCGGGAGAAAAATAGGGAAAGGTGCTGCCTCTCGATACCTGCACCGAAGTAAAAGAATGCGTCTGCACGTATCCGGAGTGCAACCCGAGATAAAACCCGCTCCAGTTCCAAAAAAACGTCTGCGCCTGGGCAGCAGATACTGCGCCCAGCACAAAGGCAGCCGCCCAGACAAACGCCCGCACTATCGCACGCATTGACGCAACCTACTCAACGCGACTTTACTACTTTACAACTGGCGCAAGCTTAGAGGCTCCTCCGACAATCAGTCCACGTGAGTTTTGCTGCCAACTCCAACGAATCCGGCGAGTGTATCTACTTCGCCACAGTCGCCTTGCGAAGATTCGAGTATCGAGGATTCTGCGGGTAGAATCGGCACAATTGCTCGCGTGCGACAGCACTTTATGAGAACGCGCATGGAGCCGGCGAAGATGGAAGATTTGACCGACCGCCTGCCGCTGGTCATTGGCGTCACCGGTCACCGCGATCTGCGCCAGGCGGATGTGCCCCGGCTCGAAACCGAGATCGCGGGCATTATTGCCGGCCTGCGCCGCGACTATCTCGACAACGACAAGGAAACGCCGATCATCGTGCTTTCCGCCTTGGCCGAGGGAGCGGACCGGTTGGTCGCGCGGGTTGCGCTTGACCAGGGAGCGCGCCTCATCGCGCCCCTTCCCATGCCGCTCGACGAATACAAGCGCGATTTCGAACCGGGGTTGCAACCGGGCAACATGGCGGAATTCGATGCCTTGTTCGCGCAGGCGATTGCGGCACCGGTGATGCCGTTGCAGGCATCAGTGGAAGCTGTGCGCAGGGACCCGCAAAAGCGCAACGAGCAATATCGCGCAGTTGGAATTTTCATCACTCAGCATTGCCATGTCCTGCTCGCGCTGTGGGACGGCGTCGACAAGGATATGAGCGCGGGCGGCACTGCCGAGGTCGTAAAATACAAGCGCGAGGGGGTCCCGCTTCTGGTCAGCGGCTCGCCGCGCGCAAGCCTCGATGCGTCCGAGGTCGGCCCGGTGATCGAGGTCGTCACGCCGCGCATGAAAGAGACAAGCGCGGCAGAGGCAATCTCGGTGCAGCCATGGGGGAAGGCGGTCGTCAGGCAGTTCCGCGGCGGCTTGTTTCGGCGCGGGCTGCGCGGTGCCGCTTCCTTCATTGCGCATTTGTGCCGCCGCGAGCTTAAGGACGAGCGCGCAAAACTCACGGCGGCGGAACGGCGCGAGCTCGAGACCTGGGAAAATTTCCAGGCTTTGATCGAGCTGAACCGGCAGTTCAACGCCGATACTGCTGCATTGACGCAGGACCTGTATGGAGCAACCCGGCTCGCAAAAAGCCTCGACTCTCTTTTCACCGGCCCGGCGCCTGACAGGGCGGTTGATGCCGCTGCCGAACGGCACGCCTCGGAGGTCGCTCCCATGTGGTGCCGCCTTTTCAGCATTGCCGACACGCTGGCGCAAAAGCGGCAGGTCGAGTTCAGGCGCGACTGGCTATGGCTGTTCGCCTGGGGCTTCCTCGCATTTACTCTTTTCGCGCTGTTCACCCATGTCGGCATCATCGAGAAAGAGTTGCTGGCCGGCTATTCCCTCTCCATTGCAGTGATCATCGTGATCTTTCTGCGTGCCCGCCGCGGGAGGCATCAGGAGCGCTATCTCGATTGCCGCGCCTTGGCGGAGGCGCTGCGGGTCGCCGTCTATTGGAAACTGCTCGGAATCGGCGCGCGCTATTTCGATGCGCGCTCCATCGGGCCCGACGATCCGGCCATCGACATAAACCCGGTCGGCACCATCGCCAATGCCTATCCCATCAAGCAGCCGAGCGAGCTTGCCTGGGTGAAAATCTGCCTGCGCACCCTCGAGCGCATGGACAAGCCGCAGGGGCGTCCGGGGCAGGGGATCGAGCCCGCCGCCCACGACATCGCACGCCGTTTCTGGGTGCAGGGCCAGCTTGCCTATTTCCGCACGGCGGGTTTGCTGCACAACACGCGCGCCGAATGGATCGAGGCATATTCGGCGGTGCTGCTCGTACTATCGCCGTTCGTGCTGGTGCCGATCCTGCTGTATTTCATGGCCTTCCCGGCCGAACATCATTGGTTCGGGATCGATCTCCAGCACGCTATCTTCGTCATTATCGGTTTGTTGCCGGGGGTGGCGGCGGCGATGACCGGATACGGCGAGCGGCTCGCCTTCATGGCGCATGCCCGGCAATACGACCGCATGCGCATGCTGTTCGAGCGCGCGAATGATCTGCTGCCCGACCAGATCGACAGCGACACAACAGCGCTTGCACACGCGCTCTATCGCGAGCTCGGTATCGAATCGATGCGGGAAAATGCCGAATGGGTGGCGATCTATCGGCAACGGCCGATTCAGCCGCAGTAGCGCAGTGTTCCGGGGACACACGCAAATGTGCGTCACGAAGCCTTACTTGATCGCGTTCCGAGCGCGTTGCGCGCGATCCGCGTCACGACCTCGATTTTATGCGCAGCTTCAGCCCAGCGCGATGGCGGTTCCGGGGGAGCTCCGCGCGAAGGCGGAGCTGGCCGCGCGCCGGCGCACCATGCCGGCATTGAACCCAGCCAATGGGATTCCTTCACCTGCAGTTCGGCGGCACGCTTGCCGATCTCGTAAATTTCCGGAATCGTGTCGGGATCGTCCATGCAGCGAAATCGTGCCAAATCCTCATCGGAAACCTGCATGTCGAGCTTTTCGCGCATCCATTCCTTCTCGAGTTTGACGTCATAGCGCAGGAAATTGAACATCTTGCCGCCCTGCGGCTTGTTTTCGCACACCGTGCCGAGTTCGGAATTGATCGGCCAGGGTTCGGCACATTCTCCCATCCACTGCATCTGCATGAGGACCATCACCTCGGTATCGGTCATCAATGACATCAGGGCGTGCAACGCGAGTTTGGGAAAACGACCGAAACCCAGTTTGTCGAATTCGAGGCGAGGACGATGCGTACCGGTGCCGATCGAGGTAATCGATAGGTTTTCCGGCCCGGTCGGCCAGCAGATTTTATACGGAGAAAGAATACTCATCAGAAAAATAATGAGCGAGGGATTGTTGTGCGGGGTAACGCCGCCATCAACGAACAGCCCGTCGAATTTGGGATTGAGAAATCTTTTCCCCCCGCGACGTGGCCTGTGCAATCCCAGCCAACCGATCGAGCCCAGCACCAACCTGGCGAACCAGGGGTTCTCGCGCGCAGCGGTGCGCACGTCCGCCAGAAAACCGGTTTCCTTATCCTCCACTACTTGCAGCATTTCGGGATCGAAAAAGTGGGGAGCGGCGGTGCTTGCTCGCACCAGATTGGCGAGCTTGTATTCCCGGTTGCCGAGAAATGAGCTGTCGGACGGCGTATCCCAGTACGGTGCGCGCGGGTTGTTGGAGACGATCCAGGGACTGCCGGTATCCATTCGTTTCGTGACGACGCATAGACCGGTAACCAGTTGCTCGCTCGTGAGCTTGAGGTCGCCGATGATGTGCTCGATTTCACGGCGGAGTGCGAACGTATCGAATTTTGCCTGCAGGATCGGGATGCGCCAGAATGGTCGCTTGAAAGCAACCCGGGCCCGATCGGTGTAGAATGTGCGGATGTCCTGGGTGCGATAACCAAGCGCCAACCCGCCAGCAATGAGCGCACCCGTCGATGTTCCCCCCACGAAATCGAACCAGTCGCCAAGGCGAACCGGATAGCCGAGACGGCGAGAGAGAATGTCTTCGATTTTTTCCAGAAAGGCGATGGTGATGGCGCCGCGTACGCCGCCGCCGTCGAGGGATAAGATGCGTTTGGGGCCGGGCAAGAACAGGTGCCGGTCGCGATCACATTTAAGCGTCGCATCCAACTCAGTCATTGATTCTCCATTCTGTCATTCCAGATGACGCTGGCCGAGGAAACTGGAATTCGTGGCACGCGTGAATGCTGTTATCGATTTCGGGCTTGCCGGTGTGCGGCGCTTGGGACGGACGACACCGCGGCAGCGGTTTCTGCCGTTGCCGGAAAATACGCACCGAGCCACCCACGCAACAGCTCCCATATGCGGCTATTATCCTCCGCAAACAGGAAATGATCGGCATCGCTGATGAGGTGCAGCTCGGCCGGCTGGCCGGCGCGCTTGAACAGCTCGATCGATTGTTCCGTGGGCGTTACCGAGTCATTTGCAGCGTGCAGCAGGAGGAGCGGCCGTGGGGCAATCTTGCCAACCACGTCGTCGGCGCGAAAATCATACATGCTCTGCGCGGTCTCCGCCGGAAACGAACTCGATTGAGTTTTTCGCAAGGTTTCCCCGCAAGTGCGGCGGAATGGGTACGATCTCATAGCGCGGCACCATCAGCGATTTCCCGGTCCTGGCGCGATGCTCGCGCCCATCCTTGAGCATTTGCGTGAAGCGCGCCCATTCCTGCGGAGTCTTGTGCTGGCCGCGGAACTTACGTTCGCCGTCGCCCCAGCCACCGTTGGAGATCACGGCGGCGAAGCGCTCGTCGATGCCAGCAGCGTAAACGGCGACGGCGCCGCCGAAGCTTGAGCCGATTACCGCCACGCGCGCGCCATCGACGGCGGGGTGGCAGCGCAGAAAGCTCAAGGCATTGCGCGTGTCTTCGACCTGTTCGAGACAAATGACGCGGCCGAACTCGCCCTCGCTCTCTCCGCATCCGCGCATGTCGAATGCAAGCGTGACGTAGCCGAGGCTATTGAGTACCTTGCTCGGTGCCAGCACGTTCGAAGAGTTGCGGTTGCTGCCGAAGCCGTGCAGCACCAGGAAGGCCGCTCGCCGCTCGCCGCTTTTCATGCCCTCCGGCAGGCGCAGCGTTCCAGCTAACCGAAGACCGGCGGACGGGATGGATACTTTCTGTTCTTCCATTCGCTACTCTCTCACTAGCTGTAGCCCGGATGAAGTCACTCGATCGGCGCGCCAGCGTCGTCGAGTGACGAAATCCGGGATTCCCGGATTGCACACTCGTTCGCGCTACGCGCGCCCGAGTGTTCCATCCGGGCTACGCAAACTTCACGATCGTTCCGGTGTTCCAAGTCCAAGCTCGCTCCAGCGGGCATGAGCCTTGTCGATATCCTCCTTTGCCGGCCACACCGTCGGCGGGAAGCGGGCGCCGCCGAGTTCGGGATCGGGGTCGTAATCGAGATTCATGGTGGCATCGATCAGCATCCGATTCCATTTTCCGGTGCCGAACAAGTCGGGATTGCGATCGCGCCGGCGGGTTGAAGGGTCAAGTCCGGCACCGAAAGTGGCGGGCATGATGACCACGTCATTCTCGCCGGCATTGACGCGGTGAGCGATGGCCCAGTCGACCGCGCCATAGTCGTGAATGTCGATGTCGTCATCCACCACCGTGACATGCTTGTAGCGCACGTGCGCGGCGGAGGAGCCCCACAGCGCATTCGCCGCCTGCTTGGCCTGCCCACGATAGCTCTGCTTCATCGCAACGAGGATATTGATGCCGGTTTGCACCGGCGGGCACCACACGTCGGTGATCCCCGGCACCCCGGCGCGGTCGAGGACGTTCCATGCGGTTGCCGCGCGCATGATGGATGAGCATACGCCGTTTTCCGAAAAGCTGCCGGGCATCGAGCCTTCGATAGTGCCGCGCAGGATGGGATCGTTGCGGTGGGTGATGCAGGTTACGCGGATGGTTGGCTTGGGCGAGCGGTCGCCGGCGAGATAACCGGTGAATTCGGCGAAGGGTCCTTCCATCACATAGGTCTTGGGATCGAGTCCAAGATAGCCCTCGATGACGATTTCCGCGCTCGCTGGAACGCAGAGATCGACGGTCTCGCATTTCACCAGTTCGACCGGCGCGCCGCGGATGGCGCCCATCACGTCGAACTCGCACAACCCCTTCGCTACCGGCGATCCGGCGGTGAAGCCAAGCGATGGCTCCCAGCCGATCGCCACGGCGATCGGCATTTCCGCGCTGCCGCCGTTCTGCCAGGCAGTGAAATGGTGTCCGATATGTTGCGCCCGCCACATCAGGATCGGAATTTGGTCGTGGCCGGACACCATGCCCCGATAGATGCCGACATTCATGACCCCGGTTTGCGGGTCCTTGGTGACGCACCCGCCATAGGTGAGAAGATAACGGCCGCCGTCGAGCCGGTTCCAATGCGGCGCCGGAAACTCATAGAGGTCGATGTCGGGACCTTTCAGAATGTTCTCCTTCACCGGTCCGGTCGCAACGATTTTCGGAGGGATGCTGCCGGTAAGAATGGTGCGGCCGATCTTCACCAGCTCGCGCGGATGGGTGTCCGGCGGCAGCCCCAGCATCATCGCAATCCGCCGATAACTCGCGAGCGCCGAGGTAAAAATCCGGCGGCAGCGGCTGGTCGGCTTGTTGTAGTCCTTGATGTTGTTGAACAGGAGCGCCTTGCCGGTCCCCGGACCTTGTGCCAGCCGCGCGATGGTTCCCAGCTCGATGTTCCAATCGACCTCGCCGGCAATCTCGTGGAGTTCGTCCTGTACTTTCAGTGCATGCATCCAGCCCCGCAGATCCCCAAATGCCACGGGTTTTCGTTCAACGGACATTGGCCTCCCCTGCATTCATTTGCGCAACCGTTCCGCCGGCGGCGCAATCTCAGTGACAAGGTCGCGCACCAGCTGCTTGTTGGAGAGTGGCGAAAGCTGCATCTCGCGCGGCTCGAGCCGCGCGGTGCAGGCATAAACGGTACTGCCGTCGAGCTCGATCATGCATTCCTTGCAGGCATTGGCATTGATGCAGGAAAAGCGGATTGCAAGGGTCGTATCGCAGTTCGCGCGGACCCAGCGCAACCCGTCGAGCACGGATTGGCCGCTCTCGAACGGCACGTCATAGCTCTGCCACTCGCCGGCACCGCGCTCTGCGCCGCGCCAGATCTTGAGCTTTGCAACCTTGCTCATTGCGCCGCTGCCTGGGCGGCAGCCGCACTGTGCGTAAGCACAATACGACCGTTGTCGAGCCGCGCCACCTGGTTGTTCTGCCACTGCGGCAGCATTTCCGCAAAGTCTTCCCGTTGATGCGCGCCGCGGCTCTCAGTACGGGCGAGGGCGGCCATGGCCACGGTGCGGGCGACCAGCAACATGTTGCGCAGATCGAACCATTCGAGCCGAGCGAGGTCGAAGCGACGGCCGTCGCCCGCCGGATGCTCGCCGATCGCCGCCGTCATGTCTTCGATCGCGGCAAGGGCATGCTTGAGCTTTACCTCGGTCCGGAATGGCCCGACGTCCTGCGCCATGATCGCCTGCAGGCGTTCGATCATGGCCGCTGTATTGATGGTGCTGCGATCGCTCTCTGCTGTCAGCAAGGAGACCCCGGCGCGCGCGTGTTGCGGCACAAATGCATACGCGCGCGCCCGCTTCGCTTGGGCGGCGGCATTTGCTCCAGCGCACCGCCCGAACACCAATGCCTCGGTAATGGCATTGCCGGACAAGCGGCTCGCACCGTTGGCGCCGCCGACAGCCTCGCCCGCCGCAAACAAGCCCGGCAGCTCTGTGGCCATGTATTCGTCGGCGACAATGCCGCCCATGTGGTAGTGCGCAATGGGAGCGACCTCGATAGGCATTTTGGTGAGATCGATATTGTTTTTTGCGAGCCGATCGATCACCGGCCCGAACGCTTGCCGCAGCGCAGTTTCCGAGCAGTGCTGGAAACTCAGATACGCTCCGCCGTGCGGCGAGCCGCGCCCGGCCTCGACCTCCTTCGCAATTGCATAAGTCGCCACATCGCGCGTGGTGACGTAACGGCCGTCCTCGTTCACCCCGTAACGCGCCGTGAATTCCTCGCCCTCGCTATTGAGAAGCCGCCCTCCGAGCTTGTAGCGGAACGGATCCCACATGATGGGGTCCATGCCGATCAATCTCGGTGCCAGATGGCCGATGGGAAAGAACTGCACGAACTCCATGTCGACGAGCGGGGCGCCGGCGCGCAGCGCCAGCGCGTAGCCGTCCCCGCCCATATTGGCGGAGGCGCTGTTGCGGCGATAAAGCCGGGTAAGACCGCCGGTTGCGATGACGGTCGCCTTTGCTGCAATGGTCACCGCAGCACCGCTTGGCAGATGCAGTGCAATAGCGCCGGTGATTTCATCGCCCGCGCGTACGAGATCGACGATCAACAGGTCGCCGGCCTTGCGGATGCCCTTCGTGCGCGTGATGACGCCGCGCAGCGTCTTCGATACGGCCGGCCCGGTATTTAGAAAATCGACATAGACGCAGCGCGGCCGGTCGTGTCCGGGAGCAAAAACCTGCGCGATCCGGCCGTCCTTGCGTGCCCAGCCGATCCCCCAATTGTCCATCTCCTGGATGCATTCGGGGCCGTGCTCGCAAAGGAGTCTCGCCAAGCGCTCGTCACACAGGCCGCGCCCGGCCGCCAGTGTGTCGTCGAAATGATGGCTCCAGTGATCGAGAGTCTCGGAACCCAGCGCCACCGCTACCGTCATCTGCGCCATGACGGTTGCGCCGCCGCGTCCGATCAAGCTGCGATCGGCGAGGAGCACGCTTGCGCCTGACCGCGTCGCCTCGATGGCGGCATACATGCCCGCCCCGCCTGAACCTACGATCAGGACGTCGGTTAGGACGTGCATTGTATCGGCGGTCATTGTCTTTTCTAACGATCGTTGCCCGGATTTCGCAAGAACGAAATCCGGGCTACTACAGTTGATCTGTGCTAGCCGGCTAGCAAGAATTGTACGCAGGAGCTAGGCCGCCGACTTGCGCTTGCGCGCCGCAATCTTCACTGCCTCAATGATTTCGGGGTAGGCGGCGCAACGGCAGAGGTTGCCGGAGAGATAGTGCCGGATATCGTCGTCGCTGGGATCCGGGTTCTCATCGAGGAGCTGTGTCGTCATCAACAAAAAGCCGGGCGTGCAATACCCGCATTGAAAAGCCCCCGCCTCGATGAACGCCTCTTGTTCAGGACTGAGGATGTCGCCCTTGGCGAGATGTTCGACGGTGGTGACTTCGCTGCCGTCGAGAAACGCCGCAAGATAAAGGCACCCGGAAACGGCAGTGCCGTTCACCAAAACCGTGCAGCAGCCGCACATTCCCTGACCGCAGCTTTCCCGCGCTCCGGTGAGGTTGAACTCGGCTTGCAGCAATTCGACCACGTTGTGATGCGGCTTGACCTCCGCCGCAACCGGCTCGCCATTGAGGACGAAATTGATAGTGCGGGTGGTGCTCATGTTGGTCCGCACTCGGCTGGTAGGGTGGGCAAAGCGCGGACGCACCGTCTGTCCGCGTGGGGAAAATCGTGCGCGCGCTTTGCCCACGCGGAAAGATCAGAGCACGCGATTTTGCCCACCCTACATTCCCTCCTGCTCACTCGTCCGCGAGCGGTTTGTCGTCTCTGGCGCGCAACGCCCGCAATACGGCCTCCGGATTGAGCGGCAACTCGGTCAAGCGGATGCCGCAGGCATCGGTGATCGCATTGGCAATGGCGGGAGAGACGCAAAAGGTCGCCGTCTCGCCGACGCCCTTGGCGCCAAACGGGCCGTTCGACTGATGCGCGGTCACCGCTTCGTTCTCCATGATTGCCGGCACATCGAGCATGCCGGGAATCTTGTACTCGGCAAGCGAGGCGTTGGTGACCTGACCGCCATCGATATGCATCTTCTCGAACATGGTGAAGCCGAGTTGCATCAGCGAGGCTCCGGAAATCTGCGTCTCCACGATCTTGGGATTGATCGGCCGCCCACAGTCCACGGCGTTGATCAGCCGCATAACTCGCACGTGTCCGGTCTCCATATCCACCTCGACCTCGGCGCCCACCGCCGACGACATCCAAAATGGCGTCGCATTGGGCGTCAGCCCATTAGCAGGGTCGGGCGGAACGTATTCCGGTTTGTAAGTGCCGCTGCCGATGATATTGCCGGCCTGCATCCCGTATTTTTTCTTGAACAGCTCGCTGATCGGGATGTTGCTGCCTTCTGGCTCGCCGACTTCGCGCGCCAGCGCCTTGACCTTGTTGCGCGCATCTTCTGCCGCAAGCCGCACTGCGTGACCCATGTGAAACAAGGAGCGCGAACCCAACGTCCCCATGTCGTAAGGCGTGATGTCGGTATCGCGCGCAACGACCTTCACGCTCTCTGCCGGCATATTGAGCACTTCGCCGGCGATCTGTGCCAAGGCAGTATCGGAGCCTTGTCCCATGTCGACCGTGCCGCATTGCAGGATCACGCTGCCATCGGCCGAGATGTTGACATTGGCCACCGAAGTGGTCGGAGAAATCACCGCTTTCATTCCGATTGCGATGCCGCGGCCGCGCCGCAGCGTTCCAGAGCCGCGGTCGAACGGCCGAGCCCAATTCAGGCGCTCGGCAACGCGCTCGAGCGCGGCGTCGAGCTTTACATCCTCGATGACCGTCCCAGTGGCGTGCGGCCGGCCGTTGCGCAGCATGTTCTTGCGCCGGAACTCGACCGGGTCGAGCTTGAGCGCGCCCGCCATGATGTCGGTGTGGGATTCAATTGCCCATACCAGCTGGGGAACGCCGAAGCCGCGCAGCGCGCCGGCCGGCGGCAGGTTGGTATAGAGGGCATATGAATCGATCCAGACATTGTCGATGTCGTAAGGACCCCCGGCGGTGAAACCCGATTTCTGCGTCACCCGCGGTCCGATATCGGCGTAAGCGCCGCCGTTCCAATAAACCTCGCACTTGCGCGCTGTGATGCGGCCGGATTTGTCGACGGCACTCTTGATGCGAAATGTGCTGGGATGTTTGGTGATGGTGTAGAACTGCTCCTCCATGGAGAGTGCGATCTTGACCGGCCGCCGGACTATCATGGACAGCGCGGTTACCAATGCTTCGAGCTTGATGTAGAGCTTGCCGCCGAATCCTCCACCGAGATAAGGGACTTTGATGCGGACGCGGCTCTCCGGCCAGCCGAGGAGCCGTGCGATCTCGGTGCGCACGAATGACGGCCCCTGCGAGCCGCTGTGGATCGTGAGCCCGGTTTCTCTCCAGTCGGCAATCGAGGCGAACGGCTCGAGCGCTGCATGCAGCGCTTTCGGGGTCCGAAACGTATGCTCGAATACATGCGCCGCACCGGCGAAGGCTTGTTCGACATCGCCCCGGCGCAGTTTGTAATCGAGCGCGATGTTCGTTCCCTTGCGGCCCTTGAGGTGCTTGAGGTCGGCGAATGTGCCGGCGGGACGCAACTCCTCGTGCACCAGGGTTCTGTTCTCGGCAGCCTCGACTTCGTCGAATACCGCCGGCAGTTCCGCATATTCCGCCACGATCAGTTGTGTTGCCGCCTCGGCAAGATGAGGATCCCTGGAGAGCACGACGGCGACGGGCTCGCCGACATAGTGCACCTTATCGATCGCCAGGATCGGCTGGTCGTGGAAAGCGGGACCGTAATAAGGCTGCGCAATGACCTCGCGCACGTCGTGCGCGGTAATCACGCGATAGACGCCGGGCGCCTTGCGCGCGGCCTCGACGTCGAGTGATTTGATACGGCCGTGGGCAATCGTGCTGCGGAAGATCTTTCCGTGCAGCATCCCAGGAAGCCGCATGGTGTGCGTGTATTCGGCTCGGCCGGTGATCTTCTCGCGCGCTTCGAGTCGCGGCAGTGAGCGCCCGACCTGACTGCCTGGGATGGGTCCTGCCGCCATTAGCGCGTTGGTCCGTCGCTTTCGAGCGCCTGGCGAAGGGTGCGTCCGATGAAGACGCGCACCAGTTCACGCTTATAGGCGGCAGAGCCGCGTATATCGGCAATGCATTCGACCTCGGCCGCCGCTGCTTCCCCGGCGCGGGCATAAGTCTTCTCCTCGATGAGTGCGCCAGCAAGGGTTTGCTCGCATTGTTTGAGCCGCATAGCCTTTTCGGTGGCGGCACTGACGACGACCCGCGCAGATTTTACGTTGCCGGCGTCCCGCTCGACACGGATGGCGACCCCGAGCGCAGGCCAGTCTTCGGCCGAGCCGGTGGTGACCTTCATATAGGCTGACCGTGCGGTCCCTTGCGGAGGAATGTGTACCGCTGAAATCAGCTCGTTCTTTTTCAATACGGTTTCGAAATAACCCGCAAACAGCTCCTCGACCGCTACCGTGCGCTCCGACTGCGGACCAATGACCGAAACGTGCGCGCCAAGGGCGATCAGAACCGGCGGCAGATCCATGTGCGGATCGCCATGGGCAAGACTGCCGCCGATGGTTGCAACATTGCGTACCCGAATGTTGGATAGCCTGCGCATGCAACGCGGGATCACCGGCGCGAAGCGTGCGACCTCGCGCGAGCGCTCGACCAGCGCCAGCGGAGTCATCGCGCCGATATGAATCGCACCGTCCGGCCGGGCGTTAACGGCGGCCACATCGCTGCCCAATTTTCTCAAGCTGACGAGGCGGGTGGGACGGAATACGCCCGCCTTCATCATCAGCATCAGCGCCGTTCCGCCGGCGATCGGACGTATGGACGAGTCCTCGGCATCCAGCAGGCCGACCGCCTCCTGCAACGAGTTGGGCTCGACCAGCTCGAACGGAGTCATCGGGCGATCTCGGGCTTTGCGGCCATCTCGCGCTTTGCCGGCGCAAAGGCAGCATGCATGCGCTGTGCGAATTGCCGTTCCATTTCCTTCGCTTTGGCCCGCAGTACCGGCTGTCCGAGACTGCCGAGCTTGCCTGTCAGCGCGGCTTCGATCTCATAGTTCACCTTAGTTTGACTTCCATCGTCCGCGAGTTTGGTGAGCGAACGTGCCGTCAGCCGCCCCACGATTCCATGCGGAGTTCCCTCGATTTTAGCTTCGATCTCCTCTGGCGCCTGCACCCGCAATACTTCCACTGCGACATTGAACTTGAACTTCAGATAAGCGATTTTGGTCTCCAGCACGGCCGTATAATGGTCGGCATCGACCTCTTTGAGATCGTGCACGCCTTCGATACAGGAGGCGAAGAAACGCGCGTCGCGAACCTTGTCGAACACTGCCTCGCGTGGCGCGGCGATCAGCATCTCGCCGGTAAATTTCATGAATGCACAGCCGTGATCGTCTTGCGGGCTTGATACATTCTTGTGTCCCGAGCCCCGCGCAGCACGAAGCGCCCCTTCGGCGCGTCGTGGTGCGCTGCACTGCATCCGGGACACGAGTCATGCATTTCTGACTAGCTATTGAAAGGAAGCGGAGGGGGTAAACTTGGGGCAATAGTCGCGCATTGGTGCGAACAGGTCAAAAGTCATTATATTAAGGCCACCAGGCGCCATATTAAGGCCACCAGGCGCCCCATTTGGGTGCGATTTTACCAGTCGATTGATCCGAGTTCCAGGAACCAAACCGACTCATGGCCGTTGATGCCCCGGTCCATGCGTATCTCAGCGAACGGGTAACTACCAAAAAGAGGGCATCGCGCCATGTGGATCTCGCTTTTCGCCATTGTTTGCGCGGCTGCCGTTTGTCTAAGTGTCGCAGCCGTAATGATGCAGCCGGCGACGCGGCAGACGCTGCGTGGCTAGCAGGGTCCACCCAGGCGGCGGACTTGAATAGGGGCGGCCCTGGGGCCGCCCCTTTTCTACGGGCGATATCCGCTAAAGCGGCGGCTACGGCCCTTTCCGGCGGCAATTGTGCTTTTGCCCGATTTGTTCTTAAAGCTGTAGCTAGTGCCCCGAACCCGAAGTTCGCGCACAGCGTGAGGCAAGTTTAATCGCGAACTTCGGGTTCAAAAGGGGCACTAGGACCATAGAGTTGCTAGTGGTCCTTAGATTCCGAAGTTCGCATCGGAACGTGCCGCGAGGTGCTGGCGAACTTCGGAATTGGACCACTAGTGGCTTGGCAGCCGCAGGAAACAGTTGCATGTCTTCTTCGCTCCTTCTGACCCGGCGCTTCGCGCCCCTGTTCTGGTGCCAGTTCTTCTCGGCATTCAGCGACAATTTTCTGAAAAATGCGCTGGTATTCTTATTGGTGTTCAAGGTCGCCGGTCCTGCTACCGACGCTCTGACCCAGCTCGTGGCGGCGGTATTCATCGCACCCTACTTCTTCCTGTCCGCGCTCGGTGGGGAGATGGCTGACCGCTTCGACAAAGCGCGGGTTGCGCAGCGTCTCAAGCTTGCGGAAATCGGCATCGCTTTCATCGCAATCTTCGGGTTCTGGCTCAATACAATCGGATACGAACTGGCCTCCCTTACGATCCTGTACATAGCCGTCTTCCTGTTCGGGACCATCGGATCGCTGTTCGGACCGATCAAGTACGGGATTCTCCCCGACCACCTGCAGCGTTCCGAGCTTCCCAGCGGCAATGCGCTGGTGGAGGGCGCAACCTTCATTGCCATTCTGCTTGGCCTGATTGTCGGCGGCATGGCTGCGAAAGAGGGCGGAGACCCGACGTGGTTTTCATTGTTGATGATCGTATTTGCGTTGCTGTGTTGGGGCTCGAGCCTTTTGATTCCGCCGACCGGTGAAGCGGCGCCGGATCTGGCGATCCGGCGAAACATCATCGCCTCGACCTTTGATCTGCTCAACCATTTGCGCGACGACCGGCGTATCTGGTGGGGCGCATTCGTAACGAGCTGGTTCTGGCTGGTGGGCGCAGTGGCGGTGTCGCTCCTGGTCCCGCTGGTGAAAGATGTCTTTGGCGGCACCGAGGAGGTGGCCGAGACCTGTCTTGCCATCTTCACGATCTCGGTCCCGATCGGAGCGGGGCTAGCCGCTTGGCTGGCGGCTGGTCGTATCATTCTTTTGCCGACCCTTATTGGTGCCGTACTGCTAGGCGCGTTCGCAATCGATCTCGGATGGTCGACGTTTAATATTGCGCCGATCCCTGGTTTGACCGGCTATTGGTCCTTGTTTAATTCCTGGCGCGGCATTCATTTGGCGCTCGATCTCTCCGGGATAGCGATCGCCGGCGGCCTCTTCATTGTGCCTACGTTTGCCGCGGTGCAGGCCTGGGCCGGCGTCGATCGCCGCGCGCGAATTATCGCCGGTGTCAATGTTCTCAACGCTGCTTTTATTGCGGGCGGCACCGCCCTGGTCGCGCTGCTGCAGTGGCTCCTCGGCCTCAGCGTCCCCGGGGTATTCATCCTGCTGGGCGTGGCGAGCCTTCTAGTCGCAATTGCAATCGGCCGCACCATGCCGGCGAGCGCGCTCAGCGATGCGCTGTCCATCATTTACCGCACCCTGTTCCGCATTGAGGTCAAGGGGATTGAGAACCTCAACAATGCGGGACCCAACGTGATCATCGCGCTCAACCATGTGAGCTTCCTCGATGCCGGGCTCGCGATGTCGCTGCGCAACCGGCGGCCGATATTCGCCATCGACGTCGAAATTGCGCGGCGCTGGTGGGTGCGGCCATTTGTGCGGCTCACGCGGGCAATAGCGCTCGATCCCTTGAAGCCGATGGCGCTGCGCACCTTGATCGACGCGGTCAAAGCCGGCGACGCGCTGATCATTTTCCCGGAGGGTCGTATTACCGTCACCGGCAGCCTGATGAAAGTCTATGACGGCGCCGCCATGATCGCCGACAAGTCCAATGCCGAAATCGTGCCGGTGCGTATCGAAGGTCTCGAGCAGACGCCGTTCAGCCGATTGTCGAAGCGTCAGGTGCGGCGGCGCTGGTTCCCCAAGGTGACGGTTACCATGCTCGAGCCGGTGAGACTCACCGTCGATACGGAACTGAAAGGGCGCAAGCGCAGGGAAGCGGCCGGGGCAGCGCTCTACGGCATCATGTCCGATCTTGTCTTCCGCACCACCTCGACCGATCGCACCGTCTTTGAAGCGGTGGTCCAGGCCGCCGACAAGCATGGCCATGGGCGCATCGCCGTCGAGGACCCGGTAAGCGGAACTCTCAGCTACAAGCGCCTGCTGACCGCAGCCGCCATTCTGGGCGCCAAGCTTATGCCGCTGGCAGGAGAAGGACGCGCTCTCGGCGTGATGTTGCCCAATGCCAACGGTGCGGTGGTCACGCTGCTCGGCTTGATGAGCGCCGGCCGCGTCCCTGCCATGATCAACTTCACGGCGGGAGCGGCAAATGTGCTGGCGGCGTGCAAGGCCGCCCAGATCGACATTATCCTTACATCGCGAATATTCGTCGAGCGGGCAAAGCTCTCAACTCTCCTTGCCGCAATCGAAGGCAAGATCAGAATTGTCTACCTCGAGGACATTCGGGCGAGCATTCATCTCGGCGACAAGATTCGCGGGCTCTTGAATTATCGCAAGCCGCTGGTCTCCCGCAAACCCGACGACTGGGCTGCGATCCTGTTCACCTCCGGTTCGGAAGGCGCTCCCAAGGGCGTCGTGCTTTCCCATCGCAATATGATGGCAAATTCCGCGCAGGCGGCGGCGCGCATCGACTTCGGCCGGGAAGACAAGGTGTTCAATGTGCTGCCGATCTTCCACTCTTTCGGGCTTACCGTCGGGGTGGTGCTCCCGCTCGTTTCCGGTGTGCGTGTTTACCTTTACCCTTCGCCACTGCACTACCGCACGGTGGCCGAACTGATCTACGCGGTGAACGCCACCATCATGTTCGGCACCGACACCTTCCTCAACGGGTATGCACGCGTAGCCCATCCTTACGACTTCCGCTCGTTGCGCTACATCCTGGCAGGCGCCGAGCCGGTGAAGGAATCCACGCGCCGCACCTATATGGAGAAGTTCGGACTGCGCATCCTGGAAGGTTACGGCGTAACCGAGACCGCGCCGGTGCTCGCACTCAATACGCCGATGTTCAACAGGTTCGGCACCGTGGGCCGCATTCTCCCGGGAATGGAGGCACGCCTCGAAAAGGTCGAAGGGGTGGAGGAGGGCGGACGGCTCTTGGTGCGCGGGCCGAACGTGATGCTCGGTTATCTCAAGCTCGACAATCCCGGCGTGCTCGAGCCGCCGAATGAGGGCTGGCATGACACTGGCGATATTGTGACGATCGACGAGCAGGGGTTCGTCACCATCAAGGGACGGGCGAAACGGTTTGCCAAGGTTGCCGGCGAAATGATCTCACTTGCGGCAGTCGAGGCGCTCGCCTCCGAGCTGTGGCCGAACGTACCCTCGGCGGTGCTGGCGCTGCCCGACCCGCGCAGGGGCGAACGGCTTGTCCTGGTTACCCAGCAGAAGAATGCGACGCGATCGGAGATTCAGGCCTTTGCCAAGGCACGGCATGCTTCCGATCTGATGATCCCCTCCGAAGTATGGACGTGGGACAAGCTGCCGCTCCTGGGCTCCGGCAAGGTCGACATGGTCGCATTGACCCGACTCGTGCAGGAGCGAATGTCCACCCAGGAACAAACATTGGCGCGCGCAACCGGCTGATCGGGGGCGTTCAACCCGTCGGCGGCGCCACCTCATCTAACCCCTTGCGCTTGGCTTCGGGCCCGAGTTGCGTGACTGAGACGGCCGCAATCAGCAGAACGGTTGCGAGAGAAGCGAATACCGTTGTCAGTCCCCAGCGCTGCTGGATCCAAAGAATAGACGGAACGATGAAGGCGGTGGCCAGGCGGCCCACACCGGCCGCCCAACCGAAACCCGACGCCCGCGCATTGGTAGGAAACACTTCGGATGCGAAAATCTGCATGGAATTTCCGGCAACCTGAATGAAGAAGATCATGATGAAGCCGGCGATCAGCAGCTGACTGTCGCTTGCGGCATTGGCAAACACGATCGCCATCAGGCCGGCGGCGATGAAGGCGCATACCGAGGTGATCTTGCGGCCGAAATTATCCAGCGCATACATCATAAAGAGACTCGCGCACGGCACCGCCAGCGTCATGCCGAAGGTGTAAGTGAGCGACTTGGTGATGGTGAAGCCTTTCTCGGTCATGATGTTCGGCAGCCATGTGCCGAGACCGATCGCGACCCCGAAGAATGCCGAGAAGCAGATCATGCCGGCAATCACGCGGCGCGGGAACAGCCTGAATACCAGGGCGAACGGGTCGCTCTTGGTGTTGCTCGCGGCGCTGGTCGTAAGTTCTTCCTTCGGTCCGGCGATGCCGAGGCGGGCGAGGACGTCAAGCGCGTCTTTTCCTCTGCCATGCGTCGACAGGTAACGCGGCGATTCCGGCAACGCGAAGCGAAACAGCCAGACGATCAAGGCGCCGATGCCGATCACAATCCACACGCCGCGCCAGCCAATCTGGTCGCGGAAGGCGAGCGTAAACAGCGAGGCCATCGGCCAAACGCAGGCGCCGCCGATGAAATGTACAATCGCCAGGATGCGCCCGCGAATCCGCTTGGGCGAATACTCGCCGGCATAGGCGAAGGCGAGGGGCTGCTCGCCGCCAAGGCCAAGCCCGGCGATGAAGCGGCACACGCCGAGCCAGAAGACGCTTGGCGCCAGCGCGCCGAGAATGGTGAAAACCCCGAACAGCAGCAGATTGAACTGGTAGACCGTCTTGCGACCCCAGCGGTCGCTGAATTCGCCTTGCCCGGCGGCGCCGAGAAACATGCCGAAGACGGTCGCGCTCCCGATCCAGCCTGCCTCCGCGCCGGTCGCGAACTTTGACTGGATCATGTCCGGGATCAATGAGCCGAGCACGATCAGATCGATAACGTCGAAGAAGTAGCCGGCGGCGATAAGCGCGATCACCTTGATATGGAGAGGCGAGATCTTTGCCTCGTCGAGCGACGTGCCGACGAATCCTTCGATTGTCTGGGCCACGATAAGTCCTCCCGGCACGGGCCGCTGCGGCGGCTCTTTCTTCCAGCTACTCTGGAAGAGCGGGCAATTGCCTGTCAATCAATAAGGAGAAGGCTTGCAAAGAGTCTTTGGTGGGGGGATCAGCCGCCTTCGAACTGCAGGATATAAAGTCCCGCATTGGAATCGGTGAGATACATCGCTCCCTGCGGATCGACGAAGCAATCGCAGGACTGGATGACCTGCGGCCGATTGGGCCGCGGATCGATCATGCGCTCGGGATTGGGCGGCACGAAATAACCGATCTCGCGCGGCTGAAAGGGGTTGTCGATGTCGTAGACGCGCACACCCGCATTGTGACAGGTGGCGAAGATGAGACGCGAGCTTTGCAGCCCGCCGGGCCGGTTCTCCCAGAGGTTATGCGGGCCAAAATTGCCGCCCTTGGCGCAATAATCCGCCTCATCGGGGATAGGCAGCGTCGAAATGCTCACCGGGTTGGCCGGAACGCGGACGTCGAATATCCAGATGTAGCGCAGCCCCAGCGTGCAATTGGCGAAATTGGCCTCGTCCGCCACCACCAGCAGATTGCGGTCGGGGAGCGGCAGGGGCGAGTGGGTGCCTCCACCAAACGGCGGGTCCCAGTTGCGATGGCATAGAAGGGTTGGTCTCGTCGGATCGGCGATGTCGAGCACCGCGAGACCGCCGTCGCGCCAGGCGCTGTAGGCAAACTTCCCCGTGACAAGTGCATGGTGCAGGGCGTAGCGCTTGCCCTTCGGCCAGGTCGGCGTTTCGCCGCCGGCGGTCCCACATGCCCGGCAACCAATATTTGCCGACCACATGCGGTCGCGTCGGCTCGGACATGTCCACGATCGCCAGCACATGGTCGCTGTATTCGGGGAAGTGAACCGAGACATAGGCGTAGCGCCCGCCCACATACCAGATGCGATGCGGTCCCATGCCGCCAGTCGGCATGAAGGCAATTTCGCGCGGTGCCTCGGGATGGGAAATATCGTAAACCCGCATGCCCGTTGTATAGGTCGCTTCCTGTCCTTTGAGCGCCTCGGCGGATGACCCGGAAAAATACGTCTTTTCGTTTACCTGCATGGTCCAGATGCTCGGCCCGTTGACGGCGAGCAGCAGGTCCTCATGGGTTTGCAGATGATGCGCGCGGGTGTTGGGCGGACAGGGAAGGAAGTTAACCGGCCTCGGATGTTTCAAGTCCCGCACATCGAGAACGGTAATGCCATTGCTGAAGCCATGCCCGACATAGGCATAGCCGCGATGAACCATGACCTGCACGCCATCGCCGCGCACGCCCTGGTCGCTGTGACTGATGAACTTGATGTTACGCGACGCAACGGCATTCATGCGCCGACTTTCCTCGAAGTGTTTCAACGAGGGGCTTTGCGCCCCTTTTCAGATTTCACCGGTGCTGCATTTCCGCCGCCAGCTGCATCAGGATTGGAACCGCTGCGGACAGCTCAGCGATTGCGACGCTCTCGTCGGGACAATGCGCATTTGCGATATCGCTGGGGCCAATGATGACGCACGGCGCCAAGCCCTGCAGCTGAGAGGCATCGGTACCGTAGGGAGCCACCCCGGGCGCCGCTCCCGCGAGCTTGCTGCAAAGCCGCACGAAGGGATGATCCTCCGGTAGCTCCGGTGGATCGCCTTCGCGCGCCTCGCTCAAAGCGAGCCCGTAACGACGCGCTGCCGCGCGCACCAATTCCACGATCGGGGCGGGATCTACTTTGGCACTGTAGCGGAATTTGATGCCTGCGGTGGCCTTCGGCACCGTTACGTTCGTTGCAGTGCCGTGGTTGTCGATCACGAGATTGAAGTCGCTGAACGGCGGGTCATAGGCGGGGTCCTGCAGGGCAGTATCCTTGCGGAGTTGCTCGTAGATCGCTCGCATCTCCATCAAGAAGGGGAGCAAGTCCCAGTTCGCGTTGCGGCCGCGCCCGGTGCTGCTGTGCGCCTGGATTCCGGTGGCGACGACGGTGAATTGGACATGCACCCGATGCCCGCGCATGGGAACCATGCGCGTCGGCTCGATGACGGCAATGCCGCTTGGCTGTGCCGATTTTGCCAAGCTCGACCGCAGCGCAATCTCGCGGGCGCCCGCCTTCGTCGTCTCTTCATCGGCAGATATCAGCAACGTTATTGGAATTTCCCGGGAGAGCGCGCGAGCTGCAACGATCGCCACGGCCAGCGGCCCTTTCATATCCGTGCTGCCCAAGCCATAGAGGCGTCCCGCTTCGATCCGCCCGCTCCACGGATTGTCCTGCCATCCAGTTTCCGGGACCGTGTCCATATGACCGGATAAGGCGAGCCCGCCGCGCGGCCCGCGGTGGGCAACGAGAGCGCGTTTCGCAACGCCGTTGCCATCCGCATAGTCGAGGTGCTCGACCTCAAAATCGGAAAGCTCGCGCTCGACGCGTTCGGCAATGGCAAGGTTCGAAACGAAGCTGCGGCTGTCGATGGCGACGAGATCGTGCGTGAGTTGCGCTACAAGAGCGGGGACATCTGTCATCTAACTTCCCTGATGCTCCTCATCATCGGATGAGCCCAACAACGGCTCCGACCGCGCCCCGGCCGGCAAGGCCGGAGTGCCCGCCACCGCCGTTTCGCGGCCGGCGCCATGCACGGAATAAAGCTTTGGCGCCGCGCGATTGATCTGCAAATGAAAAATATCGGGCCGATTGTAGTGCCCGGCAAAATCATGCCGCAGCTTCATTGCGATGCCAAGGTCGAGGTCGCATTCGGCGTAGAGAATGTCTTCCTCGGTCCCCATGGGACCAGCGATGATCCGGCTGTCGGGAGCAACAATCAAGCTGCCTCCGCTGCAATCGGGATTGCGCAGGAACTGTTCGGCCTCTATGCCGGGTTGCAGTAGGCCGATCATGCGCTCATCGACTGTGCCGCAGGCAGATATCACGAAAGCCTTGCTCATCTGCGCAAATGCCTGCGAATTGATTGCCACCCGGTTGCGCAATGGATCTCCGCTGGTGGGAAAATGGTTTGGCCAGCTCATCACGTGGATGCGCGTCCCCTCGGCCGCGAGGGCAAATATTGCCAGAGGATTCGAGTTCTCGCCGCAGATCAGCCCGCTCATCGGCCCGAATTCGGTTTGGAAGGCGCCGAAAGTGTCGCCGAACCCGCCCATATGCACCAGGCGTTCGCCTACCGTGGGCGTGATTTTCTGATGCTTGCCGATCAGCACTCCTTGCGGACCGATATAGACCTGCGTGTTGAACATGGTGCCGATGGTATTTGGAATCTTTTCGCAGACCCCGATGACCACATAGGCATTGGCATCGCGCGCGGCGCGACTGAGCGCCTCGATTTCGCGGCCGGGAATTTCTACCGAATTCTTGAACAATTCGGCGGCCAGCCGGTTAGACACAGCCCCGGTCGCGGAGTGGTGATGATACCAGACCGGATGCGCCGGTATGAATCCTTCCGGGAAGCCGATCACCCGCGCCCCGTTCCCTCCGGCCTCGCGGATCAGCCGGCATGCCTTGGCGGTAGAGCCTTCGCGGTCAAGGAATACGGACGCAGCCTGGACGGCAGCGACTTTTACGGTTGAATAGACGTCGCCCATTGCAAGACATTTTTCGCTATTCGGCTGCCTGCTGCGATTTGCGATTTTTGTTGGCCCAATATTCGGGCGCTTGCTTCGATCGCTTGAGCGCCTCGCCGGACTCGAAGCCCGGCGCCATGGATGCACTCGTTCCGGCAAGAATTTGGTGATGCTCGATGTCGAGCGTGCGCAGCCAGCGCTGTTGGCCCATGGTCAGAGCAATGAAATAGCCGATTTCGACCAGTTCCGGCTCGCTGAAATGCCTGTGCAGCCGCTCCCAGAACTTGTCATCGACGGGAAGATCCCAGGTAATCGCTTCGGCATAGGACAGCGCCGCCTTTTGCCGCTCATCGTATCGGGACGAGCTTTCAAAGTTAATGAGATCGCGATAGTCATCCTCCACGATGCCCTGCCCGGCCGCTTTGATCGAGCGCTGGTTGCCGCAGAACTCGCATAGCACCGAGCGCGAAACATAGATGCGGCAGAGTTCCTTGATGGCGTGGTCGGCGACGCCGTTCTTGAACACATCGCGCCAGCTGTTGGCAAACGACCAGAACACTGCCGGCACATGTGCACGGATCGCCTGGCTCTCGGGCCGCGGCGTGCCTTCGCGCGCACAGCGGTCGAACTCGGCAAGCATGGCCGCATCCTTGATGGTGGCAGGGTCGACGTAACTTATCCGCGGCTTGGACATCGCTAATTTCTCCTTATCGCGCGCGCGTGCGGCATGAAAGCTCTTGTTCATCATTCGCGCCAACCGTTCGTTAAATACGCAGGCGCGTACCAGCGAAATGCATTGGCAGTGATGGCGATCTGTTTACCAGCAGCCAGCCGACTGCGCCAGCGCATGCGAATGGTCGGGTTCAAATGAATTTCTACACGAAGAATAAAACATAGGCTTTCAAGCAATCTTCAGCATAGGGCAAGAAGCCGCCCGCATTTCACCAAATCCATACGACCCGCGAACCTATATTGACTACTAACAATGGCGGAAAGCCCAAGGAAGAATTCTCGTGCGTTCAAGCACCATAATCATGATCGGTTTTGCCGTCGTCTTCGGGCTGCTCGCTGTCTTCATTGCGCAGGCCTGGTTGAACAGCCAGGCCGAAATGCGCGCGAAGAATCTCGATGCGCAAAGAAAACCGATCGTGACGCAGACCATTGTGGTCGCCTCGAAACCGCTGCGGTTCGGCAGTGAGCTTAGCGGCATGTCGCTGCGCGAGGTGCCGTGGCCGCAAGAGGCAGTTCCCGCCGGCGCCTTCACCAGGATCGCTGATCTCACCGCAAGCGGCAGGCGCGTCGTGCTCACGCCGATCGAGGCCAATGAGCCGATCCTTGCATCGAAGATTACCGGTTCCGGCCAGCGCGCGACGCTTTCCGCCATGCTTGCGGATGGCATGAAGGCAGTGACCGTCCGCGTCAACGATGTGGAGGGCGTGGCGGGGTTCGTGCTGCCGGGCGATCGGGTCGATGTCATGCTCACCCGCCAGCAGGACAAACTGGTCGCCGCCGCCGACGTGGTGCTGCAGAACGTGCGCGTGCTGGCGGTCGATCAGATTGCCGACGAACGTACGGAAAAACCCTCGGTGGTCAAGGCGGTGACGCTCGAAGTCGAAGTGACGGCCGCGCAAAAGCTCGCGCTCGCCGCGACGGTCGGTACGCTCTCGCTGGCGCTGCGCAAGGCCGGCGAAGCGGAATCGGGCACCACGCGACGTATCACGCTCAGCGATCTGCCGAAAACAACTACGACCGACAATCGGTTTGCGACCATCTCGGTCATGCGCGGCGCGCAAAAATCGGATGGCGCGCAGCGGACCGAGTACTCGGTGCCGATCGAAGGAGGGATTGCATCGGCGCGAGCAAGATAGACGGGACTACGGGGATAAGGCGTCCAATCGGGGAGAACAAAATCGTGGGCAGGAATGACAGGGGCGGGGTTGCAGTTTGCCGGGGGCGGCATTCTAAAACTGCGGCCAAAGCGAACGGGGGAGCCGGCAACAGCCGGCTGACAAAACAGGCTCGGCTCCCCCTCACGCTTGCTGCCGTTGGGCTTGGGCTCGCAGCAAGCTGCCTTTCGCTCACGCTCTCCGGCGCGGCGGAAGGCGAACGGGTAGTCACGCTCAGCAAGTTCAAACGGAGCGGCCTGGTGGGCATCACGGTCGGCAAGACTCTCGACATACGCGTCGACGAGCCGTTCACCGACGTGACCGTGGGCGACCCGGAAGTGGCGGATGTAAGTCCGTTGACCGATCATTCGCTTTCCATCCTTGGCAAGAAGATCGGGACGACGCGCGTGTCGATCTATGATGAAGCCAAGCGACCGGTCGGACTTTTCGATGTCGAAGTCTCCTACGACGTGTCGCGGCTTGCCGTCGAGCTCAACCGCATTACCGGAGGCGGGCTTCGCGTCTCCTCGGTGAATGGCCGCATCATGCTGTCGGGCACTTCGCCCGATGCGCAGACCCTCGACAGGGCGGTGGTGATCGCGCGCCAGTTTGCTCCTGACATCATCAATGCCGTGCAGGTGCTGCAGCCCCAGCAGGTCGTCCTGGAAGTGCGTTTTGTCGAGGCTGCGCGCGAGGCGGGTCGCGAGCTCGGCGTGCAATGGAACAGCTTCGGCAAGAACAACCTGACCAATATCGGTTCGCAGGTAGGGGCGCCCCAACTGCCGGTGACCACCCCGGGAGGGTCTTTCCAGAACCCCGCCTATCAGGCTCCCGGCACGCAAATCGGCGGCAGAAACGTCCTGCCGACCGACATTCCAATCTCGCCCATTGCCGCGGCCGGCCTGATATCGGGCACCTCGCCGTTCGGGTTCCTGCTCGGCACACTTGCGCGAGGTGCGTTCTCCGTGGATGTCGGCATCAATGCACTCGAGCAGAAGGGCCTCATTCGCAGCCTGGCGGAGCCCAATCTGGTGGCGCTGTCCGGCGACACCGCGAGCTTCCTTGCCGGCGGCGAATATCCCATCCCGGTTCCCGGTTCCCTGGGCACCGTAACCATCGATTACAAGACTTACGGCGTCGGGCTGTCGTTTACGCCGACCGTGCTCAAGGACGGCATCATCAATCTCGTCATCAAGCCCGAAGTGAGCCAGCTCGACTTCGCCCATAGCGTACAGATCGCCGGTACGTCGATTCCGCCGTTGATCGTCCGGCGCGCCTCGACCACGGTCGAGCTGCGCGACGGCCAGAGCTTCGTCATCGGCGGCTTGCTGCAGAACATCAGCACGACAGCGCAAGACCAGCTGCCGTGGCTCGGCGATGTGCCGGTCCTTGGCGCCTTGTTCCGCAGCGCGCAGTACCAGAAGCACGAGACCGATCTTGCCATCATTGTCACGCCGCGGCTGGTGCGGCCGACGCGGCCGGGTGATCTGGTCAAGACCCCGCTCGACAGCACACTGCCGGCAAACGACATCGATTTCTTCCTGATGGGCAAGTCGGAAATTTCTCCCGCCGACGCGCGACTTGCGGTCGGTCACCAGCGGCGGTTCGTGGGACACATCCTCGAGCTGCGCAAGGAGGGCGTCGCCGATGTCGTTCAAGTCAAGGATTGAGCGGGTCCGCAGGCCGCTGCTCGCGGCCGTGACCCTCGCAGCGCTTCTCGGCGGCTGCTCGGACATCTACTACGACCGCCGCGAAACGGTCGCGCTCGGCGCCGACGACCACATTGCCTCGAATCGCGTCGCCCAGATGATCGACCCGTGGCCGCGCTACGTCGGCAACAAGAACCTCGCCTTCAACGGCGAGCGTATGCAGGCAGCTGTCGAGTGCTACCGGCACAATCCGCGCGTTATCGTTCCTGTTGCGCCCAACACCACCTCGGTTGTTCAGCAGCAGGCGCTGCAGGCGGCCGGCACCACCTGTCCGCCCTTGCAGGCGCCGGCGCAGGGCGCGGCCGCTGCCCCGGTGAAATAGACACGAGCGAGCGAAGGTGCCATGAGAATCGGACGATCCAGCAGTGCAGCGGGCAAGACGCAGGTGGTTGTGCTCACCGCCGACGCAGCGTTCGAAGCGCAGGCGCGCCAGACGTTCGGGGCCAGCGATCAAATTGCGCTGCAGCTTGTTTCCAGCAAAGTTTCTGCGCTCGATCCCGCACTCGATCTCTCCGGCGCCACGGTCATCGTCATCGACCTGCACGCCGACCAAGGCGAGGAAATGCAGGCACTCGAACGCCTGATGGCTCGGGTCGGCTTCTCCTCTCCCGTGGTCGTTGTCACGCAAACTTTCGACGAGGGCGTCGCGCGTACCCTGTTGCAGATGCGCGTTGCCGATTTCCTGATCAAACCGGTATCGCCGGTCGAGCTGGTGCGAACCTGCGCGCGCGTCGCCAAAGGCGCCGGTCCGGCGGAAACCACCGAGGCGCAGATTTATACCTTCCTGTCGGCCGTCGGCGGCGCCGGCGTCACCACGCTGGCGGTGCAAAGCGCGATGATGCTGCTCAACAGCGGGCAACGCGGCAAGGCAACGACCTGCCTGGTGGACCTCGATTTTCAGCACGGCGCCTGCGCCGATTACCTCGACCTCGAGCCTCGCCTCAACGTCGGCGAGATCGAGCCGCGGCCGGAACGGCTCGATCGGCAGCTCCTCGAAGTCATGCTCTCCCATCACCCCTCCGGCCTGGCAGTGGTCGCTGCGCCCAATCGTCCGGCGGAGATGCGGTCCTTCGACCCGGACGTCGTAACGCGCCTGCTCGATCTCGTCTCCACCCATTTCGATTATGTCGTGTTCGACATGCCGCGCACCTGGTTCTCATGGACCGACAGCGTCCTCCTCGGCTCGAACAAACTGTTCATCGTCAGCGAAATGACGGTTCCCGGGCTGCGCCATGCCAAGCAGCTGGTCGAGGCCATTCGCGAGCGGCTCGGCGATGGACCGCAGCCGAAGGTGATCATCAACCGCTTTGAGCAGCGCGTGTTCTCCACCGGCCTGCGCAAGGTCGACATCGAGCGGGTGCTCGGCCAATCGTTCGCAGCCTGCATCGCCAACAATTACGGCCTGGTGCGCGAGGCGATCGACCGCGGCGTACCGCTCGACGAGGTCAAGCCGTCGAACAAGATCACGCTGCAACTCAAGAAGCTCATTCTGCCGCAGGCGGCCGACAAAGCAGCAGCGCTGCAATCTTCCGTCTCGACGCGGAAGCTCAAACTGGCCTTCGCGCGTAGCTAAAAGAGACGTGAAACAGCATGGCCGGTCGGTTTAGCGCAAAGCGTAGTGCGGCTGCGGAATTCGTGCCGGCAGAAGAGCCGTCGCCAACCCTTGAAGGCGTCTCCTGGACGGTTTTCCCCGACGCATCGCCGGAGCCGGTTGTCCAGGCGAGCAACAGCAATCCGCTCCTTAGCGACAAGCTGCTCGATGCCAAGGTCCGGCTGCACCGCCGGCTCATCGAGGAGATCAATCTGCAAGCGCTCGAACGGTTGCCGGAAGACCAGATCCGGGCGCACATCCATCAGCTCGTCACCCAGTACATCCTCATCGAGCGGCTGGCACTCAACCAGCAGGAACTCGACGATTTCGTCTCCGAAATCCTCGACGAGATGACCGGCCTTGGCCCGCTCGAGCCGCTCCTGAAGGATCCCAGCATCAGCGACATTCTCATCAACGGCCACGAATGCGTCTATGTGGAACGCGCCGGAATGCTCGAACCGTGCGGTGTCCGGTTCAAGGACGAGGCGCACCTTCTGCGTATCATCAACAAGATCGTCTCGGCGGTCGGGCGCCGCGTCGATGAAGCGCACCCGATGTGCGATGCGCGCTTGCAGGACGGCTCGCGCGTCAATGTTGCCGTGCGGCCGATAGGAGTTGATGGGCCGCTGGTCTCGATCCGCAAGTTCTCCAAGAAGCCGTTCAATTTGAACAAGCTCGTCGAGGTCGGTGCCTTGCGGCCGCAAATGGCCGAGCTCCTTGCCGCCTCCGTCAAGGCGCGCGTGACGACCATCATTTCCGGCGGAACCGGCTCGGGCAAGACGACAATGCTCAACGCGCTCTCCGCCTTCATCTCCGAAAGGGAACGCCTGCTCACCATCGAGGACGCCGCCGAGCTGCAGCTCCAGCAGCCCCATGTCGGCCGCATGGAGACGCGGCCGCCCAATATAGAAGGCAAAGGCGAAATCAGGCAGCGCGAGCTGGTCAAGAACGCGCTGCGCATGCGACCCGACCGCATCATCCTCGGCGAGTGTCGCGGAGAAGAAGCATTCGACATGCTGCAAGCCATGAATACCGGCCATGAAGGCTCCATGGCGACCGTCCACGCCAATACGCCGCGCGACGCCATCTCGCGTCTCGAACAGATGATCGGCATGGCCGGACTGCCGATGACGGTTGCGTCGATTCGCGGCCAGATCGCCGCCGCCATTCGCCTTATTGTACAGCTGCAACGCCTCTCCGACGGCAAGCGCCGCGTGACCAGCATCGCGGAAATCACCGGCCTGGAAGGCGACATCATCCAGATGCAGGAAATCTTCAAATTCGTGCGCACCGGCACCACGCCGGACAACAGTGTGATCGGCCATTTCCAGGCGACCGGGGTTCGCCCGCGCTTCCTTGCCGAACTGATTGCCATGGGAATAAAGATTCCCGGCAGCTATTTCGACCCGTCGCAACCGCTGTGATGTCCGGCAATGTCCTTCGAATTCGACGCCATCTACCTGATCTATCTGCTTGTCGCGGTCTCCGTCGGATTCCTGGTCGAGGCGGTATACCTTCTTGTTTTTTCCGGGACGTCGTATCGCAAGAACGTCAATCGCCGCCTCAAGCTCCTGCGCGCGGAGCCGAACCGTGAAAACCTGCTGGTAGCGCTGCGCAAGGAGCGCGGCCTCACCAGCACCGGCAATTACCGCCTCGGCGTTGAGGCATTGAACCGGCTGGTCCTGCAATCCGGATTGACCGTCGGCCTCGGCAAGCTCGTTGCGATCGCCGCCGGAATTGGCGCGCTATCGTTCATTGCGGGCATCCTGTTTCGCGGCGATGCCTTGCAGGCGCTGATGATCGCCGTCGTTTGCGGCATGGGGTTGCCCTATCTGATGCTGCGCATCTTTCGCCGGCGGCGGCAACGGCGTTTCGCCGCGCAGTTTCCCGATGCTCTCGATATGATCGTGCGCAGTCTGCGTGCCGGCCATCCCGTCCCCATTGCACTTACCATGGTCGGGCGCGAAATGCCGGATCCCATCGGCAGCGAATTCGGCGTCGTGGTGGACGAAATCACCTATGGCTCCGACCTCGAAACGGCATTGCGCAACCTTTATTTCCGGATCGGTCAGGACGACCTGCCCCTGTTTGTCACTGCGGTCGCCATTCAAGGCTCGACCGGCGGCAATCTCGGCGAAATTCTGCAGAACCTGTCGGGCGTGATCCGCCAGCGTTTCAAGATGCGCCGCAAGATCCGCGCCCTGGCGGCCGAGGGGCGCGCCTCCGCGCTGATCCTGTCGTCGCTGCCGATTGCCATGTTTCTCGTCATTCAGATTGTCGCTCCCGACTTCTATGCCAGCGTCTGGCACGAGAGCATGACCAAGACGGCGCTTGCGCTCGCCGGCGCGTGGATGGGGGTTGGCAATTTCATCATGTACCGCCTGGTGAATTTCAGGATCTGACCAAGGATCTGACATGGCGTTCCTTCCCGAAGCGTTCGGCGACAGCTCCGCCATCATGTTTGCGCTGCTCATTTTCCTGGCGACGGCGGTGCTGAGCCTCGGCGTCATGCTCGGGGCGCGCGCGCGGGGCGCGATCAAGCGCCGGGCCGCGGGAATTGCCGAACATACCGGTCGGGAAAACGAGTTGCGCTCGCTGCGCGGTTCCAGCTTGAAAGCCATTCAGCGGCTCCTCGACTACACCAGCAAGCATTACGTGGCGATGGACAAGGACGCCGGCGAAATGAAGGTGCTGCGCCGCCGCATGGTGCAGGCCGGCATCTTCGATTCGCGGGCGATCGCATACTTTTTTGTCGCCCGCACCGCGCTGGCAATGATCCTGGCGGCGGCTGCTTTTGTCCTGGTACCGCTGATAGTGACCTTGACGGGGCCGCTGTTCTGGCTGGCGGTGATGGGTGCCGGAATCCTGGGCTATGTCGGTCCGAGCTTCTACATCGATCGCCGCATTGCCAGGCGGCGCAACGAGCATCGCGCGGGCTTTCCCGATTTCATGGACCTCCTCGTGGTCTGCGCGGATTCGGGCCTGAGCATGGAGGCTGCGTTCGAGCGGGTCGGGCGCGAGCTTGGCGATAGCTACCCATCGCTGTGCTCCAACATTCATATTGCGAACCTGGAAATCCGCGCCGGGCGCACCATGACGGAGGCGCTCGACCATTTCAGCGACCGGCTCGGGCTGGAAGAGGCGCGCTCTTTCTCGACGCTCATTGCGCAATCGGCGGAGCTTGGCTCCAGCATCACCGACGCTTTGCGCGTCTACAGCGACGACATGCGCCACAAGCGCCTCTCGCGCGCCGAGGAAAAGGCCTACAGCCTGCCGGCGAAGCTGTCGGTTCCCATGATGGTGTGCATTTTCCCGGTCCTGTTCGTGGTGATCCTGCTGCCGGTCGTCGTGCGGCTGTACACCGGGCATTATTGAGGGCGGGGCACTGCCCCCCGCCTCCGGCTGATAATTCCTTAACCATCATGGCCTAGCTTCCTGCGGGCCGGTTGTTGTCAGGGCCGTACCGGAGCATTGCGCGCGTGCTTTCGCCTGGGTGGCTGAGTCCGACAGCTTGGTCGCCGAGGAAAACAAGCGTCATGCCACCAACAGCGGCTCGGGTCCTCTTTGCCACGGCCGCCTGCCTGTTCGTCCTTACCGGCTGCGAAACATCGAGCAAGGTAAGCGACCTGTTCGGGTCAACCAGCGGGGCGACCCAGAGCGCTCCCGCGCGCGCGGACGCGGACATGGCGTCGACCGGCGGCATACCGACGACGGCGGTCGACGAACTGCACCAGCCGGATGGGGTTCCCAAGGGGCTCCTGGGCAAAGACCCCAACGACGATCTCAGCCTCGGCAGAAAATTTTTCCGGTCCGGCAATTTCGGGCTGGCCGAGCGGCATTTCCGCCGTGCCGTGGAGCAGCACCCGCGCGACCTCGAATCCTGGATCGGGTTGGCGGCGTCCTATGACCGCCTGCGCCGATGGGACCTGGCCGACCGGGCCTACGACCAGGCGCTCAAAATCGCGGGACCGACCCCGGAACTCCTCAACAATATCGGCTACTCATTGATGCTGCGCGGCGATTATCGCCGCGCCCGCGAGACGCTGCTGCAGGCACAGGCTGCGGACCCCGGCAATCTCTATGTGCGGAACAACCTCGATCTCCTCGAGGCGAGCTACCGCAAGGGCAAGGCGATCCAGTAAGCTCATCCCATGTTTGAATCCTTTCGCAGGTTTCTCGTGGACGTGGCGCAGGGCGGAAGGCATCCCGCGCATTTCGAGCTTAACGATTATCGCCTCGCGGCGGCAGCGCTCATGGTCCATGCCGCCGAAATCGACGGCGATATCTCCGCGGTGGAACGCGAGAAGCTGCGCGCCGTCATCAAGCGGCACTTCGGTCTCGACGAAACCGACACCGAGGCGCTGGTCGCCGAAGCGACCGAGGCGGAGCATGAGGCCGTCGATCTCTATCATTTCACCAGCCTGCTCAATCGCTCGCTTGACGAAGAGGGACGCCGGCACATCGTGGAGATGATGTGGGAAATCATCTATGCGGACGGGCGGGTGAGCGAGTTCGAGAGCAACCTGATCTGGCGCGCTGCCGACCTCCTCGGCATTTCCTCGCGCGAGCGCATCGAGATCGGTCATCGGGTGGCAGCCCGGCAAGCGGGGGAGCATACGTGATGTCGGACGTGACACCGGAGCGACGCCCCATCACGCTGATCACCGGCGCATCGTCGGGCATCGGTGCGGCGCTGGCGCATGAATTCGCAAGCCACGGTCACGCGCTTGTCCTCGTTGCCCGGCGCGAGCAGGCGCTTGCCGCCGTCGCCGATGCCATCGCGGCGAAAGGCAAGGCGCGGCCGGCGGTGCTGCGCTGCGACGTGGGGCGCATCGACGCCGCGAGAGAGATCGAGGAAGCCCTGGTGCGGCTCGGGGTCGAGCCGGACATCGTGGTGAACAACGCGGGATTTGCGTTGGCGGGACCAGCCGCGCGGCTCGACCGCGCCGCGCAACTGGCGATGATTGACCTCAATGTTCGTGCACTCACCTCTCTCTCGCTTGCGTTTCTTACAAGCATCGAGCGCCGCCAAGGCGGCATTCTCAATGTCGCCTCGGTTGCGGGCTTCCTGCCGGGGCCAGGGATGGCGGTCTATTACGCAACGAAAGCCTATGTGATCTCGTTGAGCGAGGCGCTGCACGAAGAGCTCAAGGGAAAGGGCGTGCGGGTGACCGCCCTCTGTCCGGGCCCGGTGCTGACGGAATTCCAGGCGCGCGCAGCGATCGACCCGGAAACGCTTGCGCGTATTGCGATAGTCTCACCCGAGCGCGTGGCGCGCGAGGCTTACGCCGGACTGCAACAGGGCCGCCGTCTGGTCGTGCCGGGTTTGGCGGTCAAGGCAGCGCCGGTGCTTGCCCGCCTCCTGCCGCGTTCCGTCCTCCTCAAGCTGATGCGCGTCCCGGGCAGGATGGAGATGGGCTGAGGCGAGTTGTAGCCCGGATTGACCGCCTTCGCTCAATCCGGGATCTTGGCCAGGGATCTTGGCCAGGATCTTGGCCCCGGATTTCGCAAGAGGCGAAATCCGGGCTACCAGCTTGCCCGGGACACGCATACTTTCCACGTGCCGTTGCATCTTGAAAATGGTGCGCGCCCGCGCCAATGAAGCGGGTCGTTCCTCCCACGCCTTCCACCATGCGCAAGCCCGTATTGATTGTCATGCATCAGGAGACGTCGACGCCCGGCCGGGTGGGCCATGCGTTGCGCCAGCGCGGCCATCCGTTGGACCTTCGCCGGCCGCGCTTCGGCGACGCCTTGCCCGAGAGCATGGCGGAGCACGCCGGTGCCATCATCTTCGGCGGGCCGATGAGCGCCAACGACAGCGACGAATTCATTCGCCGGGAGATCGACTGGCTGGCGGTGCCGCTCAAGGAGGGAAAGCCGTTTCTCGGCATCTGCCTCGGCGCACAGATGCTCGCGCATCACCTCGGCAGCCGCGTCTACAGGCATCCCGATGGCCATGCCGAAGTCGGCTATTACCCCATTCGTCCGACCGATGTCGGACGCGATGTCTGCGATCCCTGGCCCGAGCGGGTCTATCAGTGGCATCGCGAGGGCTTCGACCTGCCGCTCGGCGCCGATCTGCTGGCGGAAGGCAATTCCTTCCCCGTGCAGGCATTCCGTTACGGCGGAATGGCTTTTGCGCTGCAATTTCATCCCGACGTCACCCACGCCATGATGTGCCGCTGGACAACGCGCGGCCACGACCGCACGCTGCTGCCGAACGCGAAGCCGCGCGCGGCGCATTTTGCCGACCGCCCGGTCTATGACCCGGCCGGTCACGCATGGCTTGCCGCCTTTCTCAACCATTGGCTCGGCCGGCCCGACGTGTCATTCCGGGTCGAGGCCGCAAGCCGAGAGCCCGGAATCCATAACCCCGATCGGTGATTATGGATTCCGGGCTCGCCGCTACGCTTCGCTGCACGGCGCCCCGGAATGACGACAACTTTCTGCCCGCCGCGCGTATCAGGCCGTTGGTGTTTGCCTATTGAATTGGCGCTCCCCACTCCTCAACTACATCTGGCATTAAGGTGAGGCGGATGGACCGGGATTTTCGGCAGAACTGGATGTGGTCGGAGGCTTGCGAGATGCTGGCGCGGGCGGAGCGCGTGCATCGCGAATTCTTTCGCCCGCTCGGCGCGCGGCTCCCCACCTGGGAGCCTCCCCTCGATATGTTGGAGACCGAACGCGAGGTGCTGGTTCTCGTCGCCTTGCCGGGCGTGAACCCCGAGGCGGTGGAGGCGATCATCGACGGCAGCGACCTCGTCGTTGCCGGAACGCGCGTGCTCCCGGACGAGCTGCGCACCGCAATCATTCATCGTCTGGAGCTGCCCCAGGGTCGCTTCGAGCGCCGCGTGCGGCTGCCGAGCGGGCGCTACAGCACCGTGCAACGCTGCGCAAGCAACGGCTGCCTCCTGATCACGTTGCAGAAATCGGGGGCGCTGCGTGGCTGATATGCAATTTCTCGGCCCCGCCGAGGAGGAGAGCGCGACGCGAGCAACCGCTTCCGCCCGGCCGGTGCCGGCGGATGCATTGATCATCATCCCCGTGCGCAACACGCTGCTCTTTCCCGGCATGGTCCTGCCCTTCACCCTCGGGCGCGAGCGCTCGATTGCCGCCGCCCAGCAGGCGGTGCGCGAGCAGCGTCAGGTCGGCATCCTGATGCAGCGCGCAGCGGATGTGGCCGATCCTTCCCCCATCGACATGCATCGCATGGGTACCGTTGCCAACATCGTGCGCTATGTCACGGCACCGGACGGCTCGCACCATCTGGTGTGCCAGGGCGATCAGCGCGTTCAAGTCACCGAGTTTCTCAGCGGCTGGCCGTTTTTGGTGGCGCGCGTCGTCCGCATTCCCGAGCCGGACGTGCGTTCCGACGAAATCGAGGCGCGATTCCTGCATCTGCGCGGACAGGCGGTCGAGGCCGTGCAGCTTCTCCCGCAGGCGCCGCCCGAACTGCTCGCGGCGGTGCAAAGCGTCAATTCGCCGGGCGCACTTGCAGACCTGGTCGCCACCTACATGGACGTCTCTCCCGCGGAGAAGCAGGAGATACTGGAGACGGTCGACGTCGCCGCGCGCATGGACAAGGTCGCGCGCATGCTCGCGCATCGCATCGAGGTGCTGCGGCTCTCGCACGAGATCGGGGAAAAGACCAAGGCGGCGCTCGACCAGCGCCAGCGCGAAGCGCTGTTGCGCGAGCAGATGGCCGCCATCCAGCGCCAGCTCGGCGAGGGCGACGAAGGCAAGGCGGCGGAGATGGCCGAGCTCGAAGCGGCCATTGCCAAAGCCAAAATGCCGGAAGAGGTGGAGCAGCAGACGCGCAAGGAGCTGCGCCGTCTGCAGCGCATGCCGGAAGCGGCGGCCGAATACGGCATGGTGCGCACCTATCTCGATTGGCTGATCGAGCTGCCGTGGGCTCCGCCGGAACCCCACGCAGATCGACATCGCCGAAGCGCGGCGCATCCTCGACGAGGACCATTACGGGCTCGAGAAGATCAAGCGCCGGATCATCGAGTTCCTGGCGGTGCGCAAGCTCGCTCCCCAGGGCAAGGCGCCGATCCTGTGCTTCGTGGGTCCGCCCGGCGTCGGCAAGACCTCGCTGGGACAATCGATCGCCCGCGCCATGAAGCGAAAATTCGTTCGCGTCAGCCTCGGCGGGGTGCATGACGAAGCAGAGATTCGCGGCCACCGGCGCACCTATATCGGCGCGCTCCCCGGCAACATCATCCAGGCGATCCGCAAGGCCGGCACGCGCGATTGCGTCATGATGCTCGACGAGATCGACAAGCTCGGCGCCGGCATCCAGGGCGATCCCGCCTCCGCGCTTCTGGAAGTGCTCGATCCCGAGCAGAACGGTACGTTCCGCGACAATTATCTCGGCGTGCCGTTCGACTTGAGCCGCGTGGTATTCATCACTACGGCCAATATGCTCGACACCGTCCCGGGACCGCTACGCGACCGCATGGAGATCATCAGCCTTGCCGGCTACACCGCGCACGAGAAGCTTGAGATCGCGCGCCGTTATCTCGTTCGCCGCCAGATGGAAGCGAATGGGGTCGCTCCCGGCCAGGTCGAGCTTGCCGACGACGCGATCCGCGACATTATAGCGTTCTACACCCGCGAGGCCGGGGTGCGCAGCCTCGAGCGCGAGATCGGCAAAGTGTTGCGGCACGCGGCGGTGCGCATCGCCGAGGGGCAAAGCGGGCCAATCCGCATCGGCGCAAGCGACCTTGCCGCCATTCTCGGGCCGCCGCAGTTCGAGAACGAAGTGGCCATGCGCACCAGCGTGCCGGGCGTGGCGACCGGCCTTGCGTGGACACCCGTCGGCGGCGATGTCCTGTTCATTGAGGCAACCCGGATTCCGGGGAGCGGCAAACTGATCCTGACCGGTCAGCTCGGCGAAGTCATGCGCGAGAGTGCGCAGGCCGCGCTGAGCATTGTCAAGAACCGCGCGTCCTCACTCGGCATCGACCCCGGTCGATTCGAGAAGAGCGACATTCACGTGCATGTGCCGGCCGGCGCCACTCCAAAAGACGGGCCGAGCGCCGGCGTTGCCATGTTCATGGCGCTGGTTTCGCTGATGACCGAGCGCACCGTGCGCAGCGACACCGCCATGACCGGCGAGATCAGCCTGCGCGGCCTCGTGCTTCCGGTGGGCGGCATCAAGGAGAAGGTCGTCGCCGCGCATCGTGCCGGCATCAGGCGGGTGATGCTGCCGGCACGTAATCGCAAGGACTTCGAGGACATTCCGCAGGAGGCGCGCAGCGCGCTCGAATTCATCTGGCTCGAACATGTGGAGCAAGCGGTAGCCGCCGCGCTGGAGACGACGGGCAGTGCGTCTGCGCAAGCACCCGCACCGCCGCTCGCCGCCGCTTCGGCTTAAATCCCTGAATTCGTCATTCCGGGGCGCCGCAAGCGAAGCGAAGCGGCGAAATCCATAGCCCCAAATCCGGAGTATGGATTCCGGGCTCCCTCGCTGCGCTCGGTCCCCGGAATGACAGTCTTCGACCCTGGTCCGTACACCGGCATTGTGCGATGCTCGGTCGACCGCTTCCGCCTCGATCAATGAGAGACCGCCATGGCTGACTTCGTCCGCAATGCCTGGTATCCGGCCGCCTGGTCGCGCGACATCGGCCGCCAACTGATTGCACGCCGCATCCTCGGTGACGACGTCGTCCTCTACCGCACCGGTTCAGGTTCGGTGGCCGCGCTCGAAGACGTGTGCCCGCATCGCTTCACGCCGCTCTCGATAGGACGGCTCAAGGGCGACACCGTCGAATGCGGCTACCATGGCATGACATTCGATTGCCGCGGTGAGTGCGTGCGCATTCCGGGGCAGGCCATCATTCCCCGCAACGCCAAGGTGCGCTCCTATCCCATCCAGGAGAATATGGGGCTTGCCTGGATCTGGATGGGCGACCCGGCACTCGCCGACCCCGCCACAGTCTATGACCTGCCGCAATTTCACGACCCACGCTGGAGCGCGGTGGAAGGCGACGCGCTGCGCATCGCTTGTCATTATCTCAACCTCGCCGACAACCTGTGCGATCCGGCCCATGTCAGCTTCGTCCATCTCTCGACACTGGGTAACCCCCAGGGCGAGGACGTGCCGGTGCACAGCGAGAGCGCGGGCAAGAACAAGCTCCTCACCTGGCGCTGGGTCATCGACGCGCCCGCCATCCCGTTGTTTGCGAAGTTCGGCAAATTCACCGGCAATGTCGATCGCTGGCATTATTATCATTACACCGCACCGAGCATCGCGGTGATCGATTTCGGCAGCGCCGCGACCGGCACCGGTGCGCCGGAAGGCGCGCGCGACAATTGCATTCAAATCTATGCCTGCCATTTCATCACCCCGGTCGACGGCGACAGCTGCATCGACCATTGGCTGTTCGTGAAGAATTTTGCGACCGACGCGGCGACCACGCACGCCATGATCGAGCAGTTCCGCCTCGCCTTCAACGAGGACAAGGAAATCCTCGAAGCCATTCATCGCAAGGAAAGGGAGTTGCCGGCGCGGCGTGCGCTCCGCCTTGCGATCGATGCGGCACCCGTGCGCATGCGGCGCATGGTGGAGGGCATGATCGAGGCGGAAACGAGCCCCGAACAGATCAGCGGCGCCGCTTGAACCCGTGTCCCGAAGGCTACAGGCTAAGCCAATATTAGGGAGCACAGTCATGCAAGCTCGACGAGGCGCCATTGCGCTATGCGTCACTCTTATCATTGCGAGCGCGGCGCAGGCGCAGGACCCCATCCGGATCGGCGACATCAACAGCTACAAGGCCATGGCCGCGAACATGGCGCCTTATCGCAAGGGCGTCGATCTCGCCGTCGAGCAGGTCAATGCCGCCGGCGGCGTTAACGGCAGGAAGCTCGAAATTGTCTCGCGCGATGACGGCGCCAATCCCGGCGATGCGGTGCGCATGGCGGACGAGCTTGTGCTCAAAGAACGAGTCGATCTGCTCAGCGGCACCATCCTTTCCCATATCGGCGTGGCGATCACCGATTATGCGAGGCAGCATAAAGTGTTTTTCCTCGCGTCCGCCTCGCTGACGGACCGCATCGTGTGGGAATCCGGCAACCGCTACACCTTCCGGCTGCGGCCCTCGACCTATACCCATGCCGCCGTCCTCGTGCCGCATGCCGCCACCCTCAAGCGCAAGCGCTGGGCGTTCGTCTATCCCAACTACGAATATGGCCAGTCGGCGGTGGCGAGCTTCAAGGAGCTGCTGAAGAAAGCGCAGCCCGATGTTGAGTTCGTCGCCGATTTCGCGCCGCCGCTCGGCAAGATCGACGCCGGCTCGGTCGTCCAGGCGCTGGCGGATGCGCAGCCGCAGGCGATCTTGAACGTCCTGTTCGGTGCCGACCTCGCCAAATTCGTGCGCCAGGGCAAGATACGAAACGTATTCAATGGCGTCGAGGTGGTGAGCCTGCTCACCGGCGATCCCGAATATCTGGACACGCTGAAAGAGGACGCTCCCGACGGCTGGTACGTCACCGGCTATCCCTGGTACCTGATAAAGACACCGGAGCATCTGGCGTTTCTCGACGCCTATCAGAAGCAATTCAACGATTATCCCCGCATCTCCTCCATCGTGGGCTACACCACCATGAAGGCGCTTGCGGCCGGCATCGCGCGGGCGGGATCGACCAATGCGGAGGCGCTCAGCAGAGCCTTCGAGGGGCTCGAATTCACGTCGCCGTCGGGCAAAGTCTCATTTCGCGCCATCGATCACCAGTCGACGCTTGGACTTTATGTCGGCAAGACCGCTCTGGTGGATGGCCGCGGCACCATGACGTCCTACGAGTATCTCGATGGCGCCGGCTTCCAGCCGAGCGACGAAGAAGTGCGCAATCGCCGCCCGGCGGATTAGGGCTCGTGTTCCAGGGCGAAGTGACTTTCTCGTAGCCCGGATGACAATCCGGGGCAGCCTTCCCGCGTTACGCGTGCGCTCCATGCGGGCTACAACAATCCATCACGCCTGCTTCGCCTGCTGCTCCACTGTGATCGGCAGCGTGAAGGAAAACGTCGAGCCCTCTCCCGGGCGCGACTCGACCCGGATCGTTCCCCCGTGCATCTCGATGATGCGCTTGGAGATGGCGAGCCCCAGGCCGGTGCCGCCCTTCTTGCGGGTGATCGAATTGTCGGCCTGCTGGAACTCCTGAAAGAGCTTGGCCTGATCGGCCTCGGATATGCCGGGGCCGGTGTCGCGCACCGTCACCTCGAAGGAGCCATCGACCTGCGCGGCCTTGACCACGACCTCGCCGGTGTCGGTGAACTTGATGGCATTGCCGACGAGGTTGAGGAGCACCTGCGTGAGCCGGCGCTCGTCGCCGCGCCCGCTTGGAATGTGCGCCGGCAGCTCGACCTTGAAGGCCAGGCTCTTTTCGTTGGCGAGGGGCTCGACCGCGCTGTACACGCTGTGCACCACGGTCTTGAGCGAATAGTCGGCAAGCGAGAGGGTGAGCTGCCCCGCCTCGATCTTGGAGAGGTCGAGCACGTCATTGATCAGCCCGAGCAGATGCCTGCCGTTTCTCTCGATGCGCTCGAGCACGCCGCGCATCTTCTCCGGCGTATCGCCGTAGACTTTGTCGAGGATCAGCTCCGTATAGCCGAGGATGGCATTGAGCGGCGTGCGCAGCTCGTGGCTCATATTGGCGAGGAACTGCGACTTGTGCTGGCTCGCTTCCGCGAGTTGGCGGCTCTTTTCCTGGATTTCATCGAACAGGCGCACGTTCTCGATGGCGATCACCGCCTGGTCGGCAAAGGTGGTGGCAAGCTCGATCTGCCGCTCGCTGAATGGCCGTACCGTGCGTCGCATCAGTACGATAATGCCGATGGAAATACCTTCGCGCAGCAGGGGAACGCCCAAAAGCGTGCGCACGGCAGCTTTTCTAATGGCGCTCAAGGCGTATTCCGGGTCGTTCAGGATGTCAGGGATTTGCACAACTCTGCCTTCAACGGCCGCGCGCCCGGCCACCGTGCCACGGCCGGGTTCGATTCGAAGTGTCGTCATGAGGTCATGGATATCGCTCGGCAGCCCGTGGCTCGCAGCATGCTGATACACAGAGCCTCGCAGGCGAAGGATCGACGCGATCTCGGCTTCGCATAGCCGGGCTGCCGAGTGCACGAGAGTATCAAGCACCGTCTGCAGATTGAAAGTCGAGCGGCTGATGACTTTCAATACGTCGGCGGTGGCGGTCTGCTGCTGCAGCAATTCGCGCAGCTCGTTGAGCAACCGCGTGTTCTCGATGGCAATGATGGCTTGCGCAGCGAAGTTTATCACCAGCTCGATCTGTTTGTCAGTAAACGGGCGGACCTCCTGACGGTAGATGCTGACGGCACCGACGAGTTCATTCTCCTTTAGCATAGGGACGGCGAGCAACGTGCGATAGCCGGCAAGGTCGGCACTGGCGACCACATGCGGAGCGCGCTCGACGTATGCCTGCTGCATCCTGATGTCCGCGATATGCGCCACCTGCTTGGTGATGGCGATCTGGCCAAGCGCGCTGCCCTGGTGGGGACGAAACACCGGTTCGCGCCGCCGATTCTCAATCCAGGCAGGCGGGGCGTTGTGCGTCGCGACGAAACGGAACTCATTCCCTTCATACAAGTACATGGCTCCGAATTTAGCCTCGCAGATGCGCACCGCATTTTCCAGCATGGCCTGGAATACGGGTTCCAGCTCGCCGGGCGAGCTGGAGATGACCTGCAGCACCTCCGAGGTTGCCGTCTGCTGCTGCAGTGATTCGCGCAATTCATTGAGCAGCCGCGTGTTCTCGATGGCGATCACGGCCTGAGCGGCAAAATTCGTGATCAGCTCAATCTGTTTGTCGGTGAACGGACGCACCTCCTTGCGATAAATGGCGAATGCACCGACGAACTCATCCTCCTTGAGCATCGGCACGGCGACGAGCAATGTTCGCATGCCAGCGATTCCGGCAGTAGCCAACGCCATTGATGGCCGGCTAGATAGGCGGGCTCTTCCCGAAGTCGGGAATTTGGATCGGCTCGCTTGGTTTGATAGGGCACTCGGGTCACAGGGACCGTCTTGCAACTCGAGCGGTATCACCGCGGTCCGCCATTGTATCCGGATAAGCCGCGGGCATTGCGCCGTGGAAAGCAGCGTTGCGGAGCGCGCCTCCCTCGCGCAGCCACATCGCATCCCGTAATTTGGCCTCGCAGATGCGCTCCGCATTGGCCAGCATCGCTTCGAATACCGGCTGCAGCTCGCCGGGCGAACTCGAAATCACACGCAGCACCTCGGCGGTCGCGGTCTGCTGCTCCAGCGCCTCGCTCAATTCACGCGTGCGCGCCTGCACCTCTTCGAACAGCCGCACGTTCTCGATCGCGATCACCGCCTGGTCGGCGAAGGTTGTTACCAACTCGATCTGCTTCTCGGAAAATGGCTGCACCTGTGTTTCGCAACACAGTATCACCCCGATCGGCGCTCCCTCGCGCATGAGTGGAACGCCCAAGCATTGTTCGGAAGCCCCCTAGCCGTTGGGCCTTGAGCATGGTGTATTCCGGATCTTCTTTGATATCGGCCACATGAACGGGTCGGCATTCGAGGATCAGCGCCGCCCGGCAATCGATGCCGCGCCCAGGCACGTCCGAACGCCCCGCACATAATCCTCATATTCGCGCGAGTAGCCGTAATTGGGCGTAATCGATAAGTTCTCTCCATCGTGCAGGAAAATCACGGCGTCGTCCGCCTGACATAAGCGCATGGCTGATTCGACCAGCGTGTCGAGCACGGGCTGAAGATCGAACGTCGAGCGGCTGATGACTTTAAGTACGTCGGCCGTGGCGGTCTGCTGCTGCAGCGATTCGCGCAGCTCGTTGAGCAGCCGCGTGTTCTCGATGGCGATGACGGCCTGCGCGGCAAAATTCGTGATCAGCTCAATCTGTTTGTCGGTGAATGGACGCACCTCTTTGCGATAAATGGCGAAGGCACCGACGAACTCATCCTCCTTAAGCATCGGCACCATAACAAGAGACAGCGCAGCGCCGCTGTCCACCAGCGTCTTTAAGGGCTGAATACCGTTGAGATAGGCTGGGTCTTTCTTGAGATTTGGCACATGGACGATTTGCTTGGAGTTGAGAACGCGGCCCATGGGTATTTCCGGGTGTGGATGAATGATCGATGTGCTTTCTGACACGTTCACGACATCAAGCGGTACGCCATGGTGTGCAACCGCACGCAGACCGCCATCTTCGGCGAGCCACAAAATGCCGGAATCGGATTTGCAGATGCGTGTCGCATTCTCCAGCATTGTTTGGAAGACCGGCTCCAGCTCCCCGGGGGAACTGGAAATGACGCGCAGTACCTCGGCGGTTGCCGCTTGCTGCTCCAGGGCCTCTTTCAGCTCGCGGCGGTATTTTGCAATTGTTTGGTCTGGCTTGTTTTCCACAGTGCTTCGCACGCGGGAAGTAGGCGATGCGTTTCCGCGCTTCGCTTTTGTTCTACGGTTTTTCTTTGCTGCGCGGCGCGCTTGACTGACCGCTTTTCCGGAGTCCCGTCGTTTCATTTCGTCAGCCCGTCAGCCAGCGCAAGGATCATTGCCGGCACACTGCAATCCTATGCAAAACTCACGCATGACGCCATTGCATAAAGTCACACTCCGCCGTCTTGGCCGCGCTTGTCCCGGCCATCCATGTCTTGCTTGTTGCAGGAAAGACGTGGATGCCCGCAACAAGCGCGGGCATGACGACTGCCCTAGGCTGCGTCGGCTCCGAGATAGGCCTTCACGACCTCCGGCAGCCTGCGCACCCTCGCCGGAAGACCATCTGCGATGACTTCCCCCTGGCTGAGCACGACAACGCGATCTGAAAGATCGCTCACCATCTGCATGTCGTGCTCGACCCACAGCATAGTGAGCTTCAATTCGTGGCGGATGCGCAGGAGGAAACGGGCGAAGCTCTCTCTTTCCTCGCGCATCAGGCCGGTCGAGGGCTCGTCGAGCAGAAGTAGCGTCGGATCGAGAGCGAGCGCGCGGGCGACCCCGACCAGCTTCTGCACGCCATAGGGCAGGCTCGCTGCCGGCGCATCGCGGTAACGGTAAAGCTCGAAGAAGTCGATGATGCGCTCGACGTGGCTCCTCTGCTCCGCCTCCTCGCGCCGGGCGCGGCCGAAATAAAACGCGCCGGCGAAAAGGCCGGTGCGCATCAGCAGATGCCGGCCGATGAGCAGGTTCTCGGTCACGGTCATGTGCGGGAACAGCTCGGCATGCTGGAATGCGCGGCCGACGCGCGCGAGCGCAATCTTATCGACCGGCACGTGGGTGATGTCGCGGCCGTCAAGCTCGATGCGCCCGGCGCTTGGCCGGTAGAGGCCGTTGATGCAGTTGAGAAGCGCGGTCTTGCCGGCGCCGTTCGGACCGACGATTGCGACCAGCTCGCCATTGCCTGCATCGAGCGACACGCGGTTAAGCGCAGTGAGGCCGCCGAAGCGCAGCGACAGCTCGCGAATGGTAAGGGGCATCAGCCCCACCAGCGCCGCTTGCGGCGGTATTGCTTGATGTCGCGGTAGCTCTTCGCCTGCGCATGGGGGCCGCCGAGATAGAACTCGCACACGTCGGGATGCGACATCAAGTCGGACGCCTTGCCGGAATAAACGATGCGGCCGCTTTCCATGACGTAGCCATAGTCGGCGACCGCGAGCGCCGCGTTGACGTTCTGCTCGACCAGCAGCACGCTCAGGTTCAGCTCCTCGGCGACATATTTCAAGCGCTCCATCAGTTCCTTGATCGCGATGGGCGCAAGGCCGAGCGACAGCTCGTCGATCAGCAGAAGCTCCGGCCGGCACAGAAGCGCCATGCCGATGGCAAGCATCTGTTTTTCGCCGCCGCTGAGGTAGCCGGCAAGCTGCGTCTTCCTTTCCGCCAGCTGCGGGAAATAGCCGAGAATGCGATCGAGGGTGATACGACCGCCCTGGCGCGCGGCAAATTCGAGGTTTTCCCGCACATCGAGGGTGGCGAAAACCTTGTCGCGCTCGGGAACAAGAATGATGCCGGAGCGTGCCAGCTGGTGCGGCAGGCGCCCATTGATGCGCTGCCCGTCGAACGTGATCGCGCCGTCGGTGATCTCGGCGTCCTCCGATGGAAGGAAGCCGGAAATCGCGCGCAATGTCGTTGTCTTCCCGGCGCCGTTGGTGCCGACCAGCGCGACGATCGAGCCCGCCGGCACGTCGAGTGACACACCCTGGATTGCCGTCGCAACTCGGTGGTAGACCACTTCGAGCTGACGCACTTCGAGCAGATTGCCGGACATCAGCGTCGCACTGTGTCGAGCGGTCGATAACGAAACGGCCAGCGGTCGAAATAGATCTCGATGCGGTGCCAGACCTCGGCGAGCCCCTTCGGCTCGAACAGAAGGAACAAGATGATGCATGCGCCGACAGCGCCCACCTGCACGCCGAACAGGGTCGATCCGAAACGCCAGGCGCGCGGCAGGTAGTCGAAGAGCGAAATCGATCGCAAACGGAAGAAGCGTAATGAAAATCGCGCCGAGGAGAGCGCCGAGGATGGAGCCCATGCCGCCGACAATGATCATGGCGACATAGATGACGGCAAGATCGAGCGTGTATTTCTCGACCGTGACCACGTTGCTGTAATAGGCAAGGAGGCTGCCGGACAGTGAAGCAAGCGTGGAGCTGGCGATGAATGCGAGCAGCTTGTAGGTGGCGAGGTTGACGCCGAGCGCCTGTGCCGCGATATCGCGGTCGCGGATTGCCATCCACGCACGGCCCGGGCGCGTGCGCACAAGATTGGCGCAAGCCGCCGTGATCAGCGCGACCAGCACGAGCAGGAAATAGTACCAGGCGCGATCGCCCGAGAGCACGAAAGTTCCGATCGCCGGATCGGGGATGGTGATGCCAGCTGTGGCGCTCGAGCCGAAATTCGCCTGGTAACTGGTGGCGAGATAGATGATGGCGTAGTGCATTGCGAGCGTGCTGATGGCGAGATAGACGCCGCGAAAGCGCAGTGACGGCAGCCCCACGATGAATCCAAGCAGCGCGCCGGCGAGCGCCGCTGCCGGCAGCACGACGACGAACGGCGCGCCCACATGTACCGTCAGAATGACGGTGGTGAATGCGCCGACCGCGAGGAATGCGGCGTGGCCGAGCGAGATCTGGCCGCAATAGCCGGTCAGCAGCATCAGGCCGAGCGCGCCGATCGCCGACAGAAAGCACAAATCGATGAGATGCACGAAATAGGTCGAGGCTACTCCCGGCAGTAGTGCGGCCACGGCAAGCACTACGATTACCAACATCTTCTGATACGGACGGTGCAGGATCTCGTTTGCTTCGAGATAGCTCGTGCGAAGATTGGTGCCTGCGCGCGACATTTCACACGCGATCGAGCTCTTCGAGGGTGCCGAACAGGCCCCAGGGCCGGATGCTCATCACCGCAAGCAGGAGCAGGAACGGAATGGCCTCGCTGAGCACCGGGCTGATCAGGCGCACGGTGAGGTATTGAGCGAGCGCCACGATGAAGGCACCGGCGACTGCGCCGATGAGGCTGTCGAGGCCGCCGACAAGCGCGGCGGTCAAGCCGGCCAAACCGATTGTGACGCTCTCCGTGCTGAGAAAGGCGCGGCCGCCGTATAGGACGCCCGACAAGGATGCAGCCAGCACGGCAATCACCCAGGCGAGCGACAGCACCAGATTGACGTTCACTCCGCGCTGGCTCGCGAGCAGCGCATTTTCGGCCGTGCCGCGGAACTGCACGCCGAGCCGCGTGAAGCGGAAGAAGAGATAGAGGCCGGCAAAGAACGCGATGGTGAGCAGGACGCTTGCGATGTCCATATAGGAGAGGGAGGCGCCGCCCGCGAGGCGAACTGCCGGCGCAACGCCGATATCGATGGTGAGACGCTCGGCGCGCCAGATCACCAGAATTGCCGATTTGAGAACAATGCCGAGGCCGACGGTGAGGAGGATCGCCACGTAGAACGGCTCGCCGACCAGCCGCCGCATCATGGTCATGTAGATGAGCACGCCCATCACCAGCGAGAATATGAGTGCTCCAGCGATTGCGAGCCAGAGCAACTCTCCCCCGGCGAGCAAACCGGAACTGTAAAAGACGTAGCCGCCGACGATCGCGAGTTCGCCGTGGGCGAAGTTCACCACCCGGCCGGCCTTGTAAAGAATGACGATGCCGGCTGCGAGCAGTGCGTAGGTGCAGGTAAGAATGACGACGGTCGCCGCGAATTCCATTTGTTATTTCTTGATGTATTGTTATTACTCGATGTCGTGACTTTGATGTTTGACCGAGGGACTTGCAGCATCTAGCTCCATCCCTCCCCCAAAGGGGGAGGGTGACCTCGCGAAGCGAGGTCGGGTGGGGGGTTGTGCAAGTGCCTCGTTGATTAGCGTCAGCACACCCTCGATATTGCGATCGATTTCATTGTTCCAGAATCGCAAAACTCGAAAGCCGTTGTTTTTTCCATGAGTAAAAATATTGTCGCTTGCGGGGTCATTCGTTTGCGGAGACTGCGAGCGATTTCGTTTGCCATTTCCCCCACCCGGCCGCCTTCGCTTCGCTACGGCGGCCACCCTCCCCCTTCGGGGGAGGGATTAAGCCTTACTGCCTCACATCACTGCACGGGGAATTTCAGCGCTGTCTTCTTCAGCCACTCGCTCTTCGGCTCCATCTTCTTGGCGCCGTCGTTCCAGACATAGAGTCGCCAATAGCTCGGCCCGTAATGATCCTGCGCCGACATCTCGATCGGGCCGCCGGTGAGAGCGCCGACGTCCACCTTGAGCGTCTGGATGACGCTGTCGAGCTTTTCGCGCGAGCACGGCCAGGCGCAGGCCGTGAGCGCCCTTTCCGCGAATTTGCCGAGTGCCCACCCCGTGAGATGCATGCTGGAGAACGGTTTGGACGTGCCGTATTTCTTCTGTGCTGCCGCCACTTCCGCCACCGCCGGGTTGTTGTCGTAGACGGTGCTGTAGCGCGTGACGTAGTAGACGTTCTGATCGTTGCCGGCGCGCTGCGCGGCCTGCCGCACCGTGTCCTCGGTCACTCCATACGAGGCGACGACGTACGGACCGGTATAGCCGGAACGCCGCAATGCCGGAATGACGCCGAGATTCTGTCCAGAGCCATAATGCCCGACCACGATGTCGGGCTTCTTCTCGACGACCGCCTGCGCAAACGGCGTGAAATCAGTCGTCGTCACGGGGAAAATGACCTCATCCCAGGTATAGCCGAGGGATTCCGCCATGCGCTTGTTGTGGCTGATCGCGGCGCGTCCTCCGACGCTGTCAAACGTCATGCCGACGATCTTCCCGCTCGGCTTGATGTTCTTGATGAGTTCGCCGATTGCTTCGCCGGCGACCTCGAACACCACGCCGGTCGAATAGGAGAAAGGCTTCGCCGGCGGCAGTGCATCGAGAATGCCGCTGAAGGTGGTAACCACCGGAACGCCGGCCTTGCGCATTTCCGCGTATACGGGCCCTTGCGTGCTCGAAAGGCTGAGGCCAAAAATGCCGATCACATTGTCCCGCTCGACCTGCTTCTTCGCGGCCGCCACTGCGCGGTCAGCTTTGAGGCCGTCATCGTCGAGCATTACCTCGACTTTCTTGCCGCCAATGCCGCCGCGATCGTTGAGCGCCTTGGTGTAAAGCTCGAACCCTTCCCAGGTCGGCGTGTAGGAATCGGCGAGCGGTCCCGACAAGTCGGTGATGTAGCCGATCACATAGGAGTTCTGCGCGGCGGCAATGTTTGCATCCAAGGCGCAAGCAACCAAGGCGGCTGCGGTGAGCAGGCCGCGCAACGCTATCCGTTTCATGTGGTTTCCTCCTGTTGTTATTGGAATGCGATCTTTCCCGCCCCCTCCAGCTCGATGCGGGATTCGGCTTCGTCCCGGTACATTTCCTCGACCAGATTCTTGAACAACGCATAAATGTGCCGGCGCTTAACCTTGCGGGTCGGGGTCGTATCGCCTTCTTCCGGATCAAGCTCCTTGGGAATGATGCGGAACTTCTTCACCTGCTCGACGCGCGCAAGCTCACCGTTTGCCTTGTCGATCTCGCGGCCGACCAACTCGATGACGCGGGGGTGGAGCGCGAGCGAGGTGAACCCGGTATAGACGACGCCGTGTTGACGCGCCCAGTCGGCCACGGTGTCGAAATCGATCTCGATCAACGCGCTGGGAAATTTGCGGGCGTCGGCAAAAAGAACGGCCTCGCTGATAAACGCGCTTGACTTGAGCAGGTTCTCGATTTCGCTCGGCGCGATATTCTTGCCGCCGGCGGTGACCATGATGTCCTTCTTGCGGTCGACGATGCGGAAATGTCCGTTCGGCATCGCCTCGGCGACATCGCCGGTGTGCAACCAGCCGTCGCGAACCACATCCCTGGTCGCTTCCTCGTCCTTCCAGTAGCCGGCGAACATTCCGGGGCCGCGCACCAGGATTTCGCCGTCGGGTGCAAGCCGCACCTCCTTCGGATAGAGGGGAACGCCGACGTCGCCCGGTTGCTGGAACGGCTCGCTTTGGCAGAGCACAAGGGTGTGCTCGGTGATGCCGTAGAGATTGCGCAGGTTGACGCCCCAGATCTGCCAGAGCGACTGGATCGGCTGTGGAATCGGTGCGCCGGCGGTAAGCGCCGCGCATGCTTTGTGCAGCCCGACCTTCATCAGCATCGGCCTGAACACAAATCCTCGCGCGAGCGCATAGCCGGCTGCGAGGAGAGGCGAGGGCTGCCGCTTCTGCCAGCGCGCCCGCGCATGGCGGCGGCCGACCCACATGGCGCAGCGATAGGTCTGGCGCTTGAGCCAGGTGCTGCGGTCCAGGTTGACCAGGATTTGCGAGGCGATCTTTTCCCAGACCCGGGGCACCGCGTGAAAGAAGGTCGGCTCGACTTCGGTGAGCGTCTCGCGCAAGTTCTCCGGCTCTTCGCCGATATGGGGAACCACATCCGCAATCAGCATCAGGCACAGGCTCATGGAGCGCTCGACCAGGTGCGCAAGCGGCAGGTGGGTAACGACCCGGTGCTCACCGCTATCGAGCTCGGGAAAGCCCTGCAGATAGGTGTGTACCATGCCAACCATAAGGTCGCGGTGGGTGATCATCGCCGCCTTCGGCGCACCGGTGGTGCCGGAAGTGTAGACAAAGACAGCGACGCTGTCGGGCTTGACCGCCGCCGCACGTTCCTTGAACAGGGCCGGCTGCTGCCGCTGCAGAACGAGGCCGCGCTCCTGCACGTTGCGGAAGCTGACGATGCGGTCGTCGCGATAAAGAAACATCGCGCGCATATCGGCGACGACGATGTACCTCAGATCGGTCGCGAGATCATTGAGCTCCAGCACCTTGTCGACGTATTCCTGGTTCTCGGCGATGAAGATTGTCGCGCCCGCATTCTCCAGCTGATGGCGCACCTCGGCGGTGGAACAGGTGGTGTAGATCCCGTAGGTGATCGCCCCTATGCAGAGGCCTGCGAGATCTGCGACGAAATATTCAAAGCAGGGATCGCCCATCACCGCGATGCGATCGCCCGGCCTGACGCCCAGCGCAATGAGCCCGAGCGCAAAGGCTTCGACGCGGTCGCGATATCGCTGCCAGGTGACTTCCTGGTAGAGGCCGAGGTCCTTGTAGCGGAACGCGACCGCACGGGGGCGCGCCTCGACGCGTTCAAGAAACAACTGCGGCACGCTCTTTGCGTAGATCGCCCAGGTTCTTGCCTGGTGCTTCTGCGGAATGCGCTCGCCTCCCGGCATGACCCGATTACTTCGGTTAGTATAACGATGTTCCAGCAAAACACAGCGTATCCATCTCGGCAAGCCCTGCGTGATCTTTGGCCGCGTCGCACGATTACATGCAACGCGCGGTTCCAACACTTCTGTTATTCCGGGGCGCCGCGTAAGCGGGCTCTCTTCACTACGTTTCGGCGTCGTCCCGGAATGACGCCACGAGGACATTTGTGTACGGATACGAATGGTGTTCGCTACATCCCGACGTTGCAGGGCAAGGAGCGAACAACGCTGGCTGCTTGCGACTTCACTCGCTCCGATTATGCTGTTAACCTGATTGCGACGCGTGCTGCTTCCAGTAAATCGTTGCTGCTTCCAGTAAGTGATGTGCGTGCGTGCAAAGACTGTAGCCATCAAGTATCGCGCCTTCGTCACCTGTAGCCATCGCGACAAGCGGTGGGGCAAATGGCTGCATGCGGCGCTCGAAAGTTACCGGATTGACAGAGATCTGGCCGGCCGCAGCACGTCCGCCGGACGCGTGCCGCAGCGGCTGCGGCCGATCTTTCGCGACTGCAAGCGTGTCGCCCCCGACTGTTTCCCCAGCGAAGAGAGGCTCGCCGCGCTGCGCGCTTCGCGATTCCTAATCGTCATCTGCTCGCCGAGCGCGGCAAAAAGCAGATACGTCAACGAAGAGATTCGCCGCTTTAAAGCCATGCGGCGAGCTGATCGCATCATTCCCGTCATTGTCGCGGGCGAGCCCGGCGATTTGGACCGCGAGTGCTTTCCACCGGCTCTGCGCTACAAGATTGGGCCGGACGGCGTGCTTACCTGGGAGTACGAAGAGCTGATTGCCGCCGATGCGCGGCCGAACCGCGACGGCAAGGAAATCGTCAAGCAGAAAGTGCTGGCGGGGCTTTTGGGAGTGGGTCTCGACGAGGTCATATGGCGGGCAAAGTGGGCGCGTGAGCGCCGCAACCGCGTCGCGGAAGTGCTTACGGGCGTGTTCCTGATGGTGTGCGCCGCTGCTGGGGCGAGCGTTGCCTACGCCTGGCGGCAGGTGCAAACCGACGATGCGTTCCTCAATGCCGCGCTCACACTCGCGACGCAGGTGGTGAGCACCGCCGTCGATCAGGCCGAGAGATACAAAGTACCGCGCAGCGCAACACTCGGATTACTCGGCACGGCGGAACGGGTGTTCGATGACATGTCGCGGCATCGCACAGCCACCAAAGAGCTCCGATACCGGAAGGCATGGATGCTGATGGAGTTTGCCCGCAACTACGAAATGCTCGGCAAGACCGAGGACCAGCGGGCGCGTGGCGAAGGGGCGCATCGCTTCATGCTCGGGCTTGCCGGACAGGACCAGAGCAATACCGGCTGGCAAGCCGACCTGTTCGCCACTTACAATAAGATCGGTGACATACTCGCTCGGCAAGGAGCGCTCGATGAAGCGATCGCGAGCTATCGCACCACGCTGGCGATCATAGAACGTATTGCTGCCGCCGATGTGCTAAACCTGCAATGGCAGCGCAATCTCTCACTGACCTATTTCATTCTCGGCAGCATCTTTTTTGAACAGGGAACGCTCGACGGGGCGCTCGACAATTACCGTCGGAGCCTCGCCGTCAGCGAGCGCATTGCGTCCAACGACGCCCCCAATTCCGACTGGCAGGGCGACCTGGCCGATATTCATATCGCAATGGGGCACGTATTCGGTGCGCAAAACCGGTTAGCGGACGCACTCGGGAGTTACCGGACGAGCGCTGTTGTTCTCGAGAGGCTGGCAGCCAGACATCCCACGCATACACTGTGGCGCTCGCAATTGGCCTATACCCGTTATGAGATCGGCAATCTATTCCGCCGTCAGGGTGCGTACAAAGAAGCGCTGAAGAATTATCGCGAGTACCTTGCCGCCATGAAGCATCTCGTTTCCGCGGACCGCGACAATGGCAAATGGCAAGAACAACTGTGGCGAGCGTATTGCAAAGTAGGCGACATGTTGTTTGAGCTGGGCGCGCCCGAAGACGCGTTAAAGAGCTACCGCGAGAGTCTGCTTATCAATGAGCGTTTCCATGCCGAGGATCCGAACAATACAAATGTATCGCGTGACTTGGCGTTGCTGTACGCAGCGATCGGCGATGTACTCGAAAATAATGGCTCGTATGTGCAAGCTGCGCTGAACTACCGCAACGGTCTCGCAATCATGGAGCAACTCGCGATCAAACATGGCAATGCGCGAGACGTCCTTGATAGCTTGGATTTTCATTCGCGGCTCGCGGCGTTGGGCGATGATCCCCTCGGGCGATTGACGCGGGTAGTCACGGGTTTGCGAAAGCTCCGAAACGAGAGCAGGTTGACGCCGGCGCAGGCCAATTGGCTGCAGGCGGCGGAGTCGCAGCTGGCAAAGCTCGGCCGCGTTTCCCAATTGGAGGGAGTAAATAAAACGAAAGGTCCGTAGATCGGCGAAACGGGGCCGCTAACCACGTTTGCACGGTAAGCTTTTCCGGAGCGACGTGAGCGATATTTCATCACAGAAGAGCCTCAAACCTTGCGCATCCTTGAGACGGGGAATTTGCGGGGGTGGGCTTGATGCGTAACGCGTTTTTGCGAACCGGCGTCTCGATTGGTGCCGCCGTTCTGATTGCGCTTCCGTTTTTTGTGAAGGAGGCAGATGCCGCACCCGCGGCAGTGGCTCGCGGCCGCGCAGCTCCCTCCGCCGCTCATGCTCCCGCCGCTCATGCCCCCGCCGGGCCGCGCATTGGCGCAATCGGGGGTCACTCATTCAGCGCGCCGCGGATCGCGGGGCCATCCACGGCTCGCTTCTCAGGCGCGGCAGGTTTCCGCAGCGCCGCCGCAAGGTTTTCCTCCGGCGGCCGCTTTACCGGTGCCTCCGCGCACAGGCTGGCAACGGCCGGGGCAGGGTGGCATCCGGCGCACGCGAGCCTCCACGCCGGCGCCTGGAATCATCGGCTCATCACCAACACTGCTTTCCGCTCCTCCTTCATACGGCCGCGTACGTTCAGCGGCAGGTTTCATGGGTCATATGGGCCCTGGTGGAGGGGTGGCATCGTTATCGGCTGGGTCGGCCCCGTATTCTGGCCCTATGCCTATTACGATTTCTTCGATTACGTCTTCTGGCCGTATGTTTACGACGACTTCTGGGCCTACGCCTACGAAGACGTCTACTACGGCATCTATGGGAGCTATGGCTACGTCGATCCTGCTCTGAAACCGGCCGCCTACCGCCGTGTGGTGAATTCCGAGCAGCGGCCAGCCGGAGTATGCGGTGAGAATTCACCGGAGCTGACAAGCTGGCCGATCGAGCGCATATCGGAGGTCATCCAGCCGACCGACGCGCAGCGCGCCGCTCTGGATGAGCTTAAGGAAGCAACTTCGAAGGCGGTCGATATGCTCAGGGCGGCGTGTCCGAACGACTTGCCAAGCGTGCCGACCGGACGGCTGGCAGCCATGGACAGTCGGCTGCAGGCGATGTTGGAGGCCGTGCGCACCGTTCGCATTCCTCTCGATCGCCTCTATCAGTCGCTCGGCGATGAACAGAAGGCGCGCTTCAATGCAGTCGTGCCGAGCAACACCGCCGGCAATAAAAAGGAGGAGCGCGATCTTGCGCGTCTATGCACGTCACGCGAAGCGGGGCTTGGCGGCTTGCCGATCGAGCGCATTTTCCAGGCTGTTCGGCCTACGCAGGAACAGCAGAGTTCACTCGCCGAGTTGAAGTCGGCCGCGGCAAAGGCATCGGAGCGGTTGAAGGGCAATTGCCCGACATACGAAGCACTCACTCCGACCGGGCGTGTCGCAGCGATGGAGAAGCGACTGGAAGCCATGCTCGAAGCCGGAAAAACCGTGCAGCCCGTGCTGGCGAATTTCTACGACAGCCTCAGCGACGAGCAGAAAGCGCGCTTCAACACCCTCGGCTCCGGCCGTCACGGCGCCTAACGCCCGAAATCGCAGTTCCCCGATACGGGGGAAGCTGCAGACATTCGTCACGTCAGTGCGGCATGTTGCCTCGCCTTTTAGGCAGGACAATTGCGCACGGTTCTGCCGCGCAGCAAACTCCATACCTCCCCCTTTCAGGGCTTTTAGGGGGAGGTATGCTGCCGCACGCTCGTACTATAATACCCCGCCGTGCGGTTGAGCGTGCACGGGCACGGCATGCAACGAACCCAGGAGGACATGCAATGAATTTCAGGAGCATCATCCTCATCGCGGCGCTTGGCCTCGCTTCCGCTTGGCAAGCGAACGCGGCCGATCTCCTCGTCACCCAATACAAAAACGATCCATCCGGCGCGTCCTATGCCATCGCGCTGGAGAAAGGCTTTTTCAAAAATCACGGGATCGACATCAGCGGGATTATCTCCGGGGCGGGCGGCGGCAGTTCGGTGCGCAATGCCATGGCCAGCGACCTTGGCTACGGTGACGTCACTGCCGCGCCGGTCATAGCGGCAGCCGAGCAGGGTCAGGATATCAAGATCATCGGCATGACATCGCGATCCCTCGCCGATCTGGTGCTGATCGTGATGCCCAACTCTCCGCTCAAGACGGCAGCCGACATGAAGGGCAAGAAGTTCGGCATCAGCAATCCGAAATCGTTGGGTGAGATGATGGGAGTGCTGGTCATGGAGAAGGCGGGGCTCAAGCAGGGCGACGTGCAGATGGTCGCGCTCGGCAGCCTGAGTGGTGCGCTCACTGCATTGGAGAGTGGCGTGGTGGATGTCACTTCCATACCCGTCGTCCTGTTTCGCACCCGCGGCGGCGAAAGCAAATACCGCATCCTTGTCAGCACGAAGGATTTGCCGCTCATTCCCTCGCAGCTCGGCATGGCGACCGGCAAGGCAATGAAGGAATGGCCGGAGAAGCTGCGCGCCATCGAGGCGGCGCGACGCGACGGTACCAGGTTCATTTACCAGCACACCGACGAGGCCATCCAGATTCTGAGCAAGGTCTACGAGCCGCTGCCGGCAAACGAGGTGGCAATCATGGTGAAGGACCTCGTCGAGGCGAAATTCTGGACCGAGGGCCGCATCGAGATGCCGCTCCTTGAACAGACGGTGCATGCGATGAAAGGCGTTGGAATGCTGGACCGGGACGTCGATCTCACGAAGATCGTCGACAATTCGTTCCTGCCGCCCGATCTGCAATAATGACCGAGCCGGTTGCTGATCAGGAAATCCATGCCTGCCTTTCGGGTGTGACCCGGGTCTATCCGGGGACCGCCGGCACGCGACCGGTTCACGCTCTCGGACCGGTCGATCTCGATCTGCGGCGCGGCGAATTTTTCGCCGTGGTCGGCCCGTCCGGATGCGGCAAAACCACCCTCTTGGAATTGCTTGCCGGTCTCCAAGAGCCCAGCGAGGGCACGGTGACATTCGAAGGCCGGCCGGTCCGGCGCGAAGTGCCCGAAGGCGTCGGCGTCGTCTTTCAGGAAGATGCGAGCTTTCCCTGGCTGACGGTATGGGACAACAGCGCGTTCGGCCTGCGCCGCAAGGGCGTCGACGAAGCAGAAGTCCGCCGCCGGGTCGATGACGCGCTGGCCTTCATGGGACTGACCGATTTCGCCCGCGCCTATCCGGCGCAGCTTTCCGGCGGCATGCGGCAACGGGTCTGCATCGCGCGCACGCTTGTCCTGCAGCCGCACCTTATTCTGCTCGATGAACCGTTCGGGGCGCTTGACGCGCAAACGAGGCTGCTCATGGGCGACGAGGTCCTGCGCCTGTGGCGGCGCACCGGCGCGAGCATTCTCCTCATCACCCACGCGCTCGACGAGGCGGCAATGCTGGCCGACCGCATCGGCGCGATGTCCGCCCGTCCGGGGCGCTTTCTCGACATTGTCCTTACCGGCTGGCCGCGGGAGCGCGACAGCAAGATCGTCAGCGAAAAGAAATTCGCCGAGATCACCGGCCGGCTGTGGGACAATCTGCGCGACGAATCGATGAAATCGCTCGGCTATGCTGGTGCCGCCGATTTGAAGTTCCTGCAGCGATTGCCGCAAACTCATGAAGGAACTTCAAATCGAAAAGCGGCACTAGAATCATAGACTTGCTAGTGCCCCTTTGCTTCCGAAGTTCGTGTCAGAGGGTGCCGCCATGTATCACGAACTTCGGAAGCGGGGCACTGGTGCTAGGATGGCTGCCGAATGAGCAGGGTCGGCTGGATCAGGCTGGCGGTCATCGCTGCCGCAATCGGGCTCCTCGAACTCTGCTGTCGCCTTGGCCTGATCGATCAGCGGGTGGTAATCCCTCCCTCGGAGATGGCCGACGCCCTGGTGCGTCTGCTGATTTCCGGACAGGCCAACGAGCAAATCGCCCGTACTTTCGGGATCGTCCTCGTCGCCGCTTTGGTCTCCGTGGCGCTGGGCTTCGTGCTCGGCCTGATCGTTCATGCGCTGCCACGCCTGCGCAAGGCGCTCGACCCGTTCTTCGCCACCTATTATGCGGTGCCGATCTTCATCTTCTATCCCGTGCTGATCGTGATCTTCGGCCTCTCGGTCATGCCGATCGTGCTGATGGGGATTGCGACTGCCTTCGTGGCGATGATCATCGCCACGCTGAACGGGCTCGATCGGGTGCCGCCGGTGCTGACCAAGGTGGCGCGGGTACACCGCATGGGCACGATCGCCACGGCGCTGCTGCTGAAATTGCCGGCTGCGGCCCCGCATCTCTTCACCGGCGTCAAGCTTGCGGTCAGCTACGCCTTGATCGGCGTGATTGCCAGCGAGTTCATTCTGGCACCCGCCGGTCTGGGGCGCGAGATTTCCGACGCTTATGCCGATTTCAACAACCGGCAAATGTACGCCCTGATGTTGCTGCTGATCATTGTGGCGACGGCCATCAACATGCTGCTGCAGATGCTCGATCAGCGCTGGGCGGAACGGCGCGGCATCGGCAAGCCATAACCGCGAGCATGACCGCGACCAAACAGGCGCTCGATACTCTGATCATGCTGCTCCTGCTGCTGATGGCGTGGCAGGTGCTGCATCAGATCGTCGGCGCCACCGCGCTTCCCGGACCGGTGCCGACGCTCGCTTATTTCGTCCGTTTCGTGCCGACGCAACGTTTTGCCGAAAACGCCACGGCGACCCTCGTCTGCTTTTTCTATGCGCTGATCCTGTCCTACGCCATCGGTCTCGCGATCGGCGTGTGGATGGGGATTCACCGTCTTTCCGGAGCGGTCGGCGAGCCCATTCTCATTTCGCTCTACACGCTGCCGAAGGTTACGCTTTGGCCGGTGGTGCTGCTGATTTTCGGGCTGAGCCTCTCCGGGCGGGTGACGTTCGGGGCAATGCACGGCGTGCTGCCCGTCGCCCTTCTGACCATGAGCGCCATCCGCAACATCCGTCCGGTCTACTTGAAATCGGCGCGAACGCTGCAGCTGTCGCGATGGCAGACCATTCTCCTGGTGCTTTTCCCCGCAACCCTGCCGGAGGTGGTGGCTGGGCTGCGCATCGGCTTTACCCTGACGCTCTTAGGGGTGCTGCTGGCGGAGATGTTCGCTGCCAAGCATGGATTGGGCGCGCTGATCATCAATGCCATGCAGCTCCTGCAGGGCGAGGAGCTGATGACGGTTGCACTGGTGCTGTTTTTGTTCGCCGCGCTTGCCAATGCGCTGCTGCTGTGGTTCGAGCATCGGCTGCATCGCGCAAGCTAGACCGGCGTTTCCAAAATTCGCATCGATATGGGCGTCATTCCGGGGCGAGGCCGGAACGAAGTGAAGGCCGAGAGCCCGGAATCCATAACCCCGGTCTGTGGGTATGGATTTCGGGCTCGCCGCTTACGCGGCGCCCCGGAATGACGAAGACGTTACGCTCGACCGGCATGCCGGCCATCTGCAGTCTTTGCAGCGATCTGCCGGTTTTGACAGGCAAAAGCGGGGAATTGGCGTGGCGGCCGACCCATTGGCGGAGGGACCTGCCTTGAATGGAAAGTTCCAAATAACCGATAGGGTTGCCAGCCGGAACGATTGTGACAGTGGGGGATTGATCTCCAGAGGTGCTTCGTGGCGCAGACACCGAAACCAATGATTTTCATGTCCGGAGCGAACGCCCGATTGGAAGAGCTGATTGCCATCTTCGAAGGCGCCCCCGAAATCGCACCTTTCGATCGTAAAGCCCAGCAGCGGGCAGGCGAAGTGATCGCCCGGGCGACCTCCGATTCACATCAGGCGAAATGGCCGTTGCGCGTTCAAAAAAAATCGCGCCATTGAGAAAGAAAAAAACTGTGAGGGCGGGAAGCGTTGCTGCTTTCACCGCCCTCACGCGCCGGCGCTGCCGCCTGCGGTTTTTGGCGCACTCTACGGCGCAAGCGGCATCGCACCCCACGATCCCCCAGAAGAATATGCTCGTGCAGAACCGTGGCAGAAAAACGCCGCGCAGATGAACGCCGGATGCTTACGTCAAGCTGAAATGGAGAAGCGAGATGCGCGCGTAGGGCGTTTTCATTCAATCGCCGGTCGATTTATTCAATCACCTCGTCAGCCAGCGAGAGCAGGTTGTCGGAGATTTTGATACCCAGCGTTTTGGCGGTCTTGAGATTGATCGCAAACTCGAACTTGGTCGCTTGCAAGACCGGCAGGTCGCCAGGTTTCGCCCCTTTGAGTACGCGGCCGGCATACACGCCGACCAATCGATACACGTCGGAGAAATTCAGTCCATAGCTCATCAAGCCGCCGGCCTCGGCATATTCGCGGAAGTGATAAATGGTGGGCACCGCGTTGCGCTGCGCCAATGCAACAAGCTTGTTCCGGCGCGTATCAAAAAACGGATTGGCAGCCACTACCAGCGCGGGAATGCGCTGTTGCGCGATGGCGTCGAATGCGGCGTCGATCTCTTGATCCGTATTGGCCGGAAAGACAGCAATCGACAGATTCATTGCGCGCGCCGCCTGCTGCATGTCGGAGAGCTGGTTTTCAGACTGCGGAAAGGTCGAATTGAGCAAAAATCCGATCGTGCGCGCGTGCGGCACCATTTCGTGCAACAACCCGAGCCGTTTTGGCTCCATCTCGTTGGTCAAGGTAGTAATGCCTGTGGCGTTGCCCGTCGGGCGGTTGATGCTTGCCGTGAAGCCCTGCTTGAGCGGATCGCTGCCAAGGGCGAATACGATGGGAATGGTCGAGGTCGCAGCCTGCGCCGCCAGCGCCGAGGGTTCCCCGCCGGTCGTTGCGATAACCGTCACCGGCAACCGCACCAGTTCCTGCGCCATCGCCGGCAGCTTATCGTATTGACCGAGCGCGAAACGATAATCGATGGCGACGTTCTGTCCGTCGACGTAGCCGCTTTCCGCCAACCCGTTCTGGAACGCTTTAATCAGATGCGATGTGTCGTCCCGTGACCGGGCGCTGAGATAGCCGATTACCGGCATCGCCGGCTGTTGCGCGCGGGCACCCAGCGGCCAAGCTGCCGCCACGCAGCCTAACAGCTGGATGAACTCGCGACGTTGCAATTGATCGAACTGCACCTGATCACCCTCCCGGCTGGGAATGCAGGCAGAATATCGAATTGGCCCACTCGCCAGCAACTCCATAACAAAAAATTCCAGACACAAGCGGGCATAACCAGCGTGCCCAGGGAATTCGGCAAGCGATGTGATACGCAAGCGGCGGGCATCACGCGTGTCGGGGCGACAGATTGGGTATCAGTTGATGTTTCTGCTGGAACTCACGTTGAAGATGGCCATGACGGCGGCGATGGTCGTGGTCGCCTCAGTTGTGGCGGAGCGCAGCCGGCCGTTCATGGGGGCCATAATCGCCTCGCTGCCAACCGCGGCGGGCGCGGTGTACATCATCCTTGCCATCGAACATCCACCCGCATTCATTGCTGCGAGCGCTATCGGGACGGTCGCTGCCAACGCTGCGGTCGCCGTGTTCGCTGTCGCCTACGTGGCGCTCGCGCAGCGGCATGGGCTGGTCGTAAGCCTGGGCGGTGCGATTGCAATATGGCTCATTTGCGCTGCGATCCTGCATGCCATCGACTGGACGGCGCTGACTGCCTCTTTGCTGAATGTCGCGACTTTCTCCCTGACCATTCCGGCCGCCCGCAGGTTTCTGGCTGAAGGTCCCAAGCGAGTAAAAGTACCGCTAAAGCCCTCCGACCTCGCCTGGCGCGCGGCGACCGTTGCCCTCTGTGTCGCGATCGTCACCACCGCGAGCCACAGCATCGGGTCATTTGCCTCGGGTATCTTTGCGGTGTTCCCGATAGTGATGGTGAGCTTCATCATGATCCTGCAACCGCGGATCGGCGGGCCGGCTGCGGCGAATGTGCTTGCCAACGTCCAGCTGCCGCTCGTCGGGCTTCTCCTCGGCTTTTTGGCGGTGCATTGCCTCGCCGTGCCGGCCGGCGTGTGGTGGTCGTATGCCGCCGGCCTGGTCATTGTGGCGGCATGGAATGGTCTGCTGTGGCTCCGCTCCGTTAGCGGCAAGAAAGCCTAGCACTTTCTTCGGTCAGGGTGCCCGACTGACAGGCTCTTTGGCTCCGGCGCGCGTGCCGTAGTTCTCCAGCGCCAAAATTGCGCCTTGCAGGATGGTGCAGATGCGCTCTGCCGAGCTGGGACTGACCATGCTGGGGTCAAGATAGAAATCGAGACCGGTCGCGTGCTCGCTGAAAACCTCGATCTTCTGCCCCGCAGAGTTGAGCATGCCTTCGACCGCATAAGGTACGACCTCTCGACTGATCCCCTTCATCGTGATCGGCGACAATGCGTGCGCTGCCAGGATCTCCCGCACCAGCGCATAGGTTTCATAGCTGACCACAATTTGTCCTGGCTTGGCGATTGATTGCAGACGCGCCGCAAGGTTGGCTTCTGCACCGATAATCGTATAGTCCATCCTGTCGGTACTGCCGAAGTTTCCGACATTGCAGAAGCCCGTATTGATTCCCATTCGCACGCGAAAAGGATTCTCCACTCCCGCATTGCGCCATTTTACGTTCAGTTCGGCAATGCGGCCCTGCATTTCGCTGGCCATTCGCAAGCAAGCCTTGGCGTCCGCTGCGTCACCCTTCGTTTCCGGATCGCCAAAGAAGATCAGCATGGCATCACCGACGAATTTGTCGATCGTTCCACCATGCTTGAGCGCAATGGTGGACATTTCGGTAAAATATTCGTTGAGGAGCAGCGTGATCTGTTCCGGCTGCAGCCGTTCGGTGGTGGCGGTAAAGTCCTTTATGTCGGAAAAAAAGATGGTCAGTTTTTTGCGTTCTGTGTGAATCGTGACATCCTTTTGCCCGCTGAAAATGCTCTTGTATATCTGCGGCGACAGGTATCGCGATATTTTCATCGACAAAGTTGCGAGAAATTCATTGGCGGTTTCCAGTTCGTTGTTGATGCCTCGAATTATCGCCGCCTGGCGCCGTTGGACGACAATGAAGGTGATTCCCGTGGCGGCCATGAAGACAAAGTAGGCCAGCAGGTATTTGAACGAAAATATGTTGCTGGCGATCGCCTGACTGACGCTGATCTCCTGTATGCCGCGCACATCACCCACTTTCCAGTCTCGTTTCGGGCTCTCCGGATGTGTGTTGTGACAGTTCACGCAAGCTGCACCCATAATTACCGGCGCGATCAGGCGAACGCGATCGCTGAAGATCGACGCCGAGACTTTGCTCAGTTGCTGGTCCGGGTTCTCGCGCAGCGCCGCAAGCGCGTTTGCCTCAAAAAAGTCGAGCACATGCGGCGATCTGTTCGTGAACGAAAAGTCGGAAACGAAGCGGTAGCTGATATTGTGCTGCTGCTCGCTGATGACCTTTCCGAGCTCGAGCGAAAGCGTGGCCGGGATCGGGATAGCGCCGGGAATGCTTTCGTAATTGTGCGTGACCTGAACCGAGCCCGGAGAAGTCAGGACGCGACCGACGACATTTGTCGCGTAATAGCTGCGCATGCTGCTGACCACCGAATTCAAATCGCTTGCCTGACGAAGGAGCGCGTTCTCCGTCACATTGCGCAGATCAAGCCAGACTGCGATCGGCAAGCCGGCCAGCAGCGCGATAACAAGCAGGACGAACACAATTCCGCGCGGCCGTGTGGTGGCGGAAGAAAACCTCTCCATTGCCAGTCCTTTCTTGCTAGTGCCCCGATTCCGAAGTTCGCCACCTTGAATTGGCTCTCTCCGTCATCCTGAGGTGCCCGCGCAATGTGTGGTCGAGCAGCGTAGTATATCAGTAAGTGCGCGGGCCTCGAAGGATGATCGGCGGGGGCCGTATCCTTCGAGGCTCGCCGCTTCGCAGCGAGCGCCTCAGGATGACGGTTCGAGGACGAGATTTGTGGCTTGCAATTTTCTGACGCAGTCGAACTAGCAAGCGCTGCAAACCGCCGCTTCGGCGGCATATACGGTGAAACTGCCGCGTGGAGATTTTCTCGATCTGGCGGGGTGCTGTCACCTGCGGTCATTCGCCCATTGGCAAGCCGCCGGCTTCCGATCACATTGCGCCCCATGCCGGCGAGCGAGCCGCTCGCGTTTGGTTGCATGAGGGTTTCGCGGAGGTCACGATGATACGCTTGCATGCGCTGTGCGGTGCCGTGGCGGGTGCAATCCTCATGGGTGCAACCGCCGCGGCCGAGGCGCAGCAATGGCCGACGAGACCGATCCGGGTGATCAGCCCGTTTCCCGCGGGCAGCGCCTCCGACAGCACCGGCCGCGTCGTGATTGACCGGATATCGCAACTGCTCGGACAACCAATGGTCATTGAGAATCGGGCGGGAGCCGGAGGGATGCTGGGCTTTGCCGATGCCGCCAAGGCCGCACCTGACGGCTACACCCTGGTGACCAGCTCGTCCTCGATGGCGTCGGGGGCCGTTCTGCACAAGACCCTGCCATACGATCCGGTGCGCGATTTCATTCCGGTCGCCTTGTTCGGCACGCTGCCCAACGTGCTGGTCGCTTCGGAGCAGAGCGGGTTCAAAACCGTGGCCGATCTCGTTGCCGCGGCAAAGGCAAAACCTGGAACATTGACGTTTGCCTCCGCCGGAATCGGCTCAACTTCGCACATGGCTGCCGAGCGCTTCCGCCTTGCTGCCAAGATCGACGTGCGCCACATCCCATTCCGGGATGGGGGGCTGAACGAAGTGATGGCCGGGCGCATCGATTTCTATTTCATTCCGTTGGCAGCGGCCGCTTCGGCGCTCGGGACCGGAAAGCTCACGGTGCTTGCAGTGAGCACGCGGGAGCGCGCGGCACTGTTGCCGAATGTGCCGACGGTGGCGCAAGCCGGCTATCCCGCTGCCGAGTCATCCTTTTGGGTCGGATTGTCGGCGCCGGCAAACACGCCGCGCGCTATTGTCGATAAGCTGCACGGCGTGACCCAGGAAGCTTTGCAAATGCCCGTGATGAAGGACAGGTTGGCAAAATTCGGCGTCGAGCCGCAGCTGATGAGCGTGGATAAGTTCGGGAATTTTTTCAAAGAGGACCTCGCCGCAACAGTGCAGCTTGCCAGGGAGGCGCAGATCGTGCCGACCGATTAAGCTGCGGGCCGCTTCACTGGATCCTGATGTTCGCGTCTTTGATGACTTGCTCCCATCTCTCCATTTCGGCGCTCAGGAAAGAGGCAAGTTCATCGGGCGTCGAGCCGACAACCACGACACCGCCCGCTTCCAGCTTTTCTCTGACTGCTTGCTCAGCAAGCGCTGCAAGCGTATCGGCGTGAATTTTCCTGACGATCTCCTGCGGAGTTCTGGCAGGCACAAGGAATCCCGACCATGAAGACACCTCCACTCCCGCAACGCCGGCTTCGGCCATCGTCGGCAATTCAGGCGCGACCGCCAGGCGTTTGGCGGTGGTCACCGCGAGGGCGCGTAATTGACCTTGGCGCACCAGCGGCAAACTCGACGACGTAAAATTGATCATGACATCGACGCGGCCCGGGATGAGATCATTGAAGGCGGGTCCTGCTCCGCGATAGGGCACATGCGTCATTTCAATGCCGGCCTTGCGTTTGAACAGTTCGCCGGCAAGGTGCAGCGACGTTCCATGCCCTGAAGATGCGAAGCTGAGCTTGTTCGTCTTGGCGTAGGCGATGAACTCCTGTACCGAATGCGCGGGAGAGGAGTTTGGTACCACCATGACGAGGGGGTAGAGCCCGATCAGCGTGACGGGTGCGAAGTCGGCGACCGGGTCGTATCCGAGCGAGGCATAAAGGCAACGGTTCGTGGCATGAGGGAAGGCAGCAATATAAATGGTGTAACCGTCGGGATCGGAACGCGCGACGAATTCAGCCGCGATGTTGCCGCTGGCGCCGGTCTTGTTCTCGACCACAACCTGCTGCCGCCAGATGTTGGATAGCTGGGCTGCCACAATACGGGCGGTGGCGTCGATTCCCCCGCCCGCGGCGATCGGACAAATGATGCGAACAACCTTGTGTTGGCCACTGCGCGCGCGCGCCGTAAGCGGCCATGCTGCTGCGCCGCCGAGCGTCGCGATGAATTCCCGCCGCGGGATACGGATTGTCATGTGACTGTGTCAAAATCACTGTGTCGCGACAGCGGCCTGTTTGCCGTGCGTTGCCTGAAGCTTCGCCCCGCGCAATGGTTCTATGATCTCCTCCTGCACCATGGCGATCTGCTCTTTGCTCGGAACCAGCTTGAACAGGAATAGCTCGATGCCCATGTCGCGATAGGCCATGAGCTGCTCGCGCACTTGTTGCGGTGGACCGACGCAACCCGCCTTCATCGCCGGCGCGACAATTCGGGTCATGAGCTTTGTCACGTCGGCCTCCGAGGCGCTCGACGCCAGAAGCTTGAGCGCGTGTTCTCTCGCCTCCGCGACCGAATTGCCGAAGGCGACAAAAGGGTTGAAGGCATAGCGGACCTTGCGCCCGTAACGCGCCGCCGTGCGATCCATGACGTCGATGGAACGCTGCAGGCTCGCCATTACCTGCTCGACCGTTTGCGCCTCCTTGTCGTAGTCGAGAAACCACCAATCGCCGGTTTTCGCAACCATATCGAGCCCGCGCGGGCTGCGGCTTGCGGTGAAAATCTCCGGCAAATCGGGACTGGCAGGGCGCAGCAGCAGTTTTGCGCCGTCCACCTGATAAAACCTCCCGTGATAGGAAAACGGGCTCGCGCTCCACATGCCGCGCAGAATGTCGACGAACTCCTCGGCGCGGACGTATCGATCGTTGTTCTCCAACAGCGCATCGCCGCCGAACATGCGGTGCTCTTCCACGTTCCATCCCGTCACCAGATTGATCGCCGTGCGGCCGCGCGTGAGCCGATCGAGCGAGGCGGCCATCTTGGCAACGAGCGTCGGGTGCCACAGCCCCGGATGGACGGCGGTCATGGTCTTGATGCGCGTGGTCCACGAACTCACCGCCGCCGCAAGGATCCACGCCTCGAAATCGGGGCCGAGATGGCGTTCGGCGAACAGGATGATGTCGAAGCCGGCGCGGTCGGCGGCGCACAGGACCTCCTTGGCCAAGGCAAAGGCCGGATCGACCTCGGCGGGAGGCAACGGCAACAAAGCCCCGGCAATGGATTGCTCGATTTCCTTCGAGCCCGCGGTCACGTGCGGAACAGGTGCGTAAAGCCCGAACTGCATCGCCTCGCTCCTCGCTAGCTTCGCTGCCGCATGGCGTGCTGTTTGCCAATCTGCTTAAATGAAAGCTTGAACCGCAGCAACAATCGGAGCGACAGCATCTTGCGTAATTCTTCCTCAACCTGGCTGTGCCGGTCGATTCTGGACAACCGCGCGATCGGTGCCGTCATCGCAGTCGCGGCATCGCTTCTCGCCTGCGTCTTTCCCTCCGGTGCCGGCGCAGAAACGAAAATCGTTGCCGGCATTGTGGCGCACGGGACGTCCCAGTGGCCACAATACGTCGCCGATGACCTGGGCTGGTTCAGGCAGCGCGGCCTGACGCTCGACATGGTGAGTGTCGGCAGCGGCACGGCGCAACAGCTCGCCGCCGGCGCCATCGACATTTCCCACAGCGGGTTTCCGGAATTCATCCGCGCGGCCAATCAGGGGGCGCACGTTAAGATCGTCATCAACGACATCAGTGTGCCGCCCTATACCGTCTTCGCCAAGCCCGCAATCCAGAAAATCGCCGACTTGCGGGGCAAGATCATCAGCATCGGCGGCATCAAGGATGTGACGCTCATCTATATAAAGCCCCTGTTGGCGTCTGCCGGCCTTGCCGCCGGCGACGTCGATTTCGTCTATGCCAAGGCTGCCGGCGATCGCTTTTCTGCGCTTGTCGGCGGCGCTGTCGATGCGGCGATTCTCAATCCGCCCTCGTCGTTTCGCGCCGCCGAACTTAGCTTCAGGGATCTCGGTGAGATCAGGACCTATCTCAACGACTTCCCGTTCACGATGTGGGCCGCCAATACGGACTGGCTGGCCAGGAACAAGTCTGCTGCGCTCGATTTCAGCCGGCTCTACCTTGACGGCGTGCGCTGGCTTTACGATGCGGGAAACAAGGAAAGGGCGATCGATATTCTCCTCAAATACGCAAAGCAGAGCCGCAAGGATGCGGCCGAATCCTATGATTATTATTTCGGCAAGCTACGTGGCTTCAGCCGGGATGGACTGCTCAGCGACATCGCTTATCGGCGCATGACCGAAGGCATGATCGAGCTTGGCGATCTGTCGGCGCCTGTGCCGCCGGCAGCAAGGTTCTTCGACGACAGCTTCGTCAAGGAGGCGGCGAGCCTTCCTCGTTAGCATGAGTGGCCTTTCGCAAAACGACGTTGTCGTGGTTACGGGTGCCGCGCAGGGTATCGGCCGCGCTATTGCGCTGGCACTTTCCGTTCGTTCCGCGCGCCTTGCCCTTTGGGACATCGATGAGGAACGCTGCGCGCAAACGGCCTCCGAGTGCGCCGCGAACGGCGGCAAGGCGATTTACAGAAAAGTCGACGTCTCCGACCATCGTCAGGTGCAGGCCGCCGCCGAGGCGGCGCGCGGAGCCTATGGGCCGGTGTTTGGGCTCATAAACAATGCCGGAATTTTTCCGCGCGCGAGGATTCTCGATGCAAGCCCGGAAATGTGGCGCTCCGTCCTCGGCGTCAACCTCCTGGGCATGGTCTTTTGCGCGCAGGCGATCGTACCATCGATGATCGAGCAGGGGAGAGGTATCGTCGTCAATATCGCCTCGGGACGCGCGCTGCAGGGAACGCCGCGCGGGGCGCACTATGCCGCCTCGAAGGCGGGCATCATCTCGTTCACCAAGTCCATGGCGATGGAGTTCGGCCCGCTAGGCATTCGCGCCAATGCGGTAATCCCGGGAGTGACGGAAACCGCCCAGCCGCTCGCGGACGCCACGCTGGAAGAGCTGCATGCGCGCGGTACGCAACTGCCACTCGGCCGGATCGGCCAACCTGAGGACATCGCCGATGCCGTCATGTTTCTTCTCAGCGACGCATCGCGCTACATGACCGGGCAGTCGATCGCAGTAAACGGCGGCGCGATCATGATCCCGTAACGACGGGAACACGTTCGTAAACCGTTTCGAAAATGGCTTCGATACCCTAGTGCGGTGAATTTGAAGTTCCTATCATAACTGGCCGCAAGCTCGTTTAGGAACTTCAAATTCACCGCACTAGAAAATCATAGAGTTGCTAGTGGTCCTTAGATTCCGAAGTTCGCATCTGAACGTGCCGCGAGTGGTGGCGAACTTCGGAATCGGACCACTAGTAGGGAGGTAATCATGCTCAACAAGCTGCTCGGACTTGCCGCTGCCGGCATGCTCCTCAATGTTCAGGAAATCCCAGGATCGGGCCGCGGTACCCTGCTGCTCGAGGACATTATCGGATTCGTCGGGCAATCGCCGAAGCTCATGAGCGAAATTGCGGCTGCGCTTCCGAAGGATAAGGAACTCGCGTCCGTTACCTGCGTCGGCCAGCGGATCAGCGGGGCATGGGAAGGGCTCCCCGGTGCGCGGGTCTCACCCTATGCCTGCCACCTGGGCGAGCGCTGGATGGAAATCAAAGGCGAGGTGCGGATCTACGGTGCGCGCGGCGAGTTCTACGACCTCAAAGATCCGGCGGCGGCGAAAAACGCGAAATATATCTCCGAAAGCAACCCGACCTGGGCTTGGCTGGAGAAAGGGCCGCGCGACTGAGCTTTCGGGTCTTATGTCCCGGGCGCAGCGCAGCACGGAGCGCCTCTTCGGCGCGTAGTGGTGCGCCGCAGAACCGGGACCGACAAGGAACGGTACCCAGCGCACCCCGCTTTTCCTGTTTGCAAAGCGCCGTAATGTGACGGCCATCACATTCCGCGGAGAGCGGCGAGGCTAGTTTTTCAATGTCGCTGGGGAACTCCTTTACGGAGTGCGACTTAACAAAGGGGAGGGGGGCCAACAGGAATGTGGCGTCATGCGCGTACAGGAAGTCCATTGGCTCGAATACGACCCGGTAGCCCTGGCGGTGCTGGTGTTCGGCATTGGCGCGGTCATGGTGCTCGCGCTTAGCATTTGAAGCTGCACGTGTTTTTGTGCCTGCGCGCCCCGCGTGACGCGGAACCGTTACGCAACTCTGCCCATTGCGAGCGCATGCCGGCGGCACCGTAATACCCATCGTTTTCGCCTCGTCTTAGTCTCCCACGCTGGTGGATCATCCTGGGAGAATTCCACCGGCAGCCCGCCAGGGGGGTCATGAATTGCAACTGATCACACGGCGCATGCTTTGCACCACGGCCGTTGCCGGACTTGGCGTGGCGCTGGCTAATCTTGCGGGATTTGCACAACAGCCGCCACCTGTCCGCATCCGCGGAACCATCGAGACAGTCGATGGCAACAGCCTCACGCTGAAATCCCGGGACGGCGCTGAAGTGAAGTTGGCGCTGGGCCAGGACGCCATGATTGTCGCCGTGGTGAAAGCGGCCCTTGCGGAGATCAAAGAGGGTACTTTCCTCGGCAGCGCAGCGATCCCGCAGGCGGACGGAACGCAAAAGGCGGTCGAGGTCCATATTTTTCCCGAGCAGATGCGCGGTACCGGCGAGGGCCACCGGCCTTATGCGCCGGTTGCGAACGGCACCATGACCAACGGCACCGCGGCGGGCGCCACGGTCGCCGGCGTCGACGGCTCGATAATCACGGTCAGGTTCAAGGACGGCGAGAAGAAGATCATCGTGGGGCCGGAAGTGCCTGTCGTCCGCTACGAGGTTGGCGGCAAGGGCGATCTCAAGCCCGGCGCGCATTTCACTGTGCTCGCCGCAATCAAGAAACCGGACGGCAGCTTTGAGACAAGCCGCATCAATGTCGGCCGCGACGGCGCCGTGCCGCAGTAGGGCGGGTCGGCCGCAGGCATGATCAAACGATTCCGAGGTTAATCGGGACACTACAGTAGTGCGTGGGAGAACTGTTCAAGGTCATGGCCGGCGTCAGCCTGGTCCACGTACCTTTTGGCGGCAACAGTCCTGCCCTTACCGCCTTGCTCGGCGGACAAGTGGAAATTTCGTTCGCCTCTCTTCCTTCGTCGATCGAGTTCATCAGAACCGGCAAGCTGCGCGGCATCGCGGTAACCACCGCGAAGCGCGCCGAGGCTCTGCCGGACGTTCCCAGCGTAGGCGAGTTTGTTCCGGGTTACGAGGTGAGCGCGTGGTACGGCCTGGGCGCGCCAAAGGGCACGCCTGCCGAGGTCATCGACAAGATCAACAAGGAGGTAAACGCGGGCCTTGCCTACCCCAACATTAAAGCGCGGATCGCCGACTTCGGCGGCACGGTGTTTGCGCTGTCACCGGCCGAGTTCGGCAACTTCATCGCTGACGAAACCGAAAAATGGGCCAAGGTGATCCGCGAGGCCAACATCAAGCGGTGACCTAATAGACTACCCGCCGATATCCCATAACCTTTCGTTCCGCGAATGGGCGCCGGCATCGGCCGCTGACCGCTCGGGGTCGAACTGTGACTGATCTGCTAACGGCCGCTCGATAAATCTATGACAGGAGTTCCCGGCAAGCGGACGCAAGTTCAATTTCTTGGTGCATCAAAATTATCGGCAGCAATGTGCCAATCGCCGACATCACCCATCCTGGTATTTGAGATTTTCGAGCGTTTCGACCGCAGCTTCGCGTTAACTCTACCCTCCTCGCGACCGCCTCAGTCCGGCTTTGCCGGTGCCATCTTAAATCCGGGCACGCCAGCGCGCTCTATTGCCTGCTGCACCAATCCCGAAACCTTGGCCTGTTCGATGAACTCGCTGAGGTACGCGAGCCGCGCGGTCTGGCCCTTCGGCACCACCATGCCAAGGAGGTTGGCCCCATAGTATTCCTCCAGCACCCGCGAGCCGGGGAGCTTTGCCGAATACGCCATAAGCGTCCCGCGGACCGACGCAAACGCGTCCGCCTGTCCGCTGTGCAGGAGCTCGAACGTGGGGTCGGGCGTCGCCGCATACACCAGTTGGGCGTGCTTGAATTTGCGACTCAAGGTCAAGGTCGAGGCGTGATCGCGCACGACCGCGATGCGAACGTCCGGGCGGTCCGCGTCGGCAATGGTCTTGATCGGAGAGCCCGCCGGCACCAGGAAGCTGTAGTCCAATTGCAGAATCGGAGGCGAGAACTCGACGCCGCCGCGAGACGGGTCGGGTCCCATGAATCCCATGTCGCATCCGCCGCTCGTCAGGCACGTCAACATCTCAGGGATAGTCGGATGTCCGACCGGCACGATCTCAGCCCCGATCCGCGCTCCAAGGGCGCGGGCGACGTCGAGAAGAATGATCCCCAGCGACGCGCCCTTCACCTCGCCCGTCTGGGAATCCTTTTTGTACATCACAGAGTGGATGCCGACCCTGATTTTGCCGGCCTGCGCGAGATCAGCGACGCGCGGGTCAGCGGCCGGTTGCGCCTCCGCAAGGCCGGTTAGCATAGCAGTGCACGCAACGGTCAGAATGAGCTTGTTCATCGACCACTCCACGAACGAGAGATGCCACCAGCAGCTTCACTCAATTGCACGGTCGGCGCGCAGGAGAGTCAGGGGTGGAATCGGGAGGCCCAGTGCGCCCGCGGTTTTGAGATTGACAACGAGAGAAAAGCGGGTGGGCTGCTCGACCGGAATATCACCCGGCTTCGTGCCTTTGAGAATGCTGTCGACGAGGATCGTCACCTGACGAAAAGCACCGCGCAGGCTAGGCCCATAGGCAATGAGACCGCCCTCATCTGCCGTCTCCGGCCACTGATACATCGCAGGCAAACCAAGCTCCGCCGCGAGCTTGATGATGTGTCCGCGCAGTGCGAACAGCAATGCCGAGGAAAGGACGTTGACGCCGTTGACACCCATGTCCTTGGCCTCGCGCAGGGATCGCTCGATCTCCCCTGGTGTTCCGACAATGGCTTCGCGCAACGTGAGCTTCATCGCCGCCGCGGTCGCATCAAGCGCCGGCCGGGATTCGCGGTGCGTGGTCGCATCTGCAAGGAGAAGCACGGTGCTGCGAGCGGGAAGAATCTCGGCCAGGATCTCCAATCGCTTGGCGTCAAGCTCGGTGCCCATGATGCTCACGCCGGTGATGTTGCCCTCGGGCTTTCGCATGCTGGTTACGAGCTTCGCCCGCATCAGGTCTTCCGACATTGCCACAATCGGGATGGTGCTGGTTGCGGCTTTGACGGCTAGGCCGGTCGCGTCGCCGAAAGTTGCGATCACGGCCGGCCGTTGCGCAACGAGCTCTCCCGCAAGCGCCGGCAGGCGCTCGACCTGCCCTTCTGCATAACGGAAATCGAAAGCGATGTTACGACCTTCGACATAGCCGAGCGCCTGCATGTAGGCGCGTAGCGGCTCGGAAAAGGGTCGGCCGCCCTCGCGCGAGAAAACGAGAAGGATGCCAAAGGTCGGCATTGCCGGCTGCTCTGCGCGTGCCGCAAGCGGCCACGCTGCCGCGCCACCGATCAGGCGGAAGAGCTCGCGGCGCCGGATTTGATGGAATTGCATTGGTCTTCAATTACAGACCTTACTTAGTTCGCGTTGTTGTCAAGAGCGCGTCACGCGACAAATTTGTAGCCGTCGCCCCAGCGGCGCACACGTCCGGTCGATGGCGAGGGAAAATGCGTCACGCACATGACTGTCGGCTCCTCGCAGAAGCGATCGAACACCTTGCGCCGTGTCTTCCCCGCCTGCCCGGAATCGTAGTCCGCCCGCATGCCGAGATCGGGGTAGCGTCCCTGAATCGGTGAATGAATCATGTCACCGGTGATCAGGGCATCCCCGCCGGGACGGCCGACCAGCACCGAGTAGTGGTCGATGGTGTGACCGGGCGTCGGAATGAACTGCACCGACTCGTCGAGAGCAAAATCGCTTTTCACGATCTGGGCGCGTCTGGCCTCGACGATCGGCAGCACCGAGTCGGTGATCCAGGGAACGCCCGCCGGATCGTCCTTCTCCTTCTGAGTCCAATAGGCGAGCTCGCGGTCGGCCATGAGGTATTTGGCTTTGGGAAAGGTCGGCACCCAGCGCCCGTTCTCGAGCCGTGTATTCCACCCCACATGATCGACGTGCAGATGCGTGCACATGACATAGTCGATGTCGTTCAAGCCAAGCCCGGCTGCGGCCAGGTTCTTCTCGAAGCGGTCGCTGTTCATCATGTTCCAGAATGGCCGCGCCGGCCGCGGCTTCTGGTTGCCGACGCAGGAATCGATGAGAATATTGTGGTGCGGCGTCCTGATCACGAACCCCTGCACGCACAGCACCAGCCGGCCGCTCGCCGGATCGATGAAGGTCGGCTGCAGCCAGGAGCGGTTCTCCTCCAGCCGTTCTTTGCCGAGGGCCGGGAAGAATTCCAGCACGTCGAAGAAGGGCCCCTGCTGCTCGACCACGGGGTGGATCGTAACGTCCTGGAGCGCGATTGCTGTCGTCATTGCGGTTTCCTCATCAAAATGCTGTAGGGCTGGCATCACAGCAGTTTCAGAAATTGCTCCCGGGAAATTTTCGCTTGTTTGAGAATATCACGAAGTGTTCCGTGCGGGACATCTCCGCCGTGAAGCGCCACAACGGTTCTCCGTGTCGGATCACCTCTGTGCCGCAAGAAATGGTGGCTGCCCCTCACTCGTTCGATGAGAAAACCCGCCCGTTGTAGGGCGGCGATCACTTCCCGGGCCGTTAACTGCGGTTACCGGCTCATGCCCGGGCGAGCTTGACCGGGATGATTTCCTTGATGGTTTTTCGCGGGTCAGCGTCTGACTTCGGCAGTGGCCATCCCTTTTGCCGGCCATAATATCACACCAAGTCAATGTGGGTACTGCCCAGGCCTAAGACGAGACTGCACCCTCCTTCGACCCCCCGTGACGAGCCTAATGCAGCGCGCGAGCAAACCCCCGTCAATGATATGCGGTCAAAGTCATTGCGCTCGCCTGGCTTGCTCAGCATTATGCGATCGGACTGCGTATCGAGTAGGCGTCGCCCATGAAGGTCATCATTGTCGGAGGGGGCATCGGCGGACTAACCACTGCGTTGATGCTGCATGCGCGCGGGATCGATTGCGAGCTTTACGAGCAGGGCGAAGCCATTCGCGAACTGGGGGTCGGCATCAATACGCTGCCGCACGCCATCAAGGAGCTCGCGGAATTGGGCCTGCTGGCGCGTCTCGACGCCGTCGGCGTTCGCACCTATGAGCTCATTTACACCAACCGCTTCGGGCAGGAGATCTGGCGCGAGCCGCGCGGCACCGATGCCGGCTATGAATATCCGCAATTCTCCATCCATCGCGGCCGCTTGCAGGGTGTGATCTATCAGGCGGTGCGTTCGCGGCTGGGCGAGTCACGCATTCATACCGGCCATCGGCTCGGCGGCTTCACCCAGCACGACGGCGGGGTGATTGCCTATTTCTTCGACCGGCACGGCTCGCATCGCGCCACCGCCCATGGCGACGTTCTGGTCGGCGCCGACGGCATTCATTCGGCGGTGCGCGAGACGCTTTACCCCGGTGAAGGGCCCGCCCGCTGGAACGGCGCCATGCTGTGGCGCGGCGCAATTGAATGGCCGCAGTTCCTCACCGGGCGCTCCATGGTCATCGCTGGCGGCATGGCGGCAAAGCTCGTGGTCTATCCCATCGGCGACGGAGCCCGCGCCGACCGTCCGCTCACCAATTGGGCGGTGCTGGTGAAGATCGGCGAGGGCGGCGTGCCGCCGCGCAAGGAGGATTGGTCACGCCCGGGTCGCTTCGAGGAATTGATGCCGCACGTGCAGCGTTTCCGCATCCCCTATGTGGACGCCAAGGCTTTGATCGAAGCGACACCGGAATTCTGGGAATATCCCATGTGCGACCGCGACCCGCTGCCGCGCTGGTCATTCGGAAGGGTGACCGTCCTCGGCGATGCCGCCCATTCCATGTATCCGGTCGGCTCGAACGGCGCCTCCCAGGCCATTCTCGATGCGCGCTGTCTCGCCGACCGCCTGCGCAGCGCGGAGCATCCGCTGCATGCGCTGTGGCTGTACGAGCAGGAACGCCAGCCAATGACCGCACAGGTCGTGCAGATGAACCGCAAGGGCGGCCCGGAAGGCGTGATCGACGCCGTCGAGGAACGTGCCCCCGACGGTTTCAGCAATATCGATGACGTGCTTTCCTTCGAGCAACGCAAAGCCATTGTGCGCGGCTATGCCTCGACCGCGGGCTTCGCCCGCGAGCAGGTCAACAAGGCCGCGTGATATACGGCACGGGCGTGCGGCAGCATACCTCCCCCTTTCAGGGGGCTTTCAGGGGGAGGTATACAGAGCTTGCCGAACCTCCTTCAGAAAACGAGACACTATGCGGACTGCATCACCCCGCCAGCCGGCGGGCGACCTTCATGCGCTGCACGCTGTCGCCGGCAAGATGGCTCCAGATGATGGAGTCGCGCACGAGCTTTTCGGCACGGGCATCGATGACGCCGGCGCTCGCATGAATGTCCAGGTTGATCTCGGTTACTTCCTGGATGACATAGGTCGAGAAATTCATGCACAGGCCGGCATTGGCCGAATGCACCTTGTGGTCATGCTCCCATGCAATGCGCATGACGTAGGAACGCAGCGCCTCGGTAAGGAGGTGCATCCTGTTGAGCTTGAGTTGCACGACCTGCTGCTCGAACAGCGGTTTGCCGCCCTGTCCCGTCGTCCTGACAAACTTAAGGGCCGCCGCGCAGGCATCATCGCATACCCCCAGCGCGTTGGCGGAGAGTTCGAGGTCGCCGAAAATGTCGCCGCCGGTGGTATCGCCGCCGCGCCCGCCGCTTTTGCGCACTGCGCCGTTGACTTCGCCCACGACATTGGCATGCGGTACCCGCGCATTCTCGAAGATCATCTCGCCATTCTGGTAGAAGCGCCAGCCGCTCTTGTTGAAGACCTTGCCGATGCGCAAGCCCGGGGTGTCGCGCGGCACCAGGAACATGGTGATCCCTTGCTTGAGCGGCGCGCTTGGGTTGGTGCGGGCGTCGATGAAGAACAGCTTGCCGACGCTGGCATTGGCAATGAAGCACTTCTCGCCGTTGAGGATCCATTCGTCGCCGTGCCGTTCGGCGCGAAGCTTAAGCCCGGCACTCGGATCGTCCGGCGGCAGCCGGTTGTCGGAGCCCGCACTCGGCTCGGTGATACCCTTGCCGAGGAGGTAGGTGTCGTCTTCGAGAAACGGCTTGAGGAAGCGAGCCTTCTGATCGTCGCTGCAGGTCGCCGCAATCAGATGGCTCCATTTCCAACATTGGCTGAACGTCTTCGATATCGCGCTGTCGCCCCGGGCAAGCTCCGTCATCACCAGCGCCTGGGTGACGAAATCGGTCCCCGGGCCGCCCCATTCCTTCGGGACCGCCATGGTCCGGAAGCCGAGTCTTGAGCCTTTCCTGATGATCTCCCAATCGAACGTCTCGCGCGGATCGGAAATCGCATCGCGTTCAAGCGAGATCGGGCGAATTTCCTCTTCGGCAAATTTTCGTGCCGTCATCTGCCAGGAGCGCTGTTCGTTACTTAAGGTAAAATCCATAATCCGGTTCCAATCTGCTTCACTCGGCGGCGCGCACGGCCATGATTTTCGGCCGCCGGTAATCGGCGAGGGCCTCGGCAATGCGAAGCTTTGCGTCACCGTTCTCTCGATCGCAGTGGAGACACACCAACGCGTCGCGTACATATTTTTGCAGCGGCATGTCGCGCATCACGCCCATGGCGCCGAAGCATTCCGCTGCATCCTTGGTAGCGCGGTAGATGGCCTCCGACGCGAACACCCCGGCGATGCTCGCGAGAGGAAGATCGGGCAGGCTGCGGTCCGCAAACGCATCGGGATGATCCGAGGCCCAGGCCGCGCGCCAAATTGCGGTGCATGCGACATCGAGCCTGACCGCCATTTCCGCAAGCTTCGTCCCGATTGCCTGATGCTCGATGAGACGGCGCCCTCCCTGCACGCGCAATTGCGCGTAATCGAGCGCAGCCTCATAGGCGGCGCGGCCGATGCCGAGGTTGATCGCCTGGTTGAGCGTGCTCCTGCCGAGGGTTTTCCCCGCCGCTGGGCTACGGTCGAGGAGATTTTCCGCTGGCACGCGGCAGTCTTCCAATATCAGTTCGCCGCGTGCGCCGTGGTACCAGCGGGCACCCTGACGATCGTCCTCAATTGAGAGTCCTGCTGTCTCGCGCGGCACCAGCAGCGTCGCTAGGTCGTGCGCACCAGTGCGCACCTGTACTGCAAACAGCTTCGCGAGCGGCGCGTTGGCAATGCGATCCTTGCGGCCGTTGATGACAAACCCATCGCCGGAACGGATCGCGGTCGTCTGCGGCACAGCTTCACTCGTTTTCGGCCGGTGGTAGTCGATGCCCAATGTATCGTCGCTTCCCGGCTCATGCTCGGCAAACGCCAAATGATAGCGGTCGTCTGCCGGGAATTGCGGCAGGAAGCGATCCCGCTGCTCCTCGCTCATCCAATGGTCGAACAACAGATGGGCAAGCATTGAGGTCTGCGCCAGCACGCTTGCGAGGTCGGGGTCGGCGACTGCAATTTCTTCCGCGACAATGCAGCAGGTGAGGCTGTCGGCACCGGCCCCGCCGTTATCTTCCGCCAATGCGAGCGTGCGCAGCCCCATCTGCGAAGCCTGATCGAGCGCGTCCAGGAGAAGGGGCTTCTCGCGCGCTTCGAGACGGTCGGCTCGCAACGCAAACGGCTTGATCTTGCGCGCAACGAAATCGCGAACCGTATCGCGGATTTCCAGCTGCTCGGGAGACAGGTGGAGGTTGTACAAGCTACTCACCCTTGATGTCCGCGCTCTTGACGACCTTTTCCCAGCGATCGAGGTCGCTCTTGATCAGCGCGTCGAACTCCTGCGGGCCTAAGGCCATCGGCGTGACTTGCTGCTCGTTCAACAAGTTTACGACATCGGGGGCACGCATGACCGCAAAAGTGGCTTCGCTCAGCTTCGCGACGATCTCCTTTGGCGTCTTGACCGGTACGACAATTCCGACCCAGGGCGCCATGGTGAAGCCTGGCACGGTTTCTGCGACTGCCGGCACGTCGGGAAGGGCGGGCACGCGCTGCGGCTCCGCGACGGCGAGAGGGCGCACCTGGCCGGCCTTCACGTTCTGCAACAGCGTCTGCACGTTGTTGAAGCCGAGCTGCACCTCGCCGCTGATCAAGGCCAGCGATGCTGGCCCCGTGCCCTTGTACGGCACGTGCAGCATTTTCACGCCGGTCGCGAGCGAAAAGAGCTCCATGGCGAGATGACTGAAATTTCCGACGCCGGCGGATGCGTAGGTGATTGCGCCGGGCTTTGCCTTTGCCAGCGCGATCAACTCGGCCACGTTGCGGGCCGGCAGCGATGGATGCGCTGCCAGCATGCCGGGAAATCTCACCAGCGTAGCCACCGGCAGGAAGTCGCGCAGCGCCGAGTAGGGAAGCTTGTCATAAAGCCACGGATTGACCACCAGCGGCGTGTCGGAGGAGGTCGCAATGGTGTAGCCGTCGGGATCGGCTGACATCAGCGCGGCCAGGCCGATGGCGCCATTGGCCCCGCCGCGGTTTTCGACGACGACCTGTTGACCGAGCTTTTCCGAGAGATACCTGGCGGCCAGACGGCCGATGAAATCAGTCCCCCCGCCGGCGGGGAATGGCACAATCATCTTGATCGGCCGCTGCGGCCATGCCTGCGCGAGGGCCGCAGCCGGCATGGCGCATGCCACCATAAGCATCACGGCGAGTGTCTTGAATTGCATGCGCATTGGTTTCCTCTCGATATTCGTCATTCCGGGGCGAGGCCGAAACGAAGTGAAGGCCGAGAGCCCGGAATCCATACTCCCGGTCTTTGGTTATGGATTCCGGGCTCGCCGCTACGCGGCGCCCCGGAATGACGGAATAGGGGCTGAGAACTGTCCTATCATTACACGGCAGCCGCAACGGCATCTCCCATTTCGGTGGTGCTGGCTGCTCCGCCCAGGTCCCTGGTCAGGTACTTTCCTTCGGCAATCACCTTGTTTACCGCAGCCTGGATGCGGTCTGCGGCAGCCGTTGCCTTGGGCTCACTGCGCTTGCGCCCGAGCCAGGCGAGCAGCATTTGGCCTGACATGATCATTGCATAGGGATTGGCAATGTTGCGCCCGGCGATGTCGGGGGCCGATCCGTGGGTTGCCTGCGCCATCGCCTGCTTCTCGCCGATACAGAGACCGGGCGCGAGACCCAGCCCGCCGACGAGGCCTGCGCCGATGTCGGTGAGAATGTCGCCGAACTGGTTGGTGATGACGATCACGTCAAAGCGCTGCGGCTCCACGACGAGTTTCATCGCAATGGAATCGATCATCATCTCTTCGAACGCGACGTCCGGGTATTCACGCGCGACTTTGCGGCATTCCTCGGCAAACATGCCGCAGGCAAGACGGTAGACCGGCTCCTTGTGCGCGGCGGTGACTTTTTTCTTCGCGCGTGTGCGGGCGAGTTCGAATGCTTCGCGGGCGACCCGGTTCGATCCTCTCCGGGTGATCACGCGCATGGCAATGGTAATGTCGTCGTTCGGCCGGAATTCCGGCAGGCCCGCGACGACCGTCTCCGAATAGAGGAGCCCCTCGGTAAGCTCGCGGAAGAATGCAATATCGACGTCCTTATGGATCGAAGGAATCGCCGGGTGCGACAAGGATGGCCGCAGCGCAGCAAACAGATCGAACTTCTTGCGCACCGGCGGCATCACCCAGGTGGCATCGCCGCGCGGATAGGCGGCATGCCCGATCGGCCCCATTACCCAGCCGTCGAGCCCGCGCAAGGTTTGTTCGGTGATCGCCGGGAGGGTGTTGCCATGCTCCGCGTGCCCGCGCTTGCCGATCGGCAAGGGGTGCCATTCGATGGCAAGCGCGACGCGCACAGCCGCCGCCTTCATCACCTTGACGCATTCCGGAACGACTTCGAGGCCGATGTCGTCGCCGAGGAGAATGCCGAACTTCAAGGATTCCCTCCCAAGTCAATGACCACCTTTTTGAAGCGTGGTAGATTGCCGTGGCTGTCGCGCAGGAAGGGCCATGATTATCATAGGCCGTCGGGAGTTGTTCATTGCGCTTGTCGGCGCCGGCGCCGCGTGGCCGTTCCTCGCCAGCGCGCAGCAGGCAGACAGGTTGCCGACGATCGGTTTCCTGGGCACGGAGGCCGCCGCCTGGACAGCATGGACGGCGGCATTCGTCGAGCGACTGCGCACACTCGGCTGGACCGAGGGCCGCACCGTCAGGATCGAGTATCGCTGGTTTGAAGGTCGCGCCGAGCGAGCCGCCGAGATCGCGGCCGAGTTCGTCCGCTCGAAGGTCGACATTATTGTAACCGCCGGCAACGCCGTCGCCATAGCGAAACAGGCCACATCGGACATCCCCATCGTCTTCGCGCTATTGGACAATCCGGTCGCCGCCGGTCTGGTCAAGAGCCTGGCGCGACCTGGTGGCAACCTCACCGGACTATCCCTCCAGGCAACCGATGTGGCGGGCAAGCGGCTCGATGTTCTGCGCGAGGTTGTCCCCCATTTGCGCCGGTTGGCTATCATGCTGGATGTTGGTTTTGCTCAAAACGTGGCGGAAGCCGGTGCGGTTGAGGCAACTGCTCGTGCGCTCGGCATCGACGTCGTGCCGCTCGAAATCCGGCGACCTGAGGACATTGCCCCCGCCTTCGAATCTCTAAATGGCCAAGCGGACGCGCTTTATATCGTGCCCGGTGCTCTCACGGCCGCCAACAGCACGCGCATCATTACGTTCACGCTAAGCGCGCGCCTGCCGACAATCTTCAGCACTCGCGAACGTGTCCGGGCCGGCGCTCTCATATCCTATGGACCAGACAATAAACCGCGCTCTTCCGGCGCACTGCCGAATTCGTTGACAAGATTCTGCGCGGGGCCAAACCCGGCGATATCCCGGTTGAGCAGCCGACAAAGTTCGAGCTCGTCGTCAATCTCACCACCGCCCGGGCGCTTGGGCTCACAATTCCGACGACGCTGCTCGCCATTGCCGACGAGGTGATCGACTGATCAATCCATCGGCTCGAGCTTGATGATGGAAGCGCCGTGATTGCTGCCCACCCAGAAGGTGACCGGATTCGTTGAATTGTCGACGAACACGCGGCGCACATTGGTCGAGCGCGGCAGCAGGTAACTCCTGAACTCGCCGGTCCCGGTGTTGAGCCGCAGGATGCGATCGTTGCTCATCGAGCCGGTCCAGGCTTCTTCGTTCTTGTCGATGGTTACATCGTAGGGATTGGACCATGGCATTGGGACTGGCCATTCCTTGAATTGGCCGGATCGCGTATCGAGCATGCCGATGCGATCGCCGCGGTATTCGCCGAACCAGAGGCGGTCCTGGGCGTCCATCATGCCGCGGCGCGGCGCTGCGCCGGGAGTCGGGATTGTGAAGAGCGTGATCTCGCCGGTCTTGGCGTCGATGCGTCCGATGTGGTGCTGACGAAAGTCGGTGAAATAGACGTTGTTTTTGGAATCCGGGATCACGTCATAGATATTGTGCGGTTCGCCCTTTGGGGCATTCTTGAACGGCTCCCAGGTCTCGATCCGGCCTGTCGCGATGTCGAGCCGGTGCACGCCGGCAAAGCCGTTGTTCTGCGTCCATACCTTGCCGTCGATGTGCGAGGATTGCGGGCTCACCATGTTGACCTGCGCCGCATCGATGTTCTGCTCGGGAGGCAGCGGCCAAACCCGGAAGGTTTTGCGCTTGCGGTCGAACTTGACGATGGTGGCCTGGTACATGTTGCCGAGCCACAGGTTGCCGTCGCGGTCGGAACGCAGGCCGAGAAGACCGGTCGGAAAGTCCGGCTTGCGCAGCGGGACGGGGAATTCGGTCACTTCGCCGGTCTTGGGATCGAGCCGCCCGAGGTTCTGCTCGCCGAAGCTCGAATACCAGGCGATGCCTTCCTCATCCACGATCACGTCATGCGGCTCGATGACCTCCCGTGGCAAATCGTATTCGGTGATGATAACGCGCGTGTCGCGTCCGGTCGGCCGAGGCAGTGTCTTCAGTTTGTAATTCCAGGACGTCCCTGAACTGAGGTTGATGGTGCTGAGGTAATCGGCGAGCCCGCGATAAACTTGAACGCGCTGGTCGCCGCGTTCTTCCATCAGCCGTTCGGCGCGGCGTAACTGCGGATGCGCCGGAATGCTCTGGTTCACGTAGCCTTGCATGCGCGGCAGGGTGACCGTGATGAGCTCGTCGGCTTTGTGCTGGGATCGCACCACCCGCTCCAGCGTGTGGCAGCCGACGCAGCCCAGCAGCGGACGTTTCTGTTGATCGCTACCGGGAAAGCTCGCGAGCCACTCCGCGTTGGTCATTTGCGCGGCGAGATCTTCGGTCTTGCGGAGCTTGAGGTCGAATGTAACGAGCGCCTGGCCGTTGACGTCCACTGAAACCGGACGGTCGAGGTCGTAACCGATTGCCCGTATGCGCAACGAATACCCGCCGGGTTCCAGTCGGGCTCTGGGGAAGCGGTAGCGGCCTTGTGCGTCGCTGACCACGGTGACGGTGATGGTCGAGCCGGTCTTTTTGGCGCTGACCAGCACGCCTTCCATGGCGCCTTCTTCCGCCGAGGTAACCTGCCCGGCGAGCGCGTCGTGTGTCTGCGCCCGGGCGGCAGAAAATTGCATGCCGGCAACGATAAGAACCGCAAGCGATATGACGAACTGTTTCATTTGTCTCTGACCCTGGCTGACCGCTTCGCGGGCGCTGTACATACAGTGTGCCTCAACTCAGCTTTCTTTGCACGCGCTGGTCAAACCGCGCGACATTGACGACGACCCGCTCGTGCGAGCCGTCGCCGATCGGCTCCTTCTCGTCACGCGCCTCGACCCGAAACGAAAGCGTACGGCCCTCGATCGCGGTCAGCTCGGCGGTGGCCCGGATGCGCATGCCAACCGGCGTGGCGGCGAAATGCCTGATGTCGAGATGGATGCCGAGGCTCTGATACCCGGCGGGCAGGAGCTGCTCCACTGCGGCGAGCGCCGCCGCCTCGATAACGTTGATCATCACCGGCGTGGCCAATACGGGTATGCGCCCGCTGCCGACCCGCGCGGCCGTATGCTCTACGCCGACCAGCAGATCGGCTGACCCGGCAAGTCCGACCTGCAACTTGGATAGGTCCATGAATTACCCCCTTTGCATTCGGCGCACGCACAACACATAACAGCATGCGGCAAGACGCGCAGCTGATCGAGACCGTATGCACGTGAGCACCAAAAAAATATACAGGTTCTGTATTGCGCCGATGATGGAATGGACAGACCGGCATTGCCGGTTTTTCCACCGACTGCTCACGCACGAGGCCCGCATCTACACGGAAATGATCACGACGGGAGCGGTTCTTCGCGGTGACCGTGCGCGCCTGCTGGCGTGCCATCCGGCCGAACATCCTGTTGCTCTCCAGCTCGGCGGCTCGCATCCGCGTGAGCTAGCCGAATGCGCGAAGATCGCCGTCGATTTCGGTTACGACGAGGTCAATCTCAATGTTGGCTGTCCGTCCGATCGGGTGCAGGAAGGCCGCTTCGGCGCTTGCCTGATGGCAGAGCCGCTCTTGGTCGGCGAATGCGTGGCCGCCATGAAGGCCAGCGTGAAGGTGCCGCTCACCGTCAAATGCCGCATCGGGATTGATGATCAGGATCCCGAGCAGTCGCTGGAGGCGCTCACGCGCGCAGTCAAGGACGCGCGCGTCGACGCGCTCATTGTCCACGCGCGCAAAGCCTGGCTCGATGGGCTCTCGCCGCGCCAAAACCGCGACATCCCGCCGCTCGACTATGACCGTGTCTACCGCCTCAAGGCGAGCCATCCGGACCTTGCGATCGTGCTCAACGGCGGGATTGCCGATCTCGACGAAGCGGGCGGGCATCTCAAGCACGTCGACGGGGTCATGATGGGACGTGCCGCTTATCAGGAGCCATGGCGGCTATTGGCGGTCGATCCAATTTTGTTCGGGACGATGGCGCGCTTCGAATCGCCGATCGCCGCAGCGCGCGCGCTCATCCCCTATGTCGAGAGCGAGCTTGCGCGCGGCACGCGGCTATCCGCCATCAGCAGACACATGCTCGGCCTGTTCCGTGGGGCTCCCGGTGCGCGCGCTTTTCGCCGCCACCTTGCGGCCGAAGCAGTAAAACCCGGCGCCGGCATATCCATCCTGTGCGATGCACTCGCGTTTATCGCGCACGGCGATGCGCGCCGCGCCGCAGCCTGATGCGCCGGACAAATCAATGATTCTCGGTGTGCCGGCGAGCGAACTGCTCCTGCTTGCTGCGCTGATTGTCTTCGGCGGTCTCGTTACCGGCGTTCTGGCAGGGCTTTTCGGCATCGGCGGCGGCGCGCTCATAGTGCCCGTCCTCTATGAGGTATTCGGCGCGATGGGCGTTGCCGACGAGGTGCGCTTCCAGCTTTGCGTGGGCACTTCCATGGCCATCATCGTGCCGACCAACGTACTTTCGTTTCTTACCCACCGCGACAAGGCCGCGGTGATGATGGATGTCGTGCGCAAATGGGCGCTCCCGGCAATTGCCGGAGTTGCGACGGGTTCAACCATTGCTGCCTTCGCACCGGCCGCCGTGCTCAAGCTCGCCTTTGTGGCGATCGCAAGCATTATTGCAACCAAGCTTCTGCTCGGGCGCGAAAGCTGGCGCATCTCCGATCACCTGCCGGGTCGCGCTGGCATGATCGTTTATGGGTTCACCATCGGGCTCGGCGCTTCGTTGATCGGCATCAGCGGCGGCTCGATCTCGAACGTGATTTTGACGCTGCATGGCATATCCATGCATCGCGCGGTGGCGACGTCGGCCGGCCTCGGAGTGCCGATCACGGTCGCCGGCACGATCGGCTATATGCTGGCAGGATTGCGGCAACAGGCTCTGACACCGCCACTGTCCATCGGCTTCGTGTCGCTTATCGGTTTTGCTTTGATGGCTCCGGTCTCGAGCTTCACCGCCTCGTTTGGCGCGCGACTTGCGCATGCGCTGTCCAAGCGACAGCTGGAAATTGCCTTCGGCTGCTTTCTTTTACTGGTCTGCGCACGGTTTCTGGCGAGCATGGTCGGATAGTCACGCCCTACGGATACCCCCGCATCAACAGCCTGTCGCCGCGCACTTCCCAGCTCTCCAGGCGATTGAGGAAGCTCATGCCCAACAGATTGCTGCGAAGCTGGCCGGGCTGTGCGATCAGCGCCGGCACCGAACGTTCGGTGATCCCGCCGATCGATACGCGGTCCAGGGTAACCGGGGCGGCGCGCGCACGCCCATTGGCGGTGTCCACATTGATCGAGTAGTTGAGAACTTCCAGCGGCAGCCCAGCGGCCTTGGCGGCTTCCTGGGTGAGCACGACCGCACTCGCGCCGGTATCCAGCACCATCGCAATGCGCGCGCCATTCACCGACGCCGAAACCGAGAAGCCGCCGCCGGCGCTGCGCGCAATCTCGACCGTGCGTCCCCGCGTTGCCGGTCGGCCGGGGATCAGTTCGGCGAGTATGCGTTGGCTCACATCGCGCAATTCAAAGCGATACGTGTAACCGAGCACCAGGACGAGGGCGATCAGCGCCCAGATAATCGCCGATTTAAGGGCGTTCGAGAAATGTCGGTTGAACAGTGCAAGCGCCAGGATGCCGGCCAGCACCAGCGCCATGACCTTGTTTTCGGGGCCGCCGAAACTCGTTGGGACGAGATCGGACCATAAGTTCGGATTGTGCTGCGCCGCGGCAGCGATCAGCGCAATCGCCAGGACCGCAAGCAATATCCATGTGAGGGGGCGCACGGTTCTGACTGATTGCTGTGACATCAAGTGCCAAGCCCAAGCAGGCGAAGCGCGCGTGCCTTGGCGCTGGAAGTTTCGGGCGCCAGCGGTGAAGACGGCAGCGGATATGTGGGCTCGATTGAAGGAGCGGGCTCGGTAAGCGGCGCCAGCGCCGCCATCACCCGCTCAGGCGGGAATGTAACCACGACTTCGGTGCCGATCCGCAGCTTCGATTTGAGCGTGAACGTGCCGCCATGCAGGTCGACCAGGCTTTTGGCGATCGGCAGTCCCAAGCCGGCACCCTGTTCAGCCGACTTGATGGAATTCGAGCCCTGGCCGAAAGACGCAAGCACGATCGGTATCTCCTCTTCGGGAATGCCGGGACCGCTGTCCTTGACGCTGACATACTGACCGCCCGATGCGGTCCAGCCTGCCTTGAGCCAGATCTCGCCCCCTGGCGGGGTGAATTTTACAGCATTGCCCAGGAGGTTGAGGCAGATCTGGCGCACCGCGCGCGCATCGGCCCACAGCCGCGGCATGTCGGATTCGAACGTCTCATGCATGGTAAGCCCACGCGTGCGCGCCCGCATCTGTAGGAGATGGCTGCATTCACCGATGGTGTGCGCCAACGAAAGCGGCTCCTCATTGAGTTCGTAACGGCCAGCCTCAATGCGGGACAAGTCGAGAATCTCGTTGATCAAGCCAAGCAGGTGCACGCCCGAATTGTGGATGTCGTTGGCATAGTCCTTGTAGGCGGCGACCTGGTGCGGGCCGAAAATTTCCCCCTTCATTACCTCGGAAAAACCGAGGATTGCATTGAGCGGGGTGCGCAGTTCATGACTTATTTGCGCGAGGAAGCGAGACTTTGCGATATTGGCGGTCTCGGCGCGCCGTCGCGCCTCGTCGGAAATCGCCTTGGAGGTTTCCAGCTCCCCGATCAGCATGTCTTTTTCGGCGCGCGCCTCGAGCGTCGCGAGTGCGGAGCTGTAAAGCCGATAGCCGAGCAGGGAGAAGTAACCCTCGGCGGTCACTGCCATGATCGCAAGAATGTAGTCGTGTAAATTGCCCCTGATGGCAAAATCCAGCGCGACTGCCGCCGACACCGGAACCGTCGCGACAAACATTGCAATCGGCACGCTCGAAGCGAGCATGCTCGATATCGCGATCACTAGCAGCATCACAAACAGCATGAACGTGCTTGCACCCTCGTCCATTCCGACGGGGTGGATAAGGATGAACATCCAGCAGAGCCCGAAGAACAGATCGAGCATAATGAAGCGAAACCGCCAGCTGCGAACGTTGACCTGGCTTGGCGGCTCGTTGAGAAACTGGCGGGACTTGGCGACGAGCACCGCATGAATCATCAGCACCGCGCTGGTCCAGGTGCCGGCCTTAAGCGCTCCTGTCCATAGGCTCGATAGAAACCCGACCGTTGCCACCAGCAACAGGACGACCAGCGAGGCGGAGAGTTCTATTCTGTGCAAACAGGCGCAACAGCTCGTAATCGAATGCGGGCCGCGTCCCGGTGGAGGAGGTGAGGCGGTCGCGCGCCTCGCGGACGCGCTCGGCGGAGGCGCGCCGGCGCTTGACCGCCGAGATGTCGGAACTCATCCCGCGCTGCTTGTTGCTGCCAATCATGCCATGGGCTTTGGCGAAAATTCGTGCCAAAGTCCCGCAAAATCATTAAGAGCCCGCTTAAGGGCCGGTCGAAATATGATGGTTAATAAAATCTGAGGGTCGTTTGCATGCGGCGTTGGGCTATCGGCGATGCAAATCGCCGGAAGGAATTGGCGATCCGTGTTGCATTGCGGCGAGGATCGGGTGCATGAAGCTCTATGACGGCGGTCGTGCACCCAATCCACGGCGAACGCGGATTTTTCTGGCGGAAAAAGGGATCAAGCTGCCGCTCGAGCAAATCGACCTTGGCTCGCTGCAACAGATGTCTGCGGACTATGCGAAGATCAATCCGCTCAAACGCGTTCCCGCCCTGGTGCTCGACGACGGCACTGTCATCACCGAATCCATTGCCATCTGCCGCTATTTCGAAGCACTGCAACCGGATCCGCCGCTGTTCGGCCGCGGCGCCTTGCAGACTGCCCGCATCGAAATGTGGAATCGGCGCCTGGAAATGAACCTTCTGTTTCCGGTGGCGCAGGTCTTCCGAAATACCCATCCGGCCATGAAGGAGATGGAAGTGCCGCAAGTGCCGGCCTGGGCCGAGGCCAACAAGCCGCGTATCTCGGAATTCATTGCCATAGTCGATGGCGAGCTCAAAGGCCGCCCCTATATCGCCGGCGACGATTTCTCGGTTGCCGATATCACCGGCCTGGTTGCGCTTGATTTCATGAAACCGGCGAAGCTTGCCGTTCCCGATGAGCTTGAAAATCTAAAGCGCTGGCATGCCGAGCTTGCCGCGCGTCCGAGCGCGGCGGCCTGAAATGCGACTGACCATCGTCGGCTCAGGCGATGCCTTCGGTTCCGGAGGCCGATTAAATACCTGTTTTTTTCTTGAAACGGCAAAAGGAGTGTTGCTCGTCGATTGCGGCGCGTCCGCGCTTATTGGCCTCAAGGCGCAAAAGATCGACCCTGCCAGAATTGATGGCATCGTGCTTTCGCATTTGCACGGCGACCATTTCGGCGCGATCCCCTATCTCCTCCTCGACTACCAGTTCCTCTCCGGGCGCGACCGGCCGCTCCTCATCGCCGGTCCGCCGGGCACGCGGGCACGCCTCGATCAGGCCCTGGAAGTGTTCTTTCCACGCTCCAGCCGCAACAAATGGCGCTTTTCCTGGCAAGTCAGCGAAATCGAGGTAGGGAAACCGAGCGACGTGCTTGGCCATTCGGTGACAACGGCCGAGGTCGTGCATTACTCGGGCGCGCCCTCGACCGCGCTTCGCCTTTCCGACGGACAAAAGGTGTTTGCCTATTCCGGCGATACCGAATGGGTCGATGCGCTCAAAGCGATCGCCGACCGTGCCGATCTGTTCATCGTCGAATGCTATGAATATAGCGGTCCCACGCCCGGCCACCTTTCCTGGGATACGCTCAAACCCCGGCTGCCCGATCTGCGCGCGCGCGCGATCATGCTCACGCATATGAATTCCAACATGCTGGCGCGTCTCGATGAGGCAAAAGCGGCCGGCGTGCTCGTCGCCGAGGACGGGGCAACAATCGAGTTTTGATGCATTCGTAGGGCGGATTACCGCTCCAGCCGCGCGATCAAGCTCGAAGTGTCCCAGCGCCGGCCGCCCATTTTTTGCACTTCGGAGTAGAACTGATCGACCAGGGCGGCGACCGGCAGGTTTGCTCCATTCTTGCGCGCTTCGCCAAGGCAGATCGCAAGGTCTTTGCGCATCCAATCCACGGCAAAACCGAAGTCGAACTTGCCGGCAGCCATGGTCTTGTAGCGGTTCTCCATCTGCCAGGACTGCGCGGCACCCTTGGAGATGGTTTGGATTACCGCCTCGATGTCGAGGCCGGCCTTCTTCGCGAAATGGATCGCCTCGGCAAGGCCTTCGACCAATCCGGCAATGCAGATCTGGTTCACCATCTTGGTGAGTTGCCCCGACCCCGCCGGTCCGAGCAGCTTGCACATGCGGGCATAGGTGGCGATCACCTTCTCGGCGCGGGAATAAGGTTCGGCATCGCCGCCGCACATCACCGTGAGCGCGCCGTTTTCGGCGCCGGCCTGGCCGCCGGAAACCGGTGCATCCACGAAGGCAAAGCCGCGCTTTCCTGCCTCGGCATAAAGCTCGCGGGCGATTTCCGCGGAAGCCGTGGTGTGATCGACAAAGACCGCGCCGCGTTGCACGCCGTGAAATGCTCCATCGGGCCCGAGTGTCACCTCGCGCAGATCGTTGTCGTTGCCGACGCAGCACATTACGAAGTCCTGGCCTTCGGCCGCCGATTTCGGCGTGTTCGCCTGGCGTCCCCCATATTTGTCGACCCAGTTCTTGGCCTTGGCAGGAGTGCGGTTATAGACCGTAACCTCGTGACCTCCCTTGTTCTTGAGATGTCCCGCCATTGGATAACCCATGACGCCGAGCCCGAGAAACGCCACCTTCGCCATTGTGCTCTCCTCAAAAGCACGCGCACTGCCGTGGGCGCGCGCCCATCCCTATATGCATGCCTTGTGATTGCGACGGCACGCTGCGAAGGTCAACCGCCTTTCCGGGCGGTGTCAGGTCGCTTTCGTTCCCGTGCATTGATCGAACGGCGCCCCGTACCGGACCCGATCATCTGGAGTATGGATATGGCGGTGACAAAAGAGCAGGTGCTTGCGGCTTTGCAAGACGTGAAATCGCCTGACGGCATACCGCTGCCCAAAAGCGGGACGTTGTCGGAAGTTGTCGCCGCCGACGGCAAGGTGTTTTTCTCGATCACCGTCGATGCGGCCGCGGTCAAGGCATGGGAGACCGTTCGTAAGCGCGCAGAGGAGGTGGTGCGGGCGCTGCCCGGCGTGCAATCGGCGATGGTCGCATTGACTGCCGAACGCAAGGCCGGGGCGGCGGCTGGCCGTAGCGCACAGCCTGCATCCGCGCCTTCTCCACGCACCGCTGCGCGCGGCGAAGCGCTGCAAGGTATTCCGGGAGTCGAAGCTATCATTGCCGTCGCGTCAGGAAAGGGCGGGGTGGGAAAGTCGACCACGGCAGTCAATCTCGCCCTTGGCCTTGTCGCCCTCGGGCTCAAAGTCGGCATTCTCGATGCCGACATCTATGGGCCTTCCCTGCCGAAGCTTCTCGCGATCAGGGAGCGGCCGCAGACGGTGGGCGGTACGCGGCTCAAGCCAATCACGCGTTACGGTCTGACTGTGATGTCCATCGGTTTTCTCATCGAGGAGGAGACGCCGATGATCTGGCGCGGGCCGATGGTGATTTCCGCGCTGACGCAAATGCTGCGCGAGGTGGAGTGGGGCGACCTCGACATTCTCGTCGTCGATATGCCGCCCGGTACCGGTGACGCGCAACTCACCATGGCCCAGCAGGTTCCGCTCAAGGGCGCAGTCATCGTCTCAACGCCCCAGGATTTGGCGCTGATCGATGCACGACGCGGAATTTCCATGTTCAACCGTGTCAATGTCCCGGTGCTCGGGATCGTGGAGAACATGAGCTATTTCCTCTGTCCCCAATGTGGCACGCGCTCGGATATTTTCGGCCATGGGGGCGCGCGCAACGAGGCGCAGCGCCAGGGCGTTCCCTTCCTCGGCGAGGTTCCGCTGCACATGAGCATCCGTGCAAAATCGGATGCCGGTTTGCCGGTCGTGGCAACCGAACCGGACAGCCCTTATGCTGCGGCTTATCGCAGCATTGCGAGCGCCGTGCGCGATCAACTCAAGGCCAATACCGCCGGCCGCGCTGCCCCGAAGATCGTGATCGAGGCCTGAGCGAAGGCATTTCCACTTGCTTAGGGAGCCGGCGGACGACAATCTATTTGCAACGGCCGCACGAGCCGGGGCAGCGGCACGCTGCGACGGATAATGAAAACCGCACAATAGCATCGGCAGCACCGATGCCTGGAAACCAGGAGGAACACCATGATCAAACGACGCGAGTTTCTCAAGGCGACTGCAGCGGCAACGGCCGCATCGACCGTCGCCGCCCCGGCGATTGCGCAGACCGCGCCCACGCTGCGCTGGCGACTGACTGCAAGCTGGCCAAAATCGCTGGATACGCTTTATGGCTCCTGTGAAACGGTCGCCAAATACGTTGCCGAGGCGACCGACAACAAGTTTCAGATTCAGCCTTTTGCCGGGGGCGAAATCGCGCCGCCCTTGGCGGCGCTCGACGTGGTGCAGAACGGCACGATCGAGATGTGCCATACCGCAACTTATTACTATGTCGGCAAGGACCCTACCTGGGCGCTGTTCTGTGCCGTGCCGTTCGGACTTAATGCCCGGCAGCAGAATGCCTGGTTCTATGAAGCTGATGGAACCAAGCTGATGAATGATTTCGCCAAGAAATCGAACATCTATCCGCTTCTTGCCGGCAATACCGGCGCCCAGATGGGGGGGTGGTTCCGCAAGGAGATCAAGACTGTCGACGATTTCAAGGGGCTCAAATTCCGCATTGGCGGCTGGGCCGGCAAGACATTGCAGAAGCTCGGCGTCGTCCCGCAGCAGATTGGTGGCGCCGATATCTACCCGGCACTGGAAAAAGGCACCATCGACGCGGCCGAGTGGGTCGGCCCCTATGACGACGAGAAGCTCGGGTTTCAGAAGGTCGCGCCGTATTATTATTATCCCGGCTGGTGGGAAGGGGGCACCGCCAATCATTTCCTCGTCAATATCGAGAAATGGAACGAATTGCCGAAATCCTACCAGGCGATCCTGACCGCGGCCTCAGCTGCCTGCAATGTGGAGCAGCTCGGCAGATACGACGCCCGCAACCCCTTGGCATTCAAGCGTCTATATTACGGCGGCACGAAGGTGCTGGCATTTCCGCAGCCCGTCATGGAGGCGTGTCTGAAGGCGTCCAACGAGGTCAATGCCGAGACATCGGCAACCAACGCCGACTACAAAACGGTGTGGGATTCCATCGTGGCGTTTCGCAACGACGAGTATCTGTGGTGGCAGGTTGCCGAGTTCACCTATGATGCGTTCATGATCCGCAACACGGTCAAGCGCTCATAATCGCAGGTGAGGCAAAGAACCGACAGATGGCCGAACTCCGCCCGCGGACTTGATCAGCGGCTGACGTTCTTGCTGCGCTCGGCCGCCAAAAGCGCCTCCAGGCGCGCAACGTCCTGCAGCAGCCGTTCGCTCGTGAGGCGCAGGAAATAATATCCGAATTCCGGATTGTCGAAGTACAGCTCCCAGACCTGTTCGTAGCCGATCGTCAGGACATGCCCGGGCTCGATGCATTCGATCGACTGTGTCCTGCGATTTTCCGATGTCAGCAGGCCCAACTCGCCGAATACCACGCCCGGCCGCAATTCGACATTGAGCTCGGGCACCCGGTACTTGCCGTTCACGGCGAGGAACATTTCATGCGCCATGTCGCCCTTGTGAAATAGAAAGTCGCCTTTCCGGTACCGGCGCTTGGTCATGAACGGCTCCAGCCAGTCCATGGACAGACTGCCGCTCGCGGCCGAGCGCACTTTTTTGATCAGCTGCAGCATCTGATAAAGACGCGCCGCGTTGAGCGGCACCAGGATGGCGTACAGGAAAATTGCAGGAACCGAGCGGGCGAAGATGCCCGAGCAGAGAAAAAAGAACGCGCTCGCGATGCCGGCGATGCGCAGCGGAATAACCGTTTTCATCGATATCGATGCGACGTAGAGGATTCCGCCGAACAGTCCCATGATATTCGCCATGGTGACGAAGCTCATCAGGAAGTTCATCGTGAAAAACGAACTCAGATTCATCTGTTCGCTCCAGCCTTTCCGCCGAGTTCATGCCAGCGCGCGGAGAATTGCAATAATGGCACGGGCGCGCGGCAGGATACCTCCCCCTGAAAGGGGAGCGTAGGCGGCCTCCGGCCGCCGTTCTTAGCGTAAGAACGCCGATGCGGAGCATCGGCTTGTCGCGCAGCGAGCCGGGTGGGGGTCAAACGCGATTCTAATATTTGACGGCGACCCCCCACCCGACCGCCTTCGCTTCGCTCGGCGGCCGACCTCCCCCTTTCAGGGGGAGGTTACCTGCGGCACGATTCTGCCATAAGCGACAGCCCTGCTTTGTGTACAGGGCCGGCGAGAGCGGTTCTTCTTGTTAATCCGAACAGGGACAGACGCGGATCAGACCTTGACTTTTTCCTGCTCTACCACGCGCTGCACAGCAGGCCGCGCCAGCATGCGGTCCTTGTGCGCGGTGTAATTTTTGAGGTCGCCGACCGGGAGCTCGCGCCGCACGCCCCAGGTGTAAAAGACGAAGGCGTAGGGATCGAGCACGGAATAGCGGTCCGACAGCCATTCCCGCCCCGCCAGCATCCCGTCGATTTGCTGCAAGTAAGTGTGGAAGGTTTTGCGGCCGGTTTCCTGGATCGTAGGAAACGCCGATGAGTCGCTGGCGTAGCGTTCAGGCCGGCCGACATGGGCGTGCGCGGGATGCACGCTTGCCGCAAAGAACCCGATCACGGACAACGCCTTCGCCTCGGCAATCGGGTCGGTTGGCCACAACCCGAACCGCTTGCCGAGGTAAGGCAGGATGGCGGTGTTCTCCGGCAGCGGCTCCGCGTTGTCGAGTAAAAGCACGGGCACGCGGCCGAGCGGGTTGAGTTTCAGATAGGCTTGCGAGCGCTGCTCGCCTTTGGCCAGATCGACCAGACGAGGCTCGTATTTCTCGCCGCTCTCTTCGAGAACGATATGTGCCGCCATGGAGCACGCACCCGGAGTGAAATATAGCGCCAACATCCAAAACTCTCCCTCTCATTATGATCGCGCGAGTCTCATCCGTGGACTCTAACCATCGTCCTGAGACGCGAGCAAGCACGGTCCGGGCCGGGGGGCCGTCTACTCTTCGAGGCTATGTTGTCCCGGCAACCCTAACGCGAGCGTATCGCAAAATCATAGGCCGGCCAGCGGCCGGCTCCTGCGTAGGAATAATGCCACCACTCGCGATGGTAGTTTGCAAAGCCTTGCCTGCGCATGGCCTCGTGCAGCACCTTGCGCCAGCGCTGTTGCTCGGCGCCGATCGCGCCGCTTGCGGTATGGCTGGTCGCATCAAAGCAGTCATAGCCGGTGCCCATGTCGACGCTGTCATCGGGGCTGCGTTGTGCGGCGGGAGCTGTGCAGGCCCCGTAGGCGGCTTTCGGATCGAAAGGGGCTGCCGGCGGGCTCGATGTCTTCACCAGGGTCAGGTCAACTGCGATGCCGGTCGAATGCTGGGAGTGTGAAGCGATGTAGCCGACAGCGAACAGGCTATTCTTCTGCAGCCGCGGAAAAAACCGCTTGCTGCCGCTGGCCGGTGCCCCGTCATGCGACCATTGCGCCATGGCGCGCACCGCGCGCGTGGGTCGATAACAATCATATACCTTCAAACGCAGATCGGATGCGGCGAGCTCGGCCTGCACCCGCTTGAGCGCAGCCGCGGTCTCGCGGCGCAGGATGCACTGCGGCGCCTCGTAGCCGGGCAACGGGTGGCCGGTGAAATTATCATAACCGGCATAGCGGATATCCTGCTCAATGGTCGGGTCGATGTCGCGCAAATAGGCAAAGCCCGGCGGCAACGTGCCTTGCGCAAAACCTGCTCCCGGAATGGCAAGAACCGCGATTATGGCCAGCAGCTGCGCGCCGGGCAGGCAGGCGCGTCGATTCATTGCGGCTTGGCGCGAGCGGACCGCTGCGTGAGGGACCGGAGGACCGTCGCTTTTGCCGGCGGCGCGATCGCATGATGCCGAGCAATGCGCTCCACGGAGTGCGACCCCCGTGCCGCGCAGAAATTTTCCACGGCGCCGACCACCGCGGAGGCGATGAGCTGTTGCCGTTCCGGCGATGCCATGGCCTGCTCTTCGTCGCGATTGATGATGGAGCCTGCTTCCAGCAGCACCGCCGGCATGCGGGTATCCTTGAGCACGATGAGCTGATCGTAGCGGTAGACTCCCGAACTCGGCATCCACCAGGATTCGCTGCCGATGGCCCATGAATTTCTCGGTGTAATGGTGCGCGTATACAAGTCCGCGCGCCTTCAGCTCCTTGCCGAGGAGGCTGCCGAACTGGAGGCTTGTCCGGTAGTCCGGGTTGGAGTTTGAGACGAAGATCGAATGTCCTTTGAAGCGATCGCTGAAGCCCAATCGCCGTCCGAGAAATTCCCATTTCTCCAGAAAGGAATTGGGCACGGAATTGTGGTGGATGGAAAGAAAGAGATCGGCGGACGAACTGTTGGCGCGGGCCACCCGCTGCACCAGGCTGCCGTGGGCGCGCCCCCCGGTGATCAGCAGAAGCGTCCGGTCGAATCCAGCCTCGGTGAGCTTCCCCACAACGAGCTTTGCGAGCCGCAGATTGAATTCATATTCGTACACGCCGCGGGCCCCTATTGCCCCGGGCACTTCTTTCGTGTGGCCGACGTCGACCACGAGGCGAAAAGCGCCGCGATCGCAGGCATTCACGGGGGTCTGGCCGGCAGGCGCAGCCGCTGGGGTCTGGCCGGCAGGCGCAGCCGCTGGGGTCTGGCCGGCAGGCGCAGCCACTGGGATTTGGCCAGCAGGCGCAGCAGGGGTCTGGCCGGCAGGCGCAGCCACCAGGGTCTGGCCGACAGGCGCAGCCGGTTCTGCTCGCAGCGGATGAAGCGCGCCAAGGAAAAACAGCAGCGCGAATATCAAACGCGCCACGGCGGCGGCCCGCCTTTTGTTCAGGTCAGCCATGTTGGTCTTGTACTCGAAAAGCCCGGATCGATCCGCCGTCCAATATGCCCTGCCAATTCGGCATGATCGTGGCCGTGGGCGCCACGGCCTTGCCATGGTGACGGGTGCTGGCAGGGCCTACCCTCGTGCTTGTGCGGTAGGGCGGATTAGCCGTAAGGCGTAATCCGCCATTGCGGCGGGTATTGGCGGGTTGCGCCTGTGGCTAAACCCGCCCTACGAGTGATTTGGCCCATGAAGCTTCAGTTCAGCCTCGCCATCAGCTCGAATCCGCGCACTTGGCCGATCATCGACGGCAGTATCGTCCCCGAAGCGGTCGATCTCGTCCCCACCGTCCTGCATCCATCGGAGATGTTCTGGCGGCAGCTGCGGTTTGCCGAATTCGACGTTTCCGAAATGTCCATGTCATCGCTGATGATGGCGCGGGCCAAGGGCGATGACCGCTTCGTCGGCATCCCGGTGTTCACGACGCGGCGTTTCTTTCATACCGGCATTCTTGTGCGCCGCGCGGCGGCGATCGAGAAACCGGCCGACCTCAAAGGTAAACGCGTCGGCGTGCCGGAATATCAGCAGACCGCGGCATTGTGGGCGCGCGGCGTGTTGCAGCATGAATTCGGCGTTGCCCCGCAGGACATGGAATTCTGGATGGAGCGTCCGCCAAGCCACAGCCATGGCGGTGCCACGGGGTTCCTGCCGCCGCCGGGTGTCACGGTCAACCGCATTCCGGTCGAGAAGAATATCGGCTCCATGATGTTGGCCGGCGAGCTTGATGCCGCCTTGTTCTATCTTGTCGACCCCAATCTGATCGATCGCAGCACCGCAGACCTGCACAATCATCCCGATATCAAGACGCTATTCCCCGATCCCGGTGCCGAAGGCATCCGCTATTATCGCAAGAGCGGGCTCTATCCCATAAACCACGGCATGGCGATCAAGCGTGAGCTTGCCGAAAAGCACCCGTGGGCCATTCTAAACATTCTCAAGGCCTTCGATCGCGCCAACGATCTTGCCAACAAACAGCGCTGGCAGCACGCGGAATATCATGTGGAAACCGGGCTCCTGCCGCGCGAGGCCAGAAAGGCGCTTAAGACGGCGCTCATCGCCCACGGCATTGCCGCCAACCGTGCGGTGCTCGAAACCGCGGCGCGGTATTCCCTCGAACAGGGCCTTACGCCGCGGCTCATGAAGCTCGAAGAGCTGTTCGCCGCGAGCACGCTGGCGCAGTAGGCGGTTCCTCAATCATAAACCGTCTCCGTGTAATGCTCGGAATCCACCACCGCCTCGATCACCGTCGGTCCATTCGCTGCGAGCGCTTTGCTGAGTGCGTGTTCCAGCGCCGCGGCATCGTTGGCGGCGACGGCCGGCACGCCGAAATAATGCGCGGGCGGCTCGCGGTATGCTTCCGCCTGCAGCTCGGTACCGTACAGCGGATATTGGCGCCGCATCTGCTTGACCTTGATGAGGGCGAGCCAGCGATCGTCGAGCACCACCACCGGAAGGGTGATGCCCAGGCGCTTGGCGGCGGCGACCTCGCCGCAGGTCATCTGGAAGCAGCCGTCGCCGATGAGGCACACGACTGGCAGTTCCGGTCGCGCGAGCTTGGCAGCGATCGCCGCCGGCAATCCGAAACCCATGGATGACCAGCCATTGGTGATGAGAAATGTTTGCGGCGCGTGCGCCCTCCATTGGCTTGCGATCTGATGGGTATGGGCGCCCACGTCAAAAGCGAGAATGCCCTCGCGCGGAAGTGCGCGCCGCACGGCATCGATGGCGGCGTGCGCCGCAAACGCCGCGCTTGCCGGCCGCAGCGCCGCGGCGAAGGCGCGGCGGTGATCGGCAAGTCTGGCGGCATCCCAGCTGTTGCGGGCAGGAGGGAACGCGGCAAGCGTCGCAAGCGAGAAATCAAGCTCGCCCGTCACTTCGTGCAGGAGCGTGACCGATCTGGCAACGTCGGCCTTCTCGATATCGATGTGCAGCAAAGGCCGCTCGCCGATCCAGGCTTCGTACTCGACTTCCACGGTGTCATAGCCGATGCCGACAATGAGGTCGGCGCCGTGCAGAAACTGGCGTTGCAGCTGGCGACATGCGCGCTCGATGCAACCGATGGCGAGCGGATGGTTCTCGTCGATCAGTCCCTTGGCCATGGTGGTGGTCGCAAATGGAAGGCCGTGGCGCTCGATGACGTGCCCGATGAGATGCGGATCGCGAAGGCGCATGGCGGAGGCGCCGAGCACGGCGATCGGCCGCTTGGCCGCAGCGATCAGCGCTGCCGCCCGTTCCAATGCCGCCGTCCCAGCCGATGCGAGGGCGCCGGCGCGCGCGGGCGCCGGTACCGGCTCCTTGGTGCCGGCAATGGCTACGTCCTCCGGCAGATCGAGATGCACCGGGCCTTTCGGCTCGGTCAGCGCCAGCGAAATTGCATGCGTGAGCGTCTCGCCGATGGCGCCAGGCTTGAGCGGCAGAGTGGCCTTGGTGATGGGCTTGAACAGAGCGTGATGATCGATCCACATCTGCATGCGCCGGCCGAGCTGGTCGGTGTTGAGATTGCAGGTGATGGCGAGCATGGGCGAACGGTCGAGCCATGCATTGCCGACGCCGGTCGCGAGGTTGGTCGCCCCCGGGCCCAAGGTCGCGAGGCAAAAACCTGGCGCGCCGGTCATGCGCGCGGTGACATCGGCGGCAAACCCGGCGGAGCCTTCGTGTGCGGTGAGCACGAAGTCGACGCCGCCCTTGCGCATTGCCTCCATCAGCGGGAGCACGTTGCCGCTCGGGATGCCGAACCCGCGCGCAACGCCGTTTGTTTTCAGCGTGGCGACGATCAGATCGGCGTTATTCATGATTGGCAATCAGCACGGTCTTGCCTCGTCCGCAAGGACTTGCTTCCCTGTTAGCAAATGATTGCCAGCAGGATCACGAGCAAGGGACGGACTACGATCCAAACCCCATCCGTTCTTGATCTCGTCGCCGTTACCAAATGCTTTGCCGCGCCCGATCGCGTATCGCTGCTGACCGCGATCGAGCACGTCAGCTTCGAAGTGCGCAGCGGCGAGTTCATTGCAGTGGTCGGCCCTTCCGGCTGCGGCAAGAGCACCATCCTCAATCTGGTTGCCGGACTCGATCTGCCCAGCGAAGGGCGCATCCTGCTCAACGGGCTGCCGGTCGACGGCCCCAATCCCACTGTCGGGTTCATGCTGCAGAAAGATCTTCTGCTCCCCTGGCGCAAGATCGTTCATAACGTGGAGTTCGGGCTCGAAGCGCGCTCCATCAGCCGCAGCGAGCGGCGCGCGCGCGCATTGCGCGAACTCGCTCGCTGCCGGCTTGCCGATTTCGCGCAAAGCTATCCCTACCAGCTGTCCGGTGGCATGCGCCAACGCGCAGCGCTGGCGCGCACGCTCGCCATCGACCCGGCGATCGTGCTGCTCGACGAGCCATTTTCCGCTCTCGATGCCCAGACCAAGCTGATCCTGCAGAAGAGCTTTGCGCAGACCATTGCCTCCTCCTCGATTACCACGCTGCTGATCACCCATGATCTGATGGAAGCGGTGATCATGTCCGACCGCATCCTGGTCATGAGCGAACGGCCGGGACGCATTATCGATGAGATACCGGTCGACCTGCCCGATCGCGACAATCCGCTGGCACGGCTGTCGGCGCCGCGCTCGCGGGAATACGTCGATCATCTGCTGGCTAGCCTCCATTTGCAGGAAAAAGCTGCATGAGCAGCCCCGACATCACTCCGGCGACGATTGAGGGCGAAAGCGGCATTGCGAAAGAGACCTACCCGTCCTCTGGTCAGCCGCCGTCTGCTCGACCTTCGCTTCCCGCTGTCGGGCTGACGTCTACCACTTCTGTCCTTCTCGCCAGTGCAGCGTTCGGAATCGCTTTCCTGCTGGCGTGGCAATTCCTGCCTCCCGCGCTGGGGGTACCCTCCTACATCATCCCCACCGTCAGCGATCTCGCCCACGAATTCGTTCGCATGGCCGAGCGCCAGAAGCTCATCGTGCATGTCACATCCACCGTCACCATTGCGATCGCCGGATTCGTCATCGGAAGCCTGCTCGGCGCCGCCTTAGGCTATCTTCTCGGCATGTCCGTGCTGATCGAGAAGGTACTGTCGCCGTACATCCTCGGGCTGCAGATCGCGCCCAAGGTCGCCTTCGCGCCGCTGTTCATCATGTGGTTTGGATACAATTCCTGGCCGAAACTCGTCGTCACCATCCTGGTGGTGTTCTTTCCCATCCTGGTGAACGTGCTGCAATCCATGAAAACGGTCGATCGCGACCTGATAAACCTGGCGCGCGCCTACAGCATGAATCGCATGCAGATATTCTGGAAGATCGAGATGCCGGCCTCGATGCCTGCGCTGATGGCCGGACTGCGCATCGGCGCCACCCTCGCCGTCATCGGCGTCACCGTCGGCGAACTGGTCGGCGGCAATCTCGGGCTCGGCTATCTCATCACCTTCGGCGAAGGCCAGGCCAATACGGCCATGGTGTTCAACGCGATCGTCCTCCTGACGCTGATTGGAATCGTCCTTTACGCCGCCGTGGCGGCAATCGAGGCGCGCGTGCTGCACTACATCCCGCGCGCATTGCGCTGATCGAGAAATAGCTTGATGCCCACGAGATCAACGAGTGAGAATTTCCTGCTCGGATCATACTCGATGAATAGGTCAAGATCGCTTTCTCCCCTTGCTTGATCGCGCGCTGCCGAACCAAACAAGTATAGGGAGGTCGCGCCGCGCGCCTTGATGGCATCCGCGCAACGGTTTAGCCTCATAATCGCTTCGGCCCTGTTCATACCAGCTTTTTAGCGCATATGGCGGGAAGCGGAGAATCGGTTTTCCGCCACGCGTCCAGATCGTACGCCTGCTGCTAATTTAATCCACCCGCAACTCAAGGGCCTGGCGTTCCCCGATATCCCAAAAGAGTCCAGCCATGATCGCCAGTCCCTCCCGCGCGATTGGCGCAAGCAGGTGCTCGTCGGGCGCGTGCTGGGAGCATCCCGGATAGGAATGCGGGATCCAGATTGTCTTGAGCCCGAGGATATCGGCGAAGCTGTCGTTGGGCAGCGAGCCCCCGACATTGGGCAGAATGGTTGGCGCCCGCCCGGTCGTGCGCTCAACCGAGCGCGCCGCAAAAGTGACCCAGGCATCCTGCGGGTCAAGCCGGGTCGCCTTGAAGAACCCGCCGCTGCCGCGGCGCACTTCCACCCACTGGAAACCGTGGCGGTCGAGATGCCGGCGCAATGCAGGAATAATGTCGTCGACATCCGTTCCGACCACGTAGCGCAGCTGGCAATGGGCGCGCGCGCTCCCCGGGATGGCGTTGACCGGATGCTCCGGCGTGCCGGTGGTGAATGCCAATATTTCAAAGCTGTTCCAGCCGTAGACGCGTTCGGCCGGCGTCAGCCCCGGTTCGCCCCAATCGGCATCGATCTGCGGCCCGTCGGCACCGCCGCTCACCGTAACGCCGTCGAGCGCGTCGCGCACCGAGGCAGGCAGGGGCGGCCGCCATTCCGGTACTTTGATTGCGCCGCGCCCATCGGCGATGGAGGCGAGCGCATGGGCGAGAATGATGCCCGGATTGGCAAGAAGCCCGCCCCAGTTGCCGGAGTGGTGCGCGCCTTCGCGGAGATCGACAAGGAGATCGATGAGGTGCGTGCCGCGGCAGCCCAGATATAGTGTCGGCTGCTCGGGTGATATGCGCGGGCCGTCGGAAGCGATCAGCACATCGGCCTTGAACAAACCCTCCTTGTGCAGCGCGCACATTTGCGGCAATCCGGCGGAGCCTATTTCCTCGCCCATCTCGATGAGAAACTTGGCGTTGAACCCGAGCTTTCCGCGTTGCTCGATCACGCTCGCAAGCGCCGCGATATTGATGCTGTGCTGGCCTTTGTTGTCGGCGGTCCCGCGTCCATAGAGGCGGTCGCCTTCCGCTTCGAGCTGCCAGGGCGAACGGCCGTGGCGCCAACGCCCATCGAGCCCGCGAATGGTATCGCCGTGGCCGTAGATCAGGATGGTGGGCGCGTTCGCATCTTCCGTGCGCTCGGCAGCGAGCACGGGCGGACCCAGCGGGTTGTCGAGCACATGGCAGGTGAATGCGAGCCGGGCAAGCGTCGGCACCATCTCGTCATCGAGATAGGCGCGCAGCATGGGCGCGCGTTCCGGCTCCTGGCTGGTGCTGGGGATGGCGACGCGTCGGCGCAGGTCGACGGTGAAGGCACCGCTGTCGAAATAAGCTTGCGCGTGCGCAATCGCTGCCTCGCGGCTCATCGGTGTCTCTGTCCGTTGTCATTCCGGGGGAGGTCGAAGACCGAGAGCCCGGAATCCATGCCCCTCGGTCTTATGTTTATGGATTTCGGGCTCGCCGCTCCGCTTTACTTCGCGGCGCCCCGGAATGACGGTTCCTGAGCCGTGCCGCGCTTGAACGCCTTGCCGGCGCCGATTACCGTCGCTGCGATACTGCATGTCGCTTGCGCATGCGGCAAGGAGAGAAAGGGTGAAAACGCGTGGTCAAAATCCTGCATCTCAATGAATGTCCGTCCAATCCCATGGAAAGAGGACGCGGGGAGCAGGTCAAGCTCATCAATGCGCAGCTCGGCACCGAGAAGATCGACGTTCATCTCAATCGCCTCGCACCCGGCGGCCCGCGCGGCAAGCTCCACCACCACAGCCGCGCCGACAACATCTACATCGTCCGGCGCGGCGAAGGCACGCTCACCGTGGAAAATCAAGTCTACACGCTGCGCGAGAACGACGTCGTATACATCCCGGCCGGAGCAAGGCACTCACTTTCCAATAACGGTGCCGAGCCGTTCGAGATTTTCGAAATCTATGCGCCGGCGGGGAAAGATTTCGATTTCGTGCTGGACGAGTGATGCGGAACGACGTGCTGTTTGTGCCTTATCGCGACACGCTCTCGCTGTTGAGCGTCAAGGATGCGCTCGCGGTCTGCGAGCAGGTCTACCGCATGCATGCCCGCGGCAGCGTCGTCCTTTCCAGCCCGCCGAGTTTCAAGCTCGACGTGGCCGACGGGTTCAACAATCATTGGCACGTCAAGTCGGTGTTCCTGAAAGAGATCCCGGCCACCGGCGTGCGCCTCTACAATTATTACGACGATGGCATGCGCAACACGGTCGGCGGCCTCGATTGCACGCGCTATATCGTGCTCGCGGATGCCCACAGCGGGCAGCCTCTCGCCATTGTGGATGAGCACTGGAATTATGCCATCCGCAGCGCCGCGGCTGCGACCATTGCCTGCAAATGGGTGGGACCGAAAGACCCGAAAGTGCTCGGGCTCGTCGGCATCGGCACCATGGGCACCAACGCGCTGCGCTGCCTTGCCAGCATGTACGCCTTTGCGGAAATCCGCTGCACCTCGCGCCGGCGCGAGACCCGGGAAAAATTTGCCGAACACTGGAGCCGGGAGCTTGCCATTCCGGTGCTGGCCAAGGACACGGTCGAGGAGGTGGTGCGCGGCGCCGACATCGCCGTAGGCGGCACCACTTCCGCCGAGGTGGTGAGCCGCGAGCCCTGGCTCAAGCCAGGCGCAACCTTCATCTCGCTTGCGCGCCGCGAGCTTGATCCCGCCGGCTGGCGCAAGCTCGACAAGGTCGTCATCGACAGCTGGGAATTCAACATGCTCCAGCGCGAGTTCAAGCGCATGGTCGAGGAGGGCCGGTTCTCGCGCGGCGACCTTCATGCGGAGATTCACGAACTCGTTTCCGGCGCGAAAGAGGGCCGCACCCGCGCCGACGAGCGCATTCTCATTCACACCACCGGCCTCGTTTCCCAGGACGTTGCCTTGGCGCATTTCGTCTATCAGCGCGCGCTGGAAAAGGGCCTCGGCTTGCGGCTGCCGAGGGCTGGGGTGGAGACCAGCTCGTAGCCCGGATAGCGTCGCTCGGAAGACGCGTCGCGTCTCCGCGTGACGGCATCCGGGGGCGGAAGCCAAAATTATGCGACAGCTCGTAGGAAGTTCACTGCCGCCCCGGATGAACTCACGCTGGCGCGCAAAGGCGCGCCGAGTGTTTTCATCCGAGCTTCAAAGTGCGCCGCGCCGCTATTTGCTGCGAACCGTGTCCTCGTAGCGCGGCGCGCGTTCGAGAAAGCCGCGCTTGAGCATCCAATCGACTTTGTCGTTGAACTCGGCCGCCGCATAGTTCTTCACCCCGGTCAGCTCCGGCAGGAGCCCCTCGCTGCGCAGCTCAGGCCTGAGGTCGCGCAGGAGCTCCTGGCGCGACCGATCCTCGTTCTCGCGCAGCCAGGCAATGGCGCGGTTGAGCGCGCGCCGGATCTTGCCTGCGGTCTCCTCATCGACGTCTTCCCCGACGACAATGCCGCCGCGCCAGCGCAGCTCAGCGATCGTGCGGCACCCGGCTTGCGCAGCGCGCGTGACCAGCGGCTCCATCAAGGCGGCCGCCTCGTTGCGCCCGCTGAGCAAAGCATCGAGCCGCTCATTGGCGTGTTCCAGCTTTATCTGGTCGAACGGCACGCCGGCCGCCTCCATCGCTTCAATGGCGGCATAGAACGTGCCGGCATGCCAGGTAACGGCGATCGGAACGTTGCGCAGGTCGGCAAGTGTGCGCGCCGGTGAATCCTTGCGAACCATGATGGCCCCGGTGCGCACCGTGGCGTCGAGCCCGATGATCCTGCCCTTTCCCAGCTGCTGCACGCGTTCGATCGCGCCCCACTCGCAGACGGGATAAACTTCGAGTGCGCCCTGCTGCAGCTGACTTTCCTTCCAGCGCTGCGCGAAATCCTTCACCCGGCCTTCAACCCCTTTCGGATTGTCCTCGTGGTAGACGACGTCGATCCCTTCTTGCGCAAAAAATCCCTGCTCCATGGCAACCCGCCATGGCCGGTCATGGGCGTTGCTGTCGCTCTGCACGCGGATCGTTCGGGCCATGGTTCTTCCTCTTTAAATTTTTGCAACGCGCCTCACCTTGATGATTAGCACGGCGGCAAACGCGACCACAACTTGCACCCGCTTCATTGCCGGCGGATGATGGTGCAATACCGAACCAAGTGGAACTCGCGATGGCCAAACTGTTCTGTTGCCGCTATTGCAGGGTGGAGCTTGCGCCGATTGCGCTTGGCGACGGCACCACAATCCTGCTCTGTCTCGATTGCGATTTTGTCGGTCTTTCGCACCACGTAAGGATGGGCGTGCGAATGCTGAAATCCGGGGAACGCAAGGAGGCACCCGCCGTGCGGCCACGCCCTCCAAAACGGCAGGCTACCCGAAAACGCGCCGCGTGAGGGCTTCCTCACGGCTCCAGCGGAGAGCCCAGTCGAGCCGCGGTGTCCAGTATCCAGTAGCGGTAGCGCGCCAGCGGGATGATCCCGCTCACGAATCCGCACACCGCCTCGCCGTCGGTGCGTCCCGACCAGCTTATGATGCCCACCAGCGCGCGATCGCGCGCGTCGAATACCGGTCCGCCGGAATCGCCGTTGCAGACGCCGAGCCCTGCGCTTTCGCCGAGCTTGTTTGGATCGATCAGGCTGAGCTGCTGCGAGCTGGGGCGGTCGGTTACCACCAGTGTCGCGGCGCGCAGGGTCCCCGCGGTGTTGCGCTTGCCTTGCAACGCCACCCCGAAGCCCGCGACGACAAAACGGTCGCCCACCAACGGCGGCGTGCGCCGCTCGCTGAATGCCGCCGGACTGAGATTGGGGAGCGAAGAAGGTGCAAGCTTGACCAGCGCGAGGTCGGGCGCATCGGGGCTCGGAGAGAATTGCGGATGCGGCGCGACGCTCGCCACCTCCTTTACCACCGAGCGCCGTCCTTCGAAGGCGATCAGGCGATATTTGCCCTGCGAGAGCACGCAATGCGCGGCGGTGAGCACTAGGTCGGGCGCGACTGCAACGCCGCTGCACAGGCTGTGGCTGCCCATGATCAGGACGACATGCCGCGCGAGCGCCCCATCGGCCTGCGGTGCGCCGCCGACCAACGCGGCGGCCGGGACGGCAGTGAGCGCCAGCAAGACAAGGGTGCAGTAAAGCCTGACCTTCATTGTCGCTGGCGCGGGTCGCGTTCCTGGTTCTGAAAGAACGTCTGCTCCACTTCATTGTGGATGCGCAGCAGCCAAGCTTCCGCGCGCGCAGCGCGATCGCGGAAATGGGAAGCCTCGGCCTCAAGCTCGCGCGCCCTCTCCTCGGCGGCGCGCAGCTGAAACGAAAGCTTATGCGCGAGATCCATGGCTCTCGAGCAGTCGTCCTTCGCCATGTCGGCGGCCCTTTGCAGGAGAGCCATGATGCTGCGTCCGGAATCTTCCACGACCATGCCGGGATCCGGCGATCCCCTGCCTGGCTCGAAAGGAACCACAGTCCCCGGTCTTTCGGAAGAAACGCTCATGACCACGCACCCCTTTACCACCACGCCGAGCTACGCCGCGGAGAAGGATCATAGCATGGGCTTTGTGGCAGACAGAGGACGGACGACAGAGGACAGAGGACAGAGGATAGACGAAAATGCGGCGTCATTCCGGGGCGAGGCCGAAACGAAGTGAAGGCCGAGAGCTCGGAATCCATAACCCCGGTTGTGGTTATGGATTCCGGGCTCGCCGCACCCAAGTCAGCTTTAGCCGACTTGGGCAATAGATGTGCCGATCTCGCTTTACGCGAGATCGGTGGCGCCCCGGAATGACGCATCTGTCCTCTATCCCCCGTCTCCCGTACCTTACGTGCATGATCATTGCAGATTTGAGCCCGAACGTACCGTTTCCTGCGGCGATCTTGATGATCGTTTTGATCATCGTGGTCTTCCAGTTCGCAAAGATTCGCAGTCGGATCAAAGAACAGCGCCGGCAAAACGCTGCTGCTCCTGCGGCAGCGCCGGTGCAAAATCAGGCCGCGGCAGAAATTCTTGCTCCCACCCAGCACCTCCCGCTTGCCGCGCAGCTGCACCAGCTCGAAGGGGCATTGGCGGCATTCGCTGCAAACACCGCTCATCCGCGCGAGCTTTGCGAGACCGCGGAATTCCGGAAAGCGAGCGGGCTCCTTGCCGATAACGCCGTGCCGCTGGAATCGGTGATGCAGTACGCGCACGGCGCAAACTGGGTGCTTTCCTGCGCGGCGTTGGCCGCACTGGCCGAGCGCCAGGACCGCGCAAGCGTAGTGGACCAGGTGGTTGCCAATTTCGATCGTCTTGCAGTCTGGGCGATGTATTTCGCCTTGGAATACTTCAATCGGCTGGATCCGCGGCCGCCGGCCGGCGCTCCCGTCATAGCCGCCAAGGACTGGTGGCGCGACAACCCGGTTCTGTTGAGCATTTTTCGCGACTTTTTTTCGCGCCGCGGAGCATGGGGCGACGCGGCAGTATTCGGCTCGGCGCTTGATCTTCCTTCCGTCTCACCATTCGCGACCATCCGAGCTTTTCTCGATCGCGTGAACCACCCTTTTGCGGCTCTCCTGATAGCCCAGCTCGATGACTACCAGCGCAAGACAATCGACCGGTCGTTCCTGACCACGTTCGGTCGCTTCTGGAGCGATACTGAAAGCGAAAGCGAAATCCTCATTGCACCTGAGAGCTGGCAGCAGCCTCTGGCCGCGGCCGAAGCCACGCTGCAGCAGCCATTGCCGCGCTCGCTCCTGATCAGCGGCGAGGAGCTGGTGGGAAAAACGTCGCTTTTAAAACTTCTTGCCGAGCGTGTCGGGAAAGAGGGCTGGCGTGTATTCGAGGCAAGCGGCGCCGACCTCATGGCCGATCAGCAGTGGTTCGGGCAACTCGAGGGACGCCTGCGGCGAGCGACAGAGGAAATCACCGTTGCCAAACGCCTCATCTGGTACGTGCCCGATCTTCTGCAGCTGGCGCGCAGCGGTACCCATCAGGGGCAAAGCGCCAGCATGCTTGAACAACTCCTGCCGGCCATACAATCCGGACGCGTGGTGATCTGGACCGAGGCGAACCCCAGCGCTGCCGCTCGTCTGCTGCAAATCCGGCCTGCGCTGCGCAGCATTCTCGAACTGGTACGATTGGAGCCGGAAAGCGAGCAAGCCACGCTTGGATTGGCGCGCAGTCTCATTACCCGGCTCGAGGACGACGAACACCACCTGATTTTCGAACCCGATTGCGCCGAGCTCGCGGTGAGTTCTGCACGCCAGTATCTCGGCGCCTCCGGCTTGCCGGGGTCGGCGCTGAACCTGATAAAGCTTACTGTTTCTCGCGCTGACCCGCAGATGCAATTTTCGACTAGCGATATTCTGCAAACGCTTTCGCAGCTCACCGGATTGCCGATCTCGATCCTCAACAACAAGGAGCGCATCGACCTTGGCGCGATGCGGGAATTCTTCTCGGCGCGGGTGATCGGCCAGGAGGAGGCGGTCGCAAGCGTGGTCGACCGCATCGCCATGCTCAAAGCCGGCCTGAGCGATCCCGGGAGGCCGATCGGCGTGTTCCTGTTTGCCGGGTCGACCGGTACCGGCAAAACGGAGCTGGCCAAGACCACGGCGGAATACCTGTTCGGCTCGGAGGAGCGGCTTGTCCGGCTCGACATGAGCGAGTTTCAGACCACCGATTCTGCAAACAACATCCTCGGCAGTGGTTTTTATGATCAGGCGCAATCGCTCGTTGCGCGGGTGCGCAAGCAGCCGTTTTCCGTCGTCCTGCTGGACGAATTCGAGAAAGCGCATCCGCGCATCTGGGATTTGTTTCTGCAGGTCTTCGATGAAGGCAGGCTGAGCGATACGCTCGGCCATGTCACGGATTTTCGCCATTGCCTGATCATTTTGACCACCAATCTCGGAGCGAGCGGGCAGCAGGGCGGCGGTTTCGGTTTTGCCTCGGCGCGCAACGGTTTCTCCGCCGACGAGGTCATGCGGGCGGTCCGCCAGACCTACCGGCTGGAATTCCAGAACCGGCTCGACAAAATCATTGTGTTCCGGCCGCTCACCCGGGAATTGATGCGCTTCATTCTGCGCAAGGAGCTCAAGAGCGTTCTCGATCGCCGCGGATTCAAGGACCGCGCCTGGGCCGTGGAATGGGAGTCATCGGCGCTGGAATTTCTGCTTGAAAAGGGCTTCTCCGCGGAAATGGGTGCAAGGCCGCTCAAGCGTGCGATCGATCAATACGTAATCGCCCCACTGGCCGGCACTATCGTCGAGCGGCGGTTTCCGGAAGGAGAGCAGTTCGTATTTTTCCGCAGCGATGGCCACAGCATCCAGGCTGAATTCGTCGATCCGGACGCCGATGACGTTCCGGAAGAGACAGCCACCGATATCGCACCGGCAGTGCATCGGCGGAATCTGCCTTCCATTATCCTCTCGCCTGAAGGCACAACCGCTGAGCTCGAGGCAGTTTCCGCGCAAAGCGAGCGCCTGAGCGAGGCGCTTGCATCGGCGCACTGGGACGAGCTCAAGCGCAGGCTGTCGGAGCAAATGTCGAGCGAGGAGTTCTGGAAAAGTTCCGATCGCTACCAGACGCTTGCGCGCCTGGCGCTCATGGATCGCGTAGCGGCAGCAATGGATACGGCACAGGCATTGCGGAAACGCCTCGATCGCGGGGCAACGCGCCCGCAACATTATTCGCGTCAGCTCCTCGCGCGCTTGGCGCTTCAGCTATGGCTGGTAAAGGGGGGGATCGATGACGTGTTCGATGGCGCGGCGGTCGAAGTGGCAATTGTCGTCGAGCCGGCGCTCGAAGGGCCGGCCGGTGAAGCGGGCGAGACACGCGCCTGGTGCCACGAACTTTTGAGCATGTATCGCGCATGGTCGCGCAACCGGCACATGCAGACAAGCGAGCTTGCCGGTACAGACGGCAGCCTGCCGATCCTGCTGGTTGCCGGCTTTGGCGCTGCGCGGGTCCTCAAGGCGGAATGCGGGCTGCACATTCTGGAATTTGCCGAGGGCGGCGATGGAATGAGCCGCGCGACCGCGCGGATCCGTCTGGTGCCGACGCCGCTGGAGGAACTGCCGCCCGCCAGGATGCGCAACGCCGTTCTCAACGCCTTGGCAAAAGCGTCAAGCCCGAGTGCCGTCGTCCGCCGCTATCGCAAGAGCCCATCGCCGCTGGTGCGCAACGCCGACGGCAGCTGGCGCAGCGGCCGCTTCGACGCGGTCTTGCGCGGCGATTTCGACCTCCTTCCCGCCGCTGAAGGGGGACAGTAGCCCGGATCGAGCTCTTTGGCTCAATCCGGGATCTATTCAAAGCTTCAGGCGCAGCACGTGCGCAAGCTCGCCGATGATGCCGCGCCGGAACAGGAGGACGCAGACGACGAAGATGACCCCTTGCACCACGAACACCCATTGCCCGATGGTGGTGAGGTAATTCTCCAGGGTCACCATGAAAAACGCGCCGACGACTGGGCCGAACAGCGTTCCAAGCCCGCCCACCAGTGTCATGAGAATCACTTCGCCCGACATCGGCCAGTCGACGTCGGTGAGCGACGCAAGCTGAAAGACCAGCGCCTTGGTGGCTCCTGCAATGCCGGCGAAGGTTGCCGACAGCACGAAAGCAAGGAGCTTGTAGCGGTCGGTCTTGTAGCCCAGCGAAATTGCCCGGCTTTCGTTCTCGCGAATGGCCTTGAGCACCTCGCCGAAGGGCGAGTTGACGATGCGATAAATCAACGCGAAGCAGCCGAGAAAAATCACCAGCACGGTAAGATACATGCTGCGCTGGTTGGCGAGGTCAATGACGCCGAACAGTCTTCCGCGCGGCACCGCCTGGATGCCATCCTCGCCATGGGTGAACGGCGCCTGCACGGCGAAGAAGAACATCATCTGCGCGAGAGCGAGCGTGATCATCGCGAAATAGATGCCTTGCCGGCGAATCGCGAGTGCCCCGACGACTGCCCCGAATCCCGCGGCGATGACGGTGCCGGAAAGAATCGCAAGCTCCGGCGGGAAGCCCCAGACTTTGGCGGCATGGGCACTCACATAGCTGGCCCAACCGAAGAACAAGGCATGGCCGAATGAAAGCAGCCCCACATAGCCGATCAGCAGGTTGAACGCGCAGGCAAACAGCGCAAAGCACAGCGCCTTCATGAGAAAGACCGGATAGGCGAAGCTCGGAGCGATGAAGAGCACAACCGCCATGATGGCGAAGGCGATCATGTCGCTGTGTGCACGCAGCGCAGGAGGCGCGACCGGCTCGGCGACGCGCTGCATCTTACGCCGTCCTTCCGAACAGGCCGGCGGGCCTGATCAACAGGACGATCGCCATGACAATGAAGATCACCGTGTTGGATGCTTCGGGAAAGAATACTTTGGTAAGCCCTTCGATCACACCCAGGCCAAACCCGGTGACGATTGCGCCCATGATCGAGCCCATGCCGCCGATCACCACCACCGCAAACACCACAATGATGAGATTGGAGCCCATCTGCGGGCTGACATTGTAGATCGGGGCCGCCATCACGCCGGCGAGCGCGGCGAGTGCCACGCCGAAGCCGTAGGTCAGCGTGATCATGCGCGGCACGTTGATGCCGAATGCGCGCACCAGCGTCGGGTTCTCGGTTGCGGCGCGCAGATAAGCGCCGAGCCTGGTGCGCTCGATCACGAACCAAGTCGCCAGACACACGGCGAGCGAGAACACGATGACCCAGCCTCGGTAGTTGGGCAGGAACATGAATCCCAGGTTTTGCCCTCCCTGCAGCTCCGCCGGCACGGCATAGGGCTGCCCAGAGGAGCCGAAGAAATTGCGAAACGTGCCCTCAACGATCAGCGCGAGGCCAAAGGTCAGGAGCAGGCCGTAGAGATGGTCAAGCTGATAAAGCCATTGCAGGAATAATCGCTCAATGATGATGCCGGTTATGCCAACCAGGATGGGTGCAAGGATGATCGCCCACCAATAGCCCAGTCCGGCATATTGCAGCAGAAAGTAGGCCGCGAAGGCGCCGAGCATATATTGCGCGCCGTGGGTGAAATTGATGATGTTGAGCATGCCGAAGATGACGGCAAGGCCGAGGCTCAGGAGTGCGTAGAACGAGCCGTTTATCAGGCCGATGAGCAATTGCCCGAACAATGCCTGCGACGGAATGCCGAAAATTTCAAACATGGATGCCGTTTGTCATGCCCTGCCGGTGACTACAGCACTCGCATTTCGGTGCTGCGGTTCGGCAAACTCGGGTTACCTCCCCCTGAAAGGGGGAGGTACCACTGCGGCATGGCGGTGCCACACGCGCCAATGACTAGCCGCTCACCAACGGGCAGCCGCCGTCCTTGATCGGCCGGAAAGCCTCGGCTGCCGGGATGGTGGCGCGCAGCTTGTAGATGTCACCTGGGTATTTCGATTCCGCGGGCGTCTTCACTTCGAAGAGATAGGCATCGTGGATTTTACGGCCGTCAGCGCGGATGGTGCCTTTGCCGAACAGCGGATCGTCGGTGCCCATTTCTTTCATTTTGGCGACGACGGCTTTGCCGTCTGCTCCGCTCTTTAGCGCGGCGGCCGCCTTGAGATAGTGGGTCACGCCCGAATACACGCCGGCCTGCACCATTGTCGGTATCTTGCCGGGCCGCTCCTGCTGCCAGCGTTTCGTCCAGGCGCGATTGTTGTCGTTGGCGTCCCAGTACCACGTCTCTGTCAGCGTCAGGCCTTGGGCGGTCGGCAAACCGAGCGCGTTCACGTCGCTTGCGAATACCAGGAGACCTGCGAACTTCTGTCCGCCCTTTACTATGCCGAACTCGGCGCCCTGCTTGATGGAATTGATGGTGTCGCCGCCGGCATTGGCAAGGCCAATGACCTTTGCCTTCGACGACTGCGCCTGCAGCAGGAACGAGGAGAAGTCATTGGTGTTGAGGGGATGGCGCACTTTGCCGAGCACCTTGCCGCCGTTGGCTTCGACCGCCGCCGCAGTATCGCGCTCGAGAGCATGGCCGAAGGCGTAATCGGCGGTGAGAAAGAACCAAGTGTCGCCACCGGTCTTCACCAGTGCCTTACCGGTTCCGTTCGCCAGCATCCACGTGTCATAGGTCCAATGCACGGTGTTGGCGTTGCACTTCGGGCCGGTGAGGTCGGAGGCGGCTGCGCCGGAGACGATGAATACCTTGTTCTTCTGTCGGGTGACTTCCGAAACGGCGAGCGCCACGCCGGAATTCGGTGTGTCGACGATGAGATCGACCTTGTCGACGTCGTACCATTGATTGGCAATGCTGGAGCCGACGTCCGGCTTGTTCTGGTGGTCGGCCGATATGAGGTCTACCTTCACGTCTTTATTCTTGGCGGTGAAATCTTCGATCGCGAGCTTGGCAGCCGCCACCGAGCCGGCGCCGCCGATATCCGAGTACAAGCTGGAAATATCGCTGAGCACGCCAATCTTGACATTGGTTTGCGCGTGCGCCGCGCCGCTCGCCAACAGCGCGGCAGAGGCCGCCATTCCGATGAGCCGTTTCATTCCGCACTCCTCCTTGGTTGTTCCCTTACTGGGTTTTGGTCATACACCGAGATACTCGTGCAGCTTGCCGATATTCGCCTCGAGTTGCGAATTTGCGAACTGGTCGATGATGCGGCCATGTTCCATCACGTAATAGCGGTCCGCAACAGTCGAGGCGAAACGAAAATTCTGCTCGACCAGTAGAATGGTAAATCCCTGCTGCTTGAGGATGCCGATCGTCTTGCCGATCTGCTGGATGATCACCGGGGCAAGCCCCTCGGTCGGCTCGTCGAGCAGCAGCATGCGAGCGCCGGTGCGCAGAATGCGCCCGATCGCCAGCATCTGTTGCTCGCCGCCGGAAAGCTTGGTGCCCTGGCTGGAAAGCCGTTCCCGCAGATTCGGGAACAGCTCGAAAATTTGTTCAAGCTCGAGCCCGCCTGGGCGCACCCGGGGAGGCAAGAGCAGATTTTCTTCCACATCGAGGCTTGCAAAAATGCCGCGTTCCTCGGGACAGAGCGCAATGCCCAGCCGCGCTATGCGGTCGCTGGTAAGTCCGATCAGTTCCCGGCCATCATAGCGCACCGAGCCTGTTCGCTTGCCCACGATGCCCATGATGGATTTCATGGTCGTGGTCTTGCCAGCTCCGTTGCGCCCGAGCAGCGTCACCACTTCACCTCCCGCGACCGAGAAAGTCGCGCCGTGGAGCACGTGGGATTCGCCGTACCAGGCTTGCAGGCCTTCGATCGCCAGCAGAGGGTTGACGGTCGGGTCAAGCATGTCCAACGCCCATATAGGCTTCCCGCACCGCGCTATTGCTCGAGACGGTGGCGTAATCGCCTTCGGCCAATACCCGGCCGCGGGTGAGAACCGTGATGCGGTTCGACAGGTTGGCAACGACGCTGAGGTTATGTTCGACCATCAGCACCGTGCGCGAGGCCGCCACCGACTTGATAAGGGCGCTGATGCGATCGATATCCTCATGCCCCATGCCCGCCATGGGTTCGTCGAGCAACAGCATTTCGGGATCGAGCGCCAATGTGGTTGCAATCTCCAATGCGCGTTTGCGGCCATAGGGTAATTCGACCGCTGTCCAATTCGCGTACGATGACAGGCCAACCGCGTCGATGAGCGCCAGGGCTTCGTCGTTGAAGTAATCGAGAACCCGCTTCGAGCGCCAAAAATCGAACGATGCGCCGCGCTTGCGCTGCAACGCCACGCGCACGTTCTCCAACACCGTCAAGTGGGGAAATACCGCAGAAATCTGGAAGGATCGCACCAATCCAAGCCGCGCCACGTCGGCCGGCGGCAGCGACGTGATGTCGCGCCCCTTATAGAGAATGCGTCCCCTACTCGGACGCAGGAACTTGGTGAGCAGGTTGAAGCAGGTGGTCTTCCCTGCTCCGTTCGGTCCGATCAGCGCGTGAATGTTGCCGCGGGTAACCTGCAGACACACCCCGTTCACTGCCACGAAGCCGGCAAACTCCTTGGTAAGATCCTCCGTCTGCAGGATGAAATCGTCACTCACGCGGCGCTGCCTCGTTCTGCTCAAAGATTTCATAGCATGCCCGCAGGCGATTGAGAGAAAAAAAGCCCGCGCTGCTGCTTGCTGCCGCACTTTTGCGGCCTTTCACCCGAAACTATGTAGTGGCACAGTCATGGCGGGACGCGATACTAGTGGTCCGATTCCGAAGTTCGCCACCACTCGCGGCACGTTCAGATGCGAACTTCGGAATCTAAGGACCACTAGCAACTCTATGATTTCTAGTGCGGTTTTGAATTTGAAGTTCCTAAACGAGCTTGCGGCCAGTTATGATAGGAACTTCAAATTCACCGCACTAGGCGAAGACGGTAAAACTGTTCCGTTGAGTTGGCAGTCGCAGTTATGGTCACCTCTCCCCTGCGGGGAGAGGTGAAACGGCGCGCCTGAAAGCGGAGGGAAAAGCCTTGCGTCTCCTCGTCGTCGAGGATGATCCCGACCTCAATCGGCAGCTCACAACCGCGCTTCTCGATGCCGGGTATGTGGTCGACCGCGCTTACGACGGGGAGGAAGGGCACTACCTCGGCGACAGCGAGCCCTACGATGCCGTCATCCTGGACATCGGGCTTCCGAAAATGGACGGCATTTCCGTGCTCGAGGCTTGGCGGCGAGCCGGCCGCGCCATGCCGGTGCTGATCCTGACCGCACGCGATCGGTGGAACGATAAGGTCAAGGGCTTCGATGCCGGGGCGGACGACTATGTCGCCAAGCCGTTTCATCTCGAAGAGGTGCTGGCGCGCATCCGCGCGCTGCTACGCCGGTCGACCGGTCATGCCAAGAGCGAGCTCAACTGTGGCCCGGTCCGGCTCGACACGCGCACCGGCCGGGTGACGGTCGACGGCAATCCGGTCAAGCTCACCTCGCATGAATACCGACTGCTGTCCTATTTGATGCACCATGAGGGTCGCGTGGTCTCGCGCACCGAGCTTGTCGAGCATCTCTACGACCAGGATTTCGACCGCGATTCGAACACCATCGAAGTATTCGTGGGGCGTATCCGCAAGAAACTTGGCGTCGAAGTGATTCAGACCGTACGCGGATTGGGTTATCTGCTCGCGCCGCCCGGCGATGCGCCTTAATTCACTTGCGCTCCGGCTTTTCTTTTCAGCAACGACCTGGATCGTGGTGATTCTCGTCGTGACCGGTATCGTTCTGTCGTCGATCTATCGCGCGGCGGTGGAGCGGTCCTTCGATCGGCGACTGGGGGTCTATCTCCGCACGCTGGTCGCAGACGTGGCGATGCCGGAGGAGAATGCGGGGAAATTCCCGCAGTCGATCGGCGAGCCGCTGTTCGACCTGCCGCTCTCGGGCTGGTACTGGCAGGTGACGCGCCTCGATTCGAAGATGCCGGACGTGCGATCGTCGCGCTCGCTTTGGGACGCGGTGCTGCCGCGTCTTGCCGATCCCGCCACCTCTTCGACGCCGGGCGGGGCGCGCGCCGGATATGGGGAAGGACCCGAGGGTCAGCGGCTGCGGATTGTCGAGCGCACGATCGACCTTGGCGACGAGGGCCGCTATCTCGTTGCGGTCGCCGGCGATGCGGCGGAAATCGACAACGAGATTCGCAGTTTCGACGGTACGCTGCTCTTTACTTTCGCGGCGCTCGCCCTGGTTCTGCTGCTGACCACGACATTCCAGGTGCGCTTCGGACTTGCTCCGCTCAAGCGAATTTCAGCGGGGCTGGCTGCCATCCGCTCGGGCGGCGCGGAACGGCTGGACGGAGCCTTCCCCGTGGAGATCGCGCCGCTTGCGCGCGAGACCAATGCGCTGCTCGATGCCAACCGTGAGATTGTTACCCGCGCACGCACCCATGTCGGCAATCTCGCGCATGCGCTCAAGACCCCGATATCGGTCATGTTGAACGAGGCGACTGCCCATGGCAGCGATGCGTTCGCGCTCAAGGTCCGCGAGCAGACCGAGATCATGCGCGACCAGGTTACGCGTCACCTCGAACGCGCGCGTCTGGCGGCACGCGTGGCAGTGATTGGCACCGTCACCGATGTGCGCACGACGGTGACTGCGCTCGCTCGCACCATGGAGAAGATCCACCATCACCGCACCGTCGCAATCGACATCGATGCTCCCGAAGGCGTGCGGTTTCGCGGCGAGCAGCAGGATCTCGAGGAGATGGTAGGAAACCTGGTCGACAATGCCTGCAAGTGGGCGCAATCACGCGTGGCCGTCGAGGTGTTCTCGGAGCGGGGACCCGCAAGCAACGAGCGTCGCATGGTTCGCATCCTCGTCGATGATGATGGTCCGGGGCTCTCTCCGCAGCAGCGCGAGCAGGTGGCTCGCCGCGGCCGCCGGCTTGACGAGACCAAGCCCGGCTCGGGGCTGGGGCTTTCCATTGTCGTGGAACTTGCAAGTCTCTATGGCGGCTCGCTCACCCTCGGCACCGCGCCGATTGGAGGGTTGCGGGCGGAGCTGGTGCTTCCGGGGGCATAGGGGCGAATCCTCGAGTTGGACGCCCGCTGGCCAAGCTTTACGACTGGCGGCACGGCTGGACGGTACCTATTTAGTGGGCATGGGCTCACCCTGGTCGAAAGTTTTAATTGGCGCCCTCGCCATGGTGGCGGTCGGTCTGGCTGACTCTGCCTTGGCACAATCGAGGAAAGAGCGCGTGGAGCGCCCTCTCGAATTTGCCCCTTCCGTGCCGAGCATCATGGTAGATGTGGATGAGAACGGCACTCCCATTATCATGAAGAATTCGCACGCACGGCCGAAAAAGTCTGAGAGCGAAGATCGTCCGGTCAAACGTGCCGAACGTCTGCGCACAGTTCCGCGCGGCAGCAGTGCCTATGTCGAGCCGATCCCGCTACCGAACACCGCCCGCTCCTCGGGCATCGTAGCGCCTCCGCCTGTCACTCCTTATAACCCGCCCCCCATCAATAACCCCAGCGCGCGGATCAACCAATATAATCAGTCCTTTCCACTCAACGGTGGCTTGGGGAACAATCCCACCGACCGCGACGCCTATGTGCGCTACCACCTGAACAGGTGAGCCTTCTGGCCCTCGCACCCGCCCTCCCTTTGTGGTTTCTGGCCAGTGCGCGAAAAAGCCTTTGTGTGAATGCCAAGGCGAGAACTATTTTGCCAAGGCAAATCGTTGAAATGGCTAAGAAGTTATACTTTTGCCCCAATTTTCGGCATTAGCTCGGCAGCTTGAGCCGGGCGAAAAGCTGCCGGCGCTGCATTGATTACGTGGCGATTATCGGGGCGGTTATCGGGGGCTTGGGGGGCTGTGAATGTATCTCGCTCGTTTGAGTGTGGCCGCGCTTATCGCGGCAACAATTGCCGGGTGCAGCGGCACGCCGGAAACCGGCCAAGGACCCAAGGAGAACACCGGTACGCTCGTTGGCGCCCTCGCTGGCGGGTTGGTCGGTTCGCAATTCGGCGGCGGGACGGCCGAACATATTGCCGCGGGACTTGCCGGCGCAGCGATTGGCGGGCTCATTGGCAACCGGATAGGCGCCTCGATGGACGACGACGACAAGCGCCGTGCCTATGCGGCGCAGGTGCAGGCGCTGGAATCCGGCCGCTCCGGCGCGGCAGTGGCCTGGCGAAACCCGGATTCCGGCCGCTATGGGTCGATCGTCCCTGGGCCGGCCTATCAATCCAACGGACTGCAGTGCCGGCCCTACACCCACACCATATATATTGACGGCAAGCCGCAGGTGGCGCGCGGCAACGCGTGTCGCAACCCGGACGGTACCTGGACCGCGGTTGGCTAATTCGATCAGTTCGCCTGCCGTCCCGCGAGATGGTGGCGAGTTGCTCCATAAAGGCCTGCGGAGCCACTCCGGCCTGAAGCATGACCGCGAAAGTGCCGGTTGATCTTGCTCAAAGAAAACACCGGTTGTTCATGCTCAAAGCGGGATAGAGCGGGACGGCGATTCCCACGAATTTGCCGATCACAAGAGTTTGCGTATCGGTCCATATGCCACCGGATTGTCTGAATCTCATCCAATTTGTTATTTCAACAAAATGACGCTGTTCTTCTCTCTGGTGCTTATGACTGCGGCCGCGGTTTTTGCCGCGCTGTGGCCGCTGTCGCGAAAGGCGAGCAGGTTGCGTTGCGGAAGCGACCTTGCGGTGTATCGCGATCAGCTCGAGGAGGTTGAACGCGACCGCGCCAATGGCCTGATCCAGGAGAGCGAAGCCGCAGCCGCGCGGGTTGAAGTATCGCGCCGGCTGATCGCGGCTGCCGAACAACGCAAAGAGGAGAGCGAGAGCAGCGAGCAAACCGCCTCGCCTGCGCAAACATGGCGGCACCGGGCGGTTGCTGTCGCGGTCCTCGTGCTTGTGCCGATTGGAGCCGGTGCAATCTATCTCGCGCTCGGCTCGCCTACTCTGGGCGATCAGCCGCTCGCCGCGCGCCTTGCAGCTGCGCATGGTGGCCGATCCATCGACAGCCTTGTGGCGCAGGTGGAGTTGCATCTGCAAAGCCATCCCGATGACGGTCGTGGGTGGGAGGTGATCGCACCGGTTTATTTGCGGCTTGGGCGGGCTGAGGATGCGGTGGCAGCGCTGCGCAACGCGCTTCGCCTCAATGGCGAGACGGCCGAACGGCAGGCCGCCCTCGGACAGGCGCTGGTGGTTGCGGCGAATGGCGTCGTTACGGCGGAAGCCAAGCAGGCATTCGATAGGGCGCTCGCGCTTGACGCCAAACACGTCGAAGCGCGCTATTTCATTGGTTTAGCGGCCGAACAGGACGGCGAGCGCACGCGCGCTGCGGAGGTCTGGCGCGGCCTCCTGGCCGATGCTCCGGAGGATGCGCCGTGGACGAGTTTTGTGCGCGCGGCACTCGAGCGCGTGGAGGAGGGCGGAGCGCGTCCGGCCGCTCCGAGCGCTGATGTGCGACTGGCCGGGCCGACCAAAGAACAGATCGCCGCCACTTCACAGCTTGGCGCGGATGATCGCAATGCCATGATCCGCGGCATGGTGGAGCGGCTCTCCGAGCGCCTTCATCGCGACGGATCAGATGTTGACGGATGGCTGCGCCTGATCCGATCGCACGTGGTGCTGGGGGAGCCTGACAAGGCACGCGCCGCCATGAGCGACGCGCGCCGCGCGCTTGCTGGCGATGCGGGCAAGCTCAAGCGGCTTGAAGATTTCGCGAAAGAGTTGGGTATCGAAGGCTGATGACCCGCAAACAACGGCGTCTTTCGCTCATCGCCGCTGCCGCGGCCGTGCTCGCGCTTGCCGTGGGATTGGTGTTGGTCGCGTTGAAGGATTCAATCGTGTTCTTCAACTCGCCGACGGATCTTGCCGAGAAACAAGTCAAGCCCGGCATGCGCGTGCGCATCGGCGGCCTGGTCGAGCAAGGCAGCGTCTCGCGCGGCGGCGATCTCATTGTCCGGTTTGCTGTGACTGATGGCAACCGCACCGTCCCTGTCGTCTATCAGGGCCTGTTGCCTGATCTGTTCCGGGAAGGCCAGGGCGTGGTTGCCGAAGGCGCCCTTGATACGCAGGGCACTTTCCGCGCGGACAGCGTTTTGGCCAAGCACGACGAAACCTACATGCCGAAGGAAGTGGCCGAGGCCTTGAAGAAGCAAGGCCACTGGAAGGACGATTATCAGAGGAAGGCCGGCGCAGCATCCCAGGGCAGGGCACCATGACGCGGCAATGGACTAATGCCTTTCCCAAAGCATGTCGGGAAAAGACATGATTGCGGAGCTTGGCCATTACGCCCTGGTGCTGGCCCTTGCCTTGGCGCTGGTGCAGGCAAGTGTGCCGATCCTCGGCGTGCGCAGAAATGATCCCGCCCTGATGGCGGTTGCCGGGCCCACGGCCGTCGCGCAATTCGCGTTTGTGGCGATTTCGTTTGCCGCGCTTATCAGCTGCTACGTGCGCTCGGATTTCTCCGTGGTGAACGTGTTCGAGAACTCGCATTCGGCAAAGCCGCTCATCTACAAGATCACGGGGGTATGGGGCAATCACGAGGGCTCGATGCTGCTGTGGGTGTTTATCCTCAGCCTGTTCGGTGCCCTGGTAGCGGTTTTCGGAAGCAATCTGCCGGCGCAGCTGAGGGCGAGCGTATTGAGCGTGCAGTCCTGGATTGCAGTGGCGTTCGAGCTTTTCATCCTGATCACCTCCAATCCGTTTCTTCGCATTGCCGACGCGCCGCTGGAAGGACGCGATCTCAATCCCATTCTGCAGGACCCCGGTCTCGCCATTCATCCACCGCTCCTTTACGTCGGCTATGTCGGGCTTTCGATCTCTTTCTCGTTTGCAGTTGCTGCATTGTTGGAGGGTCGCATCGACGCCGCCTGGGCGCGATGGGTTCGGCCATGGACGCTGCTAGCCTGGATGTTCCTGACGCTCGGCATCGCCATGGGATCCTATTGGGCGTATTACACGCTGGGCTGGGGCGGCTGGTGGTTCTGGGATCCGGTGGAGAACGCCTCCTTCATGCCCTGGCTCGCCGCGACTGCGCTCCTTCACTCGGCGCTGGTGATGGAAAAGCGCAACGCGCTCAAGGTGTGGACCCTCCTGCTTGCCATTCTCGCGTTTTCGCTGTCGCTCATCGGCACTTTTCTGGTGCGCTCGGGTGTACTCACTTCGGTGCATACCTTTGCCAACGATCCGAGCCGCGGCATATTCATTCTGACCATTCTGGTGCTGTTCATCGGCGGGGCGCTGGCGCTCTTTGCAATGCGCGCACCGCTCCTCAAGCAAGGCGGCCTGTTCGCACCCATTTCACGCGAAGGGGCGCTTGTCCTCAATAACCTGTTTCTGGTGAGCGCCTGTGGCACCGTTTTCGTCGGCACGCTCTATCCGCTGGCGCTGGAAGCGCTGACCGGCGAAAAGATCTCGGTGGGTGCGCCTTTCTTCAACGCGACCTTCGTGCCGTTGTTCGTGCCGCTTCTCATTGCGGTGCCTTTCGGTCCGCTGCTTGCCTGGAAACGCGGCGATCTCATCGCGGCTGCGCAGCGCCTGCTCGCCGCCATCGCCATTGCGGCGATCACCGTGGCGGTTGCCTTTGTCGTGCAAGGCGGCGGGCCGGTCCTGCTGCCTTTTGCGATCGGCCTTGCAGTATTCTTGATCGCCGGTGCCTTGACGGATGTGGTCGAGCGCACCGGCCTGTTCAAGCTTTCATTCAAGACCGCGCTCGCCCGCGGCAGAGGTCTGCCTCGCTCGACGTGGGGTGCCGCACTCGCGCATTGCGGACTTGGCATCTGCCTCCTCGGCATTATCGGCGAGACGCAGTGGGGCGCGGAACGTATCGCGGAGCTTAAGCCTGGACAATCCATATCGATCGGGCGCTACGACCTCGAGCTTGACGGCACCACGACGCGGCAAGGTCCGAATTACCGGGAGTTCGCCGCTCGTTTCACGGTGCGCAGCCGCGGCGAAGTGATCGGCGTGATGGAGCCGGGAAAGCGCAGTTTTCCCTCGCGGGAGACCGTGACCAGCGAGAGCGCCTTGCTGACCCGCGGGTTCTCGCAGCTCTACCTCTCCCTCGGCGAAGCGAACGGTGATGGAATTGCGATACGACTCTATTACAAGCCGCTGGTGCTGCTGATCTGGCTCGGTGCGATGGTCATGGTGCTTGCTGGCGCGCTGTCGCTTTCCGATCGCCGGCTGCGTATTGGCGCGCCGCAGGCGGCGCGCGCAAGACGAGTGCTTGCGGCGGCGGAGTAGTCATAATGCGTCGGGCGGTAGTCACCCTCGCGGTATTGATCGGCTTGCTGCTCGCGCCAGCGTCAGTCAAAGCGGTGCAGCCCGACGAGATCCTTTCCGATCCGGCGCTCGAGGCGCGCGCCCGCGCGCTGTCGCGGGAACTGCGCTGCATGGTCTGCCAGAACCAATCCATCGACGATTCCGAAGCGCCGCTCGCCCGCGACTTGCGGGTGCTCGTGCGCGAACGCCTGCAGGCCGGCGACAGCGACCGGCAGGTCATCGATTTTCTCACCGCGCGCTATGGTGAGTTCGTGCTGCTGCGTCCCCGCTTTTCCCCGCATACCGCATTGCTATGGCTTACGCCGGCGGCCATCCTTCTTATTGGTGCATTCACGATTTTCATTTTTGCGCGCCGGCGGAATTCACCGGAAGCAAAACTCACAGCGGCCGAACAAGCGCGCCTGTCGGAGATCCTCAATCGTGGTGATGTGTAAGGTGGGTCGAGGCGCCGGATGGACTCGATCCACCGGGACAACATCGGGCGCCAAGGACCACCCGAGGCGCTCCTCGCCCTGCCGGTTATCATGGCTAGTCTCGGCGCACCAAAACACCCACCTTAAATCAAGGTCTTGGCATGCGCCTTGACCCGCCCGGCGCGAGTTTATCCGCATTAAAAAAATTTAATTTTCCAGCCACCGCGCGGTAAGGAAGGCGCCCCCATGTTGCAGTTCAAGAGGGCAGTCGGCCTCACGAAATTATCGCCAGCAAAATAACCACCATGGAGTCACCAATGCCTGAGAGCGTTCCCTCGCAAACGTCACGCATCCTTCCCAAGCGCCGTCTGGCTCTGCTTGCCGGTGTAGCCGCGCTGAGCGGAAGCCTCCTGCTTGGCGGGGCAAATTTTCTTCCCCAGATGACTGTTCCAGGGATGGCCACCCCTGCCTACGCACAGAACGTCCAGCGCCCTGTGGGATTTGCCGACATCGTGGAGAAGGTGAAGCCCGCGGTGATCTCGGTACGGGTGAAGGTTGATGCGGGTGCGCAGATGATGGGCTTGGAAGGAAACTCACCGTTTCCGCCCAACTCGCCGATGGAACGGTTCTTCCGGCGCTTTGGCCTTCCCGACGGAAACGCTCCCAACGATCAGCGTGCGCCGCGCAACCGCTTCGTCACCGGCCAGGGCTCGGGCTTCTTCATCAGTCCCGATGGCTATGCCGTGACCAACAACCACGTGGTCGACAAGGCCGAAACCGTCGAGATCACCGCCGATGACGGCAAGACCTATACCGCGAAGGTGATCGGGACTGATCCGCGCACCGATGTCGCGCTTATCAAGGTGGATGGCCGCAGCGACTTCCCCTACGTAAAGCTGGCGGACAAGGCGCCCCGCATCGGCGATTGGGTAATCGCGGTCGGCAACCCGTTTGGGCTCGGTGGCACTGTCACAGCCGGCATCGTGTCCGCGCGCGGTCGCGATATCGGCGCCGGTCCCTACGACGACTTCATCCAGATCGATGCGCCGGTGAACAAGGGCAATTCCGGCGGCCCCACCTTCGACGTCGATGGCAACGTGATCGGCGTGAACACCGCGATTTTCTCCCCGTCAGGGGGGTCGGTTGGGATTGCGTTCGCCATACCCAGCGAGACCGTGCGCTCGGTCGTGGCGCAGCTCAAGGACAAGGGAAGCGTCACCCGCGGCTGGATCGGCGTCCAGATTCAAACGGTGACGCCCGAGATCGCCGAAAACCTCGGCCTCAAGGCGCCTGAGGGCGCATTGGTGGCAGAGCCGCAGGCGAATGGACCCGCAGTCAAGGCCGGCATCCAGGCCGGAGACGTGATCACCGCGGTGAACGGCGCGCCAGTCAAGGATGCGCGCGATCTTGCCAGGCAGATCGGTGCACTCCCGCCCGGCCGCACCGCCACCCTGACGGTTTGGCGCCATGGCGAGGAGAAGCAATTCGGGATCGCGCTCGGCGAATTGCCGAAGGAGCGCGAGGCGCGCCTGAATGCGCCGGATTCGACGAGCCCAGGCAGTGAAGTGCCGCGGCTCGGCCTCACGCTTGCTCCCGCCGCACAGGTGGCCGGCAGCGGCTCCGAAGGCGTGGTGGTGACCAATGTCGATCCGAACGGGGTTGCGTCTGAACAGGGATTCAAGACTGGCGACGTTATCCTGGAGGTCGGCGGCAAGAAGGTAGCCAATCCGGCCGACGTCCGCAGCGCTCTGAACGAGGCGCAGAAGGGCGGCAAGCGCACCGTTCTCCTGCGCGTGAAATCCGGCGACGGCACCAAGTTTGTCGCGCTACGGCTTGGGCGAGCTTAGAGCGTGATCCCGAAAAGTGGGCACCATTTTTCGGAAAAGATCATGCTGAAACAAAAAAATGGAGCGAAATGGCGAGTGACCAAAAATCATCCCGCTCCACCAAATGGTCCGTACCACCGGCATTCGTCGCCCCCACCGGTGGTTCGAACCAGGGGGACGCGTCTTCACAAAAGATGCGTCCCCATCTGTCCAGCTCTGCGCCGGCTTCCGTCGCCCCCGTCGGCGCCGAGCAGGGTGAGGGGCGGCGGCTCAAACCGCCGCCCCTTCGCTGACTGGGAGCACACAACTTTGGAGGCGGTAGTCCAGTTGCAGGAAACTCGCAGCTGGAACCGTTGATACCATGGCCGCTATGATTAGTTCATCGCAACCGAGTTCATCTGCCGGGCCTCATGCATACCCGCGGGACCGCCACTTCGTCATGCGCCTCTTGATCATCGAAGACGACCGCGATGCCGCCGACTACATTGCCAAGGCCTTCCGCGAGGTTGGCCATGTGGCTGATGTCGCGGGGGACGGCGAGGAAGGGTTAGCCCATGCCTTGCATGGCCAGTACGACGTCCTGATCGTCGATCGCATGCTGCCGAAGCTCGACGGCCTTGCCGTCATTGCCAATCTTCGCAGCAAGGGCATCGATACTCCGGTGCTCATCCTTTCCGCTCTCGGTCAAGTGGACGATCGGGTTAAGGGGTTGCGGGCAGGCGGCGACGATTATCTGCCCAAGCCGTACTCGTTTTCGGAGCTGTTGGCGCGCACCGAGGTGCTGGCGCGTCGCCGCGGCGGGCGCGAGGAAACCGTTTATCGGGTAGCCGACCTCGAGCTTGATCGCCTCTCACACCAGGTCACCCGCGGCGGGCAGGAAATCGTGCTGCAGCCGCGCGAATTCCGTCTACTTGAATACCTCATGAAGCATGCCGGCCAGGTGGTAACGCGCACCATGCTGCTGGAGAATGTGTGGGACTATCATTTCGACCCGCAGACCAACGTCATCGACGTGCACATTTCGCGCTTGCGGTCGAAGATCGAGAAGGGCTTTTCCCAGACTTTGCTGCACACCGTGCGCGGTGCCGGCTACGTGGTGCGCGACGGCAAATGAGGCATGACGGCGCTCGGCAGGTTTCTGCGCACCACCGCGTTCAAGCTGACGCTGGTCTATCTGACGATATTCGCGCTGTTTGCCGCTTTTCTCCTCGGCTATTTCGCATGGAACACGCGTCGGCTGATCACTGAGCAGATCACGCAGACCGTCGATGCGGAGCTTACCGGGCTTGCCGAGCAATATCGTCAGGGAGGCATCCGGCGGCTTGTGCTGATCATCGACGCGCGCTCGCGCCGGCCAAGCTCGAGTCTTTATCTTATAACCACGCCCGCGGGCGAGGGACTTGCCGGCAACGTTTCCTCCTTGTCGACCGGCGTTCTCAACACCGCCGGCTGGACGGAAACTGCATACCGTCGTCTGGACGATAGCGAAGCGGGTGAGCACCACGCGCTTGTACGGGTATTTGCCCTGCCCGGCGGGTTTCGCCTGTTGGTCGGGCGCGACCTCGAGGAGCGCGAGCGGTTAGGCGATGTCGTGATGTCCGCCGGCCGCTGGTCGCTGGCCATTATCATTATACTTGGCGTCGCAGTCGGCCTGATCGTGACGCGCCGCGTCCTCAAGCGTGTCGATGCCATGACCGCAACCACCCGCCAGATCATGGAAGGCGATCTCGCCGGCCGGCTTCCCATTGCCGGCACCGGCGACGAGCTCGATCGGCTTGCCGGCAATCTCAACGCCATGCTCGAGCGTATCGAGGCGCTGATGCATGGTTTGAAGGAAATGTCGGACAATATCGCGCATGACCTCAAGACACCGCTGACGCGGCTGCGCAACCGCAGCGAACAGGCATTGCGCCTCGCCGGGAACGAATCGGAATATCGCCGGGCGCTGGAAACGACTATCGAGGAGTCCGACGCGCTGATCAGAACATTCAATGCACTGTTGATGATCGCCCGCGCCGAATCCGGTCAGGCGCGCGACGGCATGACCGACCTCAATGCCGCCGAGATCGTACGCGGCGTCGGCGACCTCTACGAGCCGCTAGCCGATGACAAAGGCATCAGTCTCAAGGTCGAGGCGCCGGCCGCCGTGCCAGTGCACGGGAATCGGGAGCTCATCAGTCAGGCGCTTGCCAACTTGGTCGATAACGCCATCAAATACGGAGCCTTCGACACTCGCGATGTCAACGGCGCAAAGCCGGAGATCGTCGTTACCGCGCAAGCGCAGGGCGAGCACATCCTGCTTACCGTTGCGGATGCGGGGCGCGGCATCCCGTCGGCCGATCGCGGCCGCGTGGTCGAGCGGTTCGTGCGGCTCGAAGAGAGCCGCTCCAAGCCCGGTTCGGGGCTTGGCCTGAGCCTCGCTTCCGCCGTTGCGCGACTCCACGGCGGCGACCTCAAGCTTGAGGACAACAATCCCGGGCTCAAGACCGTGATTTCTCTGCCGCGCGCCGGACAGCCTCCCGCTGCCGCCTGATATTTGTGCATGCAGGGCAGTCTCTTTTCGGCACTCGCTGTGCGTCTCAATCGTTAATAAAGTCCCCCCTCCAGAAGCACCGCGCGCTAGATTGAGAATCGAGGAGCCGAGAAAGTTTTGTCACAGCCGGCAATCTTGCAGACCGAAGGGACGGAAGCCGCGGCAATGCCGTTGGCGCAGCGCATCATCCGCGCGCCGGAGTTTTCTGACCGCGATACCGCATTTCAACGCCTTGACGAGTGGCTTGAGGAAATTGCCGGCACCGCGGCAGGCAAGAAGCTGCGCCGCCTGCTCGCTGAACAGCCGGTATGCTGCGCTTTGCTGGCAGCGCTTGCGGAAGCTTCGCCGCATTTGTGGGATCTCGTTCACGCATCCCCGGATCGCCTCCTGACGCTTCTCGAGAGCGAACCCGAGCAGCACATCGAGGCAATCTTCTCCCGATTGCGTACTGAGCTGCCGGTCCTGTGCAACGCGGCAGACGTCGCGACGCTGCTGCGCCGGGCGAAAGCCGAGGCGGTGCTGTTGATTGCCCTTGCTGACATCGGCGGGGTTTGGCCGCTGCTGCGCGTTCTGGAATTGCAGACAAAACTTGCCAACGCGGCGATCGTCGCGGCGGCCGATTACCTTGTTGTCGACGCGCAGCGTCGCGGCAAGCTCAAGATTGCGGACCCGGGGTATCCGGCGCGTCATTGCGGCTATTTCGTCCTCGCCATGGGCAAGATGGGGGCAGGCGAGCTAAATTATTCGAGCGACGTCGATCTGATCGTGTTCTATGGGGCCGGGCACGCAGGGGAAGCTGCCGACGCCGGTCCGGTTTTCGTGCGGCTCACCCGCGCCTTGGTGCGGCTCCTGCAGGAACGTACCGCCGACGGCTACGTGTTTCGTGTCGATCTGCGGCTGCGCCCCGATCCCGCAGCGACGCAGATCGCGATCTCCACCGCGGCGGCACTCGATTACTACGAGAGCCGCGGGCAGAACTGGGAACGTGCTGCGCTCATCAAGGCGCGCCCCTGCGCCGGCGATCTTGCCGCCGGCGAGCGCTTTCTCGCCGAGCTGTCTCCGTTCATCTGGCGCAAATATCTGGATTTCGCTGCCGTTGCCGACGTGCACGCCATGAAGCGGCAGATCCATGCCTATCGCGGTCACGCCGAGATTGCAGTCGAAGGTCACAACATCAAGCTCGGCCGCGGCGGGATTCGCGAGATCGAATTTTTCGTACAGACGCAGCAGCTTATTGCCGGCGGGCGCCATCCCGAACTGCGCGGCAAGGCTACGCTCGCTTCGATCAAGGCACTGCACGCCGGTGGCTGGATCGATGAGGGCGCTGCAAGCGAGCTCGCGTCCGCTTACTGCTTCCTGCGCGCGATCGAGAACCGCCTGCAAATGGTTGCCGACGAGCAGACCCACACCTTGCCGAACGAACGCGACGCGCTCGATCGATTTTCCCGCTTTTGCGGCTTTCCCGAGCGCGATGCATTCGCGCAGACGCTGCTGCTCCATCTGCGCAATGTGCAGCGCCATTATGCGGGCCTGTTCGAGAAGGCGCTGCCCGAGCGCACCGATCGGCCCAAATTAGTGTTTTCGCCGGAGGCCGACGACCCGCAGACCCTCGACCGTCTCCTCGAAATGGGTTTCCGCCAGCCGCTTGAAATATCGACGCTGATAAGACGCTGGCATGCCGGCTCTTACCGCTCATTGAAGGGCGCTTTTGCCCGCGCCCAGCTCGGCGAGATCGTTCCGGTGCTGCTGCATCATTTCTCGCGCACGTCGAATGCCGACGAGGCGGTTATTGCTTTCGACCGATTTCTTGCCGGATTGCACGGCAGCGGGCGGCTGTTTTCGCTGCTGCGGCAGAATCCGGATTTGATTGCGCTCCTGGGGCTTGTTCTCGGCAGCGCGCCGCGCCTTGCCGACAGTCTCGCACAATTTCCCCAAGTCATGGACGCGGTGATCGATCCGAGCTTCTTCGGCGCGCTGCCCGAGGAAGGCGAGCTTGCCGCCGCGCTCGAACGCTCGCTCGAACAGGCGTCCTCCCATGAAGAGTTGCTCGATCGCGTGCGTATCTTCGGGCAGGAGCAGATGTTCTTGATTGGCATTCGCATCCTGTCGGGAACTGCGTCGGCGGACCAGGCCGGCGAAGCATTTGCACGTTTGGCCGACATGCTCATCCGTTCGGTTGCGCGCGCCACGGAAGCGCGCTTCGCCGCCGAACACGGCCGCATCGGCCGTCAGGAATATGCAATTCTCGCGCTGGGCAGGCTTGGCGGGCGCGAGATGACTGCGAATTCGGATCTCGATCTCATCGTCGTCTATGACTTCGATCACGACCATCCGGAATCATCAGGCCGGCGCCCGCTCTATGGTGCACAATATTTCTCTCGCCTGACGCAGCGGCTGATCGGCGCGCTCACGGCCCGCACCAACTACGGCGTGCTCTATCAGGTCGACATGCGATTACGGCCCTCCGGCCGTTCCGGGCCGCTGGCAACGCAGATTGCGGGCTTTGCCGATTATCAGGAGCACGAGGCCTGGACCTGGGAGCATATGGCGCTCACGCGCGCGCGCGTGGTGGCGGCGCCCGGAGAGTTCGGCAAGCGGGTCGAGGGCGTAATTCGGCGCATCTTGTGTCGCGAGCGCGATGCGCAGGCGGTCGCCGTCGACGTGTTGGAAATGCGCAATGCCATCGCCGTTGAAAAAGGCGACGGCGACCGCTGGGATCTCAAGCATGCCGCCGGTGGGCTCGTCGATATCGAGTTCATCGCCCAATATCTGCAGCTCGTTCATGCCGGGCAGACGCCTGACCTGCTCGATCAATCGACGGCGCGGGTGCTCGACAATGCCTGGCGGCTTGGCATCCTGGAGGCGCAGGACGCCGAAGTTTTGCGCCCGGCGGTGCGGCTCTATCAGAGCCTGACGCAGATCTTGCGGCTCTGCCTGCCGCGACCGTTCGATCCAGCAAGCGAGGCGCCGGGCTTCATGGCGCTCTTATGCCGCGCCGCCGACGTGCCCGATTTTGCGGCCCTCGATGCCTTCCTTGCCGAGACGCAAGCCAAGGTGCGCGCAAGCTTCACCCGCATTGTGGGGAGGGAGCGGCGGTAAGGCGAGCGTCGTAGCCGCATGGAGCGCGGCAATGCGGGATGGGTGTCCCGGATTACGCTGCGTTCCATCCGGGCTACGAGTTCCCAAAGGTTTCGGATCGAAGCTGTTCGATCCTATCCCCGCTAAACAGCGCGCCCTCTCGCTCCCTCCAGCAATGCAAACAGCCGCGGCGGCGTCACCGGGTATTCCGTAATGCGCACGCCGAAAGGCGACAGCGCGCTCTCGATTGCCGAGATGATGGCGGCCGCCGCCGGCACGCAGCCGGATTCGCCGACGCCTTTGACGCCGAGCGGATTGAGCGGGGAGGGAAACTCCACGGAGTTGATTTCGATGTTCGGTATCTCCGTCGCGCCCGGCAGGAGATAATCGGCAAAGGTGGTGGTGAGGGGCTGGGCATCCTCGTCGTAGCCCATCCATTCGAATAGCGCGTTGCCGATGGCATGCGCCACGCCGCCGGTGAGCTGGCCCTGCACGATCATGGGATTGATGAGGCGGCCGCTGTCATTGACCACTACATAGCGCAGAATGCGCACGGCGCAGGTCTCGACGTCCACCTCGACCTCGACGGCGTGACATCCGCCGCCATAGGTGAGCGCCTCGGGAAGAAAGCTCTGCATGCTCTCAAGCCCCGGCTCGAATTTGCCGGGCATGGCATAGCCGGGGACGCCGGCGACGGCTTCCGCGACTTCGCGGAGCGAGAGCCCGCTTCCTGGCGCGCCGGCGATCTCGACGCGCCCATCGCGCAATTCAAGATCGCTTGCGCTCACCTCCAATTGCTGCGCCGCGACGTCCAGCACCTTGGCGCGTACTGCTGTTGCCGCCATGTGCACTGCGGAGCCGGCGGTAACCGTCTGGCGGCTGGCAAATCCGCCCTGCCCATAGGGGATGACGGCGGTGTCACCGGCGACCACGGTGATGTTTGCGGGTGCGACGCCGAACTGCTCGGCACAAATCTGCGCAAGTGCTGTCTTGATGCCCTGGCCCATGGGCATGGCGCCGGTATAAACCGAAATGCGTCCGGATCTGCCGATGCGGACAATCCCCAACTCAAAGGGGCCGCGCCCGGTTCCTTTGACTCCATTGCCGATGCCAAGGCCGAGATAGCGGCCAGTTTCCCACGCCTTCCTCTGTCGCAAGGCAAAGCCATCGTGGTCGATCGTTTGCAAGGCCAGGCTTTGGCAGGCCGGGAAATCGCCGCTGTCGAGTGCAATTGGCGAGCCGGCGCGGGTCTTCAGCGGGCTCACATAGGGCATTTTTTGCGGTGGAACGAGATTGCGCCGCCGCACCTCGGCGCGATCGAGCGAAAGTTCATCGGCAATGCGGTCGAGCACCCGCTCCATGGCAAAAGCTGCTTCCGGATACCCGGCGCCGCGCACCGGCATGCTGGCGACCTTGTTGGTCTCGGCGACAAGAACTTTCAATTCATAGGCCGGCAGAATGTAGGGGCCGGGAACCCCGGTCGATGCATTGTAGGGCAGATTGATTCCCTGCGGCGTATAAGCTCCTTCGTCGTGGATCATGCTTCCGCGAATGCCGAGCAGTCGGCCCTCTCCGTCGAACGCTGCTTCCAAGTCCCAATACTGTTCGCGTTCCTGCACAGCAGCGAGGAAATGCTCGCGGCGATCCTCCACCCATCGAATCGGACGCCGCAGCAACAGCGAGCAAGCGGCAAGCGTCACTTCCTCGGGGTACAGCACGAACTTGGCGCCGAACCCGCCGCCGACGTCGGGCGCGACCACGCGCAACTGATTCTCATCGCGCGCGAGGAGCTTCATCAGAAACGCGCGCACTTCGTGCGCGAGTTGCGTCGAAGACCACAGCGTGAGGCGATCCTCGTTGACATCGTAATGCGCAACGGCGCCGCGGCCCTCCATGGAATGCGCGCCGCCGCGGTGCTGCTTGAGGTCAACGCGCACGCGATGGGGAGCACCGCGCAAACGCGTCGGCAATGTCGCCGTAGCTTTGCGCAAATTCGATCAGCAGATTGCTGCGCCGCCCGACATGCGCAACCGGTGCTCCTGCCGCCAGGGCCGCGCGGCAATCGCAGACCGCCGGCAAGGGCTCATAGTCGACAGCGACCAACGCGGCAGCGTCCTCGGCGACGGCGCGGCTTGCTGCAATTACCACTGCGACTGCCTCGCCCACGAAGGCGACTTCATCGCGTGCAAGCACCCGCGGCGTGACATCGGGCGGGAGCGCGTCGGTGCGGAACTGCAACGGCAGCCGCTCCTGCGTAAGCACTGGGAGAAGGTCGGCCAGTGTGAGCACTGCGTGAACTTGCGCGTGCGCCCGTGCGGCGCCCGCGTCGATCCCGCGGATGCGGGCGTGGGCATGCGGGCTGCGTACGAACGCTGCCTCCAGCATGCCGGGGAATCGCAGGTCGGCGACAAATCGGCCTCGGCCGGTCAACAATGGCCGGTCCTCGATGCGTCCGATCGCCTTGCCGATATATTTGAGCTCGCTCACGCGGCTTTGCCGATCAATCGACCTTGATTTTGGCGTCCACGATGATTTTTTCGGCTTTTGCCATCTCGTCGCGAATATAGCTTGCGAACCGATCCGAGGGAGCGCCGATCGGTTCGAAGCCGAGTTGGTTCAAGCGCTGCTTGACCTCCGGTAAAGACAGCACCTTGGAAATCGCAGATTGCAGTCTGCTGGAGACATCCGGCTCCAGGTTTTTTGGTCCCCACAATCCGTACCATGACACGAAGGCAAAGCCGCTGACGCCCAATTCGGCAACCGTCGGGATTTCGGGAGCTGCGGCAGTGCGCTTGAGGCTCGTGAACTCCAAGCGCCTTGATCTTGCCGCCCTGGGCGAGCGGCAGCGAGGAAAGCATGGGATCGGCGAGGAGTTGAATCTGTCCGCTCATCAGATCCGTAAGTGCCGGTGCGGTGCCCTTATAGGTAACAACCAGGGTGTTGATGCCGGCGTCGCGCTTGAGCAGCTCGATGGTGAGATGACTGGCTGAACCGATGGTGGTTGCGCCGAAGGTGAATTTCTGCGGCTCCCTGCGCACCAGATCGAAGAAATCCTTGAGATTGTTCACCGGTACGCTCGGTGTCGTGCTCACGATGAGCGGGCCATCGGCAAGCAGCATGACGGGCGTGAAATCCGTTACCACGTCATAGGGCACGCTCTTGTAAAGAAATGGGTTGATGACGTGCACCGAAGCTGAAAGCAGGAGCGTGTAGCCGTCAGGGGACGCTTTGGCGACGGCGTTCGCACCCACGATGCCGGACGCGCCGCTGGCACGGTTTTCGACAATAAAGTGCTGCCCCATCGTCTCGTTGAGCTTCTGCACAAGAATGCGCGCAACGCCGTCGACCGAGCCGCCGGGCGGAAACGGCACCACCACGGTAACGGTGCGCGAAGGATAGGTTTGTGCCGGTGCTGTTCCCGGCAGCAGGAGCCCCAGAACGGTGATGGCACATGCATAGGCCGCTGCAAACCGCATTGTCTCAGGCAGCAACGGCGGAGAGTGCGGAGAACTTGTATCCGTAACGTTTATCCAATTCGAGTTCCTTCACGATGCGCATCCCCCTGGCAAGCGCCTCTCCGTCAAGCCCGGTCAACGGCTTGCGCAAATCACCTGCCGGCAGCCCAAGCGCCTTCATCAACGACTTTACCGCAACGGGGTTGATGGCCGAATAAGTAAAGTGCAGGAGCGGAAGGATTTTCAGATATGTATTCTTGAAATTCTCGGCATCGGTGTAGTTCGTCCACGGTGTTGAAACGATTGCCAGCTCGCCCGGGGCGATGTTGCCGGTCATGTTGGCAGTGCCGTGACCCCCGAGGCTCATTGTCGGCACAACCAGACCCAGATTGGGGCTGTCGCAGCACATCACCGAGACATCGGGTTTTCCGGCAAGCACCTGCGCGACCTGCCCGACGCGCGCGGTGGATTCCTTGTGCACGACGAAGTTTCGGGTGCTTGAATATCCGCAACAGCTGCTCCCAATGGAGGTCGCTCTTTACCCGCGGCGGATTGTTGTAGATGCCCAGCGGAAGATCGGTGGCGTCCGCCACATCGAGAAAGAAGCGTTCAATGTCGGATTCCGGCGCGCAAATGTAGGCCGGGGCCGCGAGAATGGCGCCGTCGGCGCCGTTGTCCTTGGCAAAACGCACGTTGGCGATGGTGCTCTCGGTGTTGTTGCCGGTCGCGCCGAAGAAGATCGGCATGCGGGCGCTTTTCAGCTTGGCGCATTCGACCATGACGCGCTTTTTTTCCTCCGGCGAAAGCATGGAGGTTTCCCCGGTCGAACCCATGATCAGCACCGCGGCGGTGCCGTGATCCTCCTGAAACTTTATGAGCGTGCGAAAGGCCGCAAAATCGACCGACCCGTCCTTGTTGAATGGCGTGATGAGCGCGACAAAAGAGCCGGTGAGTTTCTTGCCAGACATTTGCGATCTCCAATCTCTCGACGAGCTTACCACTCTATTGTCGCTATATCCGATGGCAGTGAGCTTTTCATCCCGCCAAAGCGAGTTCGGGCGGCGTGAAGGAGGTCACTGCGGGCGCGGGCCTGCCCCAGCGTTCGATCTCGACCAGCGCCGTGAGCGCGCTCGACCCCTGCGCCAGCGGCGAGGTGCCGACGTCGAGCGTGAGCACGTTGGGATTGCCGTGGCGCTCGGGCTGGTCACGCGATAGCGGCGGATCGAACCAAGCGCCGGTCGCCATCACCACGACACCGGGCATGACGCTGGCATCGACGATCGCGCCGGCAAGACATGCGCCGCGTGCATTGAACACCCGCACCACGTCGCCATGGCCGATGCCGCGCCGCGCTGCGTCCGCCGGGTTAATGCGAATTGGCTCGCGGCCTGCGACCTTCTGCGCGCGCGAGATCGGCCCCGGGTCCATCTGGCTGTGCAGGCGGCCTGCGGGCTGATGGGTCACGAGGTGAAGTGGCCAGCGTTGCGCGCTTTGGCTGCCGAGCCATTCCGACGGCGGCAACCAGGCCGGATGCGGTGGACAGTCGGCATAGTCGAACGCAGCGACTGCATCGGAGACGATCTCGATGCGTCCGGAAGGCGTCTTCAGCGGGTGGCGATCGGGATCGCGGCGGAAATCCTCGAACAAAATAAAGTCGCGCTGGGGCGGCGGCAGCTCGATCCAATCCTTCCGCCCAGAACTGCTGAAAGCCCGGCAGTACCACTCCCTTGGTCGTCGCGCTCGCACGCACGCGGTCATACACCCATTGACACCAGCCCATTTCGTCGCGGCCTTCGGTGAAAGCCTGCTCGTAGCCGAGCTGGTTCGCCAGCGCCCGGAAAATATCGAAATCGTTGTGCGCGTGGCCGACCGGATCGATGGCGCGCCGCATGGCCAACACAAATGGGTCGCGCGACGAGCCGCCGACATCGTTGCGTTCAAGCGTAGTGGTGGCAGGAAGCACGATATCCGCATGGCGGGCGGTTGCCGTCCACCAACTTTCATGCACGATCACGGTTTGCGGCTTCTGCCAGGCGCGCTGCAGGCGGTAGAGATCCTGGTGATGGTGGAACGGGTTGCCGCCCGCCCAATAGACGAGCGCGATATCGGGATAATTGTAGCGGCGGCCGTTGAACGAAAAGCTCTCATTGGGAGCAAGCAGCATGTCGGCAATGCGCGCGACTGGAATCATGGAGCGCGCCGGGTTGAGCGGCAGCGGCAGTTCCGGACTTGCCACATCGACGCGCGGCACGCCGATGCCGTTGGTCGAGCCGTGGCCGAAGGCGAAGCCCTGTCCCGGCAGGCCAATGCCGCCCAGCATGGCGGCAAGCGTAATCGCCGCCCAATACGGCTGCTCGCCATGGTGCGCGCGCTGCAGCGACCAGGCGCAGGTGATCATGGTGGGCATTCGCGACGCCCGGCGCGCAAGATCAGCAATTGCTTCGGCTGGAACGCCGGTGATTGTGGCCGCCCAGTCTGCGTTCTTGGGAAGGCCGTCATCGTGGCCAAGCAGATAGCGGCGGAAAGTATCGAAGCCGGTGCAATAGCGCTCGACGAATTGTGCATCGAAGCGCTCTTCAACGAGCAACGTGTGCGCCAAGGCGAGCATGAGCGCGGTATCGGTGTTCGGCCTGATAGGCATCCACTGCGCGTCAAGAAAGCCTGGCGCATCGCTCTTGAGCGGACTGATGGAGACGAACTCGATGCCGGCCTCCTTCGCGCGGCGCAGCCATGGCTCGAGATGATGCGCGCCGGCGCCGCCCGACGTCACCTGGCCGTTCTTGAGCGCAAGGCCGCCGAACGCCAGCATCAACTTGCCGTGCTTGACGATGGAGGACCAGTCGGTGACCTGGCCGCTGACCGGCTGGAAGGTGCCAATCACGCGCGGGAGTAGATATTGCGCCGCGCCGAAGCTGTAATTGCCCACTTGATCGACGCAGCCGCCGCCGAGAAACAGAAACCGGCGCAACAGGCTGCGTGCGTGATGAACGCGCCCCGCGGACGACCAGCCGTATGAGCCGCCCATGATGGCAGTGTTGCCAAAATTTTCGCGCACGCGCACAAGCTCCTCGGCCACAATGCGCAAGGCTTCGTCCCAGGAGATTTCCCGAAAGCGGTCATTGCCGGTGCGCTCCTTGCCCTTGCGCCATCCTTCGCGAATGGCGGGGCGCGCGATGCGCAGCGGCGAGTGCACCATCGCCGGGATCGCCTCGATCATGTCGGAAGGCGCGGGATCGCGCGCAAACGGCTCGCAACCGACCACGCGGCCATCCTCGACGAGCGCGGTGAAGGCGCCCCAGTGGGCAAGCGACGGGAAGCGTGCAACGGTCATGATTGACTCGCGAATAATAGACTCTACCGGGAAGTACGTAAATTAGCTGCAAATTATTTGTTGTAGTCATTCCGGGGCGAGGCCGAAGCGCAGCGAGGGCCGAGAGTCCGGAATCCATAACCCCGGTCTGTGATTATGGATTCCGGGTTCGCCGCTCCGCTTCGCTGCACGGCGCCCCGGAATGACAGACCCCTTTGTCTAGCCCAGCTCCTGCGCGCGGCGCAGGCTCGCAATCATAGATACCCGCAGCAGATAGTCATGCGCGCGGCGCGCATCCGCGGCAATCTCGGCGAGCTCCTGCTTGAACTCCGTGCCATCCGATTCGAGATTGCGCTTGTTTTGAATCGATTGCTTCTGGATGTATTCAAGTGTGACCAGCCGGCGCTGGCGGTCATAGCGGTCAAGCTCGCTTTCCGATTTTGTCCCGCGCCAGACTTCGACCAGCCGTTCGGTCAAATTGACGGCATCGTGAATGCCGCCATTCATGCCCATCCCGCCAAGCGGGTTGTTGATGTGCGCGGCGTCGCCGACAAGAAACGCGCGTCCGAGCCTGAAGGTGCCAGCGACGCGCTGATGTACCCGATAAAGCGTCACATGGGCAATCTCGTAATTGGAAATCCCTGTGACAACCTTGGCCATCAGCGACTGCGCGAATTTCGGCGTCAGCGCCAGCTCGTCACTTTCGCTCGCTGCGACCGGAAACATCACGCGGCAGAGGCCGGGAATTTGCAGCAGGAAGTGCCAACGCTGCGGATCGCATACATAGCTCACTGCCACCAGGTCGGGGATCAAGTTGCGAAAATCGAACGGCGTGCTCACGACCAGAAAACGTTCGGGCCAGGTGAAGCCTGCAAAGTCGATGCCGAGCGAGCGGCGCACCTCGCTGCGCGCGCCATCGGCGCCGATGAGCCAGCGGCCCGAATGCGTTTCGCTCATGCCATTTCGTTCAATGGAAACGCTGACCCCTTCCTCCTCCTGGGTAACGCCGGCGACCCGGCTATGGAATTGCAGTTCGAACTCCGCCTTGCCGCGCAGTTGCTCGTACAGAATGCGCGTGAGCTTGGATTGCTCGCACTGGACGCGGTAGGGATGCTCGGTGGCATCGGCGATTGTCGCAAAGTCGAATTGCCCGAGAACGCCGTGCCGCTTGCTGCGGTACTGAAACTGCGGTGCCAGCAATCCTTGCGCGATCAGTGGCTGTGCGGCCCCAAGGCGGCCGAGCATGTCGAGAGTGGGAGGGTGAAACGTCGAAGCGCGCGACTCTTCGCTGAGATCAGGCCCGGCTTCGAACACCTTCACCGGCACGCCATTGCCGACGAGATTGGCGGCGGCGACGAGGCCGACCGGCCCCGCACCGGCGATAAAGACGCGTTGATCGACCGTCACTGGATTTGCGGAATGCCCGCGGTGGTGATGACCTTGGCCCACTTCAGCGTTTCGGAGGCAATGAAGGCGGCAAGCTCTTGCGGGCTCATGACGACGGGTTGCGCCCCCTGCTCAGCAAATTTCTCGCGCACGGATGTATCCATGAGCGCAGCGTTGAGTTCATGGTTGAGCTTGTCGATGATGGGCTGCGGAGTTCCATGTGGGGCCAACATCACGAACCATCCGGAAACCTCGTAATTCGGGACACCAACCTCCGCGGTTGTTGGAACATTGGGCAGGGCTGCCAGTCGCGTCTTGCTTGCCACGGCGAGCGCCTTGGCCCCTCCGCTGTTGAGCGCGGCAAGCACGTTGGGAAGCCACTGAAAGCCGAGCGGCACCGCGCCTGCGATCAAGTCGGTCGTGTATTGCGCAATATTGCGATAAGGCACGTGAGTGAGCGAAAGCCCCTCGATCTGCCCGAAATACGCCCCGGCGAGATGCTGCGAACTGCCGATTCCCACCGACCCATAATTGAGTTCCGGATGCGTTTTCGCGTAGGCGATCAACTCGGCGAGCGTATTCACCGGTAGTTTCGTGCTTGCCACCACGACAATGGGAAAGACTGCGATAAGCGCAATTGGCGCGAAGTCCTTCTCCGGATCGTAACCGAGATCGCGATAGAGCGTCTTGTTGGCGGCGACCGGTCCCGAGCCGGTTGCGACCAAGGTGTAGCCGTCGGGTGTTGCGCGGGCGCCGGCTTGGGTGCCGATATTCCCGCCGGCACCCGGCCGGTTGTCGATGATGAATGGCTGGCCGATCGTCTTCCCCGCCCGATCGAGCAGGATGCGGGTGACGACATCGCTCGCGCTGCCGCCGGCAAACGGAACGATCACTTGAATCGGTCGCGTGGGATAGCTCTGCGCATGCACGAACCTGCCGCCGAACAGCGACAAGGCCATCCATGCGAAAAAAACCAATCTCCACTTGCTTCGACTTGTCGGTTGCATCGCTCATGTTTCCTTTGAAAACTCGTCCTCAGAGTAGGTTCGCTCGCCAATCCGCTGTGGGCGTCAGGTCCCCTTGAATTTGGCCGGGCGCTTACTGTGGAAGGCATCCACGCCTTCGCGGAAATCGTCCGATTGTCGCAGCCGGCTGTAGCAATGGCCCTCGAGCTCGATGGCAAGGGACAGCGTGGAATCCTCGGTATCGTTGAGAAGTTTTTTCGCGGTGCGCTGGGCAAGCGGGGAGAACGCGCGCAATTCCTCGACCAGCGCATCGGTCGCCGGTTCCAATCGCTCGTCAGGGACCCATTCCGTCGCGATCCCCCATTCATAGGCTTGCTTGCCTGAGATGCGGCGCGAGCGCATTACGATGTCCTTCGTGCGGGTGATGCCAATGATCTTTTGCAGGCGCGCGGAGCCGCCAGAGCCGGGGATCTGTCCGAGCCGCTGCTCCGGAAGCGCGTAGAAACAGGTTTCCGACGCAATGCGGAAGTCGCAAGCGAGTGAAAATTCAAAGCCTACGCCGAAACAATAACCGCGATTGGCGGCGATCACCGGCTTTGCGCAGCGCGCCGGGGCGGCAATGTTCCAGGCAAGCTTGGAGACGTGTTCCGCGCTTGCCTCCAGGAAACCCTTGATATTGCCGCCGCTCGAGAAATGCTCGCCTGCCGCGCGCAGCACGATCACCCGTACGCGCGCGTCGTCCTCCAGAAACTCGAATACGAGTCGCAACTGATCGCGCTGTGGCATGGAGACGATGTTAAAGGGAGGCCGGTCGAGAATGACGTCGGCACGCTCGCGCGCGGGATCGATCTCAACGCGAAAGCCATCGAGGCTCGCAAGACGCGGATCGGAGAAGGGAGAGTTCATTGTGCTGCTCCTTTGCGGCGCATGACGTCCTCTCTGCGCTCCGGGTCATATTCGCCGGCCACCAATTTTCGGCGCAAGAGCTTGCCCACCGGTGATTTCGGTATTGCCTCGACAAACACATATCGCCGTGGCCGCTTGAAATTTGCGAGACCCGATGTGCAGCAGAATTGGTCAAGTTCGTCCGGCGACACTTGCTGGCGTCGCTTGATGAAGGCTGCCACGATCTTGCCCCAGCGCTCGTCGGCGATGCCGACGACGGCCACTTCCGATACCGCGGGATGCAGCGACAGACAGCTTTCGATCTCGACCGGCGAGACGTTCTCGCCTCCGGTGATGATCATGTCGTCGACGCGCCCGCTGACGAATAGATCGCCGTCACTGTCGAACCATCCGGTATCCCCGGTGAAATACCAGCCATCGCGCAGCGCCTTGGCGTCGGCGTCCGGCCGGCGCCAGTAGCCGTCGAACGATTCATCGCCGGCAAGGAGCGCGATGATCTCTCCCTCTTCGCCCACTTTCGCCACCTCATCTACCGAACGGGCGCCAAGTGGCACCACCCGGATGAGCTGATTGATGCCGGCGCGACCGGCCGAGCCGGGCTTGGCGGCGGCGTTCTGCTCGATGGTGAAGGTATAGATCTCGGAGGAGCCGTAGTGGTTGACGAAGAGGTCGGGCTTGAACGCTTCGCTCAGCTGGCGCAGCAAGCCATCGGTCATGGGCGCGCCGGCAAAGCCGAGCTTGCGGACCGAACTCAACTGCGTCCCCTTGAACGCTTCATGATGCAACAAATCATGATACAGGGTGGGCACCAGATAGAGATTGGTGACCTTCTCCTGCTCGATCAGGGCCAGTGCGCGTGCGGGGTCGAAACGCGGCAGGCAGATGAAAGCCCCGCCAATGAGCGACATGGCAATGAGCGAGCGAACCCCCATGGTGTGGTAAAGCGGCATGACGCCGAGGGTGCGCTCGCCGTGCGCGTAGAGGTTCTGTGCGACATGGGCGAGCGCTGCGGCGCGTTCTGCACGCTGGCGCCGCGGCACCCCTTTGGGACGTGCCGTGGTGCCGGAGGTATAGAGCATCACCGACCACGCCTCGGGATCGGCCCGCGGCTCCGCTGCTTGTGCCTTCTTGCCGAGAAACGAATCGAACGCATGTTCTCCGGCCTCAGGCCATCCCAGACTGATGCGCATTCGATTGCGCGCTGCATGCGAGGACTGCACCGATTTGGTTGATACGCTCTCGTATACAAGGGCGTTAGCTTCGGCATCGGCCAGGCAGAAATCGAGTTCCTCGGCGCTCGATCGCCAATTCAGGGGCGTGACAATGATGCCGGCGAATTGACACGCCCAATGCACGGTCGCCGCCTGCCAGCGGTTCTGCAGCACGGTTACGAGGTGGTCGCCGGCAGCAAGTCCAAGCCCGTCAAAGGCGCAAACCACGGCAGAGATTTTTTTGTACCAGTCGCTGTATGTCAGGCGGACCTCGCCATCGACGATGGCGAGGGCATCGGGGTCGCGGGCGACGCTGGCGAGAAAGCTTCTGCCGAGATCAAGCATGGCACCTGCTCTGCATTGTCTACGCGAGAGCCCTCGCAACCGCGAAAATTTGCGTCAGGCGCGTTGGACCTGCGGGGCTTCGCAATGATACATCCCCAGGAATGCCGTTCGCATCGGGACCAATATGACTGAGGTCGGCGGCGCCATTCAAGGCGGGGGATTTGCTGCTGCGGGCGCTGCGCGGCGTCATGGCGACAATGCGCCGCAACCCATTCGCTCGCTGCGCGAGTGGCTCGATCACCTGGAAGCGCGCGGTCGATTGGCAGTGCTCAAGCCCGGCATCGGGCTTCGCTTCGAGCTGGCGGCCATTGCCAAGCGTCTCGACGGCCAGCGCGCGACGCTGTTTCCCCGTCCGGGCGGGCACCCCATTGCGGTGATTTCCGGGCTCATGTCCGACCGTGGATGGATGGCACAGGCGATGGCGGTGGAGGAAAGCGAGCTGCTGTCGCGCTTTCAGGATGCGGCGCTTAACCCCATTCCCTGGCACGAAACGCCCTCGAGCCCTGCGCAGGAGGTCGTTCATCGCGAGGTAGATCTTGCGCGCATTCTGCCCCTTCCCGTTCACAACGAGCACGACAGCGGCCCCTATATCACCGCCGGCCTCATGGTCACCCGCAATCCCCGCACCGGCAGACAGAATGTATCCATCCACCGCTGTCAGCTGAGCGGCCGCAATCGATTGGGGGTGCTGTTGCTGCCTCGCCATGCCCACATGTTCTTCGAAATGGCGGAGGGGAGGGGTGAGCCGCTGCCCGCCGCCATTGTGGTCGGCGTCGATCCGCTCACATTGCTTGCCTCCCAGGCGATTGCTGCGATCGATGTGGACGAGCTTGAGATTGCCGGCGCGCTGCAGGGGGAGCCGCTCACGGTGGTCAAGTGCCTCACCAGCGAACTGCGCGTGCCAGCGCAGGCGGAGTTCGTCATTGAAGGCCGCTTGCTGCCGTTGGTGCGCGAGCCGGAAGGGCCGTTCGGCGAATTCCCGCAGTATTACGGCGAACGCGCGGACCGCCACGTGATGGAAGTGGACGCGGTGACCCACCGCAAGGACGCGATCTTCCATACGATCGTCGGCGGCGGCCGCGAGCACCTGCTGCTCGGCGCCATTCCGCGCGAGGCGACTTTGCTGGCGCACCTCAAGCGCAGCTTTCCCAATGTCCGCGATGTTTATCTCGCGCCGGGCGGCGCATGCCGCTATCACCTCTACGTGCAAATGCGCAAACGTCAGGAGGGGGAAGCCAAGAATGTGATGCTCGGCGCTTTTGCCGGACATTACGATGTCAAGCACGTCGTGGTGGTCGACGAGGATGTGGACATTCACAATCCCGCCGAGGTCGAATGGGCGGTAGCGACGCGTTTCCAGGCTGACCGCGATCTCGTCATTGTGCCGGAAAGTCAGGGGTCGAAGCTCGATCCGTCGACCCGCAACGGCGTCGGCGCCAAGATGGGACTTGATGCAACCAAGCCGCTAGACTCAGACGAGATGCGTTTCAAGCGTATCCGTGTTCCCGGCGAGGAGAATATCGACGTCGCGGCGCTGCTTGCGGCGGCGGGAAAAAACAATTGGCGCGAGGCTGTCAGCCGCTAGCCCGGCAGGGAGCAGTCGCGGAAATCCTCATTTCGCATTATATTGCACAGTGCAATAGCAATGGTGCGCTCATGAACATTGCCCTAACACGCGCAGCAGACGGTTTGCCTCGACGGGCGTTCACCGTGCATGACATCTGGCGTATGGTCGAGACCGGGATTCTTGGCGAGAAAGAGCGCTTCGAGCTGGTGGATGGTGATCTCGTGATGATGTCCGCCAAAGGGTATTCACACGAATTGATCAAAGGCGCCTTGACCGCGGCAATTGCACGTGCGCTGCCAGACGACACGAGAATGGGTGCGGAGATTACCCTTCAGTTTGCCGACAATACTTTGTTGGAGCCGGATTTAGCGGTATTCAAGCGCGTCGCAGCACTCAAATCAGACGCAAATTTCACATATATCGAGCCGGGTAATGTCTTGCTCGCGATCGAAGTGGCAGCATCAAGTCTCAGCTATGACAAGGGATTGAAAGCGCGCCTTTACGCCCGGCACCGGGTCCAGGAATTCTGGGTCGTCGATGCCAATGAGCGCATCACCTGGATTCATACCGGGCCCGCCGGTGAGGGCTGGTCTTCCATCCTCGAATTGGCTCCCACCGAATTGCTCACCACGAGCGCGCTGCCGAATTTCTCGATCCGCTTAGCTGACATCGGCTGATTGTGTCTCGGGCGCAGCGCGCTAGCGCGCTGCACTGCATCCGGGACACGGATCATTGCGGCGCGTTTTGCCGTCACGTTTGCATTGCCTTGGCCTTGCCAAAGGTGTGTGATGGCGGGTGAACGGGCGCCGCTGAAACTCGCGCGCCCACCAAGAAAACTCAGGGAGGTGCCCATGCGCAAATTCCGTCTGCGCTTCGTCGGGTTTTCATTTCTCGCCGCGATTACTCTTGTCGTTCTGACGAGCGGCTTATGCGCCAACGCGCAGGGGCGCGAGCTCAAAGTCGGGTACATGAAAAATCCCATCCAGGACGCATCGCTCGACATCATGGAGAAGTGGGCGAAGGAGCATGGGGTCAAGCTGACCCGCGTGCCCATGGCCTACAGCGTGTTCATGGAAAAAGTGACGGCCACTCTCACGTCGGGAGCCGACCAATTCGACATCATATGGCACAACGACGATTGGGGTCAGCTCTGGAAAAAATGGCTGGAGACGACGGACGACGTGAAAGGGATCGAGAACGCGGACCAGTGGCCGCTGCTCGCTTTCTGGAACGACGAGAAAAAGCTCACCGTCGTGCCCATGGCACATACCGTCGGCACTTTTTTTTACCGCACGGATCTCGTTAAGCCCGAGGAGTTGCCGACAACCTTTGCCCAGTTGGTCGCGGTCAGCCAGCGGCTACAGAAGGAGGGTAAGGTAAAATGGGGCTATGTCGGCGGCATGAGCATGAACAACACGTGGTTCAGCTTGTGGTGGACCATGTGGGCCAACAATTGCGATATCCTCAAGCCGCTGTTCGAGCGCGACAACGACAAGCTCGCGGCGGCGAAATTCGAGCCTGCGGTCACCGAGCCCTGCCACCGCGAAATCGTCGAGTTCTGGTGGGATGCCATCAACACCCACAAAATAAGTCCGCCCGGCATGACCGCCTATGGCCGCAACGAAGCCAATGCAATCTTCATGTCCGGCGAGGCCGCATTCACGCTGGTGGATTCCACGCATTTCGGCGAGTTCAACGACCCCAAGCGCTCCAAGATCGTCGGCAAAGTAGGCATGGCACCTTTCCCCATGGGCCCGCGTGCACAGAAGCCGACCTCGTGGAACGAAATCTGGGGCTGGGCCATCCCCAAGGGCGTGCCGGCGGAGCGCAAGAAACTTGCCAAGGAGATGCTCTCCGCAATGATGAGCGATGAGGCCGGGCAGGTCGAGATGTGGAAGAAGACCGGCGGTCCGCCGCCGAATGTAAAGCTTTGGCCGACGCTTACTGCCCAGGACAAAGACTTTGCCGCCCTCAAGCATGCGGTGTTCGACCAGACGCCGGTTACGCACTCGGCGTACTACTTTGCCGAATGGCCCGCCGTGCACAAAGCCTATTCCGATATGGCCATCTCGGCGCTGTCCGGCAAACGCGAGGATATTCCGAAAGTGCTGGCCGAGCACGTCGACAGGATTCACAGCGCCGCAACGGGCAACTAGCGCAACTGCGTTACAAATTGCAGCGACTGGCTCTCACCGTCATCCTCAGGCGCCCGCGCGTCATATGGGAGAGCGGCTTGATAAAGCGCCGAAGACGCGCGGGTCTCGAAGGATGAACGGCCCGCAGACTGGGCGCACTCTTCGAGGCTCGGCGCTTCGCGCCGAGCACCTCAGAGTGACGGATCAAGGATGTGACTCGCTGAAACCCAGTCAGCGTTGGCCTCCACGAATAAGCGAGAAAACCGGTTTCATGCTGGCGCTGATCGCGCCGGCAGTGCTCGTGCTTGCGATGTTCCAGATCATCCCCATTCTGACCGGCGCCAATGCCAGCTTCCGCGATTGGACATTGTACGATCCCAAGCGGACCTGGGTGGGGCTCGCCAATTACATTCATGTGCTGCGCGACGCCGAATTCCTCGGCGTCGTGCTTCCCAATACATTCGGCTTCATGACGGCGAGCGTTGCGGTCTCGCTCGTGCTCGGCCTGATGGTTGCGCTGCTGCTCAACAAGCGCTTTGCGGGACGCTGGCTGGTTCAATCCTTCGTTCTGCTGCCGCTGATGGTCGCCCCGGTGATTGCCGCGATTATGATCCGTTGGATGTTCAACGACCAATTCGGAGTGGTGAACGCGGTTCTCGAGGGGCTGGGACTTGCGCCGGTTTCCTGGCTCACCCAGCGCTGGACCGCATTCTTCGTCATTCTGCTCACCGATGTATGGCTGTGGACGCCGTGGTTCGCCCTCATCCTGCTTGCCGGCTTGCAAAGCCTGCCGGCCGAGCCGTTCGAGGCGGCGCAGATCGATGCGGCGAGCGTCTGGCGCACCTTCCGCTACATCACCCTCCCGATGCTGCGCCCGGTCATGGTGGTATGCATCGTGATCCGCTCGATCGACGCGTTTCGCACCTTCGACATCGTGTGGACGATTTCAGGCGGCGGGCCGGCGCGGGCGACCGAACTGTTCAGCATCTACGCCTATGTCGAATCGTTTCAATTCCTCAATCTTGGGCGCGGCTCCGCGGCGGCCGTAATCGGCACCGTCATCATCGTGGTCTTCGCACTTCTCCTCTACCGATTGCTCAATCGGTTCGTGGAGGTGTCGAAGTGAAGGCAACAGCAGTTGTCCCGGCGCGATCGAGCGGGTTCTTTTCCGTTCTCGCGCCGCGCGGAAAGCGCGTGCTGTTTGCGCTCGCTGCTCTCGCGGTTTGCCTGCTGTTCGCCTTTCCGGTGTTCTGGCTCGTCTTGACGTCGCTGCGTCCCGGGACCGGAGTTCTACTACGTGCATCGCGGCACCGAATTCACAGTCGACAACTTTCACGAGGTATTGTCGCAGGAGATCGTTCTGCGGGCACTGTTCAACAGCTTCATGATTTCAACCTTGGCGACAGTGCTCTCCCTCAGCGTCACCGCAACTTCCGGATACATGCTCTCGCGCTTCAAGGGACCGATCCCGAGCACATGGTTTTCGCTGATCTATATTTTTCGCTGTGTGCCATACGTCGCCTGGGTATTGCCGCTCTATTTCGTCACCCAAGCGCTCAACATCTTCGACACCTATTGGGGCCTGCTGCTGCCGCACGTTGCCGTCCACATCTGTTTCTTCTCCTGGATCATGAAAGGCTTCTTCGACGGCATCGATCCGTCGATGGAATACGCCGCCATGATCGACGGTTGCTCGCGCTGGGGTGCATTCTGGCGGGTTGCCGTTCCGTCAGCCGTTCCCGGCCTCACGGCGCTTGCGATCCTGTGCTGGCTCTATACCTGGAACGAGTTTTTGTTCGCGCTCATTCTGACCGCGCACGAAACGCCGATCCTGACTGTCGTGATGGCGCAGTTCGTCCACGAACTTGGTATGGAGTGGCATCTGATGAGCGCGACCGCAGTGATTGCCCTCGTTCCGGCGCTGATCGTGACGCTGTTCGGCCAAAAATACGTCATTCGCGGGCTTAAGGTCTGAGCGATGGCCGATGTTATTCTCAGCAATGTACAGAAGGCATACGGGCAGGTCGTCGCCGTCAAGGATCTGAGCCTTGAAATCAAGGATCGCGAATTTGTGGTTCTGGTCGGACCTTCCGGTTGTGGCAAATCGACCACGCTGCGGATGATTGCAGGCCTCGAAGAGATCAGCAGCGGCACCATCGCAATCGGCGGCCGGGTGGTGAATCACCTGCAACCGCGCGATCGCGATATCGCAATGGTGTTTCAGAACTATGCCCTTTATCAGCATATGAGCGTGCGCGACAATCTGGCATTCGGGCTGCGCAATCGCCGCGTTCCTGAGAGCGAGATTGCCGCTGCCGTCGCGCGCGCCGCGAAAATGCTGTCCATCGAACCGCTGCTCGACCGCCGGCCGCGTCAGCTGTCGGGAGGCCAGCAGCAACGCGTGGCGCTTGGCCGCTGCATCGTGCGAAACCCGAAGGTGTTTCTTTTCGATGAGCCGCTGTCGAATCTCGATGCACAACTGCGAGCGCAGATGCGGCTCGAATTGAAAGAACTCCGCCAGCGGGTTCCCACCACCTCCATTTTCGTCACCCATGACCAGGTGGAGGCGATGACGCTCGGCGACCGCATTGTGGTGATGAAGGACGGCTTCATGCAGCAGGTAGGAACGCCGCTCGAACTCTATCGCCGGCCCGCCACCCGCTTCGTCGCCGGCTTCATCGGCTCGCCGTCCATGAATTTCCTGGACATGCAGCTTTTGGCGCAGGACGACTGCTTCGCCTTTAGCGATCCCGGCTTTGCCTTTAAAATTCCAAGCAGCCGATTTGCAAGTCTCGGGGCGCATGTCGGCCGGCCGGTCTGCGTCGGCATGCGGCCGCAGCATGTGCGGCTGGGCAACGCGGCGAATGCCGGCGAGATCGGATTGCGGGGCACGGTCGTGGTCACCGAGCAGCTTGGCGATGAGCAGATTCTCGTAATTCGCCTTGGCCAAGACGAATTCCGCATTGCCGGCGTCGATCCCGACTTGACGCTTCCCGCCGGCGTTGAGATCGAGGCGGCAGTCGCAACCGGCAATCTGCATTTCTTCGACGGCGATGGAGTCAGAATTCATCTTGCGGAATAGCGAGCGCCGCGCGTCTGCATACCGATTTTCGTTACCGGGTGAATCCAATGCTCGATCTGTTGCAGGGAGTTCGCGTCATCAGTTTCAATCACTTTCTCTTGGGCCCCATGGCGATCCAGATGCTGGGAGATCTTGGTGCCGATGTGATCGCTATAGAGCCTCCGGAAGGAGCCTTTCAGCGCCACTGGAGCGGCGGTAATGTCTGGCATGATGGGCAGGGGATGCTGCAGCTCTGCGCCAATCGCAATAAGCGCAGCATCGCTCTCGATTTGAAGGAGCCAAGAGGCGGAGAGATCGCCCTCAAGCTCATCGATCGTGCCGATGTCGTCGCCGAAAATTTCCGCCCTGGCGTGATGGACAAGATCGGCTTTGGCTACGCTGCGTTGCGCGAACGCAACCCGGCTTTGATCTACGCCTCGGCATCGGGCTACGGTCGAACCGGGCCTTATGCCGAGCGGCCTGGACAGGATCTGCTGGCGCAGGCGCTGTTTGGGCTCATGGCGATCACCGGGGAGCCGGCAAGCGGGCCGCGTCCGGTTGGAGTGTCGGCTGTCGATCATCACGGCGCGGCGTTGCTTGCGCTCGGCATTATTGCCGCGCTCTTTCGCCGGCAGCGCACCGGCACGGGCTGCCGCGTCGAGGCGAGCCTCCTGCAGGCCGCGCTCGATCTGCAGGCGGAATCGTTGGTCGCCTGGCTCAATGCCGGAAAGAAGCCGGCGACTGTCTCCGCCCGGCGCCATCTCGCCGGCTGGTATTACCCGGCTCCGTATGGCGTTTACGCCACACGCAACGGCCATATCGCCGTTTCTCTTTGCCCTTTGCGGGCGCTCGCGCAAACCATCGGGGAGCCGCAGCTGCTCGCGTGGACCGAAGAGGATGCGTGGACCGAGCAGGATGCAATCGGCGAACTAATTGGGGCGCGCCTCGCGACGCGGACCAGCGAGGAATGGAGCGCGCTTATGGAGAAGGCGCAGATATGGCACGCCCGGGTGCAAGGCTATGAGGAGATTGTCAATGATCCACAGGTCCGGCACATGCAGGCGCTGGTGACGGTTGCAGGTTCTGGCAATACCGGTGCGCCAAGCATGCTCGTCAATCACCCGGTTCGCTACGATGGGCAGTCGGCGGAGGTTCGCCTGCCGCCGCAGCGCCTGGGCGCGCAAACGAGGGAAATTCTTGCCGAGCTTGGCTTCGGCGCGGCCGAAATTGGCGAACTCATCCGCGATGGCATAGTGCGGGCAGATAAGGATGTGTAGCCGCCATGTCGGAGTTCTATGTAAAGATCGGCGACACCGTACGGTTCGCCAAAACCGTCGGAGAAACCGACATCTATCTGTTTGCGGGAATCACGGGAGACTTTTCGGTCAATCACGTCAACGAGCAATACATGGCGCAGTCCAGATACGGCCGCCGCATTGCCCATGGCGCCTTGCTGATCGGCTACATGTCGACCTGCTCGACCATGATGATCGAGAAATGCCAGGGCACTACGCGCAAGGAAACCCCAGTGTCGCTTGGCTATGATCGGGTGCGCTTTCTTGCGCCGGTGTTCATCGGCGACACGGTGACGCTCACCTACACAATTGTCGAGATCGACCCGGCGAAACGACGGTCCCTCGCCGATATCAATATCGTGAATCAAAGTGGCGCGTTGGTTGCGGTCGGGCGGCATATCCTGTGCTGGGTCGCGAACCCGGCTTCCGCCCTCGGTTAGTTGCTCAAATGCGGCTTGCGCAAAAGGTCTGCATCATTACCGGCGGCGGCTCAGGCATCGGGAGGGCGACCGCGTTGCTTTTCGCCGATGAGGGTGCGCGGCTGGTTATTGCCGATAAGCTTGCGGATCGTGCGCAAGCCGTCGCTTCCGAATGTGCCGGCAAGGGCGTCGACGCGATTGCGGTTGCGGCTGATGTCGCAAGCAGCGCCGACGCGAGACGCATCATCGACACCACCGCCGAGCGGTTTAGCCCAACTCAATGTTCTTATCAACAATGCCGGTTACGGCATTACCGGCAGCGTGGTTGAAACGGATGAAGCGGCCTGGGACGCGCTGATAGCGGTCAATGTGCGCGGCGTGTTCCTGTGCAGCAAATATGCGATTCCGCTAATGAAAGCGAATGGCGGCGGGGTGATCGTCAATATCGCCTCGGTGGTTGCTTCTGTGGGCATCGCCAATCGCGCCGCCTATTGCGCATCGAAGGGGGCGGTTGCCGCACTGACCCGGGCCATTGCCGTTGACCACGTCCGCGACGGGATCCGCTGCAACGCGATTGCGCCGGGAACGATCGACACGCCCTATTTCGATGAAATCCTGAAAAACAGCGCCGATCCAGGCGCTACGCGCAAGGCACTCGCAGCGCGTCAATTGCTCGGGCGGCTCGGTACGCCGGAGGAGATTGCAGCTGGCATCCTGTTTCTCGCCGGAGACGAAAGCCGCTTTGCAACCGGCACCGTCCTCACCTTGGACGGCGGCATGACCGCGCAATAATGTGCTACGCCGCCGCAAGCTCCGGATATCGAACGGGTATGGCAAACAGTTGCTGCCCCTGTTCGCTGCGGACGTTGACGCTCCATCCCGTCCATTCGCCCGCGCCTCGCATTTCCAGATCCATGGCGATGAGTTCGGCCAGCTGACAGGCCTTCTCAACCTCAGCCAATAGTCGTCCGCGATAGTCATACTGACAATGATCTTGGCCCACGAGATCGAAGAAGTACTTTCTCATTGCGCACCTCGGCTGCACGGATTCCGGGGATAAGGGGCGATAGCCCGCTAAGGTAAGCGTGCGGACTTGAAAATTGGGCTAAGGCAATATGTAAAAAAGACAGATACTTCCGAATAATCGTACTCGTATTGCGAATTGAGCGTCTTTGGCTCAATCAGGGACTTCGGCACTGGGATTTCGTGGAAAAGCAAAATCCGGGCTACAGAGGCCTGCAACTGGCCTCTTGTCAGGAAATTCCTGACATCTTTAACCCTTGTAATTCGGTCCCTTGTCACAAACGCCGCGGCCGGATTAGTGTCTGAGCCCGGCCAATCGTGTAGAGAGGCCCCAACCCAGGTTGGGGCTTCTTTCGGCTAGTGCGTGCCGCGAGTGCTGCCGAACTTCGGAATCGGACCACTAGTTTAGTGTGGCGGATTTGAGATTCCTGGCTCGGTAGCCGGTCGAGAGCCGGCCAATAATTCATCGCGGGTCAATCCGCTTCTTCGCTCACGCCCAACCCCTTCGCTCGACGTGATGCCTGTCTTCTCCCATTCCTCGCTCAATCTCCTTCGCGCCTACTTTCCGATTCTGGCCGCCGTCATCATCATCTCGATATTCGTGATTACCTGGTGGCTAGCCGATCTTTCGGCGAACTCGTTGCGCCAGCAGATCGAGGACAACAACAAAAGAGACGCCGAAAAGATTTTGAGTTTCGTCGATAACGAGATCGTCAGCACGCAGAACATGTTGATTGCGCTGGCGAGCTCGCCCCATTTGCAGAGCAGAGACATCGAATCGTTCTATCGCCAAGCTTTACAGGTCGCGCGACAGCTCAAGATGCAGATTGTTCTGCGCGACGTCAGGCTCAATGAGCAATTGATCAACACGGCTTTGCCCTGGGGGGAAAAGCTGCTGCAAGCCCCGCCTTACGCCCGCAGCGAGGCGCAGGATGCCGCTTTGCGTGCGGGCCAGCCGGTCACCACAGGCGTATTCTGGGCGCCGCTAGTCAACCGCTATCTTATTGCCGTCCTGGTGCCCGTGATGGTCGAAGGCCGTCCGGAATTCATCCTCACGGTGGGCGTGCCCGTGGACCGCTTCCGCGAGATCGTCAATCAAGCGAGGGAAATCGGCCGCGAGCAATTGGTCACGATTTGGGATCAGCAGCGTATCATCGTCGCCCGGTCCGAAAATCACCCTGAGCTTGCGGGAAAGCCGCTTACCTCTCCTCCGGATGAGCTTAATTCCGAATCTGGAATAGTCCACGGCAACAGCCTCGAAGGCGTTCCTTATTCCTGGGCCAATGTGCGCTCGAGGCTCACGGGATGGACCATTTCCTCGGGCATCCCGGAGCGTCAGCTCCAGGCAGCCTCACGGCAGACGCTGATGCGCTTTGCGGCGGTGGGTGGGGCTGTTGTTCTGATTGGCGTGCTTGCAGCCTACCTGATCGCAGGACAGCTGTCGCAGTCGTTTGGCGCCCTCGGCATTGATCGCAGTCCCACGCGTGAGGAATTCCGGGCGCTGTTCGAATCTGCGCCCAACGGCGTGCTGGTGATCGATCGGGTGGGGCACATCGTTCTGCTCAATGCCCAGATGGAGAAGATGTTCGGCTATCGGCGCGAGGAATTGATCGGCAGTCCGGTGGAGATGCTGATTCCGGAGCGGCTTCGCAGCGGTCATGTGGCGCTGCGGGAGGGATTTGCCAAGGCTCCTGCCGCACGCGCGATGGGCGCGGGCCGCGATTTGTTTGCCTGTCGCAAGGACGGCAGCGAATTCCCGGTTGAAATAGGCCTCAATCCGATCAACACCCGCGCCGGAAACCTGGTGATGGCGACGGTGGTCGACATCACCAAACGCAAGCAAGCGGCAGAACGGCTTTCGTAGGCACTTGCCGAGCGCGACGAAGCGCGCCGTCGCTTCATACAGGCGCAGGAGGAAGAGCGGCTGCGGCTGGCGCACGAACTGCACGACGAGACCGGGCAGAGCCTTGCCGCCGCGATGCTCGAACTGAGAGCGATCGAAAACCTCATTGATGCGTCTGGTCGCAACCGGGTTCGGCTGCTGCGGCATCAACTGGAAGGAATGGGCAAAATTCTCCATCAGGTGTCCTGGGATTTGCGTCCGGCGGCGATCAACGAACTGGGTTTGTCCATGGCCGTTGCCGACCAGCTGGCGCAATGGAGCGGCAAATTCGGAGTGGAAACCGATTTCCACTGCGGCGACCGCAGGCTCGACGCCTTGCCCGCCGAGATCACCACCACTGTCTATCGAATTATCCAGGAAGCCCTGACCAATGTCGCCAAGCATGCGCCGGATGCAACCTCGGTCAGCGTTGTTGTCGAATTCATCGGCAATACGCTGCGCTTGGTGGTAGAAGACAACGGGCGCGGGTTCGATGTGGCGGCACTGAATTGGTCGGGTGGAAACAAAGGCGGACTTGGTCTCATAGGAATGCGCGAGCGCCTTTCGAGCGTAGGCGGCGAGCTTGAAATCGAATCTTCGGCAGGAGGCGGGACCACGATCTATGCAAGCATCCCGCTTGCGGCGGAAAGGCTCAGCGCGTGAACGGAATAATCCGCATCGTTCTTGCTGACGACCATCCGATCGTCCTCAACGGACTGCGCAATCTCGTCACTGCGGAGAGCGATCTCGATCTCGTCGGCGAAGCCGGCACCGGCATCCAGGCGTTCAAGGTCATTCGCGAGCAGAGGCCTGACGTGGCGGTGATCGACATCTCCATGCCGGAGCTCAACGGCATCATGCTTGCTCGCCGCGTTGCGAGTGAGATTGCCTCGGTGCGCATCCTCATCCTGACGCTGCACGAGGATCGCGCCTATCTGCGGCAGGCAATCGATGCCGGGGTTCGCGGCTACCTCTTGAAGAGGTCGGCGCCGGAAAACCTGGTTCAGGCGATTCGAGCGGTTTTCGTCGGCGGGCTTTATGTGGATCCCGCCATTGCCAACCGACTGTTCGATGCTGCGCCCAGGCATGGCAATACCCTCAAGGAAGGCTACTTGCCGGACCTGACCGATCGCGAATCAGATGTGTTGAAGTTCGTGGCCCTCGGTTACACCAACAAGGAAATTGCCCGCCGCCTCGATATCGGCATCAAGTCGGTGGAAACCTACAAATCCCGCGGCGTCGACAAGCTCGGCCTCAAGACCCGCGCCGAGCTCGTGCGCTACGCATCCGCCCAAGGCTGGCTGTCGGAGATTTGAGATTCTTTCAGGGGGAGGTAATACGCGGCGCGGGCGTGCCGAGTTTTGCTGGCTGCCGCTTGGTGCGCATCAAGGAATTGCGACCCTGAGCACTGGATTTAGCCTCCGCCGCATTGGTCGTTTGGACGGGCTCTGTCGCGGCATTGGTGGACGGGGGCGCCGACGCCCGCTTGCCGGTGATGGTGATGCCGACTTGAAATTGCGACGAGGCCTGGCCTGCGCAAGCCGCGCTTGGCCAAATTACGCATCCAACCACCAGAATGGCCCATTTCGACATGTCAAGCCTCCGAAGCGGCACCGACATCCCGGAATGGGACGCCCTGTATCGATTTGAGGGTGTTTTGCGCCGCTTGGCTCGAGCAGCAGCAAGATAGGGGCCGTCGCACGCGGGCAGCTTCGCAGTGGCGAGCCGCCGGATAAGGCAACCGGCGCGTTAGCGTGTCAGGGAAATCCTGGCGATGCCTGCGTTTCACGCGAGCCGATTAACCCGCGAAATTTAAGCCGCTTTTAGATTGCGCGGGTATATCGTCGCCATTGATGGGGACGATGGGTTGCGAACACGCGTGAACAACGCGCTACGCAACTCTTGATTCGGGGGGCGCTGATGTTTGAACTGCTCAAGCAGCGAAAGCTGCAATTCGCGATTGCTGCATTTTGCCTGCTGTCGTTGCCGTCGCCGTCGGACGCCGCCACTACCACTTCCACCTTTACGGTGCAGATGACGGTCACCACGTCATGCTTGATCAACAGCGCCTCGACGCTGAATTTCGGCAGCCAGGGCGTGCTCACTGCGAACGTCGACCAGACGACGGCGCTGCAGGTCCAGTGCACCAATACCACGCCATACAACATCGGCCTCGATGCCGGCACCGGCAGCGGCGCCACCGTTGCGGCGCGCAAGATGACCGGTGGAGGCGCCACCATCACCTATTCGCTGTACAGCGACAGCGGGCGCGCCACGGTATGGGGCAACACGGTCGGCACCAATACGGTGGCCGCTACCGGCAATGGCGCCGCGCAGAGCTATACCGTGTACGGTCGCGTGCCGCCGCAGACCACGCCGGCTCCCGCAACCTACACCGACACGATCACGGTAACCGTCACGTATTGACCGGCTGGCGAGGAGCCTTGCAGCGCTACTGCGGCGCGCGCTAGGTGCGGACTCTCCTAGCCTCATGGTGAGGAGTATCGCAGCGCCCTGGCGCTTTGGTAGCTGTATAATCTAGTTCGCTGCGATGCGTCTCGAACCATGAGGCGCATGGGCCGCCTCATTCTTCGAGACGGGCGCGCCCGACTTTTATATCTGTTGATCGGCTCATCCATGGGGCCCCCTCCTCAGAATGAGGGCGGAGGAGGCTCGTCATTTCGGCAAGCTCCTATTGCGAGCATGCCCACGTGACCTGATTAATCTCCGGTCCAGTCGGCAAACACCTGACAAATATACTTCCCGTTTATCGCGTAATTTAAACCGATCTTAGATCGCTTCCTGTATTGCATTGCTGTCGGAGTGGGGAAGCGCGTTGCAAATCACTAAAGCATGAGGAGCGCGTTTCCACGAAGCTCCATAATCGTTCTGCGCAATGTTCGCAGAAACTCTCGGGGAGTGTTGTCATGTTGAATGTGTTAGTGCCGGCGTTTGGCCGGCCAAAGCTGAAAGTTGGATTCGCTGCGCTGCTGCTGCTACCGTTCGCGACCTCGTCGCACGCGAACACCACGACCACCACCACGTTCGGGGTGCAGGTGACGTTCGCGGCTTCATGCATCATCAACAGCGCTTCGACCCTCAATTTCGGCAGCCCAGGCGTCCTCACTGCCAATACTGACCAGACGTCGACGATTGCGGTCCAGTGCACCAACACCACGCCCTATAATATCGGGCTTGATGCCGGCGCCGGCAGCGGCGCGACCATGGCGGCGCGCAAGATGACCAGTGGAAGCGCCACCGTCACCTACTCGCTGTATACCGACAGCAGCCGTATCGATGGTATGGGGCAACACCGTCGGCACCGACACGGTTACTGGGACGGGCAGCGGCTCCTTGCAGAGCATTACGGTGTACGGCCGCGTTCCGGTGCAATCGACGCCGGCGCCCGGCACCTACACCGACACCGTCACGGTAACCGTCACGTACTGATCCGCGCGCATGGTGCGGCCCGAACGGGCCGCATGTCTCCGGCGGCGGATACGATTCAATTAATCGTGCTCGCCGTCGGGGCCATGCGACAGCCTTTCCCGTGGGCAAGCGACTAACGTCGCTGCCCGGCTCGGGCTTCACTTGTCAGCTGCCGGATCGGTCGCGACTCCGCCTTCGCGGAGCGGACCATGGCGTGGGTTTCCTCACTCAGGAGAGCAAGGCTGATTGCCGCCTTGGCAACGGTGCTGGCGCTTGGGTTTTCCCCGCGCGCCATCGCCGGCGCCGCCGACGTCTGCGAGCTTCAGCTCGAAGTATTCCTGAAATCAGACCCCGACGCATCTTATCGGCTCGTTTACCGTGGTTGAGGGCGGCAAGATTGCGGCGCGGCGCGCCGAACTTGAGGAAGTCGGTCTCAAGCCGCGCGGCTATGCGTCTCCCGACGTATTGATCGTGCTCGACGACCTCTCCGGTCTCTCCTATCGCTACGACGAGCCAAGCCAGCAGCTGTTCATCACCGTGCCCGACGAATTGCGCGTCACCAGGGAGGTGGATGCATCGGCACCGCCGAAGGAGCAAATCGCCGTGCGCACCGACTACGGCGGCGTGCTCAATTATACGCTGTTCACCTCGGCCGGCGGTCATTGGGCTCCGAAGTCCTTCGTCTTCAGCGGCCACTCGGCGAGCCTCGATGCGCGCGCGTTCAGTCCGTTCGGCACGTTGAGCCAGTCCGCCATCCTGCGCAACTCCTTCAACAACAGGTTCGATGCACTGCGGCTCGACACCACCTTCGCCTATTCCGACCGCGAAACCATGACCACCTATCGTGCGGGGGATGAAATCAACGGCGCGCTGGCTTGGACACGCCCGATCCGGATTGGCGGCCTGCAGGCGCAACGCAATTTCGGGCTGCGCCCGGACCTCGTGACATTGCCGCTGCCGTCGGCAGCCGGCAGCGCGGCAGTCCCCTCGACCGTCGATGTTTTCGTCAACAATGTCCGGACCTCGTCCCAGCAGATCGAGAGCGGGCCTTTTCGCATCAACAACGTGCCCGCGGTGAGCGGCAGCGGCACCGCGCGCGTGGTGCTGCGCGATGCGTCCGGACGCGAGACCGTGACCAATCTTCCCTTCTACGTCTCGTCCAAATTGCTGGCGCCGGGCCTTTTCGATTTTTCCATGGAAGCCGGCATGCCGCGCCTCTCCTATGGAACCGCTGCCGACATTTACAGCAACAAATTCGTCGCTTCCGCGAGCGGGCGAATGGGCCTTCTCGATTGGCTCACGTTCGAAGGCCACGGTGAGGGCGGCGCTGGACTTTTCAACGCCGGAGGCGGGGCCATCGTTCGCACCGGCTCGGTCGGCGTTGCCTCGGCGGCGCTTGCGGCCAGCCGCTTAGACAGGAGCGTCGGCTGGCAAAGTTACCTCTCCTATGACACCAGCATCTTCGGGGTGACCGTTCAGGTGAGTTCGCAACGCACCTTCGGAGCTTACGACGACCTGGCTTCGGTCACGGCTCGATTGCAGCGGGGCGTGCTTGCCGACCCGCAGGTCTGGCTCGCCGGTCTTTACGGCGGCACCCCCTCTTTTTCCATCGCCAATCCTGCCCTGCCGGTCGGAGCAGGGCCCACATCGTTGTGGCTCAGCGCGCGTCCGGCGAAGGCGCTCGATCGCATTTCCATAGGCTTGCCTTTGCCATTCGATCTGTCGAGCCTCTCTCTGAGCTTCATCCATCTCAACGATGTTTCCGGCCGCGTCTCCAATGTTCTCTCGGCTTCCTGGTCGCATGGGCTCCCCTATCACGCGACCGCGTTCGTAACGGCCTATGCCGACCTTGCCGATCGCAAGAAATGTGGATTGCTGCTGGGGCTTTCGATCCCCCTCGGCGAGGGAACCTTGGCCTCCTCGGGCGTGTCGAGAGACGGGAACGGAACCAATGTCACCGTCGACGTGGTGAAGCCGCTCGGACAGCAGCCGGGAAGCTTTGGCTGGCGCCTGCACGACAGCGAGGGCAGCACGCCCGATCGGGCAGGCGCGGTCGCTTATCGCTCCTCGCAGGCTCGCATGGAGGCTTCGGTGCAGCAGGTCGGCAAGGAGAACCGCGCCAGTGCCGAGGTCGAAGGCGCCGTTGTGACCATGGGCGACGGGGTATTCCTCGCCAACCGCATCGACGATGCTTTCGCGGTGATCGATACCGGCGTTCCCGGCGTCGAAGTATTCCATGAAAACCGCTCGGTTGGTTTTACCGATGCGGCCGGGCGCGCGCTTATTCCGGGCCTGCGCTCCTACCAGAAGAACAAGGTCGCGATCGATACGCGCAACTTGCCGGTCGATGCGGAAATCAACACGAGCCAGGACATCGTCGCCCCTGCCGATCGCTCCGGCGTGCGCCTGAACTTTGCCGTTCGCACCGATGTGAGCCCTGCCGTTCTGGTGCTCACCGGGGCGGACGGACAGCCGCTGCCCGCCGGCTCGCGCGGCAAGGTCGATGGAGGGGAGGAATTCCTCGTCGGTTACGACGGTCGCGCCTGGGTCAAAGGGCTCGGCGCGCAAAATACGGTCTCGGTCACTTTGCCGGATCGCGAATGTCGCGGTTCATTCGCTTACACCACGCGCCCCAACGAGCAGGTGAACGTTCCCGTAACGTGTCGCTGAAGCACGCATGGTAAACGGCGCGTTATCATGTCAGGGCAATACTGGCGTGAACTACGGTTACGCCTCGTGCCATCCGCTAAAATTTTATGCGATGAACCACACGCGGGGGCCTCTCTCCGAAGCGTGTTCGGAATCGGGCAGCAACAAATTGAGGCTATGGGGGACGACGATGCGTTCGGCCATCGTGAAATTTTTCTTTGCTGGCGTTCTTTTAGTGACGGCGCAGATTTCTTCCCGTGCAGCGACGCTGCAGGTCGAGCCGGTACTCATCGACGTCACGGCGCCGGGCGCCGCATCGACCGTCACGCTGCGCAACGAGGGCACGGCGCCCATCAATGTGCAAGTCCGCATCTTCCGCTGGTCGCAGATCAATGGCAAAGAGAACCTTGAGCCGACCGAGGACGTGGTGGCGAGTCCGCCCGCCGTCACGTTGGCCCCGAAAGCCAATTACATTACGCGCATCGTGCGCGTGACCAAGCGTCCGGTCACCGGTGAGGAGAGCTATCGCGTCCTGGTCGATCAGTTGCCTGATGCAGCCCAGCAGCGCGGCAACACGGTCAATCTGTTGATGCGATATTCGATTCCGGTGTTCTTCGGCGCTGCCGACCGCAGCACCCCGCGGGTCGCGTGGACGGTTGCCGTCACCGGCAACAAGGTCAAGGTGACCGCCCGCAACGAGGGCGAGCGGCGCATTCGCATTGCCGCGCTCAACATCCGCGACGCCAAGGGAAAGACCGTCACTTTCGGCAAGGGCCTGGTCGGATATGTGCTGGGCAAATCGAGCGTCAGTTGGACCACCTCCGCCGCGGGTCTTTCTGCCAATGGAGCAGTCTCGGTCTCGGCGCAAAGCGACGGCGGCCCGGTCGATACGACCGCTTCCATTGGCTCGGCACGGTGACAGTCGAAAGCTGAAATCAGCGGGCAAGCACTTTTGCGAACGACGCAGGCTCTTCTCGTCGTCAGCGTCTTTATTGCCGGCATCGCGTGCCAGCCGGCACTGGCACAAAGCTGCACCGTCACCAATGCCTCCGGATCGTACGGCAACGTGGACGTTCTTTCCGGCGCCGCGGATAATTCGACCTCCACCCTCACCGTCACCTGCACGGGAAACAAGAATAAGACCGTCAGGCTTTGCATCGAACTGGCCGCCGGCAGTCCCACCGATGCCGGCAAGCGGGCGTTGAGCAACGGGAGCGAAATTTCTCGACCACGAATTCTATTCGGACGCGTCGCGCACCCAGGTCTGGGGATCGTGGGGATCCGTGGTCACGGCTTACGGCAGCGGAGGCGTGAGCTATGACCTGCCTATGGGAGGCTCAACGAGCGCGAGCCACACCTTTACCGTATATGCCCGTGTGCTTGCCAACCAGCAGACGGCAAGCCCATTGAGCTATACATGGAGCGCGACCTCGCCCGGCATTCGTTACGCCTATAGCGGCGGTGCCGCTTGCCCGACCGGCAGCAGTACGACCACCGGCGGCACCACGCTGTGGACCGCAACCGTTCCGGCAAATTGCCTCGTCTCCACCACTGGCGTGAACTTCGGCGCATCTGGCGCCATCACTTCGAATGTCGATGCAACCGGTACCGCCAGCGTGCAGTGCACGAACACGACGCCCTATACGGCCGCACTCAATGGCGGTAATTCCGGTGCGAGCGATCCGACCAAACGGAAGATGGCCCGAGGCAGCGAGACCATTACCTATGGGCTTTATCGCGATTCCGCGCGCAGCCTGCCATGGGGAAGCACCGCCGGCACTAACACGGTGTCGGGCGCCGGCAGTGGCTCGAACCAGGCTCTTACGGTCTACGGCCGCGTGGCCGCGCAGACCACGCCCTCACCCGGCACATACACCGACTCGGTGATTTTGATGCTGACGTATTGACGGCATCTCCCGGCTGCATGGTCAAGAGTGATCCCTGCGCCTGCTTCGAAATGCCTCCCATTGCCGAGCATGCGCAACTCGGACTATTCGTTATCGCATGTCTTCGAGCCGCCGCGCGGCAACGCAAACGGCCAACCCCAGCGCGCTGCTCGCGGGCGTTCGTGCCGGCCAGCGATCCGCTATTGCCCGCGCCATTACGCTCATCGAGAGCCGGCGCCCGGATCATCAGAAAATCGCGCGCCGCCTGGTGCAGGAACTGCTTCCATTCAGCGGCAACGCTGTGCGCGTCGGGGTCACCGGAGCACCAGGCGTCGGCAAGTCCACCACCATCGACGCGCTGGGAAGCTTCCTCACCGCCAAGGGACACAAGGTAGCGGTGCTGGCGGTAGACCCTTCCTCAACGCGTACCGGCGGTTCCATTCTTGCCGATAAGACCCGCATGCCCCGCTTGGCCAGCGACGGCAATGCATTCATACGGCCTTCGCCATCCTCCGGGACGCTCGGGGGCGTTGCCGCCAAGACGCGGGAATCGATGTTGATCCTGGAAGCTGCAGACTATCACATCGTGCTTGTTGAGACGATCGGGACCGGCCAATCGGAGACGGCGGTCGCGGACATGACCGATTTTTTCCTGGTGCTGATGCTGCCCGGCGCCGGCGACGAGATCCAGGGGCTCAAGAAAGGCGTGGTCGAGCTTGCCGATATGCTCGCCATCAACAAGGCCGACGGCGACAATCTCAAGCGCGCGCAAATCGCCGCCGCCGAATACCGCGCCGCTCTGCACATTCTGACCGCGCGTTCCGAACACTGGTTGCCTCCTGTCGTAACGTATTCTGCTTTGACCGGCGACGGCATTGCGCAATTGTGGGCCAAGATTCTCGATCATCGACGCCGCATGAGCGAGGCCGGAGAATTCGCCAGGCGCCGGCGCGAGCAGCAGGTGAAGTGGATGTGGACCATGCTCGAAGACCGCATGACTGCAGCGCTGCGATCGCATCCGGCGCTGAGGTCAAAGCTGGCAAAGCTCGAAACGGCGGTGGCCGATGGCCGCATGTCGGCGACGCTGGCGGCTGACGAAATCGCATCTGCGCTGCGGATTTGATCCTGCGAATAAATACCTGCTTGAATTTGCCGGCAGGGTTTGTCAAACGCGCGCAATGAGTCTGCGCATCCTCATCACCGGCTTCGGTCCGTTTGCCGGCTTTCTGTTCAATCCGACCCAAGCGTTGGCAGCGGAGCTTGTGCGGCGGCCGCACCCTGCATTCGCTCGCGTGACGCGTCGTTCGCATGTGTTTCCCGTAAGCTACGAAGCGGTAGATCGCGACCTGCCGAAGCTTATCGCCGGCGAGAAGCCCGACGCCTTGATCATGTTCGGGTTGGCAGGTCGCACGAAGGAACTGCGCATCGAAACCTGTGCCCGCAATGCGCGGTCGCGGCTCGTGCCCGATATCCACGGCTACCTCCCGGTGAAGGGGAGCATCGACCCGAGTGCGCCGCCGGTCGTGCCTTTGCGTTCTCCGGCGCAACGCTTGCTTTTGGCGGTGCAATCAACCGGCCTGCCCACCGTCCTATCGCACGATGCGGGGCGTTATCTCTGCAATTATCTATGCTGGCGCGCCGCGGCAGCCGCCCGCAACGGAGGGCCTCGGCTGGTGACGTTCATTCACGTGCCCGTCGTCCATCGCACGCAAATTCATCCTTCCAATGCGTCAGCAATCACGCTGGGTGACCTGATGCATGCGGGGGAGGCGATCCTGCGGACAATTATCGCAATTCGCCCGTAATTCCTGGCTCCTCTTCCCACCTTTTCACACCTTGTTAACTGCAAGAATTCTTTTTCCACGCGGACAGTGAACTGCACCGCGAACTTTGGCGCCGATCTTGTATAGCCGCTGGAGAGGAGGACTCGCATGCATCTCGACCGCCGCCGCCTTGTTGCAATTGCCGCTGCCGGCAGTCTTCCGCTTGCGGCGCCTGCGCCTGCAGCATCTGCAGGTGCCTCGCCAAGCGTGCTCGGTCTCGATGCCACCCAATTCGGTATTCGCCCCGGCAGTCCCGATGACCAAAGCCGAGTTCTGCAGCGTGCCATCGATGAAGCGGCGCGCGCGCGCAGTCCCCTGACAATTCCGGGCGGTGTCTATCGGGTAGGCGATTTGAAACTGCCAAGCGGCGCGCGGCTCGCGGGTTTTCCCGGGGCCACCAGACTGCTGCTCACGCAGGGCCCTTCGCTCGCCTCATGCGTCGCTGGTGAAAATGTAAGCCTGTCGGGCCTCCTGATCGATGGCGGCGGCAGGCCGCTCCCCGACCGATCCGGCCTGCTGCGGTTCGAAAACTGCCGTTCCCTCAAGATCGTCGACTGCGACATCAAGGCCTCCGGCCGAAACGGCATCGTCTGCATCGCCTCGACCGGAGAAATCGCCAATACCAGTGTGAACGAGACGGCGGACGTCGCCATTCACCTCCTCGATTGCAACGCAATGGTGATTGCACGCAATCGCATCGAGCGGGCCGGAAACAATGGAATCACCGTGTGGCGCTCGACAGCCGGAGAAGATGGCACCATTGTCGTCGAGAACCACATCGCACATATCGGCAATCGGCTGGGCGGTTCCGGCCAATACGGCAATGGCGTGAACGTGTTCCGCGCCGCCAGTGTCATGGTGCGGAACAATCGGATCGCGGATTGTGCCTTTTCGGCGATTCGTGGGAACGCCGCATCCAATCTTCACATCACCGGCAATATCGTCAGTGGCATACGCGAAGTCGCGCTGTATGCGGAGTTCGGTTTCGAGGGCGCCGTCATTGCCGACAATTCGGTCGATGGCGCCGCCATCGGGGTCTCGGTCACCAATTTCAATGAAGGCGGACGCCTCGCGGTCATTAACGGCAACATTATTCGCAATCTCCTGCCAAAACGGCCGGCTGGCACCGATCCCGTCGATTCTGCCGGTATCGGCATCTCGGTCGAGGCGGACAGTACCGTGAGCGGCAATATCATAGAGAATGCACCCACCGCCGGGATTTCGCTCGGCTGGGGTCAGTACCTGCGCGATGTGGCGGCCACCGGCAACGTGGTGCGCAAGGCGGACATCGGTATTGCCGTCTCGGTGGTGCCGGGTGCGGGCACGGCGCTGATTGCGAACAACGTGATCTCGGAGACGCGCCGGGGTGCCATTGTCGGCATGGCGCGGTCGAAGCCCGTCACGGGCGACCTGTCCGTGGCCGGGATCGAGCAATATGCCCACATAGCTTTAAGCGGAAATCGCGTCCGCTGACCTGCTTTCTTTCAGTGTGTCCAGGGCGCGAGGAGCTTCATTAAACCTTTCATTATTTTAATGTTGCTGCGACACGCCGCGCCATTGTGCATTCCCGCCGTGACTGGCCATATTCCGGTTTTAATCTCCTGTCCTACTAAACTCATGCGCCGCCCCGTTCGCAAAGTGCTCGTCCTCATTCTCCTTTTCTTTATTTTCCCGCTCGTGCTGCACGCGGCGCTTTATTTCAGGAAAGAGCATCCCGCCAGCTACCGGGATGCTGACTGGTCGAGCGTCGGCATGTTGTCGCCGGCAAGCGCCGACCGCCAAGCCCGGCTGCTGGTCTTTACCGGACGTACCGGGCGCTGGAAGGGCATTTTTGCGGTCCATAGCTGGGTGGTCTTCAAGCCTGAGAACGCAACGACCTGGAGCCGCTATGACGTCGTGGGTTGGGGCCAGCCGCTGCGCAGCAATGGGTGGGCACCCGATGGACGCTGGTTCGGCGACACGCCGCGCGTCCTTGTGGATGTGCGCGGACCAACGGCCGCGGCCATGATCCCGAAGGTGCAGGCGGTTATCGCCGGCTATAGCTACAACAATTTCGGGGATTACCGGATATGGCCGGGACCCAATAGCAACACCTTCACTGCGACCGTGTTGCGCGCGCTGCCGGAGCTCGAGACGACGCTGCCGTCCACTGCGGTCGGCAAGGATTTCCGCCCCTATCCTTATGTCGGGCTCACCGATAGCCGGACCGGTGTCGAGGCTTCGCTATGGGGCATTCTCGGTGTGAAGGCGGGCTGGGTAGAGGGTGTTGAGTTCAATTTTCTCGGTCTGGTCGCCGGTCTGGATCTGCGCCATCCCGGCCTTAAGCTGCCCGGTTTTGGCCGGCTGGGAATTGACGACGGAACCGCCATTGCGGCGCCCGCGCGATAATACAGCGGTTTGCTGGCGGGCCGTTTGCTGCGGGAGCTTGCTATAGTCCGATCGCGATCACACGCGACGCGTTCGGCTTTCCATGTCAAAGCTCTCCATCATCATGCCGGTGCTCAACGAGGGTGAGCGCATCACCGCAGCACTCGATGCCCTCGCCGAGCTGCGCTCCCTTGGCGTGGAGGTGATCGTCGTCGACGGCGGCAGTCGCGATGCCAGCATCCAAAGGGCCCGGCTGCGTGCGGATTGCGTCCTCGCAGCCCCGCGCGGGCGGGCGACGCAGATGAATGCAGGCGCCGCCCGCGCGCGGGGCGATGTATGGCTGTTTCTGCATTCCGACACCCGGCTTCCGCGCGATGCCGAGCACGTCGTGCTCAATGGGCTGCAACGTACCGGCAGAAGCTGGGGTCGCTTCGATGTGAAAATTGAGGGCCGGGGGCTGATGCTGCGGGTGATTGGTTGGTTCATGAACAAGCGATCGCGGCTTACCGGAATCGCCACCGGCGATCAGGGGATTTTCGTGCGGCGGGACGCTTTCCAGGCCGTGGGCGGCTTCCCGGCCATCCCATTGATGGAAGACATCGCGCTCTCCAAGGCCCTCAAACGAATAAGCCGGCCGCTGTGCCTCTGGGAGCGCGTGGTAACCTCCGGCCGCCGCTGGGAGGAGGGCGGCGTTTTTGCCACCATGGTGCTGATGTGGCGCTTGCGACTGGCTTATTTTTTCGGTGCGGATGCCAAGGAGCTTGCCCGCCGCTACGGCTATGAATGAGCCGGTTGCGATTGCAATTCTCGCCAAGGCGCCTGAGCCTGGCTTTGCGAAGACACGTCTGATTCCAGTGCTTGGACCCCAACGCGCCGCCTTGCTGGCGGCGCGTCTGATCGAGCGAACGGCCCAAACGGCCTGCGCAGCGGCCGTTGGCCCGGTGACTCTATGGGCGACACCGGACGGCAGGCATCGTGTGTTCCGAGCAGTCGGCGCCCGGCATGGAATCCGTATTCGGCAGCAGGCTGCAGGCGATCTCGGGGAGCGCATGCTGGCTGCCATGGCGGCAACCAATGCTCCCGCGCTCATCATCGGCACCGATTGCCCGGCATTGACGCCCGCTCACTTGCGCGCTGCCGCCGACATTCTGCACGGCGGCGACGATGCGGTTGCACTTCCGGCCGAGGATGGTGGTTATGTGCTCATTGGAACCCGCAGCGTTCAGCCGGCGCTGTTCACTGACATGCGTTGGGGCACGGCCGAAGTGATGGAAGAGACACGCCGCCGGCTGCGCAAGCTCGGGCTCAGTTGGCAGGAGCCTGCCACCCTGTGGGACCTCGATTTACCGGAGGACCTCGACCGCCTGCACGAGCTTGGGCTTGAGGTTCCGTAGCCCGGATTGAGCACCTTCGCTCAATCCGGGAATCTGTCCCGGATTTCGTAAGAACGAAATCCGGGCTCCGGTTAATTGTCTGCGACCAACCGCTCGGCAACCATGGCATGAGATTCTTTTAAGGCGAGCGCCACGGCGTGATAAGCCAGGGACGCCATGAGAAAGATGTGTGTGTTCGTTGTCGTGACCGTGATCCTCGCGAGCACGGTACTGCCGGCGCTGGCTGACGGGTTTCGCCGTGGCGGACGCTACGACTCGCGTTACGCTATTGGCACGATCTCACGGAACGTCATAACGCCCTGGTATTATGGGTATTACGGCAGCCATTACAGCTATTTTCCGCCGGACCCGACCTACTACCGCTCCTATGTCGTGGTGCCGCAGTGTTCGGCATGGAGCTTCGGCGACCGTTATTGGATTTGCTGAGCGGGGGGATGAGCAAGGCGCCCGCGAGCGCCGGTGCGAAATTGTCTATTAGCTACCTCACAGAAACGTAATTTAATTTATTTGGAACGAAACTGTGGTGCGGGGATTTGTTGTCACGACAAGAACACTACTCCCTATGCACGGGGAAGGCAGCCAGACATGGCGACGTATCTGCGGCGGCAGGCCGAAGTCCTGATCAACCTCTCGCGCGCTACCATCGACCTCGGCATGGCAGCCCGGCTCCGTGGCCTGGCGGCCGAGTTTCGCGCCAAGGCGGACGAGATTGAGGGAGAGGCTTTCTCGTCCCTGGCCTTACGCGCGGCGTGTTCTTCGGGCGCGCGCATCGAGACCGACTAACGCATCGCGCCGGCGCTTCGGTCGCCGACTAGAACCATCCACTGCGCCGGGCTGACATAGCTTTGTATCGGGCAAAGGGTTGCGGACGAAACTGCGTGATCGCCGCAGACGACCAACCGGCCATGCAAAGGCCCGGGACTTGGCGCAGTGTGGTGCGCGCGGGGCCCCAGCGCGTCGCCTAGCCCGCTTTGCGGCGGCCGTGACTGCGCTTCGTCGGACGGTGCTGCGCATGGCCGGCAGCCCGGCACGGTACTTCGCGCCGGGCCGATCGCTTTCCCTCTTCTACAGTTTGCAGGGCCCCTCCCCACCGACGCAATGGTGCGATATCACTGAGTTCCTTGTTGGCAGCTGAACAGGAGCGTGCCGCGTGAATTTTGCCGATATCAAGCCCGCTGCGGCGATGCCCGTTGGCGTTGATGAGACCGACCTGACGATCGTGGGCGGCGGCGGCCATGTCGGCATTCCCCTCGTGCTGGCGTTTGCTGCCGCAGGGTTGCGCGTGAACGTCCATGACGTGGACCAACAAGTGCTCGCGACTTTGCGGTCGGGACGTTTGCCGTTCATGGAAAAGGGCGGGGAGGAACTGCTGCAAGCCGCGCTCAGGCGCAACAATCTGGTATTTACCTCGCGTCCTGCGGAGATTACCCGCGACGCACCCGTGATCGTCACCATCGGAACCCCGATCGATGAGTTTCTCAATCCGGTGCGCAGGGTCATTCAGGACTGCATTGACGCACTGCTGCCCCACCTTTGCGACGGCCAGCTCCTGGTGCTGCGTTCGACGGTATTCCCCGGCACTACCGATTGGCTCCACTCCTATCTTGCTCGCAAAGGAAGAAATCTGCGGGTTGCATTCTGTCCGGAACGCATCGTGCAAGGCGACGGCATTCGAGAGTTGAAGGAAACGCCGCAGATCATCAGCGCGACCACGCCTGCTGCGGAACAGGCAGCCGCCAAGTTGTTTTCAGCCATTGCCGGCGAACTGGTCACCGTAAAGCCGCGCGAGGCGGAATTCGCCAAGCTGTTTAATAACGCGTATCGCTATATCGAATTTGCGACCGCCAACCAGTTCTATCTTGTCGCCAAAGCGGCTGGTGTCGATTATCGGCAAATCGCGCATGCCATGAAGCACAATTATCCGCGCGCGCGCAGCATGCCGACGCCGGGTTTTGCCGCCGGCCCTTGCCTGTTCAAGGATACCATGCAGCTTGCCGCCTTTGCGCAGAACCAGTTCAGCCTCGGTAACGCCGCTATGCTGATCAACGAAGGATTGGTCCTTCATATAGTCGAAGACCTGAAGCGGCGGTATGACTTGCCGCGAATGACCGTCGGACTGCTCGGCATGGCATTCAAGGCAGAGATCGACGATACCCGCGCCTCGTTGAGCTACAAACTCAAGAAGGCGCTGCTGACGATTACCGACAGCGTCGTCACCACTGACCCCTTTGTTACGACGGATCCTGACTTGATCCCTCTTGCCGAGGCGATCGCGCGCAGTGACGTCTTGGTCCTGTGTGCACCGCACGCGGCCTATCGCGGTCTTGATTTTTCCGGCAAGCCGGTCGTCGACGTGTGGGGGGTGCTCAGCAACGCAAATGTGATCGTGTAGGGTGGGCAAAGCGCTGTGTGCTGCGGTGACTTGTGGGCAAAATCGTCTGCGCGCTTTGCCCACGCTGAGGGGAAACTTCAGACGATTTTGCCCACCCTACGATATCGGTTCACGCCGACTTTCGGTCGGAGGGGCGCGACGGACGCGATAGCCCAAGGTGGTCGCGCAGCGTAGATCCGGAATATTCACGGCGGAACAGGCCGCGGCGCTGCAACTCCGGAATCACTTTATCGACGAAATCGTCGAAGGCGCTGGGAAAGTAGGCTGGCATGATGACGAATCCATCCGCCATGCCGCCGGCGAACCACTCTTCGAAAATATCGGCGATTCGCGTTGGCGTGCCGTAGATGACCCAATGCCCGCGCGCAGCCGCGGTGACGTTGTAGAGATCGCGCAATGTCATCTTCTCCCGCCGCGCCATATCCAACAACGCCTTGGAGAAGGCTTGACCGCGATCGGTCTGCGGGAAATCGGGGACTGGCCCGTCGAGCGGATAACCAGAAATGTCATGGCCCAGCCGCTGTGACACCAGGGCAAGCGCGTTGGTCGGCGTCAACCAGCCTTGCAGCCGGTCGAGCTGTTCCTTGGCCGCAGCATCGCTCTCGGCGATGATGGGCATGACGCCCGGCAATATAGGCAGAGCTTCCGGCGCGCGGCCGTGCTTGACGACGCGCTGTTTCAAACTGTCGTATGCGGCCTTGGCCGAGGCATGATCGCCATTGACGACCGAGAAAACGAGGTCCGCGGAACGCGCCGACAGTTCCTGGCCGGGCGGCGAACCGCCGGCTTGAATGATGATCGGATGGCCTTGCGGGCAGCGTTCTATGTTCAGCGGCCCTTTGACGGAAAAGAACCGCCCCTTGTGGTTGAGTGCGCGAACTTTGGAAGGATCGACAAACCTGCCGGTTGCCTTGTCGGCGACGATCGCGCCCTCGTCCCAGGTGTCCCACAGGCCGCGCACCACATCCACGAACTCGGTTGCAATCTCGTAACGCAAGTCGTGCTCGACCAGGCGTTCTTTGCTGAAATTGAGCGCAGCCGCGTTATGCGTGCTGGTGACCACGTTCCAGGCCGCCCGCCCGCCGCTGAGGTGATCGAGCGACGCGAATGTGCGGGCGACATGAAACGGCTCGCCGAAAGTCGTGGATACGGTCGCGCCCAGTCCAATGCAACGCGTGACTGCGCTGAGTGCCGCAATCAAGGTGGTCGGCTCGAAACGGGAAACGAAGGAGGGGTGATCCCCGGTATCCATCGCGAGGCCATCCGAGATAAAGAACAGATCCAGCCGTCCGCGTTCGGCGATGCGCGCAATGGACTGCAGCACCGGCCAGCTGCAGTTGCTCGTGGTTGCGTCCTCAAAGCGCCATCCGGCGGAGTGATTGCCGGTACCAAGCACGAAGATTCCGAGATGCATTTGACGTTTCGGCTTCGGCATGCGGATTGCCTCCGTGCTGGGGACCTTACCGTTCGACGCGAATATTCTTCTCGCGCACGATGCCCGTCCATTTTTGAATCTCTGTTTTCACTTTGTCGGCCAGAACATCCGGAGCGCCGCCCATGGGATCGATCCCGAGCTTGTCGAAGCTCTTGCGCACATCCGGCGAGCCGAGCACCGCGTTCATTTTGCCGTTTACCTTGTCGACCACCGCCTTGGAGGTGCCGGCCGGCGCAAATAGACCGAACCAGACGGTTGTGTCGAAGCCGGGAAGCGCAGTTTCGGAGATGGTAGCCGTATTGGGCAGCACCGGGGTACGGCGCGGGCCGGCGACGCCCAGGACGCGAATCGTGCCCGCTTCGATATTCGTACCCATGGGCTTAGTCGATCGCAAACTTATGTGCCGTGAAAAGTTGCGTGGTAGCGCCATCAATACGTCGTCTTTTCGATCGTGCCGTTGGAACGTACAAACCAGTACTCGCTAGCAAACGGTTTATCCGCGAGCCGATCGGCGAGCCAGTCCGCGACCAGAATCGGCGGAAACGGTCCGAGATTTGCCGCCGGTACATTGCCAACGGAGTGACGCGACTCCTGATACACCACCATTTGCTTCGGCCCGTTGAGCGTCTTTACCAGGCGCTGCGAATGTTCGAGGGGGCTCAATTCCTCGCGCTCGCCGGCAACAACCAGATAGGGCACGCGGATCTTATCGGCATGGCCTTCGAACGTGATCGACTTGCGAAAGGTGTCGAACGCGTCCTCATCGGTGATTCCGGACATGTACATGAAGCGCTTCTTGAAGGTAGGTGAAGCCTCCTGGAAGATCGTCTGGCCGCCCGGCTCGTGGCAAACCGACATGGCTGCGAACGCACGAATGCGCGGTTCGTAAGCGGTAAGGATCGTACCGAAGAAAGTGCCAAAGCTCGTTCCGGAACATCCGATCCGTTGTGCATCGATCTCCGGGCGTTGCACCAGCCAGTCGACCAGCGGCTCGCCGGCAGCCATCCAGTTCTCGACCGAGAAGTAAAGCCCGATCAGCGGCGCCTCGTACTGACCGGGGCCATCGATCGCCAAGACCGCCATGCCGCGGTTGAGAAAGCGATCGCCATAGAGCGCTACCTGGATTTCCTTGAAGCTGTCCATGCCCGGAATGGCGATAACGGCGGGAATGCGACCGCCTTTGTAGGCGGGAGGCAGATGGAACCAGCCAGGTATGGCCTTGTCCTGGAACGGCACCCAAACCGGTTCGACGTGATGATCCGCCAAGCCGGCATATTTGAGGAAGCACTCGCGCTTCTTGTTGTTACAGGCGATGTTGCTTTCGTCGTTCTGGTCGTAAGGCCATTGTGCCGCCCCCCAGTGAACGGCAGCCATAAAATAATTGTCGCGCGCAGTAATCTTGTGGCCCGCCTCTTCGCCGGCCTTTGCCTTGGCTTCGCGCCGACGCGCCACCGTCTCGAAGGCCGGGCCGATATCGGCCATTTTCTTCACGCGCTCGCGAATGCCGGCAAAGTCTGCATTCGCTTCGCTCCCGCATGGGCCATTCAGATAAAGCGAGCGTGGCTGATCCCAGTCGATGCCGTTGGCGCGGATGATGTTGTCAATGAGCCAGCGTTGCTCCTCGAAGCGGCGAACGCGGGGCTCGCCGCGCTTGTCCACGACCGGCATGGGAGGATTGTTCATGCTCATGATATTGTCCTCGTTATCCTCTTGCGGCACGGCACAGCGTAGCCCGCATGCGCACAGCGATATGCGGAAGGCATGCGCCCAGCGGAAAGCGCCATGAAAAAGGATGCACGGCTGCCGCAGTCCACCTTATGATGTATGATGCAGGGCGCCAAGAACACTGCCTCCAAAGGAGCCTAATGATGTCATCGACGGAATGGGAATTGCCCGCGAGCATCCAGCCGAAGCCGGAACATTACGCTTACGACCTGGAAGCAGCCCTGGGTTCCGTCGTGGGGTTGCGTGCGATTATTCCTGCTGACGCTTTTACCGCTGAAACATTGGGCACCGAGCGAGCGGGGAACGGCGTCCTGATCCGCGACGGGGTGGTACTCACCATTGGCTATCTCGTCACCGAAGCGCAAACGATTTGGATTTATCTCGCCGACGGGCGTCCAATCCCGGGTCACGTGCTCGCCTATGATCAGGAGACCGGTTTTGGATTGGTGCAAGCGCTGGCGCGGCTGGATTTGCCTGCCTTGCCAATCGGGCAATCGAAGGCGACCAAGCTTGGCGATCCCGTTGTCGTGGCTGGGGCGGGCGGACGCAAGCACTCGGTCGTGGCCCGCATCGTCGCCAAGCAGGAATTCGCCGGCAATTGGGAATATGTGCTGGATGAGGCGATCTTCACCGAGCCTGCGCATCCGTTCTGGGGAGGGGCTGCCATGATCGGCGCGCGCGGCGATTTGCTCGGCGTCGGCTCGCTGCAGGTCCAGCAGGTGATCGACCGTGCGACGCCGCAGTTGCTCAACATGATTGTTCCCATCGACATCCTCAAACCGATCCTGCAGGACCTGCTCACGCTGGGGCGTCCGAACCGTCCACCGCGACCTTGGCTTGGCCTCAATGCCACCGAAGTGGACGACAAGATCGTGATTGCCCGCGTCTCCTCCGGCGGCCCGTCAAGTCGCGCAAATCTGCGTATCGGGGACGTGGTGCTCGCCGTAGCCGGCAGCCAGATATCCGACCTGGCCGACTTCTTTCGAAAAGTGTGGTCGCTGGGAAATGCGGGAGTGGAAGTGCCGCTGACCATCCATCGCGAGGGACGCACCTTTGAGGCGCGCGTGACTTCAGGCGATCGCAATCGCTTCTTGAAAGGCCCGAGCCTGCACTGACGTCAGTCAGTAGATCACCACGCTGCGGATCGATTTACCTTCGTGCATCAAATCGAAGGCGCGGTTGATCTCGGTAAGCGGCATCGCGTGGGTGATCATGGGATCGATCTCGATCTTGCCCTGCATGTACCAGTCGACGATCTTGGGGACATCGGTGCGACCGCGTGCTCCGCCGAAGGCGGTGCCGCGCCATACCCTGCCGGTCACCAGCTGAAATGGCCGCGTTGCAATCTCCTGGCCGGAACCGGCAACGCGGAATGACGTGGTCTCCTTTCTTTGGCGAAACCACGCCGGTGCCGATGTCGACTACCAGGCCGGCGCCTTCATGACCGAGGATGGCGGGGAAGAGGCCTTCCGGATCGGCCCCGCAGCGCGTGAACTCATCGGTGTGACAAATCCCCGTCGCCTTTATTTCGATCAGAACCTCTCCAGCCTTTGGTCCGTCGAGATCGACTTGCGTCACCTCGAGCGGTTTGCCGGCCTCGAATGCCACTGAGGCGCGCACCTTCATGGGCCACTCCTCTTTGTGGGCACAATGCAAAAGGACGCGGCTTTCACCGCGTCCTTTGCCGTCGCCCGTTAGAAACGCGGTTCACGCCTTCGGTTGCGGCACGATCCGGATGTAAGGTTTCGGCGCCTTCCAGCCTTGCGGATATTGTTTCTTGGCGTCCTCGTCGCTTACCGAGCCGGCGATGATCACGTCTTCGCCGGACTTCCAGTTCACCGGCGTCGCCACCTTGTGCTTGGCGGTGAGCTGCAGCGAATTGATGACGCGTAACACCTCGTCGAAATTGCGCCCAGTCGTCATCGGGTAAACGAGAATGAGCTTTATTTTCTTGTCCGGGGCGATCACGAATACGTTTCGCACGGTCTGATTGTCTGCAGGTGTGCGCTTAGTCGGATCGCCGGAAACCGCCGCCGGCAGCATTCCGTAAAGCTTGGAAACGTTGAAGTCCGAATTGGCAATTAACGGATAGTTCGGGGCAAAGCCCTGAGTTTCCTTGATGTCGTTCGCCCATTCGCTGTGACGATCGACCGGATCGACCGACAAGCCGATGATCTTGACGCCACGCTTGTCGAACTCGGGTTTGATCTTGGCCATGTAGCCGAGTTCGGTGGTGCAGATCGGCGTGAAGTCCTTGGGATGCGAAAACAGCACCGCCCAGCTGTCGCCAATCCAGTCATGGAAACGGATTTTGCCTTGCGTCGTCTGCGCTTCGAAATCGGGTGCAGTATCGTTGATCGCGAGAGCCATCACTCACCTCCGTACGTGCGGGCCATGATGCGGGATGAGGCTAGATTATAGCCGCTCGCCGCATTATCGCCAGAGTTGGACCGGTGCTCCCTATAGTGCCGCCGATTTGAAGTTCCTACAGCGATTGCAGCAAGCTCATGAAGGAACTTCAAATCGAAAGCGGCACTAGAATCATAGACTTGCTAGTGCCCCTTTGCTTCCGAAGTTCGTGTCCAGAGGGTGCTGCCATGTATCACGAACTTCGGAAGCGGGGCACTCGCTCGCCTCCTTCCCTCGCGGATGCGAGCGGGGCGACAGATCGCCGCGTTCACCCAGCCCTGGATGGCGAAATCACTATTTCGTGGTGCAAGAAGCCCTTGGGATTCTGCGGCTTTTTGCACCATGCCGCAACTTCGACATACGCCTGCCGCGACGCAACCGCGCTTTCCGCATAGGCTTTTTTTCGAACCCGAATCGGGGCATCGGCGACTAATACTCTCTAAGGCCGGAACCCGATCCGGTGAAGCCGCGTTGTTGTTGGCTCGTCTCAGAGCCGGGGCAACGAAACAAGGAAGAACCTAATGACGTGCCGATTACCGCCGGTTGGCGATCTGCACGCGTTGCTGCGGGCGATAAGGAACTCGCCCATTGTCGTGCGTTTGCGCGCGCGGCTCTCTTGCGCCTCCGAATGGGCGCGAATTCGCAAATCTCCGGATGTAGACAGATACGTGCTTGCGTGGATTGCGAGCCACGTCCGCGAGGGGTCGCATCGCAAGCTGATGTAAAGCGGGCGTCCAAAGTGGTGTACCCGAAGTGGCGCCCGGCGCTGATTGACTTTTCACCGGCGCCGCCGCAAAGCCTTGCCTGAAAGGGGGCAATTTGCGGCATGTTCAAGCGTATTCTGATCGCAAATCGCGGCGAGATTGCCTGCCGCATCATCAGGACCGCACGCCGCTTAGGCATTGAGACCGTCGCGGTCTATTCCGAAGCGGACCATGATGCCCTGCATGTCGCGATGGCCGATCACGCGGTGCTGATCGGGCCCCCGCCTGCATCGCAAAGTTATCTGGTCATCGACAACATCGTCGCGGCATGCAGGAGCACGGGTGCCGAGGCGGTGCATCCAGGCTATGGCTTTCTTTCAGAACAGCAAGCTTTTGCCGAGGCATTGCTGCAGGCCGGCATTACCTTCATCGGCCCAAACCCGCGCGCTCTCGCCGTCATGGGCGACAAAATCCAAAGCAAGAAAGCCGCGGCCGCCGCAAAGGTTTCAACGGTACCGGGGCATCTCGGCGAAATCGCCGATGCCGATCACGCGCTCAGGGTGGCGGAGAAGATCGGTTATCCGGTCATGATAAAGGCGTCCGCGGGCGGAGGCGGCAAAGGCATGCGCATTGCGAACTCGCCCGCGGAGATCGCTGCAGGTTTTGCGCGTGCGACCTCGGAAGCAAAATCCTCGTTCGGCGACGAACGGGTTTTCATCGAGAAATTCATCGTCGACCCGCGTCACATCGAGATTCAGGTGCTCGGCGACAAGCACGGCAACATTATTCACCTCGGCGAACGCGAATGCTCCATTCAACGCCGCAATCAGAAAGTTGTCGAAGAATTGCCGAGTTCTCTCATTGATGCTGCGACCCGCCAGCGAATGGGAGCCCAGGCGGTCGCGCTGGCGAAGGCGGTGGGTTACGACTCTGCTGGAACCGTCGAGTTCGTCGTCGCCCAGGACAAGAGCTTCTATTTCCTTGAAATGAATACGCGGCTGCAGGTCGAGCATCCCGTGACCGAGCTGGTCACCGGCATCGATCTGGTCGAGCAGATGATTCGCATTGCCGCCGATGAGAAGCTCGGCATTCGGCAGAAGGCGGTTGCGCTTTCTGGCTGGTCGATAGAGACACGGGTCTATGCCGAAGATCCCGCGCGCAATTTCCTCCCTTCGGTCGGTCGCCTGGTGCGCTACCGGCCGCCGCTGCAGGGCATGATCGCCGGCGTCACGGTGCGCATCGATTCCGGCGTGGAGGAAGGGGACGAGATCTCGATCTACTACGATCCCCTGGTGGCAAAGCTCATCACCCATGCGCCGGCCCGCGATGAAGCTGTCGCCGCGCAAGTCGATGCGCTGGATGCGTTTGCGATCGATGGCATTCGCCACAACATTCCATTTCTCTCCACGCTCATGCAGCACAAGCGCTGGCAGACCGGACAGCTGTCCACGTCTTTCCTGCAGGAGGAGTTCCCCGCCGGGTTTCACCCGCGCAAACCGCCGGCCGAAACCGCGCGCGTCCTGGCCGCCGTCGCCGCAGCCGTGGATCATGTGCTGGGCGAGCGAAAACGGCGCATTTCCGGTCAGGAATTCGCGCGGACGGTGACGCGTGAACGCAAGCGGGTGGTACGGCTCGACGACCGTGAGCTGCAGCTCGAAATCGTCGGCGCCGAAGCAAGCGACGACAATGAAGACAAAGCAAAGCGCGGTAAGACGGGCGCTATAGAAAGCACGCCTGCGACGCTGCACGTGCGCTTTCTGGAAGGCGGATCAGGGAAACGCCATGTTCTGTCGTCGGCGTGGAAAGCCGGCGACCTGTTGTGGTCCGGGAGCTACGACGGCAAGTCGATACGCGTGCAGGTGAGGCCGGTGCTCAATGGCTTTGATCTGCTGCATCACGGCTGCGAGACGCGTGCATACGTCTATACCGAGCGCGAGGCGGCCGCCGCGCGGCTGATGCCGGTCAAAGAAAGCATGGATGCCGGAAAGGCGCTGCGCTGTCCCATGCCGGGCCTCATCGTCTCCATCGCCGTGGCGGAAGGGCAGGAAGTCAAGACCGGCGAAACGCTGGCCGTAGTGGAAGCAATGAAGATGGAGAATGTCTTGCGTGCCGACCGCGACGCGGTGGTCAAGAAGATCCATGTGAAGAAGGGCGACAGCCTGCCCGTCGACGCGGTCATTTTGGAATTCGCCTAGTGCGGTGAATTTGACGAGGCTCTCGTCGGCATGCGCCCAATCGCCCTGTTTTTCCTGCCCTCCGGCCGGCTCGCCGCGCCCCCATTCGTTATCGGCGTGGCCGTCGTGTTTGCCTTGGGATGCCTTTCGCTCATGGTATTGTCCTCGCGCCTGCCGCCGAGCCTGGCGATTTTCCTGTTTGCTACGGCGCAAGGCGTCATTGTCTGGTGCTGGTTTTGCCTTCACGCCAAGCGCCTGCGCGATGCCGGGCTGGCGATTGCGCCGGCAATTGCAGTCGCCGTGCTCTATTGCCTGGCCATGTGCCTCTTTCTCTTGGTGCTGGTGAGCACACCGGTGAACGGCGAGGGTGCGGTCGGCGGCAATGAATTGCTTGCAATGCTGGCGAGCTTCGCCAGCGATCCCGAACCCGGACTTTTCGCTTATGTCGCCATGGGAATTCTGCTGCTCGTTCTGCTGCCGGTGTTGATTGCACTCGGGTTCTCGTTTTGGCTCGCCAGGCGAGCGAGCGTGAAAGAGCAGGCGAACCCTTCGACATAATCGCACGGAACGATGCTGCACTTTGCGTATGGGTCCAATATGAGCCGGCCGCTCATGGCGGCGCGCTGCCCGCACGCGCGCGCGGTTGGTCTTGCTGCGCTTTCCGATTGGCGCTTCATCATCAACAGCGATGGCCTTGCCTCGATTGTGCGACAGAAAGGTGCGCGCGTGCATGGGGTCTTGTGGCAGCTGAGCGCGCGCGACGTGGCGGCTATCAATGCCTATGAAGACCTCGATTCCGGTCTCTATGTCAGTCGGCTTCTGCCCGTGCAATGCGGGGAGCGGCATGCCAGCGCGCTGGTCTATCTCGCGCGACGGCGGGGCAAAGGCATTCCTCGCCCAGCCTATATCCAATTGGTGATCGAGGCAGCGCTCGATTGGAATTTACCGCAGCCGTATATCCGCTCCATTGCGCGCTGGTCGCCGTCGCGCTGGCACGGCGCTCGGGCAAAGGAAACCGGTGAACTCAAATGAGCAGCATGCGCCACGTCCGCATCCGCGGCCGCGTCCAGGCGGTCGGTTTCCGCGCGTGGACCCAATCCGTTGCCTTGCGCCGGGGGGTCGAAGGCTGGGTGCGCAACCGGCGCGACGGCAGCGTCGAAGCGGTGTTTGCAGGGCGCGGCCGATGCGGTTGCGGCAATGATCACGGCCTGCCGGCGCGGGCCGCCGGGCTCGGAGGTCGAGGCAATCGACGAGCGTGAAGCCGCGCAGGAGGAATTCGATTGCCGCCGGGCAGGGGAGCGCTTCTCGATTATCCCGACGGTCTGACCACCATCATCGCGTCGGCCATGCCGATGGCGACCGTGCGCCCGAACAGATGCTCGAATTCCTGCCGCAGCGCGTCGTCGACGCTGGCCATGGCCGGGCGCCGTCCCAGGTCGGCCAGGCTGGTGATGCCGTAGCGCGGCTCGGAAATCCCGCACGGCACGATGCCGGAGTAATGCGTGAGATCGCAATCGATGTTGAGCGCGACCCCATGCAGCGTGACCCAGCGTTTGATGCGGATGCCGATAGCTGCAATCTTGTCCTCGCGGTCCGGACCCTTGTCCGGCCGGCGAACCCATACTCCCACGCGGCCGGCGCGGCGCTCGCCGATGATGTCAAAGCGGACGATGACCCGGATGATCCATTCTTCGACGGCGGCGACGAAGCGGCGCACGTCGCGCCCGCGCGCGTTGAGGTCGAGCATCAGATAGGCGACCCGCTGCCCCGGCCCGTGATAGGTCAATTGTCCGCCGCGTCCGCTTGCATGCAGGGGAAAGCGGGGCTCGCGCAGTCCGTGCGTTTGCGCACTGGTGCCGGCGGTGTAGAGCGGCGGATGTTCGAGGAGCCAGACGAGTTCCGGCGCCGCGCCACGGGCAATCGCGGCGGCGCGCTCTTCCATCGCGCGCACGGCGGCCTGGTAGTCGACCGGCTGATTGCTCGCGCGCCACTCGACCGCCGCCGCGGTCGAGTGAAAGTTGTGGTGCGAGAAGTTCTGGTGCGAGAAGCTCTGGCGCGAGAAGTCCATCCGCGTAGCCCGCATGCAGCGCAGCGGAATGCGGGGCAACCGTTCCCGGATTGCGCTGCGCTCCATCCGGGCTACGGCCCATTATATAGGAACAATGTCGCGACCGCCGCCCCAGCACCGCCCTGCATCAGCGCCGCCCTTGTTCCGCCCGGGTTGAACTGTTACATCGAGCGCGGTCGCTTCTGCGCGGCGACAGGCCCGCGCTCACCCTGCGGTCGTGGCGGAATTGGTAGACGCACTAGCTTGAGGTGCTAGCGGGGCGACCCGTGGAGGTTCGAGTCCTCTCGACCGCACCATTAACTGTTCCGGCCAGCCCTTCACCTTCTACACTCGCTTGCGGGCTCGGCTTGCGGCCCGTGGCGCCGAGCCGCATGCGAGGCTCTTCGCCATCTAACGCCTGTCCGCGTCCGTGCCGGCGTAAACCGCACCCAGCGGGAGTGTTAGTTGGAGCTCTTTGATGTAAACAACTTTATCATTCCCGCCGGAGCCGTAGATATTCAGCGGCTTTATCTCCAAGGTCGATCCGCTCGGTTGATGGGGAGAGCACTTCGATCACAAGAGCGGGTGCACTCGCGGTAAAATCGCCGCCATTGCCGTTGGCAATATCGACAAGGATATCTGGATAGCGCAGCGTTTCGGGGCCAGCGTCCAAGCCGAAATCGGCAATGACCGACCACTTTCGCGGATCGAGCTGACCGTGCAGCAGCGCCATCAGGTTGGTGACGATCAGTCCATGACGACGCGACGCACCGACCATCATGATCGTGCGTCCGTTGGCAAGCTCGAATCGTCCCTCGCGGCCCTGAACCCAATCGAGGAACGCGGCCTTGTCCATGTGCACGGGAAGTTGAACATTCATGGGCGCCTCGCCTGTGCTCTTATAGCAATCCGCACGACATTGAAGAAAGGGCGCGCCCTCGATCCGGTAAGGTTGCGCGCTACGTGGCGGCGGGCCCTATTCGCTCGACCGGAAGCTTGGCTGGGAGGTCTGACCGGAAGGCATTTTGCCCGGATGACTGCGTCCGGAATAATAATCAGGGACGGGGTAAGGTTCGACGCGGCCACTCGGCCTGTTATTTGCGACGGGCTTCTCGTTGTTCTTCGCGGCGAGCTTTTCGACTTCGGCAATCGTCCTTCTGTGCAGTCTTTCGTCGAATTGCACTACCGGGTGTGGTTCGGTGATGGACAACTGTTTCGACGTTCGAGCCGCGCAGCTTTGCGCCTCCCATGCCGAAAAAGAGGGGAAGGTCATTGCAGTAGCAGATGGCCCTGGCGACATTGTTGCCGATGGATTTCACGCTCCAGGTCGGCGAGGGGTCGTAGGCAATCAAGAGGTCGACCTTGTGCGGCGGGTTGCGGTCGAGATCCTGGGCTACCTCCGTAATGGCGAATCCGCCGCCGGAATATCCGATGAGGACGACCTTGTCGTTGGGGCTCAACGCAGCAATCTGCTGCGTTACATCGTCCCGCGCCGACCAGTTGTGGGTGCTGACTTCGCCGAGCGTGCGCAGCCTGTGCGCAAGAACGAGGATGCCTGGCGACACCGCGTAGCCATCCGGCCCGACAAAACCTCCGAGCAGGATGAAAATAAAAACCTTTCCCATGACGGCCGGCGATCAGAATTACAAGTTTTCCGGTTACGCTGGCCGACGTCTTGCAACAAAGAAAGACGTGGATACCCGGCACGGGGCCAAGCATGACGACGTTGGGCATAGCTTATCGTTAACGGATGGTTGCCGAGCCGCGCGCATGTGCCAAGCTTTCATGCAATGCGGACGAAATTAGGACGCCCGCGACTAGGTCAAACCCTCGCCATGGCGCGAACTTCGCGCGGGAACAGATCGTCAACCGTCATCCGCCGATGGGTCACCCCTTGTTCATTGGCGTAGCGGCAAAACGCCTCGAGGGTCCGTTGGCTTTCCTCGATGCCATAAGGGTAAGGGTCTGGCCCGAAGTCTTCGGCGATCTCCTCGACGATCGCCGCCGCCCACGGCAGCGGAATACGCGCGCAGGTGATGTCTCGCATTCGCTCGAAGCAGCGCCGCTTGGCCGTGTCAAACATCTTGAACAGGTTCATGGCGACCCAGGGATGCTGCTCGAACACTGCCCGGCGGATGGTGATCAGGTGCATGACGGGGAAAATGCCGGTCTTCTTGAAGAAGCGCTGCTCCTCGGCGCGATAGTCTGGGAACAGGCGCACGACATTGCCGCCGGGAACGAATGCCTTCGGCGCCCTTGCGGAGATGACCGCGTCCACCGCGCCGCTGCTCGAGCATGGCCGAAAGACTGGTGTCAGGCCGCGCCTGATAGCTGATCCCGGCCGGCAGCTTCAGCTCCACCTTCTCCGCCCGTCCGGGTTCATTGACGCCGGCCTGCATCCAGTGGATTTTGGCGAGATCGACTGCGTATTCGTCGGCGAGAATTCCACGCACGTAAATGCCGGCCGTCTGTGCCCATTCCGGAATTCCGACGGCGCGGCCCTCGAGATCCCTGGCGCTGCCGATGCCGCGGTCGTTGCGCACATAGATTGCGGAATGGCGATGCACCCGTGAGGGGAACACCGGAATTGCCACCATCGGCGCATCCCCTTGCGAGGCGAGGGAAATGTATTTCCCGAACGACAGCTCCGAGACGTCCCATTCCAGCGACCTAGTAAAGCGAAAGGTAATCTCCTCGATTGAGGGAAAGATGAGCGGCGTGAGCGTAATGCCATCCGCCCGCACGATCCCCTGGGTGATCTCGCGCACGTGCTCGTAATCGCAGACCGCAAGCGTCAGATGCACCAACGCGGTCCCGCCGGCACTGATGACGCATTGCGCTTTGCGTTCCGGCGCGGACACGCGTTCAGCCATTGGACTAGTGCTGCTATTCCGCCGCGACCATTCGCGCCCGGTTTGTGCCGAAACCGGCCTCGGAGCCGAGAAGTGCGGCGGGATGCTTGAGGTCCTCCTGCCAGAGCAACGACTCCATATAGATGTTGAGCGGCTGATCCTGCACGGTGAGCTCGTAGACCGGCTCATCGTAGGAAGCATGATTGTGCACTCCCCAGCCGGGCGCGGAGAGCATCAGATCGCCGGCCTTCCATTCATATACCTTGCCCTCCACGGTGCTGCGGCCGCGACCGTGGAAATAATAGTTGATCGCCGCGGAAGTGTGCCGGTGCGGGCGGTCGACGATCTTTGGCGGGCGAATGGTGATGGTCGCAAAGTACGAGGGCGTACAGCCGTTCGTGCGGCCGGTCATGGGATTGTACATCATGTACAGGCGGCGGCCGATGTAGTTTTTTCCGAGCGACTCCAGTTTGTCGAGATGGGTTTTCACCTGTGCCCACGGCCAATGCAGAGCGTTGGATTCAACCGCGGCCGGATTGATGAGGATCTCATATGGCATCAGCTGCGAGCCATTCTCGAGCGTGACCATGCCATACGGACTCTTTCGCCGCGGATCTTCGCGCTGCTCATCCTCCTTGGACACTTTCTGCTCGGCCGCCAGCGGCCGTTCCTCGACGATGTGGATATTGAGCATTTCCAGCACTGGGGCGTTCGAATAGGTCAGCCGGACCTGAAGATCGTCGCCATCGTTGCGGTGCGTATAGGTGCGGAACGAAGGCGTGTTCCAGACATCGTACTGGCGGTAGCGGACCCTGGTGTCGCCGACATTCGCGCTACCCGAGCCCCGGATGCAGAAATTCACCTGCGTCGAGTTATGCCGTATCGGCGCCGTCTCCTCACCTGGCTTGAGGACGCTCAATACGACGCGGATGCCGGGGGCGAGGCCATTGCCGGGAGCGCTGGCGCGAGGATGAATGAACATCGACTCGCGTCGGCCGTTTGCCGGGCGTGCAAGTGAAGCCAGCCGTTGCGCCTCGGCAGAAATCTGTTCGCCCGTGATGATGACCGGCTCCCACAGATCGAGGGAGGGGGGAGCGACCTCGCCGCTGATGTCGCGAATAATCGCCTGGGTCATGCTGCAGTCTCCTGTTTCGAAATGCTGGAAATGCGAGGCGTAGCGAGCCCCGGAGGGAGGATCGTGCGGCCCATTGCGGATGCTTCCGCCCGCCGGATGATTTCAATTCCAAGCGCGACATCGGAAATGCCCATCCCCATCGGCTTGAAGAGCGAGAGGTCGGTATGCGTGGGCCGTGGCCGTTGAGCGGCAACGATATCCGAGATCCGCTGCACGCTTGTCCAATCGCCCTTGCCCTGGCTGTCATACCAGTCGATGAACTCCGCACTGAGCGCACGCGTTGCCGGCAATGTGTCGACGGCAACGAGCGTTGCGCGCGGAAATAAATCCTGAGCAAACTCTCTGCGCTCCCGGGTAATGGCGCCTGCGGCATTCACATGCGCTCCCTGCGCGACCATGGCTGCGTTGATCACGGGGTCCCGGGCGCGCGTAATCAGGGTGATGATGGAAGCGCCGTCGGTTGCGCTCGCGGGGTCATTCGCCGCCTTGATTTCAATCCCCGGGAAGGTGCTGCGCAGCCGCTCGGCGAAAGCGCTGCGCTTTTCCGGCGTCGGGCTGAAAACGCGCACGCGCCGCAAGCGCCGGACCGCCGCTATCGCCGCAACCTGGGTGAGTGCCTGTTTCCCGCTGCCGATGATGGCGAGGTCATCCGCGCGCTCGTCACTCATCCATCTTTGTGGCGATTGCCGACATTGCCGCCGTTCGCATCTGGCCGAGCGCGCGTGCTTCGATGATTGCCAAAAGCTTCGCCGTGGTTGCATGCCACAGGATGAGCAGAGGCGTGGAACCTGCGGGCGTGTTCCCCCAGGTCTTGGTTCCGAAGACGTCCGCGCCTTCGAAAACCGCGCCGATCGCATGCATATTGCTGCTGTTACCCCAGTGTGCCGCGGTCTTCTCCATGTTGCGGGAAGTGCCCGCGGCCTCTTCGAGGAGCCCGCGTGTAAGGGCCTCGATCGCATCGTGGAGATGCATCAACGCGACGACGTCCGATTCGGATATCCAGCGGGGAGCATGTGCCGTCATGGCTGCCTCTTCGATGGGGAGATTACTGCGCATGCCGTTCCGGCACCAGCCGCCTGCACTGTGGTCCGCACTTGGCTTTCGGAGTACGATCATCGGCAAGCAGCTGCCGCAAGACCCCTTCTGGGTAGCAGACTTACCGACGCCAAAGAAACTTCACTCTTTTCCCGGGAGGATGCAATGAGACAACTCGCTCCGATTTCCTGCTGTGCGATCGTGGCCTCGGTAGTTGCCGCGCTCAGCCTTGTGCCGGCGCGCGCGGAGACGGTGCCGCCGGTCGCGAAGAATATCAAAGGCGGGGAGACGGCCGTCCTGCTCGTCGATTTTCAGGCCAATTTCGTCGCGCCGGACGGGGCCTGGTACGGCAAGTTCGCCGAGCACTACGCGAAGACGAAAATGCTCGATCGCATCGTCGATCTGGTCGGCAAGGCGCGCGCCAAAGGCGCGCTGATCGTCCACATCACCGAGGGCTACACGGCGGACTATCGCGAACTCGATCCTTCGAATCCCGGGCTTTTCCATCGCGGCCAGATCGGCCGCGGCGCCTGGAAGATTGGATCGAAGGAGGCGGCGTACTACGAGCCGCTGAAATCGTCAGCGGGAGAGCGGGATCTGTTTTTGCCGCCGCGCAGCCAGGTCAGCGGCTTTGGCGGAACCGGACTGAGCGAAATCCTCCGCTCCCGGGGCATCAGGAACGTTGCGGTGGCGGGATTCACCAGTGACGTCTGCGTCTACGCGACGGTGTTGTCGGCATACGACCTCGGCTTTCACGTCTATGCCTTGCGCGAGGGCACAGTAGGTTTTGTCGACGGGATGGCCGAGCAGATGCTCACCTTCGTCTATCCGATGTGGTCGCAGGTGGTCGACAACGACGAGTTCGACAAAATGCTGGAAGCGACCCCGGTCACGTCAGCGTCGGCGAAGTAGGATTGATTGCGGTAGGGCAGCCTACAGCTGTCTCAACCGACGACTTCCAACGTTTCTATTCGGTGAAAAACTTCTCGCCCTGGGCGAAGCGATTTGGCTTGAGGAAAAAGCCGAGGATCACGCCCCCGTTGGGAGCGACCGCCTCGTGCCGATTGCCGGCCGGCCGCCAGACGAATTGGCCAGGGCCGCAGACGCCCTCGTGATCTTCGAGGCTGCCCTCGAGCACGAATGTCTGTTCAAGAGCGGTATGCTCGTGCAGCGGGACAACGGCGCCGGGCGCGAGCTTGAACAAGGCCGTGGTGATGCCGCTGTCATCGGAATAGAGAACCTTGATCTCAATTCCTGCGAAACGCGTCTTCTCCCACGGCATGTTCGGCACATCGAGGTAACGCGAGGCGAGGGCCGGCGTGTTCTCCGCCTTGAAATCGGAATGCGAGGGCGCGCGAGGTGTGGCTGACATGGGATGGTCCTTTGGGATGGTCCTTGTGTCTTCTCGGTGGTTTCTCGTCCTGCAACTTTCCGTTGATCCGGGGATTGCAACTCAGGTAGCCTGAAGCGATGGGGGCGACTCGATCCTATAATGCAGAAGCGATGTAACCAAACGCCGTCCATGCGAGGCGCCGGCGAAATCGTCAACCTTCTGTTCACCGGTCATGCCGCCGAGGTTCTGGCGAGCTTTCCAGATCGCTGTATTGATTTGGTGGTGACCTCTCCTCCGTATTGGACGGCGGTGGAATACGACCAGGGTAAGAATCCGTGGCCGTCTTATGAAGCCTATCTTGCCGACATGCAGTCGGTCTGGAACGCGTGCGCCCGCGTCCTGCGGCCGAACGGCAAGCTCTGCATCAATGCGCCGATCCTGCCGATTCCCAAAACGCTGATCAACCAGCATACGCGCCACATCAAGAACATCGCGTTCGACATGGAGCACCGCATCCTCCAGGAAACCGATTTGCAGCGGTACAGTCTGTTCGTCTGGCAGAAGCAAACCTCGAAAATGATGTTCGGAAGCTACCCTTATCCGGGCAACATCATCGAGAACAACACCATTGAATTCATCAACGTCTTCGTGAAACCGGGCAAGCCGCCGAAATTCGAGAAGGATGTGAAGGACGCGAACGCGCTTTCGCGCAGCGAATGGCTGGACCTCGCGCAGCAGGTCTGGTTCATGTATCCGCAAGACGTCAAGCGCGAAGGTGACCACCCCGCGCCGTTTCCCGAGAAGCTCGCCGCGCGCCTGCTGCGGCTTTATACCTACGGTGCGGTTGGTGATTTTCCCGGCGAGACGGTGCTCGACCCGTTCGCCGGGACAGGCACAACCTGTGCCGTGGCCAAAAGCATGGGCCGCCGCTATGTGGGCATCGACATCAACCCTGCCTATGTGCGAATTGCGCAAGCCCGGGTACGTGAGGCGCGCGATGGCGGGCCGGTTTTGCTGGTGGGACGCGCCAGGTATCCGGGGAAAAGGGAACTCAAGGAAATTGCCGCTGCGCAAGCCGGCAGCAATGGAAAAACTGCGCAAGCAAAGCACAAGCGCAAGACGTATGGGCGCAAGGTGCGGATCAAGAAGGACGCGCAACTGACAATGGTTTAGTCAGCACCGTTTAATGGACCGCGATGGAATTAGTTCTCATTCTCGGGCTGGTTCTTACAGCGATAGGCATTCTCCTCGGCCTGTACTTGCCTTTCCTTATCCCTCAATATGCAAGGCCCGAAAGAATTCGATTTCTCGTGATCGTAGCCGCGACCCTGGTCGTGATCGGTATGGTCTGTGAGATTTTTGCTGTTTGGCCGGTAGAGGAGATTGTGATTGAGCAACAGTAGTGTCTGAAACTACCGGAATTTTACAGTCCTTTTGGATTGCCTATGGCCTCGTCGAAATCGTTCGCGTCTTGCACAAACGAATGGAGCCGAACCTCTATGGGGCTGGTTGTGGCTTTTGCGGCAGGGGACATGGCCATTCGCTTGTGGTACGAGTGGTGAAGGATTTCGCTATGAACCCGCTGCTGGAACGCATCACCATCGACCCTGAAATTTGCGGCGGCAAGCCCTGCATAAAAGGTACCCGGATTTGGGTATCGCTCATTCTTGATTTTCTGCCGAATGGCATGACGGAGGTGGAGCTGCTTGCAGAATATCCCCATCCCGTCCACGAGGATGTGCTCGCTGCTATCGCGTACGGAGCGGAAGCTGCAGGCGAACGCGTAGTTCCGGTTTCTATCGATTGCGTCGTGTGAAGCCCAAGCTTGACGAGAATATCGGACGCCGCGGGCTGGAGCTTCTCAATGCGTCCGGTCACGACGTGATCACCGTGAGAGATCAAGACCTGCAGCGGTATTGACTTCGGATAGCATCTTCCGGTCGGAGCGTTTGGAGGGATTCAAAATCGTACGGAATTATTTGACTTCGTCGTAATTTCGTTCTACGGCCAGCAAGCCCTGACTGATCTATGGGGTTTTGCTTTTTAAGATGGAGGGCGACATGGCCAAGAGAAACTCAACAAAGCGCAAGTGGACCAGGGATGATGTTCGGGAGCTAAAGTCCCTTGCTCGGGAAAAGAACCCAGCAGTCAAAATTGCTCGATCACTGAAGAGGACCCTTGGAGCAACGCGACAGAAGGCCTTCACCCTTGGAGTTTCGTTGGATTCTCGTGGCTGAAAAAGTTTCCGGACTTGCCACTCTGGAAATCGGCACCGTCAAATTCCAATACCCGATATAAGCGCCGTCGTCCTGAACCTCAGATTTTCGCGTTTTTCCATTGGCTTCGGTGCGTGCCAATCTCAGTGCCCTTATCCAATCGTTTCCTGTGGTTGGGCTTCACTGCCTTCTTGGCTGCCGGTCTTGTCGGCTCGTATTTTGTTTTCAAGAACGATTTTCTGCTGGTTTTCAATCAATGGGTACACGCGCACGGTGCGCTGGGAATAGTCGCGTTCGCAATTGTTTATGTCATAATCTCTGTCCTTCTCCTTGCTCCCGCCGAGTTGCTGTCGGTTGCTGCTGGACTGGTGTTCGGTCCATGGGGGGTGCCGTTGGTCGTGATCTCAGCCACCCCGGCAGCAGTGGTCGCATTCGTTCTGTCGCGGTATATGCTCCGAGGCAAGGTAGAGCTTCTAATTGCAAACCGTCCCGTATTGCGTGCGATAGATGCGGCTGTCGAGGAACAGAGTTGGCAAATAGCAGTCCTGCTGCGTCTGAATTTGTTAGTGTCGTTCAATTTTCAGAACTATTTCTTTGGCGTGACTAAAATAGGGATTGTTCCCTACACGATCACGACGTTCTTCGGAATCGTACCCCTTACGGCAATGTACGTTTATTTCGGCATGATAGGACAGACACTCACAGTCGATCGGGAATTTGGGGTATCCAAAATTGCATTTCTCTCATTTGGCTTGCTCGCGAGCATAGTCGTAATTTATTTGGTCAGCCGAAGAGCCAAAGCGAAATTGCAACAAATCACCGATCGATTAGATTAATCGCCTAATTGCAAGCGCATAAAGCATGGGGTCTCTAACTTCGGCGTTCCTTTCCTGAGGTACTTCATGTTTGAGAAAGCAGAAATCGATACGGAATTGCATGCACGCCTTAAAGCCGCTGGGTTTAATCCGCTTGACCCGCAGGTGCAGGCTATCAATGCAGTTGTGAGCGGCTACTACGCTGAAAAGACCGCGAAGGTTCTGCAACAGGTTAAGGAAGTTCTTAATCGCCTGGCCTAGGCTTCACCTTGTTTTCCTTGAAGAAGCATTGAGACTTGCAGGCTCGAACCGCTCGAGAATCCGTTCGGAGCGAAGGTTTTACCCATGTGTCCGGAATAAACCGTAACCCATGTGTCCGGGCTGGACACTTTGA